>JBGAFW010000050.1:0-79394 GCA_044227045.1 Labilithrix sp.
GCGCGCGTCCTTGTCGGTGAGCTTCGTCTCCTGCATCAAGAGGACGTCGGGCGCGGTGCGCTCGAGCCACCAGGAGATCTTCTCCATGCGGGCTTTGATCGAGTTGACGTTCCAGGTGGCGATTCGCATCTCGTCTCGCGCGTCAAAGACTACTCGAATCGTCGTCGTCGTCACCAAACGGTGAAGGCGCGGACGGCGGCGCGGCTGGAATTCGAAGCGAATCGCGCGCGCCGATCTCCTTCTTCGGCGCCCCCACCATCGCGTACACGACGGGCAGCACCAGGATCGTCAGCAAGGTCGCCGAGACGAGCCCGCCGATCACGACCGTCGCGAGCGGCCTCTGCACCTCGCTCCCGGGGTCGGTCGAGATCGCCATCGGGAGAAAGCCGAGCGAGGCGACGAGCGCGGTCATGAGCACGGGGCGGAGACGCAGCTCGGCGGCACGTCGGATCGCGCTCTCGTGCGGCGCGCCGCCGAGCTCGAGCTGGCGAGCGAACGAGACGAGGACGAGGCCGTTCAGCACCGCCACGCCAAAGAGCGCGATGAAGCCGACGCCCGCGGAGATCGAGAACGGCAGCCCGCGCGCGAAGAGCGCCACGATCCCGCCGACCACCGCGAACGGGACGTTCAAGAAGATCACGAGCGCCGCGCGACGAGAGCGAAACGCCAGCCACAGCAAGAACAGGATCAGGCCGAGCGCGATCGGCACGACGATGAGGAGGCGATGCTTCGCCTCGATGTAGTGCTCGAACTGGCCGCCCCACTCGGTGCGATAGCCCGTCGGGAGCGCGACGTCGCGCTTGACCGCCGCCTCGCACTCCTTGACGACCGAGAGCATGTCGCGGCCGCGCACGTTCAGCTCGACGGTGAGCCTTCGTGACTGACTCTCGCGGCTGATCTGCGAAGGACCGTTGACGAACGAGAGGTCGGCGACGTCGCCGAGGGGGACGACCTGCCCGGTCACCGAGCGGAGCGGCAACGCGCGAAGGACGTCGACGTCACCCGCGAAGGCATGCGCCATCTGGATCACGATCGAGAACCGCCGCTCGCCTTCGTGGACGACGCCCACGCGATGGCCAACGCTCATCGTCTCGGTGAGCTGGTTCACGTCGGCGATCGTGAGGCCGTAGCGCGCGAGCTTTCCGCGATCGGGCACGACGCGCAGGTAGCGCTGCCCGAGCACCTGCTCGACGCGGACGTCGGCGGCGCCGGGCACCTTTCGCACCGACTCGGCGATCTTCTCGCCGAGCGACTTCAGCGTGTCGAGGTCCGTGCCGTAGATGAGCACCGCCACGTCGGAGCGGACGCCCGCGACGAGCTCGTTCGTGCGCATCTGGATCGGCTGCGAGATCGCGCCAGCGATCTCGGGCACGCGCGCCTCCATCTTCTTCTCGACCTCGCTCGCGAGATCCGCCTTCGTGATCTTCGGGCGCCATTCGCGCGGATCTTTCAGCTCGACGTAGATGTCGCTCTGCTCGATCCCCATCGGGTCGGTCGCGATCTCGGGAGATCCGGTGCGCGTGATGACGGTGCGCACCTCGGGGATCTCGAGGAGCGCCTTCTCGAGACGCAAGCTCGTCGCCACCGACTCGGAGAGCGAGATGCCGGGCAGGCGGCGCGCCTCGATCAGGATGTCGCCTTCGTCGAGCTGCGGGACGAACTCGGCGCCGAGCGTGGTGCCGAGCGCGCCTGCTCCGAGCACGACCGCGAACGCGACCGCGAGCGTGATCCATCGACGTCGAAGCGCCCGCTCGAGCCCGAACGCATACCGCTCTCTCGCCTTCCGAACGAGCCAGGTCTCGTGCCCCGCCGCGCTCGGCACGAGCACGTAGCTCGTGAGCACGGGGACGAACGTCACCGAGAGGATGAACGCGCCAAGCAGCGCGAGGAGCACGGTCGACGCCATCGGGCGAAAGAGCTTTCCCTCGATGCCCGTCAGCGTGAGCAGGGGGACGTAGACGATCGCGATGATCGCCTCGCCGAAGACGCTCGCGGAGCGGACCTCGAGCGTCGATTGCTCGACGATGCGCACGCGGTCGTCGGCGCTGAGCACGCGCCCATAGCCAAGCCGCTGCTCGCTGAGCCGCCGCACGGCGTTCTCCACGATGATGACGGCGCCGTCGACGATGAGGCCGAAATCGATCGCGCCGAGGCTCATCAGGTTGCCCGAGATCCCGAGCGCGTTCATGACGACGATCGCGAAGAGCAGCGCGAGCGGGATCACGGTGGCGACGACGAGCCCTGCGCGTACGTCCCCGAGGAGCACGAGCAAGATGACGATGACGAGCGCGGCGCCCTCGGCGAGGTTCTTCGAGACCGTCGTGATGGTGCGATTGACGAGCTCGCTGCGATCGTAGAACGGCTCGACGCGCACGCCTTCGGGCAGCGACGGCCGCAGCGCCTCGAGCTTAGCCTTCACGCCTGCGGTCACGGCACGTGAGCTCTCGCCCATCAACATGAGGGTGACGCCGACGCTCACCTCTCCCTCGCCGTTCTGCGTCGCGGCGGCGCGGCGGAGACGCGGGCCGAAGCGCACGTCGCCGACGGTCGCGATCGTGATCGGAACGCCTTGGGGCGTCGCGCCGATGACGACGCGCCGGAGGTCCTCTTGGCTCTTCACGAGCCCTTCGGTGCCGATCACGAACGCCTCGCGGTTGTGCTCGATGTACCCGCCTCCTGCGTTCGCGTTCGCCTTCTGCAGCGCGTCGGCCACCTGCGCGATCGAGAGCCCCGAGGCCTGCAGTCGGCTCGGATCGATCACGATCTGGTACTGGCGGTCGCCGCCGCCGAAGCTGTTCACCTCGACGATGCCAGGTACAGTGCGAAGCTGCGGCGCGATTTGCCAGTCGAGGATCTCCTCGACCTGCATCAAGGTGTGGCGATCGCTCTTCACCGTGAACTGGAACACCTCGCCGAGGGCGGTCGTGATCGGCCCCATCTCGGGCGACCCATAGGACGCCGGGATCGCGTTCTCGGCCTCGTGCATGCGCTCGGCGACGAGCTGGCGGGCGAGGTAGATCGGCGTGTCTTCTCGAAAGACGACGGTGACCGCCGAGAGACCGTACTTCGAGACGGATCGGATCTGCGTCGCGCGTGGAATGCCTGCCATCGCGCGCTCGACCGGCACCGTGACGTACTGCTCGACCTCGGTGGGCGAGAGCGCGGGCGCGGGCGTCAGGATCTGGACTTGAACGTTCGTGAGATCGGGGAAGGCGTCGATTGGCAGATCGAGCATCGATCGAATGCCGACCGCGATGAAGAGCAACGTCGCGACGATGACGATCGGCCGATTGCGCAGCGACCAGCGAACGACCCACGCAAGAAGGACCATCGGCGAGGATCCCGGCCTATTCCTCGTCCGCGAGCGTTCCGCGAAGAATCACGCTCTTCACGGTGAACGCTCCGTCGACGACGATCGACTCCCCTTCACGAAGCCCGGAGAGGATCCGCACCTTGCCGGCGGCGGACTCGCCGGTCGACACCTCGTGCAGCTCGAACTCCTCGGGCGCCACTTGGACGAACACGACCGTCTTGTTCGCGACGTCGATGAGCGCGGTGCGCGGGACGACGAGCACGGGCTCGCCTTCCTTCTCCGCCTTCATGACGACGCGTGCGTTCCCGAAGAGGCCAAGCCGAAGCTTCTCGCCGCGGTTGGTGAGGCGGATGCGCGCGGTGAGCGTGCGTGCGACCGGATCGATCTGCTTTCCGATGTACTCGACCGCGCCCGCGAAGGTCTCGTTGGGGTATGCGTTGAGCGTGACCTCGCTCGCGGCGCCGACCTCGAGCTGCCCGAGGTCCTTCTCGAACACGCGCGCGAGGAACCACAGCTCGGAGAGGTCCGCGATGCTCGCGATCGCTTGCTCGGTGCTGACCGCTTGACCGACCACGGCGTCACGCGAGACGACGACGCCGGTGACGGGCGCGCGAAGCATCAGATCCGATCCGGAACCGCTCGCGCCCATGCCGAGCGCGCCGAGCTGCTCGCCGAGCGCCTTCGACTCCGCGTCGAGCGCGTCGGCCTCGGCGCGCGCGGCGACGGCCTCTTGCTTCGCGGCCATCCCTTTCTCCGCGAGGCCCTCGAGGCGCTCGGCGTTCGTGCGAGCAGACGCAGCCTTCGCGTTCGTCGCGGCGAAGGCGGCGCGCACTTTTCCGATCTCGGGGATGCGAAGCGTGGCGAGCACGTCGCCCTTCTTGACCGCGCTGCCCTCTTTGAAGCGGACGTCGGTGAGCCTCCCGGCGACGGGGCTCGACACGCGCGCGCTCTTGTCGGGATCGGCCGCGACCTCGCCCGGCAGCGTGAGCGTGGGCGCGAGCTTCTCTTTCGTCGCGGGCGCGGTCTTGATCTTCGCCGACTCGATCACGGCCTTCGGCAGCTTCGCGCGCTTCGGGATCGTGTCGTGCTCCTTCTCCGACTCGTGCGACGTGCTCGCGACCGCCCTCGGCTCTTCTTTCGCGGTCTTGTGGTCCTTGCTCGGGCAGCCCACGAGAAGGCACGACGACGCGAGGACGACCGCGACGGCGTGACCGCGGGCGAAGCGGGCTCCGATCATTTCGGCGGAGCTCCCGTCTCGAGCGGAGCGCCGGCCGCGAACGCGAGATCGACGGACGCGACGCACCACGCGCGACGCGCGTCGACATAGCCGCGCATGACGTCGATGAGCTGCTGCTCGGCGACGACGGCGTCTCGCACCGGGAGGCGGCCCTTCTCGATCTCGGCGCCGATCTCGCCGAGGAGCTGCTCGGCGTGCGCCACGCGGACGCTCGTGTAGAGCTGGGCCTCGGCGCGATGGGTCTCGTAGCTCACGAGCGCGGTCGCGAGCTCGTTCGTCATCTGGCGCATCGTCCGGTCCGCCTCGGCCGATCGCTGGCGCGCGAGCGCCTCGTTCTCCGCGATCTCGCCGGCGTAGAGGCGGCCGAGCGGCTGCGGGAGCGGGATGGGGAAGCTCAGGCCTGCGCCGAGCACGCGCTCGTTGTAGCCGTCATTCTGCGCGAACACCTGCAGCGTGAGCGAGGGGAAGCGCGCGCGACGAAACCCCTGCGCCCGAAGCTCGAAGGCCTGCCGGTCGAGCGCGAGCGCGCGAAGCTCGGGCCGCGCGCTCATCGCCGAAGCGCGTGCGCCCTCACGTTGGCCTCCGGCATTCGCCGGAGCTCGGATGGATGTCGCGAACGACTCGGCGAAGTCGAGCGGCTCGAGCGCGCCCGAAGCCGCGGTGGGGCTCACGATCGGATCGCGACCAAGCAGCGACGCCAGCGTGGCGTCGGCCGTGCGCGCCGCGCGATCGGTCGCCAGGCGATTCTGCGTGATGCGAAGCGATGCTGCCTCGGCGACCTCCGCGTCGAGCGGCGAGAGGACGCCCGCGTCCGCGCGCGCACGCGTGATCGTCGCGATCTGTCTCCCCGTCGCGTCGAGCCGCTGCGCGACGAGCAGCGCCTCGTGGGCGGCGATCGACTCGAACCACGCGACGTACGCGGTGGCCGCGATTTGCCTCGACCGCGCGATCGCGTCCTCACGACGCGCGCCGACCTCGGCGTCCGCCGCGTTGCGACGTGACGCGCGCTGGCCCGCAATCTCGATCTCTTGCGAGAGCGACGCGGCGTAGTTGATCGTCGCTCCGCGACCTTCGGTGCCCGCGCGGCTCGCGCCGGTGAGGCTCAGCGTCGGGCTCGAGGGGAACCACGGAGCGGCCGCGGCGCGACGTGCGACCGACGCCGCGACGGTGGCGCTCTCGACGCGGATCGCTGGGCTCGCGGCCAGGACGCACGCGGCCACGTTGTCGCGCGTGATGGAGGACGAGCACGGCGGCGGCTCGGCGTGCGCCTCGTCTTCTCGCGCGACGACGAGCGCGAGCGCAAGCGTCGTGATGGCTCCCAGCGTCCTGTGCGAAGGCATCAAGCTCCCGAATTTACGCGGCTTTGAACCTCAGTTCAACACTTCACGATTTGTGCAATTGTTGGTGATATCACAGTCCGGCTCGTTCGCAAGGCCTCGCGACCGGCGCGTCGGCGGGTCGCCTTTGTAGGGCCCAACGTGTCGCGACGAGCACGATCGTCTGTCGAGCGCGATCCTCGCGATCCGATCTCCATGGCCCTGCCCGCCACGTGTTTGGAGCGTCACGGAGGTGCGCTCGCACCCTTCGAACGACGCAGAAACGCACAACGTCGCTCGCTCGTCTTCGCTGGCCAGCATCGTGCTCTGAACGATCGCATGTCCCTGCTCTCGAAGCTCGCGCGCGCCCTTCGGGGCGCGCTCGTCCTCGTGCCGATGGTCGCCCTGCCCGCGTGCGCGTCGGTCGATGGGCTCACGACGTTGTCGTCCAAGCACGATGCGCCAAGCCCCAGCCCGCCGGCCGATCCGAGCGCGAACGCAGGCGTACAGACGCCGACCACGGATTTGTATCATGCAGCCTTCGGCGATCCGAAGAACCAAGCCGTCGTGTTCGTGCACGGGGGTCCTGGCTCGAACAGCGTGATGCTCGAAGACAGCGGCGTCGCCGGGGCGCTCGCGAGCGCCGGGTACTACGTCGTCACCTACGATCAGCGCGGCTCGGGACGGAGCCCGCGTGGCGTCGCGAGTGATTTCACGTTCGACAAGAGCGCCAACGACCTCGATGACCTGATCCACAGCCTGAAGCTGCAGCGTCCCATCCTGATGGGTCACTCCTTTGGCGGCACGCTGGTGCTGAACTATCTCGAGCGCCATCCGGACGTCGCGAAAGGTGCCTTGACGATCGCGAACCCGGTCGACTTTCCAGACTCGTATTTCAACGTCCACGAGCTCTGCACGTCGTTCTTCAAGAAGCGGCTCAAGGTCCTCGATCTGCAGAGCGTGAACGATCTCCATCTGGCGATGTTTCCGAAGGGCCTCGAGCCTCCGTTCACCTTCACCGCCGAAGAGATCGGCAAGACGATGCAGATGGCGAAGAGCTGCATGCTGTATTTGCCGACGTTCCCGACCGCCCACGCCGCGGCGACCTGGGCGAGGCTCAGCCTCGGACCGAACAGCGACTTGATGAATTCGATCGAGCCCGCGGTCGGCAATGGCTTTCAAGACAACGAGCACGTCGGCTACCAGCAATTCGTGCCGGTCCTCGCCAGGCACGCAGCCCACATTTACGGCATCTACGGTGACCAAGACGGAATGCTGACCGCGAGCCAGCTCGAGCGCATCATCACCACGCTGTCGCCATCGCACGTGACGGTGCTCGAGGGCGCTGGGCACTTTCTCTGGGTCGACCAGGAGGACCCGTTCCTCCGCGCCGCGACGACGTACCTCGCGCTGCTGCGCGCCGAGCCCTAGCTCACGACTCACCGCCGCGATCGCGGGTGCGTAGCCCGAGCGCGTCGAGGCGACTCGAGAGCGTCGTCCGCGCGATCCCGAGCTCGCGCGCGGCCTTCGCGACGACGCCGGCCGATGCGTTCATCGCCTCGCGAAGAAGATCCTTCTCTTCGTCGTCGATGCGCGAGCGCTCGCTCTGGAGACGCTGCCACTTCGACGCGATCGTCGCCGCGTTCGCGGGCTCTCCCGAGGCGATCGCCGTCACCCCCGAGGGTGTGCGGTCGGAGGCTGGGAGGCTGTCGGCGCCGAGGTCACGCGCGTCGAAGTGCGCCACGAGGAGCTCGGTCGCGCCCGGATCGCGGGCGATCGCACGCTCACGCGCACGCATGACGACGCGCTCGAGCTGGCGAATGTTCCCCGACCAGAGCAGCGCGGGCGAGACGAGCAGACGTCTTGCTTCGAGCGAGAGCGGAAGCGGCCGACCCGTTCGCGCGAGGAATTTCTCGGCGAGCGCAGGGATGTCTTCGCGACGCGAGCGCAGCGGCGGCATCTCGATCTCGAAATGCGCGAGTCGGTGATAGAGGTCTTCACGTAGGCGTCCCTCTCGCACCGCGCCTTGAATGTCACCGTTCGTCGCCGCGATGATCCGGACGTCGGCGCGCTTCGGCTCGTGCTTCTCGTAGCCGAGCGGGCGAAAGGTCCCGAACTGGACGAAGTCGAGGAGGAGGCGCTGCGCGTTCGGCGGGAGGTTCAAGAGCTCGTCGAGGACGAGGGTGCCCCCGCTCGCGAACTCCACGAGCCCCACGCGCTTCGTGTTCGCGCCGGTGAACGCGCCACGCTCGTGACCGAAGAGCTCGGAGGCGATCGTGTTGAGATCGTCGCTCGCCCCGAGCATCACGCGAACGACGGGCTTTCGGCTGCTCGCCTGCGCGATCGCCTGCGCGAGCATCGTCTTGCCGCTTCCAGACTCGCCGAGCACGAGCATCGGCGACGAAGAGCTCGCCGCGAGACGAACCTCTTCGCGAAGGCGAGACAGCGACGGAAAGCCAAGGAGGTCGTCGAGCGTCTCACGCGGTCGTGCGTCGAGGCAGTGGCTCTTTGCTTCGCTGAGCTCGCCCTTCACGTGCTCGTTGCGCGCGTCTTGCTCGAGGAGCAGCGCGAACATCGCGGCGGCGGTGACGAAGAGATCGACATGGCGGT
Organism: Labilithrix sp.; assembly: GCA_044227045.1. Classification (GTDB taxonomy): domain Bacteria; phylum Myxococcota_A; class Polyangia; order Polyangiales; family Polyangiaceae; genus Labilithrix. The sequence goes on from JBGAFW010000050.1 coordinate 8,477, forward strand.
CATCGACGACGCGCGATCGATTGCGAAAGTCGACGTAGAGGACACCGCGCACGCGGGCAGACATCCCGATCCCGACGGGCGCGACGAGCGCGGCGACGATCCCGAGCGACTGCGTGCTCGCCGAAGGGCTTCCCTGAAGGAGCGCGTCGAAGCGAACGACCTTGCCGGACTCGAGCGTCTCGCGAACGAACGTCTTGCTGATCTCCTCTTGCTCCATCGGAGAGAGCGGCCGCTTCAGACGACGCCCCGCGATCGCGCGCGTCGCCCCGTCCGCGTCCGCGAGGAAGAGGATGCCGCGGTCGGCATGCAGCAGCTCGATCACCGCGTCGAGGCCGTCGGCGAGGACGGAGTCGCCGTCGAGCGCCGTGCAAACGCGCGTGAGCAGATCGCGCGCGAACATCCACATCTTCTCGTGATCGAGCTCGGTCGAGCCTGCACCGGTGGTCGCCATGCGCGTGACGACGAATACCACGATGTCTGTGAGGCTTCGAGCGGGCCGGGCGCCGACCGATCAATCCGCCCTAAAAGAACGTCAGCTCCTTGCCCTCGCGCTTCGCGAAGCAGAGGTCTTCAGGTCATGCACGTCCGCTTTGCGCGGGCGTGCGTGTCCCGCGCTCGATGGCTCGGAACGTCATCTTCGTCGAAGGGCATCGCGACCTCGGAGCTGCTCACGCGCTGCCGCACGGTCCGCACAGTCGTTCCCATGTGTACACCTGCGCAGAAGCTCGCGTAGTCTTCCATGGGTGGCAGGCAAGATCTCGCTCGGCCGCGTCGCGGGCGCCGCGTCATTCGTCGCGGCGATCGTCGTTGCTTGCTACGGCCCGACGGAGTCGATGGTGGCGATCGCGACCGACGTCGACTGCGCGACGGCGCGCGCGAACGGCATAGAGATCCGAACCGCAGCGACGAACGCGGAGCTAAGGAACGCGATCTCGGTCGCGACGAGCAACGTCTGCAACCCCGCTGGATCGGTCAACGACCTCGGGACGATCGTGCTCGTCCCGTCGAACGACGCAAAGTCCGTCGTCGTCCAGGTCACGCTCGGCGTCCGGCACACCGCGCGCGAATGCTCGGCGGATCCCACGCTGAAGGGGTGCATCGTCGCTCGCCGCCAAGTGAGCTACGTGACGCACCAGTCGCTTCGGATCCCGATCTTCCTCGCGCAGTCGTGCGCCGAGACGCAATGTCCCGAGAACCAGACCTGCGTCAAAGGGCAATGCGTGGCGTCGGACGTCTCGAGCGTGTGCGTCGACGGTGTCTGCGCGCTCGACGACGCTCCACCGACGACGAGCTCGTCGTCGTCGTCGTCTTCGTCATCGTCAGGGAGCGACGCCGATGCGCTCGACTCGGGCGGGAGCAGCGGAGGAAGTAGTGGTAGCAGCGGCGGGGCGGACGGAGGCGACGCAAGCACATGCCCGCCGCGACCGACGGGCCTGCCCTCTAGCTGCGCGGCATGCCCGTCGAGCTCGGCTTCTCAAGAGTGCTGCGCAAAGACCGGCAATTTTTTGGGCTGCGTGCCCAAGGGTCAATGTGCGAACGATGGCGTCCTCGTTCAGGACGCGCAGTGCACGGCGACGTGCCAGTGCCCGGCAGGGATCGTCTGCGCCGTGAACTATACGGAAGGTTGCCCGGGACTCAAGATCTGCGGATCTTGCTACCCGGCGATCTGAGAGCGGTCGTCTGGTTCGACGCGTCGGAGTCTCGACTGCGGTGATCTCGATCAGCGCTGCACGCGCGGCTCGCGGTTCTGAAAGTCGACCATCCAGCCCGGATACTCCGAAGGCAAGGCGCTCGCCTCGTCGAGCGCCTTGATGTGATCGGGCGAGAGCTTGGCTTCGGTCGCGGCGAGGTTGTCGGTGAGCTGATCTTTGTTCTTCGCGCCGATGATGATGCTCGTGACGAACGGCTTGGTCAGCTGCCAGCCGAGCGCGACGCGCGCGACCGAGATACCCGTCTCGCTCGCCACCTTGCGAAGAGCGGCGAGGACGACGCGCAAGCGATCCTTGTCCACCGGCGGAAAATCGAAGGACGTACGCCGCGCGCCCTCGGGACCAGGCTTGTCGGGATCGAACTTGCCGGAGAGGAGACCTCCTGCAAGCGGGCTCCATGGGAGGATCGCGATCTTCTGATCCTGCGCGAGCGGGACGATCTCGCGCTCGATGTCACGACCTGCGATCGAATAGTAGACCTGCGCCGATTGAAAGCGCGCGAGCCCATGGGCATCGGCGAACGCGATCGCTTTCATCGCGAGCCACGCCGGCAAGTTGCTGAAGCCGACGTACCGAACCTTGCCTGCACGAACGACGTCGTCGAGCGCACGGACGGTCTCCTCGATCGGCGTGTCCCTGTCGACGCCGTGGATTTGATAGAGGTCGACGTGGTCGAGCGCGAGACGCTTCAAGCTGGCGTCGATGCTCGCGTGGATGTGCGCGCGTGAGAGGCCGACCTGATTCGGGCTCGGCCCCATGCGCCCGCGCACCTTCGTCGCGACGACGATCTGATCGCGAGGCCGGCCGAGCGACTTGAGCGCGCCACCCAGCAGGCTCTCGGACTCGCCTTCCGAATAGACGTTCGCGGTGTCGATGAAGTTCACGCCTCCATCGAGCGCGGTGCCGACGATCGTCTCGACCTCCTTCGTGCCGAGCTTGCCGACGACCTCCCAGAAGCCTTTGCCGCCAAACGTCATCGTGCCGAGGCAAAGCTCGGAGACATATAGACCGGTGTTACCGAGGGTTTTGTATCGCATCCGTCGCTCCTACGCGTTCGTTCGAATCCAGCACCGCCAGATTGCGAGGGAGAGCGACGCCCGTCAATGGTCGGCTACAACCAATGCTCTTCGAGGGAGAAGACCTACTTGCGCTTCTTCGTTCCGTTGGCGGTCTTCTTGGACGCGCCGGACTTCTTCTTCGAGCGGACCGCGCTGTTTGCGGGAGAGGACTCGGCCGACTCACCCTCCGGCGGCTCGGGCGCGTCTTCGACGTGCCAGCCGAACGACGTCGCGATGTCGCGTGCCGTCTCGCGTGCGAGGACCGTCTTGGTGGTCATCGAAAAGAAGCCGCGTGCGACGAGCGTCGTCGCGAGCTCCTGCGGGACCATGTCCATCTTCTTCGCCAGCTCGGAGAGCGAGATCTCTTTGCCAACGAGGAGGGTCGGGACGGAAGGCGCCGCGACGACGGGCTCACTCACGTTGCCCGGAAGCGGGAGCGGCGTCGCGTCGTCGGCCTCGACGATCTCCTCGACGCGGCGAAGCTCATCCGCGCGTAGCGATGCGAGCGCGCGCGCGACGTTCACCGAGGACGGAGGGCCGTTGTCTTCCTCGTCGTCGAGCTCGAAGTCGCCGCCGGCGGTGCCGTCGAAATTGTATTGCTGGGGAGGATTCGTCTGCGTGGTGAACGTTCGGAGCGGCGCATGGTCCGGTGATGTGATCGTCGGATCCACGATCACGCGCCGGCGCACGACGACGGCTGGTCGAAGTGGGTCGAGGACCGTTCGCGGCTGGGATGGTGTCTCGCGGTCACTCGCGCGCGACTCGCGTGATTTGTCTGCAGACATATCGCTCTCTGAACACTGTACCCAAGAGCACACGTCTGCGCTCCTGACGAAGGTCGGAATAGCGGACTTTTTTCGAGATGCAACGCCGGTTGGCCCTCGATTCTGGATAGTTGCGGTTTTTCGCGCCGTGAGGCACGTCGATTTCCGAGGCAAGACGACCCCGCGGAGCTCGTTCGTGGCAAACGGCCTCACACCGCTCGGATCGTGATGGATCCCTCCCGCACACCGGATCGCTAGTGCTTCGCCGAAAAGACCAGGCTGAGGCACGTCGCGCAGCCGTCGGCCTTCGAAAACTCGCTGAGATCGACCCGATGAACCGCGCGCGCATGACGTTCGGTGATGAGGTCGGCCGTTCGCGGATACGCCGACGACATGATCACGTCGGCTCCCACGACCACCACGTTCGCGCCGTGCGGCTCCTCGACCGGCACGTTCACCAGATCGAAGCCTGCGAGCTCGGTCTCTGCGAGCGGAAGCCACGCGCGGTTCAAGAGGAGCGCGCCGTTCGGGAGCGCGGTGCATGCGCTCTTCAGGTGAAGGCATCCTTCGACGTGAACGGGCTTCACCGAATAGCCGTACGGCTGCACGATCGACGCGAGCGCCGCGGCGCCGGCCGGGTTCGTTCGCGCGGTGCGCCCCACGAGGAGCGTCTTGCCGAGTCGAATGACGTCGCCCCCTTCGAGCGTCGCGTCGGGCGCCTCGATGTGTTTGATCGTGGCGCGTTGCTTGGCAAGCTCGGGCTCGATCGCCTTCGGCTCGTCTTTGCGTGAAGGCGCCGCCATCGCCGCGATCACGGCGATCTCTTCGAGGACGACCGCAGTGTCTTCGATGAAGACCGCGTCGGGGTGCGAGGCATTGACCTCGAGCACGTGAACGGTCGCGCCCGCATCGGCGAGCGCCGCGCGGTAGGCGTCGTGCTGTCGCCGCGCGTTCTCCACCCGAATGGTGTCGTGCGCTGCATGCGTCCGAATCGCGTCGTTCATGTTGAGCGACGGCACGTGCGTGATGGCGTGCCAGGCAGGAGGCGGCGTCGTCGAGGATGTCTTGGCCATGCTTTGCGGCAAGGGATGGTATCTTCGAGACACGCAGCAAAGCGATGTGGATCTTCGGTTACGGCTCGCTGATTTTTCGCCCTTCGTTCCGTTTTCTCGAGCGCCGGCGCGCCTTCGTCCGCGGCTTCGAGCGCCGCTTCTGGCAAGGCTCACCCGATCATCGCGGCGTCCCCGAGGCGCCGGGACGCGTCGTGACGCTCATCGCGCTCGAGGGAGCGGTCTGCGGCGGCTGCGCGTACCGGATCGATCCCGCCGAGGCGGAGGGCGTGCTCGAGGCGCTCGACATGCGCGAGCAGGCGGGCTTCTCCCGTCACATGCTCCCTCTCCATTCGTCCCCGCCGGCTCCTCAAGACGGCGCGCTCGTCTTCGCCGAAGGGCTCACGTGGATCGCCAACGCGGACAACGCGCACTTTCTCGGACCGCTGCCCGAAGAGGAGATCGCGAACGTCATTCGTACGCGTCACGGGCCGAGCGGCGCCAACACGGAGTACGTGCTGCGGCTTCGCGAGTCGCTACGTGAGCTCGAGATCGTCGATCCGCACGTCGAGAAGATCAGCGTTTACCTGGCGTCTTGATCGCCAAGGGGCGCTCTACGGTAAAGGTGGTATCCTCAACCTCGTGAAGCCGAAGAGCCCGTTCCTCGCTCGAGGCAGCGCCCTCGTCGCGGTGATCCTCTTCACGGCGGCCTGCTCGCTCGTGTCGGGTTGGAGCGATCTCCAGAGCGGGCCCACCTCGACCGACGACGGCGGCGACGGAAAGACCGACTCGAGCAGCGGCGGATCGAACGGGACGGGCGGCGAAGGCGGCCCGAGCGGCGACTCCGGCCCGCAGACGCCGCGCGACGCGTCGAGCAGCTCGAGCAGCGGCACCGCACCGCCTCCCAACCTCCCATCCTGCAGCACCGTCACGAACGGTGACCCGTGCGCGTGCACCGGCACGTGCTCGATCGCGTGTGGGAGCGGCGCGTGCGTCGTCGCCGCGAAGTCGGGCGCGATCTTGCAGCTCGACTGCTCCGGCGGCGACTGCGTCGTCTATTGCGAGAACGGCGCGACGTGTGTGAATTCGTGCGCTGGCGGAGGCTGCACGTTCCATTGCGCGCTCGGGTCGACGTGCCAGAACACGTGTCCGACCGAAGACTGCGTCGAAGACTGCGCCATCGGCGCTTGCTTCAAGTAGCCGGCTACTGGGTGAGGCGCTTGTACTCGGCGGCGATGTCCGTCGAGGCGTTCTTTGGCTCGCCGCGCCCGACCATGCGCGCGGCCGGCCCCACCTTCGTCTTCGCCGCCTTGATGCGCTCGGCCGACTCCTCGACGCGATGACGGAACTTCGCCATCAAGGAGGCCCAATCGCGCTCGCCTGCGTCGTGCACGAGCGCGGCTTGCTCGGCCTCGGGCAATTGACCTGCGTAGACCGACTGGAAGTAGTCCCACGCGCCGTTGAAGTCGGCCTTGGCGATCATGAGGATGTCCATGCCGGCGAGGAACGAACGCGCCATCAAGCGACGCTTCTCCATCGGCGTGAGGTTCTTCGTCGCGCCCCACGTCCAGAAGGCGTCGCTGACGGTGAGCCCCTTCAAGTCCATGCCCTTCGTCGCCACCGCCTGATGGTCTTTGTCGACGCCTTTCGCGATCTCGTCGGTCGCCGAGCCACGCAGCACCTCGTCGAGGATGACGGGTGACAGCGTCGCCGGTGACTTCGTGGCGTCGAGGATCTCGTAGCTCGAGTGGCTGATCATCGCGCCGAACAGCGCGGACGTGCCGTCAGCGTTCACCGCTGCCGTCGCGCTGCGGTAGGGCGCGAGCTCGTTTTCGATCTTCTCTTTCGTGTTCGAGTACGTGCGTACGCTCGGATCGACGTCGGTGTTGCCGCTGGCGTTGCCGAGGCCGGGGAAGTGCTTCGTGATGAACACCACATGCCCTTCCTCACCGTACGCCTTCGTCATCGCTTTGATGCACGAGGCGACGATGTTCGCGTCCGAGCCGATCGATCGCGTGCGGAACATCCCGGGCGTGCCCGAGTCGCGCGTGTAGAGATCGGAGACCGTGCCGAGCGTCATGTTCAATCCGGCGGAGGCCATCTCGCGCGACGTGATGCGCGCATGAAGCTCACACACCTTCGCGTTTCCTTCGCGTGAGACGACGCGACCGAGCGTCGCGGCGTCGACGAGATCGGTGAAGCCGTGACGCGACTTGAAGCGCTGCGTCCCTCGCTCTTCTTGATCGGCGGCGACGAAGAGCTCGGCGTGATGGGATGCTGACGAGCTCGCCGCGTAGCTCGTGACCATTTGCCGAGCGACCTCACCCGAGGCTTGTTGCGGGTTCCAGAGGATGAGCGCGCCGAGGTTCTTGTTCTTGATCATCGCGTGGACGTCGGCGTAGCCGTTCGGCTCGACGCCGAAGTGCTCGATCATGAACAGCTGCCCGATGTCCGGCTGCGGCGTCCCGGTGAACGCGGCCTCGCCCTCGGCGGCGTCGTCATCGGGTGCATCGGCGCCGGCGCAGGCCGCCACGGCAAGGAGGGATGTGAGGAGGAGCGAGCGGAGCAACGGGCGACCCATGCTCCCCACTGGCGCACATTGTATGCCTAAGTATGCTTATGTTATTTCATATACTTACGTATGATTGAACGAGAAAAAGTGGTCCGTCAGGGGTGGAAAGATCCAGATTCGCTGCGCTCGATGGGGTGGTCGAGCTCGGCGACGAGCGCCTCGTACGCGGACCGCGCCTCCGGAAAGCCGATCGCGACGAGGCCAGGGACGACGTCCTCTTCCATTCCGTCGAAGAACCCGCGCGCATAGCCCGCGTCGGTGAGCGTCCCGAAGTTCGGCTCGATGTCCGGATCGACATGCTCTGGCTCACGTCGCGCCCACGCCGGGCCGCGACCCGGCTCCGTCGCGCAGCACTCCCTCGCGAAATGCCGAAAGAGCTTCGGGAAATCTCGCGCGATGAGCAGCCGCTCCGCTTCGAAGCGCTCCTCCGACGTCGCTTTGTCCGGACGCATCAACAGAGCGCCGAGCTCCCAACCAAGCTCTCCGTGAAACGTCTCGTCGACGAGGATCGCCGCCACCACCTCACGGGCGAGCGGCACGGTGGTTCGCTTGAGCACGCGCTTGAAGATGCGGCCGCTGATCGTCTCGCCGATGCAAAACGCCGATATGATCGCATGACGAACGTGCGCGCGGGGCGACGCGTGCGCGAGGAGATGGAGCGACGTCGCTTCGATCTCGGGCAGCTCGGATTGGCCGAGCGCTTCGCACATGCGCATGCAAAGATCCGTGTGGCGAACCTCATCGGCGATCATCCGCGCGAACGCCCCAGACCAATCGAGAGGCGCGCCGAGCAAGTGCAGCTGGCTCGTGATCTCGGTGAAGAGCGCGAGAGAATGCATCTCCTGCTTTGCCCGCGTGAGCCAGAGCCGCGCGGCGCGTTCGAGATGCTCCTCTTCGTAGCGTGATCGATCGAATGCGCTCCAGCGCACCTCGCCTTTCCGGGGATGCGCGATCGCTTCGTGCTCTTCCGTAAGCGCCAAGCGGAGCCGCGCCTGCGCCGAGCGGCCTTCCTCCTCGCTCGTGCGTCTCAGCTTGTAGGTCGCCACGGCGGGTCCGCTCGCCTCGCTCGAACCGCCCGAAGAGCTACTTCTTCGCCGGCTTGGCGCTCGTTGCAGGCGCCGCAGAAGCCGATGTGGCGGCTGAGGCGGACGGCGCTGACGTCCCCTGAGCGATGGGCGCGTTCACGTGCGGCGCCTCCGGTGGTGGCGCACTCGAGCTTGGCGCCGGCTTCTCGGGCGGCGCGTTGATGTGAGGCCCTTCTTTCACCGGGCCGTTGACGTTTGGCTCTTTGGAGCACGCGAGCTCGGCGAGCCCGAAGCCTACGAGTGCGACACCTTGGGTGAGGACGGCGAGTCGACTGAGTCGATGCGAACGCATGGTGGGTGACGGGCAGAATACTGCCTTTTTCCTCTTGGCACATGGATTCGCGATATCGTCGTGGGGAGAGAGAGCGTCGGGAAGGATTCATGTTGTCGCTGTCCAACGGGTCGCTCGCTCCGGGCACCGTCATCGACGACAAGTTCCGCATCGAGAAAGTCCTCGGTGAGGGAGCTGTTGGTGTGGTCGTGCGCGCGCTTCACCTCAAGCTCGGCACCCCCGTCGCGCTCAAATTCCTTCTTCCTCGCATGCTTGGCGACGCTGTCGTCGTCGAGCGCTTCGCGCGCGAGGCGCGTGCGGCCGCCCGCCTGACGAGCGAGCACGTCGCGCGTGTGCTCGATGTCGGCAACGTCCCGAACGGCGGGGCGCCTTACATGGTCATGGAGTACTTGTCGGGCGAGACGCTGAGCGACGCGATGAAGCGCCGCCGCACGATCCCCGTCGGTGAATCGTGCTCGTACATGATGCAGGTGTGCGACGCGCTTACGGAAGCGCATTCGCTCGGCATCATTCACCGCGACCTCAAGCCGGCGAACCTCTTCCTCGCGACACGCCCGAACGGAAAGACCGTCGTGAAGGTCCTCGACTTCGGCATCTCGAAGATGGATGACCTCACGGGGACGGAGGACAGCGAGCTCACGATGGCGTCGTCGATCCTCGGCACGCCGCTCTACATGTCCCCCGAGCAGATCTCGTCTTCGCGCACCGTCGACGGTCGCGCCGATCTCTGGTCGTGCGGGATCGTCCTTCATCGCATGCTCTCGGGGATCGTCCCGTTCGACGCAGGGTCGCTCGTCGAGCTCGGCGCGAAGCTGATCAAGGAGAAGCCCGCGCGGCTCGACCAGCTCCGCGCAGACATCCCGACCGAGCTCGCGAACATCGTCCTCAAGTGTCTCGAGCGCGACGTCACGAGGCGCTGGCAATCCGCCTCCGATCTCGCGAACGCCCTGAGTCGCTTTGCGATCTCGACCGCGAGCGGCGCGAACCCCGCCGTGGTCGACGAAGAGGTCGAGCCCACGCTGGCGATCGCGATCAAGGCAGCGCGCGATCTGCCTAAGAACGCTGATCAAGCCGAGACGCTCACGATCATCTCGGGCACCGCGCGCACGCAGATCGCGACGCCTCCGCCCGGAATGCCTGCGGTGAAGCCGGCCACGGCCTCGGCGCCTCCCCCGCTGCCCGCTGCCGCGACGAACAAACCAGCGCTCCGCCTCGAGCCTCCACCCGCTCCGCCGCAACGCGAGGTCGTCGACGTCACGCTCGACGCGATCCCGCCTCAATCCCAGCCACCGCCCGTCCTCGGTGTCCGGCGCCGGCAAGCGCCGACGGGTCCGATTCATCCGTCGGAGATGATGGATGACGAGGGCGTGGGCGACATGACACGCGTCGCGCGCCCCATGCAGCCCCCGCACAGCGCGAGCTATCCACCCGATCCGAACTCGATGAGCCCGTATGGGGGAGCGAGCTCACGAAACGCGCCCACCGTTCAATCGGGCGACCGACCGAAGCTCGGTCAGCTCACCGACTTCTTCGACGACATCGAGAAGCATCCCTACTTCGGCGTGGGGATGGTGTTTCTGCTCGCCTTGCTGATCGCGGTGGCGGTGCTGTTTGCGTTCCAGAACGGCTGCTTCGGCAGCAGCTCACCCGCGAGCCACTAGCTCACTCGCGCGTACGTCGCATCACGAAACTTCGGCGCCCGCGTGTTCGCCTGCGCCGCCAGCTGACGCTCTTCCTCCGTCGCGAAGTCACGATCCCAGGCAAGCACCTTCGGCTTCATGAGCCAGTGCCAGAGCGGCGGGATCATCGCGATCACGATCGTCGTGAGGTATCCGCTGATCATCATCGGCGCCTCGGGGTACGGCTCTAGATCGTGGTACGGCACCTCGCCTTGCGCGTGATGATGGGAGTGACGCGTGAGGTTGAACATCGTCCACGAGCTGAGACGGCGGTTCGTATTCCACGAGTGCCGCGGCTGCACCGGCGTCTTCGGGTTTCGAACGATCCCGTAGTGCTCCATGTAGTTGACGATCTCGAGCAGCGCCTTGCCCCAGAGCGCGCAGAGCGTGAAGTAGAGCGCCGCGTGCAGTCCGCCGATCGCCCACGCCGCGATCACGAGCGCGACGCTCATGAGGTGGCCGCGGATCACCGCGTTGCGGAGCGACAACACCTTGCGATGGCGGCGTCGAAGGCGCAAGGCTTCGATCTTCCACGCGCTGACGTTCCCCTTGATCGTCGACGCGATGACGTGGACGTACACGTTCCGCCCGCGCGGCGCCGTCGCCGGGTCCTCGAGCGTCGCGACGTAGCGGTGATGACCATACACGTGCTCGATCGCGAAGGCGGTGTCGAAGCTGAACGCGAGGAGCCAGCGACCGATCGCGAGAGACACCGGCTCCCACGTCCGATGGGTGAGCTCGTGCGCCGTGATCGTCCCGACCATCCCGATCATCAGCCCGGTGAGGATCACCGCCGAGACGTGATGCCCAAACGACGTCGCATCGCGCGCGGCGAGGAGATCGTAGCCGCTGAGGTGCGTCGCCCATGCGCCGAAGCCGAGCGGATCGCCCGCGGTGCTGAAGCTCCACACCGCGCAGAAGACGATCAGCGCAAGGAGCGGGAGCCCAAGCCAGAGCTGCGCGGTGAGGATGATCGGATACTTGAACTTCGGCGTCGCCGTGTCGTCGCCCGAGATCGCGTCGCCGACGATGTAGAGCGCGAGGACCGCAAGGAGCCCCGCGGTGATGAACGGACCGCCCGCGAGGAGCGTCGCGACAGCGAAGAGACCGATCGCATGAAACGAGAAGAACTTGAGGTAGTGAAGCGGACCGGCCCATCGCTCGGTGCTCGCATGATTCGCCTCGTTCGCCGGCTCGCCGGTGACGGCCGATCGGGGTTTCGTGGTGAAGCCACCATCGGATCGGGCGGGCAGCGTCGCCTCGGGCAGCGCCGTCACGAACCGATCGAAGTGAACGTGCTCGCGCGCCACTCCATGCTCGCGGAGGACATCACACGCGCGGTCCACCATGGCTGGCGAGCCGCAGAGGTAGGCGGTGGGTGTGGTCTCGAAGAGCGCGAGGCGCTTGGCGAGAGCGTCGGTGACGAGGCCTCGCTCACCTTCCCAGCGGCTCTCGGGCGGCACGGCGGAGAGCACCGGCACGAGCTCGAAGGCGCCGCGCCACCCGCGCGCGATCTCCTCGATCTCGCTTTGCGCGTAGAGATCACGCTCCTCGCGCGCCCCGAAGAGGAGCGTCACCGGCCTTCGCGAAGTCTCGGGCGACGACGCCGCCTCACGAAGGAGCGCGAGGATCGGCGCCAGCCCGCTGCCCCCTGCGACGAGGACGAGCGGCGTCGCGTCCTCCGCGGGTCGCAACCAGAAGTCACCGAGCGGCCCCTCGAGGTGCACCGCTTGCCCGACGAGGTCTTCGTCGTGGATGACGGTGGAGAGACGACCGCCAGGCACCTTGCGTACGAAGAAGGTCACCACGCCGTCTTCGCGCGGCGGCGTCGCGAACGAATAGCTTCGACGCACGCCAGGAAGACGCGACGGAAGCGTGACGTTCGCGAGCTGGCCCGACTTGTACGCGAGCGGCTCGTCGAGCTGCACCTCGAGGCGCGTGATGTCGTGGGTCAGCTTCGTTTGGCGGACGACGCGACCTCGCCTCTCGAGCGGGGCGCTCGAAGCGATGCGCTCGATCCGGACGTCCGTCTGCGGCACGCTCTGGCACGCCAAGATCACGCCGCGCGCGATCTCGTCCTCGGTGAGCAGGTAGCCCGTCTCGGTGAGCTCCTTCACCTCTCCTTCGACGAGGCGACACTTGCACGTCCCGCATCCGCCGACGCGGCAGCTGTTCGGGAGATCGAGACCCTCACGGAGCGCGGCGGACAGCACCGTCTCGCGCGGCCTCACCGTGAGCGGCTTTTCGTCGTCGATCCGCGCCGTGATCGGCGTCCGCTGGCTTCGCCGGAGCAACGTGATCAGCGGCTGCGTGAACGGGGCGCCCCTGCCCTCCTTCGCTGTCCTCGTCGTCGTGGTCATGGGTTTGTTGTACGGCGCCGCGCGAAAGGCGGTAGGTTCGCCGTTGACATCGAGGGGTCATTTATTGACAAATGACGACCGTGCGTGACGTGCGACGAGCGCCCAAGACAGGACCCAGCCTCACGCTGCCGGCCCTGTATCTCCGGCAAATGGCCGATCAAATCCGGAACATGGGCGCGGATCCGAGCGCATGGCTTCGCGGCGCGGGCCTGACCGACGACGGACTCGAAGAGTCCGGTGGCGCCTCCTCGCCGACGATCGGGTTCGCCGTGTTTCGCGATCTCGTACTGAGCGCCCTCGATGTCACGCACGAGCCTGCGTTCGGCCTGCTCATGGGTCAGCGCTTGCTCGCGAGCTCGCATGGAATGCTCGGCTATGCCGCGATGAACAGCGCGAGCATCCGGCAAGCGATCGAGCTGTTCGAGCGTTACATCCCGCTTCGGATCTCCCTCATCGCGATCCGTCACGAGATCGTCAAGGGGAGTCGCGGTGATGCCGGCAGCGTTCGTGTCGTCTTCGGAGAGACGCATCCGCTCGGTGAGATGCGCCGTCCGTTGCTCGAGACCGTCGTGCTCGCGTCGAAGAACATCCTCGACGCGGTGAGCCTTGGCGCGTGCCGCGTTCAGTCTGCGGCGTTCACGTTCCCGAAGCCGACGTACGCGAAGCTCGCCGAGGAGCTGTTTCGTTGTCCGGTGCAGTATGGCGCGAGCTTTACAGGGTTCACGCTCCCGCTCGACTTGCTCGACGCGCCGCTGAAGATGGCCGACCCGGCGGCGTTCGAAGACGCCGCCCGGCTCTGTGAGCGTGATCTCGACAAGCTGACGCGAAGCGCGTCCCTCGCCGCGCGTGTCCGTCAGACGCTGCTCGAAAAGCAAAACGGCTTTCCGTCGCTCACCGTCGTCGCGCGCCTCTTCCACATGACGCCGCGCACGCTCCACCGGCGGCTCGTCGAAGAAGGGACGTCGTTCAAGGCGATCCTCGAGGAAGTGCGTGAGCTGCTGGCCACCGAGCACTTGAAGTCGGGGCTCGCCGTGCAGGAGGTCGCCTACTCGCTCGGCTACACGGACGTCGCGAACTTCCGTCGCGCCTTCAAGCGATGGACGTCGATCCCGCCCTCGCTCTACCAGGAGCCCGCGAAGAAGCGAACGAAGACGAAGAAGAGAACCGCCGCGAAGAAGAGCTCAAGCCGGCGCTGACGACACCGCGAGCATTCCGCACGCCGCGCGCACGTCACGCCCGCGCGACGTCCGCACCTTCACGAGGCAGCCTCGCTCGCGCAAGAGCGTGACGAAGCGATCGACGCGGTCACGGGACGGCTCGCGAAAGGTCGATCCCGTCCACTCGTTGAACGGGATCACGTTCACGACATGCCGCAGGTCTCCGATCCAATCGGCGAGCCCGCGCGCGCTCGCGTCGTCGTCGTTCACGCCGGCGAGGAGCACGTACTCGAGCGTGATCTTCTGATGCGGCCGGAGCGGCCACGCGTCGAGCGCCTTGCGGAGCACGGGCAGCGGCCACCTTCGCTCGATCGGCATCAAGCGAAGCCGCGACGCGCTCGACGCTCCATTCACGCTGACGGCGAGCTCGGGGAGCGCATCCTTCGAGCGTCCTCCCGCGAGCCGCTCGAGCCCCGCGACATGCCCGGCGGTGGACACGGTGATGCGGCTCGGCGCGACGCCCAGCCCGGCTGGATGGCAGATCACGTCGAGCGTCCGGATCAGCGCGTCGACGTTGTGAAGCGGCTCACCCATCCCCATGAACACGATGTTGAGCTGCTCGCTCGATCGGGGTCCGTGGCGATGCATCAGCAGAAGGAGCTGGCCGATGATCTCGTGCGCCGCGAGATGCCGCGAGAGCCCCATCGTCGCCGTTCGACAGAAGGTGCAGCCCATCGCGCACCCCACCTGCGTGGAGAGGCACATCGTCACCCGCTCGCGCGCCGCGCCGAGCGAAGATGGCGCCAGCGATCGAGGCATGTGCACGGCCTCAATGCGATCTGACGCGCCTTCTCCTTCGAGCGCGCGGTCGGGAAGAGAGAGGACGAGACGCGTCGATCCATCGCGCGAGACCGTCTCGCTCGCGACCTCGGGCAACCGAACGTCGAGGCTGTGCGCGTGAACGAACGCGCGTCCGCGGCGCGCGAGGTCAGGGCCGTCCCTCCACGTGCTCACGCGCTGAAAGCGGCCAAACAGATGCGACGCGTCGCGCTCGTAACCGAGCTCGTCGATGTCCGAAGGCAGGAGATCCCAGGCCGATCGCATGAGAGGTCGCTCGCTAAGGCCTCAGAATGACTCGCCTCGAGAAATCTTCCCTCGAAAATCGACGGGTTCCTGCAGAAAAGCGCGCCATGCGTGAAGGAAGCCTCACCTCCTTCTCCTCGTACACCGAGGCACTCTTCTTCGGTCTTTTGGCACCCCTCTCGAGGTACGGAATGCGCCTGCTCGGAATCGTTGGTCTCCTCGGTGGCACTCTCATCGCGGCGTGCAGCAGCGCGAGCGATCGAAGCGGCTTCGGAACGGAACAAGCGCCGACCGAGGGATCCTCCTCGGGCTCGAACTTCGGCTCGGACACCGCGAAGCCCGATCCGTCCGACAAGGGTCAAAGCTGCGCGAAGGCCGAGGTCGAAGCGAAGAAGGCTCCCGTCGACATCATCTTGAGCGTCGATCAATCGGGCAGCATGAGCGACGACCTGCTCAACGTGAAGAACAACATCAACAAGCTGGCGCAGTTTCTCCAAGAGACCGGCCTCGACTACCGCGTCATCATGATCGGTGAGCCCGGCACCGGCTCGTATCAGGTGTGCGTTCCGCCTCCGCTCGGCGGCCCGAGCTGCGCGTCGAACGGCAACGTCTACAAATCGGTGCCGTACCACATCGAGTCCACCGACACGCTCTCGATCATCGACTCCACCCTCAACTCCCCGATCGGCTCGACGTACGAGTGGGGCACCTTCCTTCGCAAGGAAGCGGTCAAGGCGTTCATCCCCGTCACCGACGACGACTCGTACATGACGGCGCAGGACTTCGACACGAAGCTCCTCGCGAAGCCGGGCAACCTCTTCGGCAACGCGCAGCAGCGTCACTACGTCTTCTATCCGATCGTCGGCTCGGCGGCGTATCCGTCCGAGACGTCGACGTGCGGGACGAACGCGGTGAACAACGGGCATCAGTACCTCGAGCTCGCGCGCCTCACGAAGGGCAAGTGGTTCCCGATCTGTTTGACGGACTTCGGGCCGGTCTTCCAAGAGATCGCGAAGAACGTCGCCGCGACGGTGGCGTGCGAGCTTCCCGTCCCGACGCCGAAGGACGGCGGCAAGATCGACTACGAGCTCGTCAACGTCAGCACCGTCTCGTCGAAAGGCGCGGCGAAAGACATCTACCAAGACGCCACGAAGCCGTGCGACGGCGGCGCCGACGGCTGGCAGTACAACAGCGACAAGTCGAAGATCATCCTGTGCGGCGCTTCCTGCGACAACGTCAGGAACGACGCCGGCTCGAAGGTCACCGTCCAGTTCGGCTGCGAGACGCGCGTGAAATAGGCTCGATCAGCGCCGGCGATCGCGCACACGCACGAAGTCGATGAAGCCGCGCGTCGGCTCCGTCGCGACGAGGCGAACGCGCGTGTGATCGCCGACGTCGAGACCTTGCTCGCCGCTCACGACACGACCCTCGGCCGGAGGATCGAGGAGGCGCACGAACGTGCCCTTCGGCGATGCGCCGGTCACGACCGCGTCAAACTCAGCACCAATGCGTCGCGAGAGGAAGAGCGCCGCGCCAACCTTGCGCATCGTTCGTTCGAACTTGCGCGCGTGATCCTCACGCTCGGTGCATCGAAGGGCGATCGGGCGAAGCTCCGCGGCCACGTACGGGCTCGCGGATTTCGGCACACCGCGGGCCGCTGCCTTGAGCAAGCGCTGCGTGATGAGATCGCCGTAGCGACGATTCGGCGCGGTCGAGTGCGCGTAGTCGTCGACCGCGAGGCCGAAGTGACCCTCGGGCGACTCCGGATCGGCGACGGCGTATTCCCCAGGACCGAGCAACTTCACCACCGAGAGAGACACGTCGGCGAACTGCTCGGGCTCCGCTTCACGTCGCGACCGCAGGAAGTCGGCGAGCGAAATCGGATCCGGCTCGGTGGGGAGCTCGAAGTCGAACCCCTTGGCGAGCTCGACGATGCGGTCCCATCGCTTTGGCTTGCGCACGACACGCCGGATCGACGCATACCGGCGCTCTTCGAGCCAGCGCGCCGTCGCGCCGTTGGCGGCGATCATCAGGTCTTCGATCAGCTCGCGCGCGCGGCTCTTCAACGTGAGCTTGAGGTCGACGACGTTGCCGTCCTTGGCCACCGCGCGTGCCTCGACGGTCTCGAGCTGAAGGGCGCCATGATCGATCCGGCGCCGCCGAAGGCGCTGCGCGGCCTCGTCTTGCATCTTCACCTGCGCGGCGAGCTCTGGATGGTTGGCGAGCTCGGGCGGCGGCTCACCGTGATTCTCGAGCCACGCGCCGACGTCGTCGTAGACGAGCTTCGCGTGGTTGACGACGCGTGCGCGATACACACGCGCGCCGACGGTGGAGCCGTCCTCCGCCACGTCGATCTCGGTGACGACGACGAGCCTCGTCTCGCCGGGGAGCAGCGAGGTCGCGCCGCTCGAGAGGTGATCGGGCAGCATCGGGAACGTCGCGATGCCTGCGTAGAGCGAGGTGGTGTTCGCAGCCGCGTGCCGGTCGAGCGCGGAGCCGCTCGGGACGAACGCGTCGACGTCGGCGATGCCGAGCTTCACCCGAATGACGTTGTTCGGCCTTCGCTCGGCCACCTCGATCTGATCGAGGTCGGTCGACTCGCGGTTGTCGACCGACGACCAGAGGAGCGATCGCTCATCGACGATGCTGGGATCGTCGTCGTCGTGCGGCGTGTCTTGATGCGTCGCTCCGTCGGGGAGATCGACGACGAAGCCTTCGCGCATCGCGACCTCACGCGCGATCGCGACGAGATCCCAGTGCTTCTCTACGTGTCCGTGATCGCCTGCTTCGTGCTCATCGCGTCCGTTCGTCATCGAGGGCGATTGGACCGTGAATGGACGCGTTGTGCAACGAGCTTCACTTCGGCGAGGGCGCCGCCGGCTCGATCACGGTCTTGCATCCGAGGACGATCTTGAGCTTGGCGGCCTCGTCCTTCATCGCCTTGCACGCGCCGCCGTAGAGCTGGATCTGCGTCCCGTTGGGCAAGTAGTCCCAGCCATTCTCGTGCGTCGCGTCGCGACCCACCGCCCGAACCCCCGCGCTGCTCGAGAGCTGCACGTTGATGAGCGACGGATCCGTCTCGGCGGACGCCGCCGGGAGGTTGAACGTGCAGTCGAACGCCTGAAGGCTGATCTCCTGGAACACGTGCTGGAGATCGGAGGCGAACGTCGCGTCACCGAGCTTGTAGAAGCAGGAGTTGTCCGACTCGCATCCGGCCTTGCGCGACGTGCCGCCTGCGACCGCGACGGCGGAGAGGTTCTCGGCCTTCGCGGCTTGCCGGCTGCTGTCGGTGAGCCCGATGACGAAGGTGCGGACGATGTCTTTGCCTTCGAGCCCCTTCGAGGCGGCGTGCACGACGTTCTGGATGTCGTTCGAGATCCCGCTGTCGCCGCACGAGGTCGGGTTTCCGTCCGTGAGGAGGATGACCGACTTCGCGCCAGCGAGCGCCGACGCGCGCTGCGTGTCGATCGCCGCCGTGAGCGCGGTGGCGAGCGGGGTGCCCCAGTAGAAGCTCGCGTCGGAGGCCGTGACTTGATCCTTCATCGCCTCGATCTGCGACGCGGTGAGGAGGCCCGACGGCACGTTCGCCGTGTATTGGGTCGCGTCACAGCGAAGCTTCTCGCTCGGCTCCGGCCAGCCCGACTTGCATCGAACGTCGTTCACCTTCGGGTCGATCGAGCACCACGCGTTGACGGGCGCGTCCCCTTGCGGAAACAGCATGAGCCCTGCGCCAACGGACGGAGGGAGCACGCCGAGCACCTCGAGGAAGCCCGCCTTGGTCGCCTGCCACCGCGTCGACTTGCTCGGCAGCTGGATGTGCATGCTGCCGGATCGATCGAACAGGAAGAGCACGTTCGACGGCTCGCGCGTCGCGATGTACTCGCCGGTCGCCTCGGCGCAGAACGGCTTGGCGGCGGGAGGCGCCTCGGGGGCTTGGGGCTGGAAGACCGGCGACGGCTCAGCTGGCGGAGGCGGCGGCTCGGGCGCGCCGACGGCGTCGACACCACAACCCGTCGTCGTGACGACGCTTGCGAGGGCGAGCAGCGCAAAACCCGAGAGAACACGAACGCTCGAACGTGTGCCGGCGACGAGAACGCGAGACAACATGGACGTATCCCGATGACCTTCTGCCCGGGACCTTCTCTCTCGGCCGTCCACGATGGGTGGTGAGAAGAAGACTCACCGGACGCGGCCTGTATAATTCGAGCGCCGCGGTATGCAAATGTGCGCCAGGCGATTTCAGATCCTTCATTTCTCGGGGTATTTCTGCAAAAAAGGTCGTCCGTCATGACCTCGCGACTCACCCTCCCCATCGTCGACGCGCGTGTCGAGCAGCGCTGCCGTGACACCGCAAAGGAGCATCCGTGGTGGCCCTGCACGAAGGGCTGCGACCTCTGTTGTCGATCGCTTCCGCGGCTCCCCGAGATCAGCGCCGAGGAGTGGGCGCGCATTCGCGACGCGATGGTGCGGCTGCCGGGCTCCGTCTTGCGAACGATCGAAGAGCGAACCGTCGAGGCGCACGCGATCGAGCGAAGGGCGAATGGTTCGCCGGCCGGCGTCGAGGTACATGCGTCGACCGCCGCCGCGGTGAAGCTCACCTGCCCTCTCCTCGATCGGGAGCGCGGCTCGTGCTTGGTCTACGCCGCGCGTCCCGTCGCGTGTCGCACGTACGGCTTCTACACCGAGCGCGACGGCGGGCTTCACTGCACGAAGGTCACCGCCGCGGTCGCGACGCACGCGGGCGCAGCCGGTGAGGACGCGATCGTTTGGGGAAACGGCGAGGCGATCGCCGCCGACATGCGCCGGACCTTCGGCGAGGCGCGGTCGCTCGCGGAGTGGATGAACGTCACGGAGTGACCCGCTCGCTCCTCGACGTGATCCTCGGTCTTCGAGTGGCAGATCTTACGACCTTTGGGTCGACTTCGTGCAGAAACGACGGCGGCAGGCCCACCTCCCTCGTCCTTTTGGTCGGCCTCCACGATAGCCTGGTCTTCGATGGCCGCAGCAGGTGCTCGCAAGCGATCCGCCGCCCACACGACCGCACGCGCTTCGGTCCCGAGAGCGTCCGAGTCGGACGCGAAGGCCACGAGCCCGAAGCCTCCGCGCTTTCAGAAGCGGGGCAACGTGAAGCGCGAAGACGTCCTTCGTGAGGGGCGACGGCTCTTTGCGGAGAAAGGCTACGAAGGGCTCACGATGGGCGAGCTGGCGGAGCGCGCGGGGCTTCGCAAGGCGACGCTGTTTCACTACTTCCCGTCGAAAGAGAGCCTCTACGCGCGCGTGATCGAGGAGCTGCTCGAAGCGATCGAAGGCGTGCTCGCGCGGGTGTTCGCTTCTTCGGAGGACCTCGAGAAGCAGCTCGATCTCGTCATCGAATCGCTCGCCGAAGTGCTTGGAAAACAGCCCGACGTCGCGCGACTCTTGATCCGCGAAGTGCTCTACGAGACGGAGTCCACCCACGGTCCGTTGAACAAGAAGATCGACATGGTGCTGGGCATCGCCCGCGAGCTCGTCGTCCGCGGGCAACGTGAAGGCGTGTTCGACCGCGACCTCGATCCGACGCACATCGTGATCACGTTCGTGGGGCTGCAGCTCATGCCCTTCGCGATGGGGAGCGTGATGGATCGTTTCGCCGGGATGAGGCCGAGCCATCCCGCCTTCATCTCCGGACGCACCGTCGCGGTGCGCGAGCAGCTTCGAAAGCTCCTCCTCACGTCGAGCCGCAAGCCTCGTTAGCTCTGCGCGCAGTCGATTCGACGACGGCGTTCGTTCGCTCGCACCAAACCAGACCAGGCGGTCTACTGTTCTTTCGCGAGGTTGGACGCCGCTCGCTTGGTTCTCGGCCATTTCGGCTTGCGCCGCCCCATGTTCGCGAGTAGCTCGAACTCGACCATCTGGTCCATTTTAGATCAGAGGCCGCTTCGGAGGCTCGATGAGAACGCTCAGTGTGTCGATCGCGACAGGGGTGCTTGCCCTGCTCTTCGCGGCTTGCAGTGACGAAGATGACGTGACGCCGGTCGCCCAGACGCCGGCCAGCTCGAACGATCCGGCGTCGCCCAGCGACCCGCCTGGCGCCGAGCCGGAGAACCCCAGCTTTGGAGATGGCGCCGATGCAGGCGCGCGTCCGAAAGATGCGGGGCCGCCCGTCGACGCCGCGTCAGCGCAAGCCAGCATCGCCGACTACGACAAGAGCCTCGCCCAGGCCGTGTGCGCGAAGCTGGCCGCTTGCTGCTCGCAGACCAATTACGACACCTACTTCCAAGCCTTCACGCAGAAGCCGTTCGATCTCACCGCGGTGCCGGCGGCGGCGGACTGCGCCCCTGTCCTCGCGACGCAGCTCGGGAAGCTTCATCAGAAGTGGGCGGCGTCGGTCACCCTGAAGCGGATGACGTTCGACGCTGCGCGCGCGGCGAAATGCGTCTCGGACGTCACCGCGTCCTCTTGCGGCGTCGCGTTCATGAAGTCGCTCTACGACCCCGCCTGCTTCGGCGCGCGCGGCAACGAGGTGTTCTCGAAGATCGCCGCGCCCGGCTCGAGCTGCATGGACATCGGCGACGGCACGTACTCGGGCGAGTGCGATCCGAAGCTCGGTTACTGCGGCAGCGATCAGGTGTGCAAGGCGTGGCAGACGACGGGCCAGCCATGCTCGGTCACGCCGACGCGGCAGTTCTGCGCGCCGAGTCTCGACTGCTCGAACCTCACGCCGACGAAGCCGGGCACCTGCTCCGGGCCGCCGATCATCAAGCCGATCGGCGGGTCGTGCCTCGACTCGACCGGCCCGCTCGTCGACTGCGCGGCCGGATCGTATTGCGACTGGGACACCGGGGTCTGCACCGCGAAGAAGGCCGACGGCGCCTCGTGCAAGTACGACGACGACTGCGCGTCGAGCTACCCGCACAGCTGCGAGCCCTTCGGAAATGGCACCTGCGGGAGCACGTCGTTTTGCGGCGGCAATGTCGTCAAGGTCGATGGAGGTGGCAAATGAACCGATCGAACACGCACGTCGTCCTTTCTCCTCTCTTGCTGAGCGTCGCCCTCGCCGGCCTCGCGGCGTGCTCGTCGAACGACGCCGTGCCGTCCCCCAACGCGAGCGGCACGAGCGCGACGGAGCCCTCCGCGACCGCAGGCGACGCAGGCGACGGCGACGCCGCGACGGCCGACCCGCCCGAGCAGGTCGACGCCCTCGCCACGAAGCTTCATCAATGGCTGGCCGGAAGGTTCGACTCGGTCGACCAGGCGAAGCGCGACACGACCTACCGCGAGATCACGCTCGCGGTGTGCGAGGTGCCCGCGCCCGATCTCGCGCCTTCGGGCGCACCAGGCCAGCCCGTGCGAGCGCTCTACGTCGAGCAGGCGATCATGGGGAGCCCTCCGTACCGCCAGCGCATGTACTTGATCGAGCCGCAGACGGCCTCCTCGGCCCGGTCGCTCGTCTTCGAGCTCGCCAATCCGCAGAAAGTCGTCGGCCTCTGCGATCAAGCGAAAGACAAGCGCGCCGCGTTTCGTAGCGCCGATGTCGTCGCGCGACCTGGATGCCACGTCGAGATGCACTGGGTGGGCGACCACTTCGTTGGCCACACCCCCGACGCGCGGTGGGATGGCGCTGCGTTCACGAAGGACCCCGATGGCGAGAAATGCCCGAGCTCGCTCGAAGGTGCGTCGTACGCGACGAGCAACGTCGAGCTTCGACAGGACACCCTTCGCTCCTGGGATCAGGGATGGGATTCGAAGAACAAGCAAGTGTGGGGCGCGACGAAAGGCCCGTACGAGTTCGTCCGGAGGCCGTGAGACGATGACGGACGGGAGAAGACATTGCGAAGGACGCGGGGCTTTCGCGGTAGAATGACCCCATGCGCCTCACGCCGTGGTGCAACTCGAAATACGCTCTCGGCCCGCGCTTGGGTCAGGGCGGCATGGCGAGCGTGCACTTCGGCGTGGTCGTAGGCGATCTCGGCTTCGCCAAGCCCGTCGCGATCAAGCGCGTTCATCCGACGTACGGCAACACCGAGCAGATGCTCGCGCACCTTCGGAACGAGGCGCGCGTGGCGACGCGCATCCGGCACCCGAACGTCGTCCCCGTCCTCGACGTCATCGCCGCCGACGAAGAGATCGGGATCGTCCTCGACTACGTGCACGGCGAAGCGCTCGGCACCCTGCTGACGCGCGCCGCCGACGACGCCTTCGATGACACGCACGTCGACGATCAGGCCGACACCTTCCCCGACCACCCCGACCGCCAAGGAGCGCGGCGCGCCGAGGTCCCGATCGGAGTCGCCGTCGCCGTCACGATCGACGTCCTCCATGGCTTGCATGCCGCGCACACGGCGACGGACGAGAGCGGTGCGCCGCTCTCCGTCGTCCATCGAGACGTCTCACCGCAGAACGTGCTCGTCGGCGCCGATGGCGTCGCGCGCGTGCTCGATTTCGGGATCGCGAAGTCCGAGAGCCGCGCGCAGCTCACGCGTGACGGCGAGGTCAAAGGCAAGCTCCAGTACATGTCGCCCGAGCAGCTCGGCGGCGACGCGACGACGGCGAGCGACGTCTACTCGGTGGGCGTCGTCCTCTGGGAGATGCTTGCAGGCGAGCACCCGTTCGCCGACGCAAAGTCCCAGAGCGAGCTCCTCTCGCGCGTCCTGAAAGGCGTGAAGTCTCCCCCGAGCGCTCGTCGCTTGGAGGTCCCCGCCGCCCTCGACGCGATCGTGATGCGCGCGCTCGCGGCGGTGGCCTCGAAGCGCTACGCCACCGCCGAGGAGATGGCGCGCGCGCTCGAAGAGACGGGGCTCGTCGCGCCGCGCTCCGACGTGAGCGCCTTCGTCAAGCGCCTCGCCGCCAAGGAGCTCGACGAGCGCGCCGCGATCGCCCGTGACCTCGAGCGGAGCGCACGTGAGATCCCGGTGCTCCCGAAGAGCCCTTCGTCACCGCCGCCGGCGCTCACGAGCTCGGCGCCGCAGCAAGCGGTCGGCGCGTCGCCGAGCAGCCCCGCGACAGGCACCGTCCCGCCGGTGAGCGCAGGCGCGCCGGCGGCCACGGCCAAAAGTCGACCGCTTGGTTCGATCCTGCTCGCGGTCGCGCTGCTGATGACCTCGGTGACGATCATCGCGTTCATGCTGATGCAGCTCCGCGGTCGGGCCGCCGCCGAACCGTCCGCCTCGTCGCCCCTCGCGCCGCCGCCGTCCGTGTCGCCCGCCCTCACGATGGCGTCCGCGTCGGCGCTTCTGGCGGCTCCTTCTTCCTCCGCCGCGCTCGCGCCCGCCACCAGCATGGCGGTGGGGAGCGCCAAGCCGCCCTCGGGCCGTAGCCTCCAAGGTCGCTCACGCGCGCCCGCGCGGCCATCGGGCACCACCTCGCGCCCGGGCTGCGAGGTCCCCTACACCGTCGACTCTGCCGGCTTTCGCCAGTACAGGCGCGAGTGCTTCGAATGAGCGCGGCGCGGCGTGAGATGAAGGCGACGCGTCACATCGCATCGGCCATGTTCCTCGGGCTCGTCTTCGCTGCGCCATCCGGCGCCGGCGCGGCACCACCCGCCGCGAAGCCCTCGGGCGCGAGCGTCGACGCCTGCTTGAAGTCGGCCGAGCAGTCCCAGCCGCTACGAGCACAAGGCAAGCTGATCGAGGCACGCACGGAGCTCATCGCGTGCTCATCCGCGTCGTGCCCGGCAGCCATCCGCACGGACTGCACCCAATGGCTCGCAGAGGTCGAACGAGCGCTTCCGACGATCGTCGTGCGCGCGCGCGACGAGCACGGAGATCGCTCCGACGTTCGCGTCTCGATCGACGGCGTCTCCGTCGCGACGCGCCTCGACGGTCTCCCGATCCCGCTCAACCCGGGCGAGCACGCGCTTCACTTCGAGGCTTCCGGCATGAAGCCGATCGACCAAAAGGTCGTCATCGAGCAGTCGAGCCGCGACCGCGTCGTCGCCGTCACGTTCACCCCTCCCGACGGTAGCGACCAGGCCTCACGAAGCGTCGAGCCTCGGCCGACCGCGTCGCGTCCGCCGCTCATCTCGTGGATCCTCGGCGGAGCGGGCGTCCTCGCGATCGGTGGCGGCTCCGCGCTGTGGGTGATCGGGTCGAGCGCTCACGACGACCTCGAGTCGAGCTGCGCAATCACCTCCTCCTGCGCGCACTCCGACGTCGTCTCGGCACGCACGAAGCTCATCGCGGGCGACGTCCTCGTCGGGGCCGGGGTGATCGCCCTCGGCGTCGCCATCGTGCTCGCGGTCGTGGGCAGCGCGGACGAGAAGGCGCCGATCAAGGCGCGCGCGAGCTACGGCGGGCGTTGAGGATCTGGAAATAGCGCCGCGCGAGCCCCGACGCGGCGGCCGCCTTGCTGATGTTTCCGTTGTGCTCGGTGAGGACCTTCTCGACGAAGCGCTCTTCGAGCTCGTGGAGGACTTCGTAGCGAGCGCTCTGGAACGGTAGACCGGCGGCGAGAACCCGGCTGATGACGTCCTCGGGCATCGGCGGAGGCGGAGGACGTCCCGTGTCACGCGCCTCGGGCGATCGAAGCGGGGTCGCCGCCAGCGCGCCGCGTGCGTCGCCCACCGCGAGCCGCGACGCGACGGCATGAAGGAGCTCGCGCACGTTACCCGGCCACTCGTAGTTCTCGTAGTGGAGCAGCAAGTCCTCGGGCGGCGACGCCCCCGCGCCGCCGAGCTGCGACCAAAACGTCTTCGCGAGGAGCGAGACGTCACCCGATCGATGACGCAGCGCTGGGAGCTCGATCGTCGCGCCAGCGAGGCGATAGAGGAGGTCTTCGCGAAAACGTCCGGATTGGACCTCGCGGTCGAGATCGCGTCGCGAGGTGGTGATGACGCGTACGTCGAGTCGTTGCGGCCGCCGGGCATCGGGGTGTGGTGGTGAAGACCCCCTCGGATCGAGGAAGGTGAGCTCGCCGCGTTCGAGCACGCTCGCGAGCACGGCCTGCGCGCTGGGATCGAGATCACTCGGCTCGTCGATGAGCAGCGTGCCTCCTTGGGCCTGTTCGAGAATGCCGGGCCTCGCGCCGCGCTCGTCCCGACTCCCGAAGAGCGCGGTCGCGAGCGCCCCGCCCGCGATGCCTGCGCAATCGAGAATGACGAAGGGCCGTCCCGCGCGACTGCTCGAGTCGTGGATCGCCTCGGCGATGAGCTCTTTGCCCGTCCCCGTCTCTCCTTCGACGAGGAGCGGCAGGTTGGCGTTGGCGAGGCTCGCCCAACGCGGAAGCTGTCGTTTGATGATCTCGCTCACGCTCAAGAAACGACCGAACGCGACGGGGGCGTCGAGGCTCGCGCCGCGCTCCACCGTCGACGCGCTCGCGTCTCGGGTGGGCTCGACCACCGCGTTCGCCCCCGCGCGCATGAGCCGCAAGGTCGTGTCACCGATCGCGATCGTCTCGCCGCCGGTGAGGAACGCCTCGTGAATGCGGACGCCGTTCACCCGCGTGCCGTTCTTCGAGCCGAGATCCTGAAGTCGCCAGGCGCGCGCCTCACGGCGAAGGGCGACGTGCCGGCGTGAGACCTTGCGATCGGAGAGCTTCATCTCGCACACCGAGCTCTGGCCGATGAGGACACGTCCTTCGCTCACGCCGTCGAGCACGACGGCCGCGCCGACGTCCGGGCCATCCGACACGCGCAGCACGAAGATCACTCCACCGATGTCCGCGCCTTCGGAGAGATCGAGCGCGGTTCCGAGGCTTGCCGAGCTCCGCTCGCTACGGTCGTTGGACGACATGGCTCTCAGCTTATCGGATCGGCGTGGGTTTGCTTCGTGTGCGATCGCCCCGCGGACGCCTTCCGGTGTGGTCGAGCGTGACCTCTGCGATCCGCGCGCCCTTGGGCTCGAACCGGATCGCCATCGTGCAAAGGAGAGGGCTTACCGTCTCGGTGAGATCGCGGCGCGTTCGCTTCTCGTCCACGACGTGATGAAGGACGATCTGGTCCGGACCCGACGTCTTCACCGATCCCTGACGGACCCGCATGAAGACACTATGCGTGCTGCCTCGGCTCCGCGCGACCATCGAGGCGAGCCACGCGACCGCGCTCATGGTGAGCGTCTGGCTCGGATGGACCTCGGTCACCCGCGCCGACGTAGAGAGGAGCGATCGCAGGACCACGACATCCGGGGTCTCCCCCTCGAAGTACGAGAGCGCGTCGAAGAACCGGTCGAGCACGTCAGTCGCCACGAGGCATCGATCGATAAGGTGAACCTCCGAGACCGGAGGAGGCGGCACGTACGTGGGCGGAAACATGAAGGACGTCCTTACGAGTTTCGTGCCGGCGCCCGTACGGTTGCGCGCGCTCGGCGCCGAGTCGGCGAGAAGCGCCGCGGTTGTCGTCACTTGGCGCGGTCGAGGTCACCCAAGACGAACGTCGCCGAGCGATCCCGCGCTGAGCCATCGGTCCGCGATCCAAAGATCGCGGTATGCTCGGAGCGACGAATGCGGCGTCCCCGGTCCAAGGCCCTGCTCGCCACCGCCCGGACGGCTCTTGTCTTTGGCGCCTCGGTCGTCGCCGCCGCCTGTTCTCTGCTCACGAGCTTCGACGGCTTCGAAGGCGCCTCGACGCGGACCGACGCGGGCGACGACGTGACCACGCCCCAAGACGACGGCGGATCGAGCGGCGAGCCATGCGCGCATCAGACGTGGCCATCGCCGAGCACCACCGGCGCGGGCGCGAACGACACGACCGACGTCGGCGCGCGAACGTCGGCGATCAGCGACCTCAAGATCCTCAGCACGGTCGACGGCGGACCGCCCACGGTCGGCGCAAACCTCGACGGGCTCTGCACCTGTCCGGACGCTCCATCGTGTCGCAGCGCGACGCGAGAGCCACTCTGCGATCCCACCGACAGCGGGATCGACAACGCAGGAGCGTCGTTCTTTCGCGAGCTCGCGCAGCAGAAGATCGCGCTCGACGACCAAGGCCTCGCCGAAGGCGTGAACAAGGGCAAGTACGCCCTGCTCGTTCGCGTCACCGGTTACAACGGGCAGGCCAACGACCCCGAGGTCGCGGTGGCGATCTTCAATGGGATCGGGCTCGAGGGCGGCGCGACCGCGCCTGCGTTCAACGGCGAGGACACCTGGACGATCGATCGAGAGAGCTACCCGGAGAAGAACTTCGCGCTCTTCGCGTCGAAGAAGGCGTGGGTCACCGACTCCGTCCTCGTCGCCGAGATCCCGACCCTCGCGCTGAAGCTTCGCGTGCCAAGCGCGAGCCCGCCGTGGCAGCTCATCGAGCTTGGCCTCGTCGATGCCCACGTCACCGCGCGGATCGCGAAGACGCAGCCCTCCTCGAATGGATTCACGCTCGAAAACGGCCTCATCGCGGGCCGATTCTCGGCGAAGGCCGCGCTGAAGCAGGTCCAGATCAACGGGATCTGCAACACCGATCCGCTCTTCGGCCTCCTCAAGACGAGGATCTGCGGCGTGCTCGACATGCCGCTCTCTCCAGGAGAAGACGGGCGCGACACGCCGTGCGCCGCGATCTCCGTGGGTTTCGCGTTCGAGGCCAAGGCCGCAAAGCTCGGTGAGCTTGGCGATCCGTCCGACACGATCAAGTGCACGGTGAACCCGAACGAAGACTGCCCCTAACGGCTCAGAGGAGCCCGGCGAGGAACGATCGGTTCCAGCGAGCCGAGTGGCAGGCCGCGTCGCCGCCGCCCGCGGCGATGCACTTGGCTACGAGCGCCGCGGGGAACGGCCCGAACGCATCGTCGCCCTCGGCGCAATACTTCGTCTCCGGATCGAAGCTCGCGCCGGCAGGACATGCGCCCGTGCCGCGCGCCGACAGCGCGACCGCCTTCGACCAGCGGTCGAGCTGGCACGGCGCACCCCCTCCCCATGCCACGCATTTCTCCGTCATCGCGCGCGTGAAGGGACCGAGGATGTTCTGCGTCTGATCGAGCGTCGCTCCATCTCCGCAGACCTTTCCGCCGGCGTCACCCACGTCGTGGCGCGAGTAGCCGGGAGGGCACTCGATCGGCGCGAGCGTGACGGGCGCAGATCGAGCCGCCTCGGCATGCGTCATCATCGAGAGCTTCGAGGCGTCGTGCACGAGGTCGAAGTTTTGTGGAGGCGAGCACGCGCTGAACGCCGCGGCGCGCGTCCCAAGCTCGAAATGAAGGTGCGGCCCGTCGCTGAGGCCGCTGTGTCCAAGCTCGCCGAGCTTTTGCCCGATCGAGAGAGAGTCGCCGACCTTCACGACGATCTTCGACAGATGCGCGTACCGCGTGAAGACGCCAGCGCCGTGGGACACCACGACGTGGTTGCCCCAACCATTTCCGCACGTGATGTCGCGTGAAACCGAGTTGTCCGAGCACCCGAAGAGCGTGTAGACGACGCGTCCGGAAGACGCCGCGACGATCGCGTCGCCGCGCGCGCCTCCAAGGTCGGTCCCCTCGTGACCTTCGTTGTAGGAGCGCCCCGCGCCGAAGGTGTGGTTCATCGCGCCGTCCTTCCAGGGGAACGTCCAGCCCCGCGCTGTGATCTCCGCCGGCAAGACGCCGCGGTTGAGGTGCTGAAACGGGATCGCCGAGAGCGAGCTCGCGGTACGGTCGGCGCTGGGCGAGCAGAGCTCCTGGGAGCTCGCCGCTGTGGCCTCTCCAGGCTGTTCGGTGGAAGGTGCGCAGGCGGCGGTCGCGAGGAGCGCCATCGTGACGAAAAGAGTACGCATGATTGAGCCTTTCGATATTAGTCGACCAATTGGTCTAGTTTCAATCCCAGAAGGACGCATGGATCAGAGCGAGAGGCTCTCGCCCGGTCGGGGATAGACCGTCCCGTTGATCGTCCAGTCGATGGGGGTGCGGGCCTTGACGACCGCTTGAATGTCTCCGATCGCGTTGAGCGCCGCGGTGCTCGAAAGCTGCCATTTCGCCATGTGCGCCGCCGCGGCGCCGGCGGCCGTGCCCGAGGACCACTCGATCGGCTGGAGACGTGTCGCCGCGTTGGCGAGGAAGCTCTGCGCCATCGTCTTGCCCGCGACGAGCAGGTTGTCGACGTCGCGGTTGGTGAGCGCGCGGAACGGAATGTAGAACGGCAACGTCTCGTGCCCGGCGCTCGCGATGTAGCTCGGGTAACGGCAGCCCGAGAGACCGTGGATGTCCATCGCGTACGATCCGATCGCCACGCGGTCGGCGAAGCGCTTGCCCGTGACCTGGCTCGCGCTGCCTCGAAGGTCCTTCGAGGTGAGGATGAAGTCGCCGATCCCGACCGAGCGTCGTGTGTCGCGAATGTACGGCAGCTTCGAGAGGCCATGCCCCGTCCCGAGGATCGTCGTATCGAGCGTGATCGCCGCGCGTTTGTCCGCGGGCGCGTGCTCCTTGAAGAAGGAGTGCCAGCCGTACGCGTGCTGCTCGGCGCCCGCCATGACGCCCAGATCGATGCCGCCGCGCCAGTCGCTTCGCTGCGCGCTCGTCTGCGCACGCGAGAGAAAGAGGTAGCCGAAGGGATAGTCGTTTCCGGGATTCCAGTTCTGCAGCGTGAGGTCACCTGGCTGCGCGGTGCTGGCCGATCCGCGAATGCGCCGGTAGCGAAAGACCTTGTCCCACTTCGAAGGCTCCGTTTCGCCGGCGGCGACCGAGAGGCTGTAGAAGGAACGCGATTGCGCCGTGGCGGCGGGCGTCGTCATGTCCGTGGTCGGTCCGGCGTTGAGCTTCTCGACGAACGGAAAGACGATCGACTGGCCGCATGTATCGTCGGCGTCCGTCGAGCCTTCCTGCGTCTCGACGCCTTGGAGATACGTCGCGCCCGAGAGCGCGAGCACCTCGCCCCACTCGGTCGCGTCGATCACGATCGGCCGGTGGTTCCCATCGCCGCCGCCGAGCTCGATGACTTGCTTGTCGTAGCGACTCGACGAAGCGGTCGAGTACCAATCCGAGAGATCCTGCGAGGGGAGCTTGTCGTAGCCACCCCACGCGACGTCTGCCTTGGGCGTACGCTGGATCGCGACGAGCTTCGTGACGTTTCGGCCGCTCGCGTCGAGCACTGCGCGCTTCACGACCGTGTTCTTCAGGATCACGAGCCTGCCGGAGCTCGTGTATCGCCCGGCGAGCGCGCCGAGCGATCCGGTGAGCAGCGACTTCGGCTCGAAGCAGTTCTTGCTGACCCAGCATCCGCCAGGGTTGCCGATCCCGTTCATCATCCCGAAGAACGACGGCGTCACGTTCGCCTGCGCTTTGTCCGCGGCGCCCACGTCGAGGGTCCCGACCTTGTGCCAGGCCCAGTCGATGGCGCTGACGGCAGACGCAGTGAGCTGTCCGCCGACCCACTCGGTGGGCTCGAGGAGACATGTCTTCGCGCCGACGTCCGCCGACGCGACGGCCGCCGCGATCGCCGCGGTGGATCCGCCGGCGACGATCACGTCGCAGTGTTTCTTCGTCGCTGTGTCCGCGGGTAGCGAGGAGAACGCGCCGAGCGCGTCTTCGCTCGCGCCAGCTTCTTCGTCGGACTCCGGCGCGCTGCACGCGACGCCGCCGATCGTCAGCGCGAGGAGAGGAACGTGAACGAGAACGAGGAGGGAGGTGCGAGAGGTTCGAGCAGGCATGATGGTGTGGCCAGGTAGCAGGGTGTGTGCCACGGAGAAGTGCCGAGAATCGTGGGTGGCGACCGCTCGAAACCGTCAGGTGCGCTGTTGGGATCCGACCCACCCGATCCAGAAATCGGCCTCGCTACCCAATGAAATGCCTTTGCTTTTCTGCGCACCCACATTGGCATACCCGGTGCTCGACGCAGGGCATGCTCACCTCCCTCCGCTCGCGTGCGTCTGCTGCTCTCTTCTTCTCGACGTCCCTTCTCCTCGTCAGCGCTGGCTGCTCCTCCTCGAGCCACGAAGACGACGCCGAACAGGACGAGAGCGCGCAGACGGACATCAACCCCGCCCTCTTTCGCCAGACCGCGCCGTGGACCGGACGGCTGATCCTCCCGAGCGCAAACGAGCGCCGGCCCGACGGCGCTGTGAAGCTCGAGATCCACAACAGCCCCGACGCCTCGCTCGTTCACAAGACGATCTGGCTGCGCTTCGATCTCGCGAGCGCCGACGTCGCCGAGCGCGCGCGCAGCGTCACGCGATCGATCGCGTTCAACGACCTCACGCGGAAGAGCATCCAGAAAGGAAACGTCCATCCCGTGCGTCTCGACGGGTGGCAGAACGTCAGCCCGCTCGAGTCCCTCGCAGGCGCCCATCTCGAAGACGACGTCTTGGTCGCGCTGCCGCCGGGGGCGAAGGTGACCAACGAAGGTGGCGCGCTCCCGTCGGTCACGATCGGACGCGAGCCCACGATCGTCGCGGGAGACTACGTCGCCCTCATCAAGCTTCTATCGCCGACCGGCGCGCCGTCAGCCTCGACCGCGTCCACGCCGCTCGAGGTCAAGCACTACAAGAAGGCGACGCGCGACTTCGATGGTCCGGCCGAGACGCTCCTCTTCGATGCACCTGCCATCCCCGTCGGCGGCAATGGCGCCGTGTTGTCGCCCCTCGCAGGTCTTGACCAATCGGACGACAATCGTCTGGCGGGATACTATGCCCACGCGGTTCGCGGTGCGGACGGCAAGCTCCACGTGCGCGCGCTCGTGCCGCGCCAGCTCCGCAATGTCCCCACCATCAACATCCGAAACGGCGCGAGCGCATCGCTCCTCTACACGACGGCAGGGATGTGGGACCCGATCGCCGACATCGCGCACGGAAAGCAGGCGAAGGGCTCCTCCTCGATGACGCTTCTCGTCCCGAATGGTCACGCCGGCGAGGCGGCAGCCGCCACGTGGAGCTCGGCAGCGCTCGACGCCGGGACCAAGCTGCTCGTCGTGCATGCGTTCGGAGCGATCGGTCCGAACGAAGACGGACCGCTTCGTACGGGGCATTTCGCGTTTGGCATCGGCACGATCGTGCAGGAGCCGCTGACCGGCGAGCGCGCCCTCGACATCGAGTACAAGCAGATCTACGCGCACAACCCGAACGGCATCATCGCTGGCTCGCACGACTACGCGAGCTACGCTGGCAGCTTCGCCCGCGGCTGGATGTACAGCCGTCCCCTCGCCGACGTCGCGCTCTACCTTCCGGCGCTGAACAGGACATACTCGCTCGGCGGCACGATCTCGCTGCCCGCGCCGATCGACGCGCTCGGCTACGAGCTCGAGGCGATGACCGCACGCTACCGCACCGGGCTCGGCACCGGCGCGGCTGTCGTCACGCCCGCGAACTCGTGCGTGCAGGACTCGAGCAAAGCGCTCTACTTTGCGCTGGCGAAGCTCGACGAGAAGACATCGTCCGCCGAAGGCGCAAAGGCGTTCCTCGCGTCGCATCCGGATGACGCCGAGGTGAAGGACTACAAGACGCTCCTCGCCCTCGCCGACGAGGTCGAGCACTACTTGAGCCCTCTCGGGTTCACGCGCGCCGACTGGAAGGATCAGGCCGGGAAGCTGGCGGCCACGGACGTCAACGCGTGCGCGGGTGGCCTCTTCGGCGCGGTGTTCTGCGGGCTCGGGAGCTGGAAGACGATCGTCCCGCGCCGCGCGTCCGACTTCTACACCGAGGTCCTCCTCCGAAACGGCGCGGGCGGGATCGCCGTCCGCACCAACGACATCGGCGCGATGCCCGGGATCGTGCCCCTCTCGCCGACCACCCTCCTCCGTTAGAACAATACTCGACCGTTTGGTTGACTTTGTTCCTGAGCGCTGTATGAAGGCGTCACGCGGTGGCACGATGAAGCTTTCGCTCGCATCACTTTGTTGGCGCTACCTTCCCCGCAAAGGCCCCGTCCTTCATCCCAGCCCCCAACGCCTCGAGAACGAGGACCACGACGCGCCTGGAGCGAGCTCTCGGTCCGAGCGCGTCAGGATCGTTCATCAGCTGATCCGGGTATGCATGCAACGCTTCGTACGCGCACCGCGCGCTCTCCCGGTCGCGACCGAGTGCACGAGAGAGGCACGATGATGACGACCACGCAGAGACTCTACAGGGCGCTCCTCGGGGTAGCGATGGCGTCGCTGATGGGTGGATGTTTAGGAGGAGAGGGCGCTGGGCTCTCCTCCTCGGGCGGCGACGCGAGCACGCCCGCGGAAGCGCGCGCTCCGATCGACGCCGGCGCCTCCGCCGAGCCGCGTGACGCCGATGCCTCGAGCCCGCCCGTCGCTCCGCCCAGGAACGCGACGATCCATCAGCGCGGGGTGCTCGGCGCCGACGTCTCGCCGCCGACGCGCTCCGCGACGCTGCTCGCCGGAGGAGGCAGCGACAACGACGACGCGATGATGGCGCTCGTCGAGGCAGGCGGCGCGGGCGACGCCGTCATTCTCCGCATGGATGACACGGGCGGGGCCTACGCCGACTACTTCGTCGAGCTCGGCGCGCACTCCGCCACCGAGATCGTCTTCGATCCCCTTCACGGCAACGACGACGCTGTGGCCGGCTCAGCGCTGCTCGCCGATCTTCGCACGCTCGCCGACGACCTCTGGATCGAGAGACGGATCGACGAGGCCGAGATCGTCTTCTTCGCGGGCGGCAACCAGACGAAGTACGTCGACGTCTGGCACGACACGCGCCTCGCGTTCGCCGTGAAGCGCCTCGCGAAGCGCGGAGGCGCGGTCGGCGGCACCAGCGCGGGGATGCACGTGCTCGGCGGGCTCGTTCACACGCCGCGCGGCCCTGGCGACTCGGTGCGCTCGGTCGATGCGCTCGACGATCCGTACATCGACCCGAACGAGATCGCGGGCTCGCGATCGCTCGACTTCGGCGAGAGCCCGTTTCTGCTTCCCGCGCTCGCCAATGTCATCACCGACACGCATTGGACGGAGCGAAATCGCCTCGGGCGCTCGCTCGTGTTCCTCGCCCGCGCGATCGAGGACAAGCGGCGATCGATCGGCGAGCTCCAGCTCGTCGCATGCGATGAGGGCGTCGCCGTCCTGTTCGACGCCAAGGGGATCGGGCATGTCTACGGTCCGCCGAACGGCACGGGACACGCGTTTCTTTTTCGACCGGATGGTCCACCCGAGCGCTGCGCCGACGATCAGACGCTCGAGTGGAAGAGCGGCGTACCGTTCCTTCGTGCCGAGGGCACGCCGGCGGGAACCGCGACGATCGACCTCTCCGCCGACATGACGGCGTCCCCACGTGCGCGCGCGACGAACGGCGGCGCGACGCTACCGTGAAACGGCGACGCATTGAAACCGAGCGGGACGATCGGCGTCGACGGTGACCTCTTTCTCGATCCGTCCCTCGACGCGAAGCACCTCCGACGACCACGACGGATCGCGGTCGCCCGGGTTCGTGCGCTGCTCGATCCGATACGTGACGCCTGGCTTCGGGTCGACACACGACACACGAAGCTTCACCGTCGCTCCCTCGTCGACGAGCACCGCGCGTGCGCGCTGCGCATTCGAGCCCGTGAGCTTCAGGCCGAGCAATCGAATCCCATAGAAGGCGTTCTTGAGCGAGAGGCCCTTCGTCGCTTTGTCCGACACCCACTCGCGGTAGCCCCACGTCGTGTTGACGAGCAGCCCTTTCTCACCATGACCCATCACGAGCACGAAGTGATCGAGCCCCCAGTCGGGATGCTCGGTGGGAAGGATCTTCACGCCCGCGAGCACCGGATCGCCTTCGTGAAGCGACGTGGTCGTCCAGCGCGCGAAGGGCTCGTAGCCGCGTCCCTGCCCGTAGAGCGCGTACCTCACGCCGAGGTCCGTCAGCGCGGTCGGGATCTCGGTCGCGTAGAGGTCGGCGTGCAGCGGCTTACCTGCCTTGTTGATGAGCCGCTGAGGAGCCCACAGCCCCAAGAAGAGAATGCCTTCTTGGATCGCGGTCTCTCCGCACCACCCCGACGGCGGTGACTCGGGCGCTTGGGCGCGCGCCGGGATCGGGAGCGCGAAGGTGGCCTCCGTCGCGAGATCGGGCGCGGCCGCGTCGGGCGAAGACGACGACGCTGACGTCGTGGTGGAGGAAGACGGAGGCGGCGCAGGCCGGTCCGCTGGCCGCGACGCGCCCGAGGCCGGAGCGTCGTTCAGCCTTCGCTCCGCGCAGCCCATAGCGACCAACAGCGCCAAAAGAGCGCCGGACCGAGCGATTCTTTCGGCGGTGGGGGCTTGGGGTGGGCGGCGAGGCGTCACGGCCGTCATGGGAAGACCTCGATCGACCCGCCCAGACTGTGACTTCTTTGAGAAAATTCGCGGCGCCGGTGAAGAAACCAGCCAATGAGCTCGTCCCTTGCGCTGTCTCTGCCACAGCTTTCACCAGAGAAAGGGACTCGATGACGACCAAGCGTTCCTGGGCCGCTCTTTCGTGGTGTGCGCTCGCGCTCTCGGCGTGCGCTTCAGGATCGATCGGCTCTCGCCCCTATCCCGTGCCGATGCACGCCACGCGGCCGTTGGCGACGACGGAGGCGGAGACCGTCGAGCGGCATGGCTTCGCGCTCCTCCTGCCGACGTCGTCCGCGGACCGCGCGCAGGGGTATGGAGCGACGAGCTTCCATCTCGGCTACACGGCCATCTTTCGCGCGCATCAGCCCGTCTACATCACCGCTGACGCGATCCTTCACGCGTGGCATTCGTCGTACGATGCGATGCTCGCCGATCTCGAGGAGGGCGCTCTCGCGCCTGCGCTGCAGTCGATCGTCGACGATATGCGCCGCTCCCTGGGCGCGATGCCCAAGGCAAAGGCGGCGCGTCCAGATGCCGGCGACGTGGACGTGCTGCTCGCGGTGGCGTCGCAGCTCCTCAAGGGCAAGCCGGACGAAGCGAGCTCGGAGGCCACGCGCGAGATCGTGAAGGCGGCCGAGGCGGCGACGGGTCCTGGCGCCGTCACGCTCTTCGGGACGACGATGAAGGTCGACTTCTCGATGATGAAGCCGCGCGGCCACTACACGCGCAGCGCGACCCTGCAGCGCTACTTCCGCGCGATGACGTGGCTCGGGCGCACCGAAATACGAATCGCCGAGCCCGACGCGTCGGGCGCGATGAGGCTCAATCGGCGTGCGCTCGCCGCGAGCGTCCTTCTTCGTTCGCTCGTCAGCCCGAGCGCCGAGCGAACGTGGCGAGCGATCGACGAGGCGGTGGGCTCGTTCGTCGGCCCGCACGACTCGATGTCGTTTCTCGCGATCGACGAGGCGGCGAAGGCGCTCGGCAAGTCACCGGCCGATCTCACTGACCTCGACGAGGCCGCCCTGCTCGCGACGTTCGCGCCGCTCGCGGAGCAACGGATCGGGTCGCAGCTCACGCACCAAGCCCCCGGCAAGCATGCCATCGCGATCCTCTTCATGGGGCAGCGTTACGTCTTCGACGCGCACGTGATGAGCCGCGTCGTCTACGGCGGGCTCCAGACGAAGCGGATGATGCCGTCGTCGCTCGACGTCGCGTCGGTCGTCTTCAAGAACCCGAGCGCGACGCAGCTCCTCGCTCCGGAGGTCGCTCGATTCGGTGCAGAATACAAAGACGCGCTCGACCACATGGCGAAGGAGCGCGACGCGGCGGGCGAGGCGCTCTGGTCGACCAGCCTCCATCACGCGTGGCTCTCGGCGCTCCGCGAGCTGTCGCCCGATCCAGAGCGAGACATGCAGCTCCCCGCGCCATTCAAGAGCGAGGCGTGGGGCCGCCGAATGCTCAATACGCAGCTCGCGTCGTGGGCCGAGCTTCGTCACGACAACCTGCTTTATGCGAAGCAGTCCTTCACGACGGAGGCAGGCTGCGAATACCCGGAGGCGTATGTCGAGCCCTATCCACGCTTCTTCGCGATCCTGGAGAAGATGGCCAAAGACGAGAAGGCCAGCCTCGAGCGACTGTCGCTCACGAACAAAGCCAAGACCAGGATGACGCGCTACCTCGACGGCTTCGCCGACACGCTCTCGCATTTGCGCGTGATGGCAGAGCGTGAGCGTCGAAATGAGCCGCTCGACGCGAACGACCTCGATTTTCTCAATCGGATGGTCGCGGTCAAAGGTCGTAATGCGGTCTGCACGACGATCATCGAGCCTGAAGGTTGGTATGCAGACCTTCATTACGACCGCGATGAGATCCTGGTCAATCGCCCCATCATCGCGGACGTGCATACCCAGCCGACGGACGAAATGGGCAATACGGTGGGCCGTATCCTTCACGCCGCGACGGGCGACCCACGCCTCTTCGTCGTGAAGATCGCGCACGACGGCGGCAAGCACACGACGACGTACCGTGGGTTCGCGTCCACCTATGCCGAGCGCACGACGAACGACTTCAAACGGCTCACCGACGAAGAGTGGCGCGTGGAGATCGCGTCGAAGAGCCCCTCGCCGCCGCCTTGGCTCGAGGACATCGTCGTCCGCTGATCGTTCCTACGCGGGTGACGAAGCGGGTCCGTGGCGCGGGGTCAGCGGGCGGATCCGCTTCGCTTGGCCGGACTCTCGCAGACGCTCG
Organism: Labilithrix sp.; assembly: GCA_044227045.1. Taxonomy (GTDB): domain Bacteria; phylum Myxococcota_A; class Polyangia; order Polyangiales; family Polyangiaceae; genus Labilithrix. The sequence goes on from JBGAFW010000050.1 coordinate 46,628, forward strand.
GCAGCTTCACGCCGCAATCGAGATCGTTCCAGCTCCAGGTCGCGAGGAAGAGCTCCACACAGTTCTCGCCGTTGAAGTCGTTCGGCTCACCCGACTGCCACGCCTGGAACTCGAACGGTACGCCGGACGCCCACTTCCAGCCGTCGGGCTCGCTGTTGCTAAGGCCGATCCACATCCGAGGCGCCGCGAAGCGCGCTGCGATCGCCTCGTTGACGGCTTTGCCTTCGTCGAGCGTCTTGAAGGTCGCGATCGCACCACCGTCGGCCGCGCACGCCTTCTTCGCGTCCGAGTACGAACGATCCACGTTGTTCAGACAATACGACGTGCCGTTCGCGCTGAAGGAGCGCCCTCGCCTGCACGCGAGCTCCGCGTTCGCCTTCGACTGGCAGAGATAAGGTTGTTTGAGCTCACAGCGGGTGTCGTTCCACTGGCCGCTCGCGATCAAGAGCTCGCCGCACTGCTCGTTACCGTCGAAGTTGTTCGGCTCGTTCGTCTTCCAGCCCGACGTCGCGGGAGTGAGCGGTTCACCCGTCGCCCATTTCCAGTCCTTCTTGCCCTTCGTCTTCAGCTCGAGACCAATCCACGCCGCGCGACCTGCGCCGAGCGGTGAGCCCAGCGCGCGATGGACGGCCTCGCTCGTGGCCGATGAGTCGAGCGCCATCAAGTGGCCGCCGTTGTCGACGCAGCGATGCTCGGAGGCTTCCCATGTCTCCGGCTCGGTGTATGCGCAGTAGGTCCGAGGACCGATCTCGAACCGCTTGCCGTTCTCGCACTTGAAGGCCGGACCGCTCGCGACCGGCGTCTCCGCCGAGCTCATCGGCGCGCTGGGTGGGGTCGTCGCGGCAGGGGGCGGCGGCTGCGCAGGGACGACGACCGTCGCGCGGTCGGTGGCGGCGCCTGGCTGGGACGCGCACGCGCCAAGCGCGCCCGTGATCGTGATCGTGAGCGTGACCATGGTCAGCGCGCACGTCCCGCGATTCGACGACTTCATTTTCGCCCTCGTACCACGATTCGTCGCGGCCGAGCCTCACTTCTGATCGCACGGCCGACGCGCGCGGGTACTATGGCCACGTGGCCTCCGAGAGCAAACGTCCTCCGCCCACGAGCCGAAGCGCTAGCAGCAAAGGCGCCAAAGCGAAGAAGAAGACCGCGCGATCGAGCGCCAGCGCGGACGGAGCGAAGACGAAGAAGGCAAAGACGGCGTCGCGTGGGACCTCACTCGACATGCAGTTTGGCGACGTCACGGTCACGTGCTCGAACGTCGACCGCGTGATGTTCGCCGAGTCGGGCATCACCAAGCGCGATCTGCTCGAGTATTACCGCGACATCGCCGACGTCATGCTCCCTCACCTGCGTGGCCGTGCGCTCACGATCGAGCGCTTCACCAAAGGGATCGATCAGGGCGGCTTCTTTCAAAAGCATTACCAAAAGCACTTTCCCGACTGGATCGACAAAGTGGTTATGGGCACGAAGACGCGCGTCACGTACCCCGTCTGCAACGACGCGGCGTCGCTCGTCTACTTCGCCAACCAGGGCGGCATCGCGATGCACGTCGGGACGAGCCGCCTGCGAAATGACGATCCGCGCTCGCTCGAGCACCCCGACCAGATCGTCTTCGACCTCGATCCACCCGAAGGCAAGTTCGAGCTCGCGCGCGACGCTGCGCGGGCCGTTCGAAAGCTGATGGAGGATCTCGATCTGCCGACCTTCATCAAGACGACCGGATCGAAGGGGCTCCACGTCGTCATCCCCGTCGACGGCACGAGCTACACGGACGTCGCGACCTTCTGCCGAAAGTGCGCGAAAGTCCTCGTCGAGCGCCATCCCGATCTCCTCACGATGGAGTTTTCGAAGAAGGCGCGTGAGGGGCGCCTTTACCTCGACACCCAGCGAAATCCGATCGGCGCGACCGTCGTCGCGGCGTACTCGGTGCGTGGCAAGCCGCATGCTCCCGTCTCTGCGCCCATCGAATGGGACGATCTCGACGATCCCGAGCTCCGCGCCAACTCGTTCACGCTCCGAACGATTCGCCAGCGTCTCGATGAGCGGGGCGATCCGTGGGCCGATCTCTGGTCGGCGCCCGCGTCGATCACGAAAGCGCTCGCCGAGCTACCCGAGTAGACGCGCGAGGCTCAGGGATTTGCGCTCAAGGGCTTCGGACGCAATAAAGCGTCGTAGCCAACACCGGGCTCAGGGGCTCGAGTGACGACATGACGGGCGTGCAGGCCGTGCCGGCCGGGCAGTCTGACTCGTTCATGCATCGCGTGAGGCAGCGATCGGAGCGCCCGACGAGCCTGACGCACTCGAGCCCTCCGCGGCACACTGTTCCATAGCCACACTCCTCGTTCGCGTTCGCGGCCGCCATGCAATGGCCCTCGCTGCAGACGCGGCTCTCAGGCGCGCACGCTTCGTCGTTCACGCACGCGCGGTAGCAATGGCCCGTACGTCCTCCAATGCCCCCAAGGCAGTCGGCGCCTTCGACACAGCCCTCGCGCTGCGAGCAGATGCCACCGACCGGAACACTGTGGGACGTCCGCATTCGCCAGTACGCGAAGGCCATGCCCGCGACCCAGAGGAGCAGCACCGCGATGAGGATGCCTCGCGAGCTCGACTTCGGTGCTTGGTTGGCGAATTCGCGACGGCAGATCGTGCAACCCGGCTGCACCGCGGGATCGAACGAGAGATTGTGCTTTTCGCAGCGCGAAAGTGCGGGTTCACCTTTCGGTGCGTCAGGCTCACGATACCCCTCCATGATCGTGCGCGCTCCTCGTGCGGATGAAGCCGAGTGTTCGCTCGTGATCGCGAGCATAACGCCGCGCCAGGGGCTTGTCTCGCGACCACGAAGTCGCCGGCGCGTCCCGCTTGACGCGCGCACGCGGCGCGGGTGATGGTGGCGCCAGCCATGCGAAATCTCGCTCTTTTGCCGGGTACTCTCCTCCTCCTCACGGTCCTCGCGACCTCTGCTTCGGGGTGTGGATCGACCCCGCCAGCATCCACTCCCTCTCCTTCGTCCAGCGGAGCAAAAGCGATGACGACTGCCAACACGAGCACCCCCGCCGCGAAGGACACCACCAAGGACAATCCCCTCCTCGCGAAGTGGACGGGCCCGTACGGCGGCATACCGCCGTTCGCGAAGGTGAAGGTCGAGTACTTCAAGCCCGCGCTCGAAGCGGCGATGGATGAGAACCGCAAAGAGATCGCCGCGATCGCGAACGACCCCTCGCCGGCGACGTTCAAGAACACGATCGCTGCGCTCGAGGACGCCGGGCGGACGCTCGACGACGTTCAGACGATCTTCGACATCTGGTCGGGCACGATGAACGGAGCGGAGTTTCAGACCATCGAGCGTGAGATGGCTCCCAAGCTCGCGGCTTACTCCGATGAGATCACGCAGAACGAGAAGCTCTTCAAGCGTATCGAGGCCGTCTACAACTCCCCCGAGAAGGCCAAACTGACCCCCGAAGAGCAGCGCCTTACCTGGAAGCGCTACACGAATTTCGTCCGCTCCGGCGCGAAGCTCGACGGCCCTGCGAAGAAGCGCCTCTCGGAGATCAACCAACGGCTCGCCACGCTCTACACGTCATTCAGCCAAAACGTGTTGGCGGATGAAGAGGGCTATGTCGTTTATATCGACAAAGAGGCAGACCTCGCAGGCCTCCCTGACTCCTTCAAAGCGAGTATGGCCGCGGCCGCAGAGTCGCGTGGGCAAAAAGGGAAATGGGCCGTCACGAATACACGCTCGTCGATGGAGCCTTTCCTCACGTATTCGTCGAAAGAAGAGCTCCGTGAGAAGGTTTGGAAGAATTACATCAAGCGCGGTGACAACAACGACGCGCACGATACGAAGAAGACCATCACCGAGATCTTGAAGCTCCGCGCCGAACGCGCAAAGCTCCTCGGCTACGCGACGCACGCGCATTGGCGGCTCGAGAACACGATGGCCAAGACGCCCGAGCGGGCCATGCAGCTGATGGAAGAGGTGTGGACGCCCGCCGTTCAGCGTGTGAAGGAAGAGGTCGCCGACATGCAGGCGATCGCGAACAAGAGCGGCCAGAAGCGCAAGATCGCCCCGTGGGACTATCGCTATTACGCAGAGAAGGTTCGCAAAGCGAAGTACGACTTGGACGAGAACGAGGTGAAGCCGTACCTCCAGCTCGAGAAGCTTCGCGAAGGTATGTTCTGGGTCGCCGGTGAGCTCTTCAACTTCACGTTTACGCCGGTAAGCGACGTCGAGGTCTATCACCCCGATGTCCGCGTCTGGGAGGTCAAGGACAAGACGTCGGGCAAGCACGTCGGCCTTTGGTACTTCGACCCCTATGCACGTCCGGGCAAGAAGTCCGGCGCCTGGATGAATGCCTACCGCAACCAAGAGCGCTTCAAGCGCGAGGTCTCGACGATCGTCAGCAACAACGCAAACTTCGTCAAAGGAAGCGGGAGCGATCCGATCCTCATCAGCTGGAGCGACGCCCGCACGCTCTTTCACGAGTTTGGCCACGCCTTGCATGGGCTGTCGTCGAACGTGAGCTACCCCTCCCTCTCCGGCACGTCGGTCGCGCGTGACTACGTGGAGTTTCCCTCGCAGCTCCTCGAGCATTGGGTCTCCACGCCCGAGGTGCTCGGCAAGTTTGCATTGCATTACAAGACTGGCGCGCCGATCCCGAAGGAGCTCGTCGCGAAGATCGAGAAGGCGTCGAAGTTCAATGAGGGCTTCAGCACGGTCGAATACCTGAGCGCCGCGCTCATCGACATGAAGCTGCATCTCGCGGGCGCTGCCGATATCGATCCCGACGCCTTCGAGAAGGAGACGCTCACGAAGCTCGGGATGCCGTCCGAGATCGTGATGCGCCACCGCACGCCGCAGTTCAGCCATGTCTTCTCGAGCGACAGCTACTCGGCGGGCTACTACAGCTATCTCTGGTCGGACTCGCTCACGGCCGACGCGTTCAACGCCTTTACCGAGGCGAAGGGTCCATACGATCCGGCCGTCGCGGAGCGCTTGAGGAGACACGTGTTCACCGTCGGAGACACCATCGACCCCGCGGACGGGTACCGGGCTTTCCGTGGACGCGACGTGGACACGAGCGCGCTGATGAAGAAACGCGGGTTCGCCGTGACGAAGGCAGGCGCCGCAGGTGCGACAACCACCTCCGCGAAGGCGAAGCCCGAGACCACCCCAACGAAGTGAGCGGTCTGGGCAGCAGCGCGTGGATCCAACGATCACTCGAAGTGCAGCTTCGGGTCAGACGCCACGCGCGCTTGCACCAGCGGGGTGAGCTTTCGTGCGTCGAACACCGTGCTCGTCGCAGGCTCACAAAATGCACTGGGGCGGTGCATGGTCTCCCGCAGCATTCTCTCCATCGCCCTTCTCTCGGCCGCGGCCGCCTCGTCGATGGGATGCACCAGCGCACGACCTTCACCGCAATTGGCCACCGCCAAGACGTCGAAGCTCGCCCTGCGTAGCGCCATCGTCCCCGAGGTCGACGGCGCGCGTCAGGCGGGAGCGAGCGCGCCTACACCGGCGACGCTGAGCTGCCACGGTGGCGCGTTCTGCCGCGAGAACGTCATCACGGTGGCCGATGCGAGCGAGACGATTCAAGACGTCACCGAAGACTGCGCCCGTCGAAAAGGCGCTCTCTCGAACGAGCCATGCACGCGTCAATCGGTCGCGGCGGCCTGCTCGATCGACGGCGAAGCGGGTCCCATCACGGTCTTCACCTACGCGATCGCCGACGAGCGAGAGCAGCGCGAGAACGTCGCCCAGATGAGCGAGGCGTGCGAGAAGATCGACGGGACGCTGCTCAGCGTCAACGTGCAGCACGCGCGGCAAGACTGAGATACGCGCTCGCGCCGTTCAACCGCGCTGGTGCAGCTCGATGACGTTGCCGTCGGGATCGCGCACGAAGATGCCCTGCGCCTTCTCGTGAAATCGCACCGGGCCTCCGCTCAGCGCGATCCCGTGCGCCTCGAGCGTCGCCTTCGCGGCGAGGATGTCGGGACAGAGCAGCGCGATGTGCGTGATGCCCGGGTGCTTCTCCGGGACATCCATCAGCACGTTGGGCGTCTTGGCGCTCGGCGCGTTCAAGACGAGGTTCACCTCGAGGCCGGAGGGATGATCGAGGATCGCTACGGGCTCCGGTCCGATCGGCCCCATCGTCTTCGTGAATCCAAGGAGCGCGTAGAAGCGAACGGAGCGCTCGAGGTCGTGGACGCGAATCCCGACGTGCGCGAGGCCACCGATCGGAATAACCGCTTGTGTGGTCGGAGTTTCGGAGCTCATCAACCCCGCACGATGCGCCTTTTCCGGCGGATCGTCCATCGTTCATTCACGCTCCTCGGCTCCCGAGCCTCCTCTCGCGCAATCGGTCAGCGACGAGATCCATGAAGGCGCTCCTCGCCTTCGAGCGGATCCCAGCGAGCTGAACGACGTGAATCGGGATCGGCTCGGGCTCGTACGCGCGGAGCAGCAGCTGAAGGTCGCCTCTCTCGACGAGCGAGTCGACCTGATACGAGAGCGCGCGGACGATGCCGAGCCCTGCGAGCGCCGCGTCGATCGCAGCCTGCCCGGTGTTCACGATGAGGCGAGGGCGCACGGTCACGACCGCGTCGCGTCTCGATCCGCCTGCGCGACGAAACGACCAGCGATCGGCGACGGGCACGGTGCCGCTCCAGGAGATGCATGCGTGCTTGGTGAGCGAAGACGGATCGCGAGGCTTGCCTGCACGCTCGAGGTACTTCGGGCTCGCGCACACGACCGATCGGACATGGCCAACGAGACGAGCGCGAAGCGAGGAGTCGGGCAGAACGCCGATGCGCACGCCGCCGTCGATGCCTTCTTCGGCGAGGGAAACGACGCGGTCGAGCAGCAAGAGGCGTGCGTCGAGCTGGGGATGGGTAGCCAAGAGGTCGGTGACGACCGGCACGACGTGAAGCTGACCAAAGAGGACAGGCGCGGTGATCGAGATCGTGCCGCGAAGCATGAGTGACGTCGCGCCGTCCGCGTCGACCGGCGTCTCGAGCAGATCGAGATCGGCGATCGCTCGACGCGCTTGTTCGAGGTAGCGATGGCCGTCGTCCGTGAGCGACACCGAGCGCGTCGTGCGGTGGAGCAGCTTCGTCCCGATTCGCTCCTCGATCGCGAGGACGGCGCGGGTGGCGGCCTGAGGGGATCGCCCTAGCGCCTTCGCCGCCTTCACGAAGCTCCGGGAGCCCGCGACCGCCGCGAACATCCGCCATTGTTCGACCCTGTCCATTCTTTCATTCTATGGAATAGTGTGTCGTTTCGTCAGTCATTGTTACGACGTACATGCGACCGCATGATGGACACATGAAGACCGGTAGCGATGTGGCGTTCTCGCCTGCCGTCAAACGTGCGCAAACCGAGCGCGGCTCACGCGCGATCTACGCGAGAGCCGAGCAAAACGGCGGTGGTAGCGCGTTCGAGACCGAGGTGACCGACGATCTCGCCGCGTTCCTCGCGGAGATCGACACCGCGTTTCTCGCCACCGCCAGCGCCGATGGCCAGCCGTACGTCCAACACCGCGGCGGCGCGAAAGGATTTCTCCGCGTGGTCGACGCTCACACGCTGGGCTTCATCGATTTCGCGGGCAACCGGCAATACGTCAGCACGGGCAACCTCAGCGAGAACAATCGGGTGTGCGTGTTCCTCATCGACTACGAGCGGAGGCGACGTGTGAAGGTCTGGGGCACGGCACGGATCGTCCCGCTCGCGAAGCTCACGCCGGCTGAACGCGAAGCCCTCGCCGACCACGCGAGCCCGCCATACAAAGCGAAGGCCGAGCAAGCCGTCTTCATCGACGTCGCGGCGTGGGACGTGAATTGCCCGCAGCACATCCCGCAGAAGATCGACGCCGCGAAGGTGCAAGCGCGGATCGCGGTCCTCGAGGCCCGCATTCGCGAGCTCGAGGCAGAGAACGCGACCCTGCGCGCGCGGTGAGCGTCCGATCAGGGACCGATCAGCGACAACCCTGGGTGCAGGCGCCGCCACACGTCGAGCACGCGTCGTTGCAGTCGTTGTTGCATCGGTCGCGCGTGCGATCGCAGTTGCGCTCGCAGTTGTTGCTCCCGTTGCAGTTCGTTCGGCACGTGTTGCGGGTCGTGTCGCACGTCGTCCGGCAGGTCGTTCGCGTCGAGAGGCAGGACGCTGGCGCCATCGGACACGCGTCGACGCCGGCGTCGACCGGCGCCGACGAGTCCTTCGCGGGTGTCGCGTCGGTGACGCTCGAGCCGGTGTCGGACGGTGAGCCGTCGTTTGCGGGGCTCGAGCCGGCGTCGGTGACGGTGCCTTCGAACGTGTCGAAGTCTTGAAAGCACGCCGCGCCGAGCGTCGTCATGACGAGCGCAGCGGCGACCGCGGCGACTTGGCGAAGCGTCGGGACGAAGCTCGTCATCTCAGAAGCCTCCTTGCAAGCCGACGAACGACGGCCCTGCCAGCAGGCGTGCGGTCGTCTTGGGCGCGGCGCCCGTCTTGGGCTCGGCCGACTTCGGCGAGCTGAGCACCCAGAGCGTCACGGCGGCGACGGCGCCGACCGCGAACACGGCGAGCCCCACGTTCGCGACGGTCTGCTCGGTTCGGCCGCGCGAGATGTCGGCCTCGTGCCCCGGCGGGCATGGACCGCCATTGCACGCGCTCTCGAGATCCGAATACGTGCCGTTTGCCTTGATCCCGAACACGGTGAAGAGGCCGAGCCCGACGACCGCCGCGCCGCCGGCGACGTACGCGAAGCTTCGAAGGCCTTCACGCGACGACGTCGTGACGACCACGGGAGCGGCCTCCTTCGGCGGTGGCTCGTTCGACGCGGCGCCCTCGGCGACGTCGATCGAGACCGAGGCACGTTCGCCAGCGACGACGTTGACCGATCGCTGCACGGGCGCACGACCCGGCGTTTGTGCGGTGACTTGCGCGCTCCCCGGCATGACGGGGATGGGCTCGCTCCATCCGCCGCGGCGGATCTCGTCGGCGCCGACCTTCAGCGTGGTCGCCGCCTCGGCATGCGCGACGTCGATGTTGAGGAACGCGAGCTTCGGCTCGATCTTCATCCGCTCTTCGTGCGCCGACTGCGCGGCTTTGTCGTACCGCGGATCGTCGCGCGCGAGCTCCTTCGCCTCGACCTCGGTGCGACCAAGCTCGACGTACGCCTCGAGGATGCGGCCTGCTTCACGAAGGCTTCGACCGAGGTAGAGGCGCGTGTTGGGGCTCGCGATGATGTCGAGCGACGCGTTGAACTCGGTGATCGCGCCCTCGTAGTCCTTCTTCGTGAACTTGTCTTTGCCCTTCAAGAAGCGGCTCTGCGCTTGCTCGCGCTGCACCGCCGTCGCCGCTCCAGGCGCGACGCCCGCGGCGTGCGCGACCGGCATCGCGCCGAAGCTCGCGCCCACGAGGACGAGCGCGCCGATCGTCCTTCGTGCGACCGACCACGTGCGAGCACGCGCCTTCGACGGGGCGAGAAGCGTCGATGTCTTCGAGCGGTACAGCGATGAGCGTGTGTTCATCGATTCAAATCCCGAGAGGCTCGTAGGGCTTCTTGAAGGCACGTGGCGCGGTGGACGACGATGGCGAAGGGGCGGCGCCCGCGCCGTTGGGATCAGGCACGACGGTCGCGGGGTCGAAGGGTGCACCTGCGGACGGTGCCGAGGCGGGACCACCCCAACCACCCACCACGGCCGAGGACGCGGACGCATCCGAGTCTTGGTCCGCTGCCGTCGTGGTCGTCGTGTTCGGAGGCACGTCCGCCTTGGTCGCGTTTCCCTGGGCGATCGTCCGCGGCGTCGTCTTCGCCTTCGACTCCGTGTTGTCTGCGCTGCGGCCATCCGGCGTCGATCGCCGTCCTGCGATGACGAGGATCACGAGGAGCGTGAGGACGAACGTGGCGGCGATGAGGACGACCGCCACGCGGATCGGCACGCCGCGCTTCAGCAAGGGCACCGGTCGCTTGCGCATCTTCGATGCGACGTCGCGGTCGCTCTCGTCGGCGTCGTCGTTGCGCGGAGACGAAATCGCGCCCGCCATGACGATGCGCGGATCCGACGTCGTCTCGGTGATCACGTCGACCGTGAGCGTCGTCGGCGTCGCCGTCGTTCGAGCTTGCGCGTGTGGAGACGGAGCAGGTACGGGCGGCGGCGATGGCGATGCCGCAGGTCCAGGCGGTGGTTGCGGCCGCTCGTTGAGGTCGGGCGCGTCTGCCTTGACCGCGACCGGAGCAGGAACAGGCGGCGGCGCGGGAGGCGTTTCCGGCAGCCCCGCGGGGGCGACGTTCACGAGAAGCGGCGCGTCTTCTTTCGTCTTCGCCGCGACGACCATCGGCGACGTGACCAGGAGCGGCTCGAGCTTCGCGGGCGCTGGAGTCGCCGGCGTCGCCGCGGCAGGCGCGACCTTCGGCCCCCGTTGAATCATCGGCGAGGTCACCGGCAACTTCGAGGCGGACGTCGGCGCCGAAGGCGCCGCACGTGGCAAGCTCGGATCCGATTTCGGAGGCGCCGCGGGCGCGGCCGGCAACGGGAGCGGCGTGATCGGCTGCACCGGCGTCGCGAGCTTGAGATCCTTCGCGGTTAGCGCAGGCTTGAGTCGATTCTCGCTGATCGGATCCGTCTTCGCGCCCTTCGGAGCTGGCGCGATGGGCCTCTCGAGCTTCGGCGCAGCCTTCTTCGCCTCCTTCGGGCTTTGCTCTTTCACGTCCGACGCGCGGACGGTCGGCGGCGGAGGCTCGTCTGCGAGGACGCGCTTCGTGGAAGGCGCCGCCTGACGCAACACTTCCTCGTCGATGGCTTGCATCTTCGGTTTGGACGACGTGGTCCTCAACCCGCCGAGCTGCTCGAGCTCGGCGCGTCGCGCGCGAATACGCTCACCGGCGAGCTCGACGACGTGATGAGCGACCGCGCTGCCCGTCGCGATCTCGCTCCCCGCGATCCGTCGCACGGCGGTCGCGAGCTCGGCGGCGGTTCGAAATCGAAGCGCCGGATCGAACTCGAGGGCCTTCAGCACGATCGGACCGAGGCGCGCCGTGAGGTCCATCCCCTGCGAGGATTCCCACGCGATGTCGTGCTCGCGCTGCTCGTGAAGGACCTCCGCGGGCGACTGACCATGAAAGAGGTCTTTGCCTTGCAGACCTTCGAAGAGGATCACGCCGCAGGCGTAAAGGTCGCTCGAACGATCGGCGTGACCGAGCTCCTCGAGCGCTTCGGGTCCCGCATAATGGAGAGACTCCGACGCCTTCGTCACCTTGACGGGATGCGAGCGAAACGTCGCGATCAAGCGAGCGACGCCGTCACGGCCCACGACGATGTTGCGCGGACAGACCGCGCCATGAAACGTCTTGAGTGATTGGTTCGCTTCGTCACGGAGACCGTGAATGTTTTGAAGCCCACCGAGGACATCGAGCACGATGCGGAGGAGCATCGGCGCCGGAAGCGGGGTCTTTGCGTTCGGGCCGTTCGCGCCATTGCTCTCTTTCGCGACCGCGAGCAAGTCGAAGAGCGTGACGCCGTCGATCAGCTCCGTCGCGATGCAAAGCTCCTGCTCGCTCACGTCGATATGCCGAATGCGCGCCACGTTCGGGTGCCAGTTGCGCGCGATCGCGTGCGCCGTCCGAAGGATCACGTCGAGAGGATCGCCAGCGGCGCCGCTTCCCTCCGCGCTCTTCTCGCTTCCCCGCGCGAACCGTTGAAGCACGACCAGATCATGAGCTCCACGAATCGCCGCATGCGTGCGCTCCGTGCGCTCACCAAGCTGTCGCAGCGTCTTGTACGTCCCGCTCGCGCTGCTGCTCCTGGTCTCCGGACTGTTCATGTGTCGGCGTCTCAAGGAAGAGTATCCGATGCGATATGCACAGAAATCCGTGCGTTAGGTTCTGCGTCGTTTCCATCGGACACGGTGAGCAAAGTGCAGCGATGTAGGGACCTGATGTTTGTCGAGGAATCGGACGCACGTCCCCATGATCGGTACGTGCTTGTGGAAGCGCATCTTCCCTTAGCCAGCGCTAAGCACGACCTTCGGGAGGTGCGGGGTGCGCGTATCCATGAGGACCGAGGTCCTCCTTCACGAGGACTACGCTCGACGTCACCCCCCTGAGACAGCGCGTGAGCGCCTGATTTCACGAGACTTCCGCGCTGGCATCGATGTTGGAAGATGGGGCGTATGAGCGCCTGTTCTCGTGTGCTTCATGGTGTTCTCGCCGCCGCCATCACCAGCGCGTTCGCGCTCGGTGTGTCGCCCACCGAGGCAAGCGAGCACAAAGCCAAAGTCGCCTCTCCCAGCGCGACCACACCGGCGGCCTTCTGCGCGCCCGAGATCGAGGCGCTGCCGAACGACGTCTGCTACCTCGACGGAAGCAAGCACGAGCCGAACAAGAAGCGCACGCTCGTGATCTTTCTTCACGGCGCGATCGCGAAGAACACGACGTGGTCGTGGAACCACGAGCGCATGCTCTTGAAGCTTGCGAAGGGAACGAACATCGAAGTCCTCTTCCCGCGATCGCCTCAGACCGACGTCGGCTACGTGTGGCCAGGAACGCGTGAGTCGCAGGAAGCGGTCGAGCAGACGCTGATCGATCAGTGGATGGAAGCGAAGCGCATCCTCGAGAAGCGCGACAACGGCCGCGCGTTCGACGAGGTCTTCGTCATGGGCTTCTCGAGCGGCGCCTACTTCACGAGCTCGCTCGCGATGCGAGGCCGTCTCGACGTCGACGGCTATGCCGTCTTCGCAGGTGGCCAGCCCATGCCAGCCCCCGCAGCGCCGGTTCAACGTCGCTCGCCGGTCTTCGTCGGCGTCTGCGCCGACGACGAAACGACCGCGACGCACTCCCGCGCCTTCGCGGGCTCACTCAGCGCAGCGGGCATCCCGCGCGCCGTCAGCGAGCAGCACGTCGGCCATGGCCTATCGCATATTCACTTTACGTCCGCGCTCGGCTATCTGCGAAACATGATGAAGCGCGATCCCCTCGCGTCGCGCTAACACACAGTCCGTTTCGTAATCGGCGTCAGTCGCGTCGCCAATGGACGTGGAGCACGCTCTCTTCGGCGGGGACGCCGAGGCGGAGCGGGAACCCGTAGTGACCGGTGCCGCGATGGATCCACATGCGGTCCGTTCCGCGCGCCCAGAAGCCATGATCGGGGATACGTGTTCCAAACAAGCTCAGGAACGTCCACTCGAGACCAAGGCTGACGAGGCCCACCTGGCCTCCATGCGTATGGCCGGAGAGCACGAGGTCGCCATGGCCGGCCGGGAGATGGCGAAACGCGCCCGGGTCGTGCAGGAGGACGATGCGAAGCGCGTCGGGGGCTCGGTCGTGGGCCGCGCACACGCTCTCGAGGTGCTCTTTGCGCTCTCGGAACTTGAAGTCCATCCCGACGATTTGCACCGGTCCAACATCGGTATCGACTACGAGCGAATCGTCGACGAGGAGCTTGATCCCATTCGCCGTCATCGCGTTGGCGACGATGTCGGGCGCCTCGTGATCGTGGTTTCCATGACAGGCGAAGACCTTGCCCGGTAGCTTCTTGAGCGGCTCGAGCGCGTGCTCGAGGAGCTTCGGATCGCTCTGCGATTCCATCGTGAGAAAGTCGCCGGTCAGAAACACGAGGTCGGGCTTCGCGAGGACGGCTCGCGCCGCGATACGCCGGAGGCGCGCGACGGACATGAACGGGCCGAGATGAGGATCCGAGATCTGGACGATACGAAGCGGTCGCTCCTCGCGGGCATCGCCGCGCGGATGACGACCGAGCGTGTGAACGTGATCACCCTTCGCTCCCGACACGACGAGATGGATCGACTCTCGCTTCGTCGTGAGCGACTGCACCATCCCGAGCGCGGCGAGCGCATACGGAATCCAGGGCCCCCAAAGATCGATCCCCATGGCAGAGAAGAGCGCCCACGGCAACGAGAGCAACGTGCCTGCGGTGAAGAGGGACGCCGGCCAGCTGATGAGGAGCCGGTACGGCAGCGGTCGCATGCGCGGGCGCGAGAGCGCGAGGAAGTTGATGTACACCGTCGCATGGAGCGCGGTGAACACCGGGAAGAAGCTCATCGCCTCGAAGCGACGCGCCATCGAGAGCGCGAGCATCGAGTAGATGCCCACGAGCACCGCGACGAACGTCGCGAACGCGCCCGAGCGGACGAAGCGCGCCGTGAGAACGACGGCGATCCATCCGCCGATCGTCAGGACAAGGAACCACCACATCATCACGGCAACGAGCTCAAGGGGTCCTACTATGATGCTCGATGTCCCCCAGACCTCGCTGGATTTTGGACCTTCATCTTGATTTCCCTGGCTCTGCGCTCGTTCTCGACCACTTGGAAGAGCGGGCGCGACAGGACGGCACGCCCATGCCGCTGATCGTCACGCGCGAGGATGTGGTGTTGGGTCGCGGCCCGTTCGCGCCAGATCCCGTCGCGACCGCAGCCGCGGAGGCGACCGCGACGACCGAGCTCTTCTTGGGCTACGGAACGATGCATACGATGACGCGCCTGGCTCGGCGACCCATGCCGATGGGCGCGGCGGTGTTCGACGACTATGCGAAGCTGAAGTGCTCGTCGTATTACCCGCACGTCTATGACTTGCTGGGTCGGACGTGCTTCCTCGTCCCGTTTTCGGCGCTCCCCACCCTTCCCCTCCAGCGGATGCTCGACTCCGATCGTGTGTTTGTGCGATCCGACACGAACTACAAGCTGTTCCCGGCCGTCGAGCTCGCGCTCGAGAACGTACCGGGCTGGGTCGAGACCTATCGCGAGCACGGCGAAGAGCTCGCTGTCGTCAGTGAGGTGGTGCGCTTCGATCGCGAGTACCGCTGCTTCCTTCGTGACGGCGTGTTCTTCTGCGGAAGCTCCTATGCCAAACAGCCTCTGCCGATGACCGAGTACGAACCGGTGCCCGACGCTGTGCGGAGGTTCGCCGAGCTCGCGGCGACGCGGATGCTCAAGCTCGGCGTGAACATGTGCACGGTCGACGTTGGTGTGACGTCGCCGGCGTCCGGGTCGACGGCGACCGACGTCTTGCGCGTGGTCGAGATCGGTGGCGTGAACAGCTGGGGGATCTATGGCTCGAACGTCGAGGTGTTCGTTCGGGAGATGGAAGCCGAGGCGCTCGAGCGATACGGAAGTTGAGGGAGGCCGAGGCGCTCGAGCGACGCGGCGCACGACGTCGATCGGATCACGGGCAGCTCGCGGGGTTGGTCTTCTGGCAGGTTCGGCCACCGTTGGGGCTCGGCTTGCAACTCAATGGGAACGCGCATTCGTTCGAGGCAGAGCAGACTGCACCTTCGCCGAGATGCTGCTGGCAGACGTTGGCGATGCAGACCGACGACTCGCAAAACGGATAGCGGTCGCAAGGCTGCCCTGCCTTCACGAGCACGGCCGCGCACGTCCCGTTCGCGCACGTGAGCCCTTGGGCGGCATCGCATATCGCTCCGCCGGCGCCGCTCGGGTCACACGGCTCGTCTTTCTTGCGGGGCACGACGCAGCTCCCCGCCGGGCTGCACGTGAGGTTCGTCTTGCACGTCGCGTCGGCGCCGCACGGCGCTCCGGGATCGCCCAACGGAACGCATTGATGGTTCACGCATTGGAGGTCGGGGGCGCACGCCGCGCTCGTACAATCGCCGCCCGCGAGCGCGCGAGGCGAGCACACGCCGCAGCTCGCGGCCGGGTCCGAGAAGAAGCAGGAGCCCGTCGCGCACTGTACGCCGCTCGTGCAGGCCGCGCCGTCGCCGAGCGTGCCTTTGAAATCACATTCAGGGAGCGACTCGATGTCGTCGTCGCACGAGGCCTTCTCGGTGCGAACCAAGCAGGCGTCGAGGAGCCTCTTCGTAATGTTCGCGCCGCGGCTATGGAGAAGGTCGGTCGCAGGCGCGACGTACGCCGAGCCGCAGGCGTCCACCGAACCGAAGTGCGCGCGCACGAACGCGGGCTGGCAACGCGCAAAGAAGTTGCAGATGCCCTGGGCGTAGACGACCGGGCTCGCGACCGCGTTGGGGTCGGGGCTCGTCGTCGATGAGCAGGACGCCGTGAGCATGCCGAGCGTGCCGGCGAGCGCCACCACGGACGCGACGCGCATCGCGGACTGTCGCGGGCGCCTAGGTGAAGCTGAAGGTGGAGAAGATCGCGATCCGCTCAGCACAAGCCAGGCAGCTTACACCCGCGCGCCTGGTCTGGTCCCGTCGTGCCGCCCGAAGACGACGATCCTTTTCCGCCATCGCTACTCGGCGCTTGCGGCGCCGGACCACCGTTGTCGCCGCCGCTGCTGCTGCCACTGCTGCTGCCACCACTGCTGCTGCTGCTGCCCGTGCCACCACCAACGGCGCCCGTCGCCTCCGAGGCGCGGTCCTGATCGGGATCGGTGACGGGAGGAAGCGGCTGCGGGTTGAGCGATGGCTCCGCGCCGTCCGCGCCTGCGTCGGCGGCGCAGCCAACGACCACACCCGTCATCCCCACCACGAAGGCGAGGCTGAGTGTCCTTAGAAGAGGAGAGCGTGTCAGCATGGTTGGCCCACTTTGACAGAAGCAAAGTTGATTCCATCATAAATCTCCCGCGAAATCGCTGGAACCGTGCCGTCCTGAGTAAGGGAGGTTGTGCCGATCTGAGTCGAATTTCGGCTCACCTTCGCGCGCGTGGTCGTAGGACAATCACCGCCGGCCATGTCGCCGAGGAGAGATGCTCACGGTCGCTGACACAGCCTTCTCGATCGCTGCCGTCCGCGACGAGGAGATGGCGCGCCCCGAGCGCGAGCGCCTGTTCGAGGATCCCTATGCGCACCTTTTTCGTTCGGCGGGTGTTCATGCGCTGGAGGGGACGAACCGCTACCTCGCGCTGCCCTTCTTTCGCGACGGCGTTCGTCTTCGCACGCGCGTGATCGATGACTTCGTGCGCGACGTGCTCGCGGCTCCCTCTCCGCGGAGGCGCCAGCTCGTCAACCTCGGCGCAGGCTTCGACACGCGCGGGATGCGCATGCCCGAGATCGCGGTGCATGAGGTGACCGTCTTCGAGATCGACTCGCCCGATCAGCTCGCGCGCAAACACGCGGTCTTCACGCAGGCTGGCATCGAAGTGCCGTCGTTCGTGCGCGCGGTCCCGTTCGATTTCGACGAGGGTGATATCGAGCATGACCTCCCCGCCGAGCTGGCGCGGCATGGCTTCGAGCGAGGCGCCGGCGCGATCTTTCTGTGGGAAGGCGTGATTGGCTACATCTCCCTCGACGCGATCGATCGCAGCCTCCGCTTCATGGCGAGCGAAGGCGGCGCCGGTACGCGGCTCGCGCTCACGTCAGGGCGAGGCCTCTTCGATCCCGACACGATCGACGCACGGCTGAAGCGCGCGGGGTTTACGCGCTCCTCCGAGCTTGGGATGGACGAAGCGTGGACGCGCTATCTGCCGCGCTCCGGCCCGCCTCCCGAGGCCGCTTCGTTCTCCACCGTCGTCCTCGCCGCGATCGACGAGCCACCTCAAACCCTCGACCCGGTCTCCCGATAAGGCGGTAAGGCATCCATGCTCGAAGGCGTCACGATT
Source organism: Labilithrix sp. (assembly GCA_044227045.1). Lineage (GTDB taxonomy): Bacteria > Myxococcota_A > Polyangia > Polyangiales > Polyangiaceae > Labilithrix. The sequence goes on from JBGAFW010000050.1 coordinate 64,138, forward strand.
GAACAGCTGCGCACGCTCCGAGCCGTCGCGGAGGCGGGTAGCTTCTCGGCGGCTGCACGCAAGCTCGGTCGTGTGCAAGCCGCGGTGAGCCAATCGATCGATCGCCTCGAAGCGCAGCTTGGCCTGCGCTTGTTCGATCGCTCTGGCCGGGTCCCGCGCTTGACGCGCCACGGTGAGGCGATCGCCTCCGCGGCGTCGAAGATCGAAGGCGAGGTCGACGCGCTCGACCATCTCGTCGAGAGCCTCAAGCGCGGGGAAGAGACGACGCTCTCGATCGTCGTCGACTATTTCTTCCCCACCACGTCGCTCGTCGCCTTCGCGACGGAGTTTGCGCGCCAGTACCCCACCGTCGAGCTGCTCCTCTACACCGAGGTGCTCTCGTCGGTCACGGCGCTCGTCCGTGATCGACGCGCGACGTGGGGCATCGCGATCGAAGACGCGGACATGTCGGAGCTCGATCGCAAGCCCATCGCGGATGTTCGGCTCGTGCCGGTCGCGGCGGCCACGCACCCACTCGCGCGGCTCGCGCGGATCGCCAACGAGAGCGCGGGTGACTCGGCGACGATCGATCGAGGGGCGCTCGCGGACGCGATTCAGATCGTCCTCGGGGAGCATCGCCGCGAGGACGCTCTCGCGCCGGCCAGCCGTGAGCCGCACGATCCTCGGCAGGAAGATCCCGACCACGGCATCTTCTCGCCACGCACGTGGCGGGTGATCGACCTGGCGACGAAGCACGCGCTCATCGCGAGCGGGCTTGGTTGGGGAAACATGCCGGAGCACCTCGTCCGCGAAGACCTCGAGGCCGGTCGCCTCGTCTCGCTCAAGCTCGACGCCTTCGGTGGTGAGCCGATGAAGCGCTCGCTCATGCTCGTCTGGAAGCGAGGCGCCGTGATGGGTCCGGTGGCGCGCTGGGCGGAGGCTCGTCTGAGCGACCTCTGCCAGAAGGCGATCGCGACCGTTCCGCCGAAGACGTAGAGCTTCGCGACCCGAGGAAACCGAGCGGCCGCGCTCTTTGCGATCCTAAATGATCGCTATCGGCGCGGCTTGGAGTCGTCCATCACACGACGTGATGGTACGCATCATGTGCGGGCCACTGTCGGTCGCGCTCGAGGTCCCTATCTTGAACGACATGCAGAACGCTCAAACGAACACCACGACGGGTTCCACCGTCGCGAACGAGGCCACCACCAAGTCGATCAAAGACGCCACCACGGCCCGCACCGTCTCCGAGATCCATCGAAGCACGGGCTTTCATTGGGTCGGCAACGGCTTTCACGTCTCGACGTACTTCCCGAGCGCGAACCTGCCCGCCGAACGCGTGAGCCCGTTCGTCCTGATGGACTACGGTCCGGCCAAGGAGTTCTCGCCGCTCGAGCGCGGTAAGCGCGGCGTCGGCTGGCACCCGCATCGCGGCTTCGAGACGGTCACGCTCGCGTGGGAAGGATCGGTCGCGCATCGTGACAACGCAGGTCACGCCGGCGTGATTGGCCCAGGCGACGTGCAGTGGATGACCGCCGCGAAGGGCATCTTCCACGAGGAGTACCACGAGGAGTCGTTCACGCGTCGTGGCGGCCGCATGCACATGATGCAGCTCTGGGTGAACCTTCCGAAGAAGGACAAGATGGCTGAGCCGAACTATCAGCCCATCACCAAGGCCGACATTCCCGTCGTCGTTCTCGAAGGAGAAGACAAGACGAAGAAAGGTACCGTCCGCGTCATCGCCGGCACGTATGGCGATGCAAAGGGGCCCGCGAAGACGTTCACGCCCATCACGATGCTCGACGTCGAGCTCGAGCTCGGCGCGTCGCTGACGGTTCCCCTCCCCCAACGCTACAACGCGCTCGCGGTCGTCGCGTCCGGCGCGGTCAAAGCAGACGGACAGGACGCACGCGCGGGTGAGCTCGTCCTCTTCGAGAACGACGGAGCACGACTCGAGCTCGTCGCGACCGAGGCGACGCACCTCATCCTCCTCGCGGGTGAGCCGATCAACGAGCCCATCTTCCAGTACGGGCCGTTCGTGATGAACAACCGCGACGAGATCAAGCAGGCGATCGTCGACATCGAGCGCGGCAAGTTCGGCGTCATCCCCTCCGACGACGACGAGTGAGCTGGTGTAGATTCTTCGGCTCGCGTGGCCGCTTCGACACCTTCACCCTTTGGCGCGCTGGCGCTTCGTCCCTACCAACGGGCCGCGATCGACTCGGTCATCGCGGCCCGGCGCGCAGGGACGAAGCGTCTCGTCGTTTGTCTCCCGACCGGCGCCGGAAAGACGGTCATTTTCTCGCATCTGACGAGCATGGCGAAGCGTCAGGTGCTCGTGCTCGCGCATCGGGAAGAGCTGCTCGCCCAAGCGAAGGAGAAGATCGAGCGCTCGCTTGGCGGTGAGTCGGTCGTCGCGATCGAGCAAGGCGCCCAGCGCGCTCCCGATCACGCCAAGGTCATCGTGTGCTCGATTCGCAGCCTCCACGAAGAGCGGCTCGCTCGCGTGATGCGTGGCCGCGACGTCGGGCTCATCATCTACGACGAGTGCCACCACGCCGCGGCCGACGACAACAAACGCGTGCTCGCGCAGCTCGGCGCGTTCGACCGCGATTGGACGGGCACGCTCCTCGGCTTCACCGCCACCACCGCACGCGGTGACGGCAAGGGCCTCGACGAGGTCTTCGAGCGCATCGTCTACACGCGCACGTTGCCGGAGATGATCGACGATGGATTCCTCGCGCCTCTACGAGGGTTTCGTATTTCGACCACCGCCGATCTCACGCGCATCACGCAGCCTGTGGGCGGCGCCGACTTTCGCGAAGACGAGCTCGCCGAAGCGGTCGATATCGAAGAGCGCAATGCGCTCGTGGCGCGCTCGATTCAAGAGCTCGCACGCGACCGGCGAACCATCGCGTTTTGCGTAACGGTCAATCACGCCCGCAATCTATCTCGTTCGCTAAACCTCATTGGAGTGCCTGCCGGCGTCGTGCATGGAATGATGCCGTCGCCCGAGCGCGCGCGGGCGCTCGAAGACTTTCGAAACCATCGAACGCACGTCTTGTGCAACGTCGCCGTCTTGACCGAAGGCTTCGACGATCCGGGCGTGTCGTGCGTGGCGATGGCGAGACCCACCCGCTCCGAAGGCCTCTACGCGCAGTGCGTGGGTCGGGGCACGCGCCTTCATCCCGACAAGAAAGACTGCCTCATCCTCGACTTCGTCGACTTGTCCGAGCTCAGTCTTTGCACGCTTCCTTCTCTCTTTGGAGCCCCTCGCGATCTCGATCTTGGTGGCGAAGACGCGAACGAGGCGCGCCGCGTGTGGGCTCAGATCATGCTCGACCAGCCTGGCTTCGAGCTCGAGGCGGGCGCGGTGACCCTTCGTGAGATCCAAGAGCGCGCGGCGAGCTTCGATCCGCTGACGCTCGTCACGAACGAAGAGGTACGTGCGATCTCTGGCAACGCGTGGTTCTCGCTCGGCCGCCACGGCGTTGGTCTTCACTTCGAGCGATGGCCAGGCCGGCGAAGCGAGATGTTGGTCCTCCTCGCGCGATCGAACGGCGGTCGAGCCGCGAAAGGCGCTGGAAAGGCCAAGACCTCACTGCGCGGAAAGCGGTGGGAGGTCTTGTTCGACGGGCAAGTGATGGATCGGTTCTCGAAGATGGAACAGGCGGTCGAGGCCGTCGACTTCGAGATCGATCGCATGGGACCGCGCGCTTCGATGTCTGCGCGCGAAGAGGCGCCGTGGCGTCATTTGCCGTCGGCCGACCCGAACGTGAGCGCGGCCGAGGCGCTGCGCCTCGCCGTTTGGAAGCGCATCGTCGGGGCGAGATGAGCTAGCCTGCGTCTCCGGCTCTATGACGACGACCGCCACGCCTCCGCCTCCACCATCGAGGTCGCCGCAACGAAGAAAGGGATTTCGACGCGCGCTCTTCTCCGTCGTCAGCGTGTTCGTCGCGCTCATCGCGTCGCTCGTTTTGATCACGTTCCGCGGTGGTCCCGATTTGATCGACGACGCGAGCGCGGCGCCGAAGGGAGGCTCGAGCGCGCCCGCGTCCGCGCCCGCGGCCACGAGTGACGGTGGCGGGGCCTCTGCTTCACCTGACAGCGACGCGGCGCCTGCCGAGGCGATCGATCTCGCGATCGCCCCCGACGGAGGCGTCCCCTTTCATCCCGATGGCGGAGCTTACCGGTCACCCTTCGCCGCGCCCGCCGGGAGCAAACCCACCGCGCGCGCGAAGGTCGGGATGCTCCTCAACAGCATCGACGAATACGACGTCAAGACGGGCACGTTCAGCGCCGACTTCTTTTTGAGCTTCACGAGCCAAACGCCCATGCCATCTCTGTCGCTGGTCTTCGCCAATGGCAAAGTCGATGACAAAGAGGTGTTGGCCGACAAACCGACATTCAAGCTTTATCGGCTTACCGGTAAGTTCAAATCACCTCCAAACCTCCGGCGTTATCCATTCGACTCCCAAGATCTCAAGATCATCGTCGAGGATGACATCCACGGGATCGATCAGGTTCGATTCTCGGTCGACAAAGAGCGCACGCAGCTCGCGCGAGGCTTCCGGGCCCTCGGCTGGCAGGTCTCGTATGTCGACGCGCGCTCGCTCAGCCAGTCGTACCCCGATCGATTCGAGGGCGATGACCTCTATTACAGTCGCTACGTCTTCACGATCGGCCTCGATCGCTTCGCGACGAGCGCCGCGTTCAAGGTGTTCGTCCCCGCGTTCGTCATCGTGATCATCGCGCTCCTCGGCATGTGGGTGCCGCCGAACGAGATGGAGGTTCGCTCGAACGCAGGCGCGCCCATGCTCGCCGGCGCAGTGCTGTTCCACTTCGCGCTCATGCAGGAGCTGCCAGCGACCAGCTACCTCACGCGCGCCGACAAGCTAATGCTCGGCGTCTACGTCTCGCTGGCGCTCGGGATGATCTCGACGTGGTGGATGTTCCTCGTCAAGGAAGAGAACATGGACAAGGTGTTCCGCATCGCTCGGGTGGTGGTGCCCGTCCTCACGACGCTCATCATGGCCGCGGCGGTCCTTACATGACGTTTTGCTAGTTGCGTCGTAGCCACGGACACTTCTGGGTCAGCTCCTTGGGGCGCGACCGATCGCAATGCACACCGACAGTCACCCCGGTCGCCTGTAGATCGGTGCACACCTGCACCATCTCGTAGTTGGCGTCTTCCTTCGGATCGACCTTGATCGGGCAAGCTCCGATCTTCACGAAGTCGCTTCGATAACTCCCGCGGTCCGCGTTCCAGGCGTGCGTGACCTGAACGGGCAGCTTGTCACCCGCCTTCACGGGGCCAATGCACTGCGAGAAGGCCTTGTCGGCGCGCACCACCCGACGCGCGTCGCCTGGACAATCCGCGAACTTCAGCTCCAAATCCAGCAAGCCGGGCGCCTTCGGGTCTTGGCCGAAACGTTGCACCTGAATGACCTCGACGTTCGTGTCGAAGACCGTCGGCTTGCTGCTGCAGGCGACGAAGAGGCCAAGCGCCAACGTCGAAGTGAAGAGAAGGCGAAGGGTTTGTGGCTTCGTTGTACGGGCGAGCACGCGGCTTCCTCTCCCGCTGCATGCGATTTCCGCAGCGAGTCAGACCGAGACTACCGCGAAGGCGCTGGAAAGATAAAAGCCGAATGCGACCTGCACGCGCACATTGGATGCACGTTCTGAAGCATCCCTGCAGACGCTGCTTGCATTGGTGGTTCGCGCAATCAAAACTTGTGGGTTCGCGCTGCGCGCTACGTTTGCCGCAATGCTGGAGGTGACATGGATCAAGCTCACGCTGTCGATCGGACGACTCACACGACAACGCTTCGCTCACGACGAGGCGCGGTCACCGCGGTTGGCCTTGCAGCGCTGGCATTGATCGCCTCGGCGTGCTCCGCTGAATCGCGCGAGGCGGGCTCGGATGGAGTGGGTTCACGTAGCGACGGCCTGACGGCAGACGACCCGGGAGCGCTCGTGCGCGTGACGATGACGAGCCAGGTCGGCGTCACGCTCGATGAGATTCCGCAGGGCCTTCGTGATCGCGTGGTGGCGCAGCTGCTCGCGAAGCCGAACAGCTTCTGGAAGACGCGCGCGCAAACCCAAGCCGAGCACACCGGCTATCGCCTCACCTACCGCGGCTTCTTCTACAATCCACCGCGAAAGATGATGCCCATCACGCGCCCGGATCAGTGGAAGATCGATCTCGACTCGGCAGGTGCAAAGCGACGGTCGTTCCAAGGACACGACGTCGTCACGATCAACTACACGCTCACGACGACGATCCTCACGGACGCTGCGTCACCGGGATCGTCCGAGCCGCGACTGAAGAGGATCGGTGGAGTCTGGGACGAAGAGTATTCGCTGCCGCTCGACCCTGAATTTCTCTATCAACGAACCGGCAATGCGTGCATCGACGAGGACGGATACCCGCGAAACACGGCCGACTCGGAGAACGCTCGCATGCTCTTCGACGACACGTGCGATGTCGAGACGCCCGACACCGCGTCGTGTCACTTGAGCGACCCGCTCCCCACCGAGTCGTGTGTCGATGCCCTCACCAACCACGTGGGTCGTGTCGATACGGCGCTCCATTTCGAGCGCTTGGCGTGGAATCCCAACCTCGCCAATCAGGTGCGGACGCTCAATCCGTCCATCAACGGCGCGCCCGACCTCGTGCCGCGCAAAGACGGCCTCGAGGAGAACCGCGTCATCTACCGCTACATCCCGGCCGACTCCTGCGCGATCAAGGAGAAGTGCGTGAGCGGCTCCGGCTGGCGCCGCCTCCTCCAGTTCACGGCGAGCATTCAGAACCGTGGCTCGAAGCCGCTCGCGGTAGGCTCGACGGAGCCCGACTCGCCGCTCAGCCAACACAACGTCTTCGAGTTCAGCGCGTGCCACCAGCACTACCACTTCTCGCACTACGGAGAGTTCAAGTACGGGACGCTCCCCGGCGACAAGCGCGCGTTCTGCGTCGAGTCGACAGCGCGTTGGGCCAACAACGAGACGTCACCGCTCGTTCACGAGTTCTCGTGTAGCAACCAAGGCATCGCGACCGGCTGGGGCGACGACTACATCGCAGGCGTCGAGTGCCAGTGGATCGACATCACGACGGTCAAGAAGAACACCACGAACAACCTCTCGTTCCAGATCAACCCCGACAAGTTCCTCTGCGAAGGCACGCCGGTGACCGACGCGCAGGGCAACCTCCTCTTCGAGCCGACCCAATTCACCACCGAGACGGGCGCGCCGGTCGATCGTCCGATGTGCACGTTCAACAACACTGCGCTCACGAACGATCTGCTCACCACCCCCGTCGACGTGCCCGCCAAAGGCGGCTTCGTCACCTCGGCGTGCACACGCGGTCAAAGCGGTCCGCTGCGCAACTGTGATTTCAAGGAGAGCGAGATCCGCTCGTGCGTGCCGGGCAAACAGGTCACTCTTCATTGCCACTCGAGCGCGGCCGCGCCTCGCCAGGTCGTCCGCGTCTGCGAGGCCAGCACGCTCCTCGGCGGCACCTCCTGCACCTACGAGGACGCGCTCGCGAACACCGCGAACAACGATCCCACGATCAAGTTCACCTGCCCCATCGCACGTGACGCGACGGAGCGCGGCGGCAAATATGCCATTTACACCGCGCCGGTCGTCAATGGCGACGCGCGCGCGAACGTGGACTGCGACTAACGCGATAACGCGATAACGCGATAACGCGATAACGCGATAGCCCCATAACCCGGTAACGAGGCGCTCCCGAACAAGGAAGCGCCTCGTCGCCATTTGGCTATCGGCTTTGCGGTCCGATGCGCAAATGCTCTGCGTGGAGCACCTGCGGGATGGGCGCATAGGCCATCGCGCGCTCGATCACATTCCGAAGCTCGCGCACGTTGCCAGGCCACGTATGTGCCTCGAGCGCACGAATGGCGTCCGTGCCAAGCTCGGGGGTCGTCGCGACCGGCTCGGGTCCTTGGCCCTCGTCCGCGCCCAAGCGAGCGATGAACATCTTTGCGAGCGCGACGATGTCCTCGGTGCGCTCTCGAAGCGGCGGCACGTGGAGCGGCACGACGTTGAGCCGGTAATACAGGTCTTCGCGAAAGAGCCCTTCGCGGACGAGCCGGCCCAAATCACGGTGCGTCGCCGCGAGCACCCGCACATCGACCCGCCGAGGCTTCTGCTCGCCGAGCGGGAACACCTCGCCGTTCTCGAGGAATCGGAGGAGCTTCGGCTGCGTGTCGAGCGGAAGCTCGCCGATCTCGTCGAGGAACACGGTCCCGCCATCGGCCGCGCGAATGACGCCGGGGCTGTCGGTCGCCGCGCCGGTGAAGGCTCCGCGCTTGTACCCAAAGAGCTGCCCCTCGAACAGGTCTCGCGGGACGCTCGCGCAGTTGAACGCGACGTACGGTTTGCGCGCGCGTGCCGACAAATCGTGGACGGCGCGCGCGACGACCTCTTTTCCAGAGCCAGACTCCCCCGTGATGAGGATCGTCGCGCTCGATCGCGACAGCTGCGCGAGCTCACGCTTCAAACGCCGCGTCGCGCTCGCCGCCGCGATGAAGCCGGGAAGCATCGGCTCGGGATCGTTGTCAGTCTCCGCTCCCGCATGGATGCGCGCCGTAGCCGCGAGCTCGCGATTCGTGGCCAGCGCGAGGAGGCGAAGCGCCGCGCGCTGCTCCCGATCGAGCGACCCGCGCACCCCAAACCGAAGCCGGCCGAGCGCGTCCGTGATCTCTTCCCATTCGCCATCCCACGGCGCGACGTCGCTGTCACCCGCGGCCGTGAAGACGACATCTCGGCCTGGGAACAAGGACCCGAGGACGGACTCGAGCTCCTGACGAGCATGTTGCGGCGGCAGGCCGGGGACGGTGATGCGCTCCACCGCGATGACGAGGCGCTCCGCCATCGACTGCTCGTGCCACGTGTTCTTCGACACGCCCGCCGTCGCGTTCAGCACGCGAAGGAAGTTTGGCCTCGGCACGACGCCGTACGAAGCGAGCGCTTTTTGCGCCTCGACGAAGCGCTCGGCCGCGTCCGGCGCGCTCATCGCGCGCGCGACCACCGCGAGGCTGAGCCGGCCAAACGCCACCTGAACGTCATCGCCGATCAGCGCGAAGCCCGCCACCGCCGACTCGAGCTTCTGCCGAGCCTCGGCGCTTCGGCACTCGAGAAGCAGGCCAAAGCCATCGAGGCGACGCGCGACCGCGCTGTGCCACACCGACGGCCGGCTCTCGAGGAACGACTCGAACCGGCGAACGGTCGAGCGAATCTTGTCGTTGTCGCCGAGCATGATGGCGGAGATGAGCAGCTCGAAGAGGGCGTCGTGGGTGAGATCCTCCACGCCCGGCGTGCCATCCGGCGCGCTCAAGACTTGCTCGCTGAGCTCCGCGGTGCGCGCGTAGTCCACCTCGAGATCCGCCGCGACAGCCCGCACGTGAATCGCGTGAAGATTCGGCGCGCCGCTCGAGCCCGAGGTCGCCGAGTCGGACTCGAGGATCTCCGCGAGCCTCTTCACGTCCTCGAGGCGATTCTTGTAGACGTACAAGTGTACCGCCGGGACGGCCATCGCGTAGAGCGGTATCCCTCCACGCTTCGCGAGGTCCATGCACTTGCCGACGACCTCCTCGGCCTCTGCCAGGCGACCGACGCGGCACAAGGCCTCGCACTCGTACGAGAGGACACGCACGAGCGACTCGCTCGGCGGGAGCTTGGCCGCCTCGGCCTTCTCCTTTGCACGCCTCGTGATCGCGAGGATCTCCTCCGGCCGGCTCACGCCGTGAAGCGCGCGCCTGGCCCGAAGCGAGAGCGTCATCACCGCGTACGCGGCGAGGCCGAGGCGATCCATCTTCACGATCGCGGACTCGCTGAGCTTCGCCGCGGTCGCTTCGTCGCCAGCGAGCATCGCCAGCGCCGTGCGTAGCTCTTCGACCAGCGTATGCGCCAGGGGCGTCGTCGCGCGATCGAAGCTCGCGTCGTGCCTCAGATACGACCGCGTCGCCAGCTGAGGGCCGAGGAACTGCGCCGCCGCGGCTCGCGCTGTGGCGAGCAGGACGCGGAGATTGTCGTCGCCTGGGTCGAGTGTCTCGGACGCGCGCTGGACGTGAACATTGACGCGTCCAGGGCTGAAATGCCGCGAGTCTGGACCGCTGAACACGAGCGCCGCCAGCACGTGTGCGTAGCCCGCGATATGCCGGGGAAGCCGGCCTTGATCGACGTCGTCGAGGATGGGGAGGATCGCCGCGAGCGCTCCTCGAACGTCGAGCCGGCCGAAGTACTGCGCTTGCACGAGCCCGAGCGTCGCGAGCGCACGCCCGGTGTTCGTGATGAGCGCGCCCGATGACAAGAGCGCGAGGAGCTCGTCTTCGGCCCGCGACCATCCGTCCGTGCTCAGGCGGTCGAGAAGCGGCCGGAGGCGCGCCTCGTCCTTCGTCGCGTCTGCCTGATCGACATCGACGTGGGTTGCATGGCTCGCTACGGATTCCACCGCGACCGGGAGCGCCTCCGAGACGTCGCGGTCATCATCCTCGTCGTCACCACCGTCCGTCGCGGGTCGGCCCGCCTGCATGCCCACGCCGTCGGCCGCGAGCTTGCGGAGCGCCTCGATCATCTTCGGCCGCGGGCGGCGCGCCTCCTTGTTTCCGTCGGGAAGCTCCCATCGAAGCACCGTCAGCGCCGTCACGCCGAGGAGCTTGGAGAAGGCGGCGCGACTGAGCGATCCGCGTATGGCTCGAATTTCATCGGGTGTCATGCTTTGGCTCTCGCGGCCTTTTTGGCTAGCTACGGGCGATGCTTCCCAGTCGAAGATGATCGGCGTGGAGGGTCGCTGGCACGGGCGCATACGCCATCGCACGCTCGATGACGTTGCGAAGCTCTCGAACGTTGCCCGGCCATGTGTGCGTCTTCAGCGCGGCGACCGCGTCGGCGCCGAGATCCGGCGGCTCCTGGTCGCTCGGCGCGAGGCGCTCGATGAACAGACGCGCAAGCGCAATGACGTCCTCGTTTCGCTCGCGAAGAGGCGGGACATGCAGCGGCACGACGTTCAATCGGTAGTACAGGTCTTCACGAAACGTCCTCTCGCGTACGAGCCTGCCAAGATCCCGATGGGTCGCCGCGAGCACGCGTACGTCGACACGCCGAGGCTTCTGTTCGCCCAGCGGAAAGATCTCGCCGTTCTCCAGAAAGCGCAGGAGCTTTGGCTGGGTGTCGAGCGGCAGCTCGCCGATCTCGTCGAGGAACAGCGTGCCGCCTTCCGCCGCGCGAATCACTCCCGGACTGTCGGTCGACGCGCCGGTAAACGCGCCTCGCTTGTAGCCGAAGAGCTGCCCTTCGAAGAGCTCCCTTGGAACGCTCGCGCAGTTGAAGACGACGTACGGCTTCTTCGACCGCGCGGAGAGATCATGCACCGCGCGCGCGACGACTTCTTTGCCCGAGCCAGACTCCCCCGTGATCAAGACCGTCGCGCTCGACTTCGACAGCTGGGCGATCTCACGCTTCAGCTGTCGTGTGGCGTGCGCCGCGGCGATGAAGCCAGGCAGGATCGGATCGATGTCCGCGACGCCTGGCTCACCGAGCACGGGCGCAGGTGGACGTGCCTCCATCGCCATCGTCGCGACAATGGCGAGCGCACGCAGCGCCGCGTGCTGCTCGGCGTCGATCTCACCGCCGGCGCCAAAGCGGATTCGTTGGCCGCGCCCGTCGTCGATCTGGTGCCACGTGTCGATCCCCACCGGGTTCGCGACCACCCCCTCGACCGCGATCGGGTTCGCCGGAAAAAGATCGGACAACACGGCCCTGAGCTCGCGTGCGACGAGGGCTGCCGGAATGTTGCGCTGGGAGAGCCGTTCGATCCCGTTCGTCAGCCGCTCCGTGAGCGTCGTAGGCCGATGCATCCGGAGTCCACCAAGCAGCTCGGGTGGGACGTCCGCAAACACGGGTGGACGAGAGATGTTGTAACGCGACAGCTCAGCCTCCGCCGCGATCACCTTCTCGGCCGCATCGGGCTCGTTCAGGAGCTTCGCCACGAGGGCGAGGTCCATCCGGCACTGCGATCCTTGAATGACGTCTTCGACGAGGTCGAACGTGGCGACAGCCGACTCGAGCTTCTGCTTTGCCTCGATCAGCTGCCCATCGACGCCGTGGACTCGCGCGAGGATTCGGCGAAAAAATGCCGTGTGCCACAGCGACGGCCGTTGCTCGAAGAGCGCTTGGCATCGCTGCAGTCCTGCGCGCACCTTCTCGATGTTGTTGCTCGCGATGTGGGCGAACAAATAGAGGACCGTCGCGTCGTGCACGATGTAGTCGGCGGCGCCGTCCGTCACCGCATCCAGCGCCTCGAGCAAGCGATCGGCGAGCTCACCAGCGCGTGGCTGGTCGGTCGCGAAGAGCGCTGCGACCGTCCGAAGGTGGAGGACGTGAACGTCGACCGCGCGCCCTCCAAGATGCGCGGATTGTTCGAGCAGGAGCTGGGCGAACTCTTCGGCATCGCGCGCGCGTCGAGTCGCCGCGCACAACCGAGCGACCTGCGGGACGATGATGAAGAGTGGAATGCCGCCTGCCATAGCGACGCTCACCGCCTCCTTCCATCGCGCGTCCACCTCCGCGAAGCTCCCCTGACGCCAATACGCCTCCATCTCCGCGGCCAAGAGACGAAGCCATGCTTCGCTCGGCGGAAGGCCTTCACGAAAGGCGCGCGCGCGATGCGTCAGCGCGAGGATCGCCGCTGGCGTAAGGGCGCCATGAATCCCCACATGAGCACGGGCGGCGAGCTGAGCCAAGACGAGCGGCGAGAGCTTGAGCTGCTCGGCACGGGCGAGCGCGTCATCTCCAAAGCGGATCGTCGCTGCCATGTCACCCGCGTGGTAGCTGTAAAATGATCGCATCTCCGCCGCCAGGCAGAGCGCCAGCGGTGAGCGCGCCTTCTCCAACGTCGGACCGATTGCAGAATACACGCGCGCGATGACTCCCACGAACCGAGCCGTCGACATCTTCGTCAACGCCACGAGGATGTGGAGCTCGTCCTCCGGATCGAGCAACTCTACCGCGCGCGCCGCGTAGACGTTCGCTCGCCCGGGGTCCCAGACGCGCGAGTCGGGAGCGCCAAAGAGCGTCGCGCCGAGCACGTAGGCTCGCGCCGCGACGTGACGAGGCAATCGGCCGTCGCCCGCATCCGACAGGATCGGCACGAGCGTCGTCAGCGCGGCGCGCACGTCGAGTCGCGCGAGGATCTGCACTTGCGCAAGGCCGAGCGTCGCGAGCGCGCGCCCCGCAGCCGACTTGACCTCCTGGTTTGCGAGCGCAGCCATCAGCTGATCCTCGGCGCGATGCCAGTCTTCGGTGTTGAGCCGTCTCAGGAGCGGCGCGAGCAGGAGGTCGTCGTCCGATGGCGGCGAACCGCCCCGCGGCTTTGCGAGGATGGGCAGCGGCTCACTCGCGTCCTCGAGGTCGTCGTCTTCGTCGCTCACCGCGCTCGCGGCGGCGGCGGGGATCCCATCGGCCGCGAGCTTGCGGAGCGCCTCGATCATCTTCGGTCGCGGGCGGCGTGCCTCCTTGCTGCCCTCGGGCAACTCCCACCGGAGGACGGTGAGCGCGGTGACACCGAGCAGCCGCGCGAACGCCGCACGGCTCAGCGAGCCTCGGATTGATCGAATCTCCGTCGGACTCATCCCCTCGTCTGTTTTCGCAGAGTACACGCGTTAAGCCAGCGTCGTGAGGACGATTCGGACCAACTCGAGTCGTTCGCCGAGATCCTTTCGGAAGCGCCCCTCGACGACGCGAAGCTGAAGCTCGTTCGGCGCGCTGCTGCGTGTGGATGCCACGACACGAAGGCTCGTTGCTTCATCGAGGAATTTCATGAACCGAGGCTGCAAGGGCAGCGGGAGGTCCTCGATCGATGCAATGTACAACGTTCCCCGCCCAGCCTCGTCGATCGCGCCTCGCGCTTCGGGCACGCCGAAGAGCAGCTTCTCGATCTCCTCCGAAGGAAGCGTCGCGCAGTCGACCGTCACGAAGGGCTGACGCGCCCGACCCGACCGATCGTGAAGGGCGCGGGCCACGAGCGCCTTGATCGACGCGGTGCCGCCGACGATGAGGACCGTCACGCGCGAAGGCGCGAGGCGACGGATCTCGTCCTCGAGATCGCCCCGTGCCGCCTCCGTCGAGGTCGCCGGGCCGGCGATGACGGCAGGGCGAGCCCCGAGCTCGAGAAGCTTCGGGACGTGATGCGCGAGCGTTCGCACGCCGTTGGCGGCGACGGAGAATGACTGCGGCTTGTGCGGCTTGCCATCGATCGCCTTCTTTCGCGTCTCGGCGAGGGCGAGCTGCACCCATGATGTCGCGGCGCCAGCATTGGCGAGCACGCCCGTCGCCTCATCGATGATGCCGATCGCTTCGTGCGGCTGGCCCCGCTCGACCGCTCGCCTCGCCAGACGCGAGAGCACGCGAGCCTCCGCGGCGGCAAAGCCAATCTCGCGCGACATCCGCAAGACATGGTCGAGCGTCGCCTCCTCCTCGTCGAGATCGCCTGCCGCGAGATGACCCATCGCCTCTGCCTCGAGCACAAGGCAACGCGTCACCGGTGAGAGCGCGCCACGAAGCTCCCCTTCACAGAACCTCCGCGCGCGAAGGAAGGCATGCGCGTCTCCGCCCATCGCCATGTTGAAGAGCTCTCCAACGGCGTTGAGCGCGATGAGGTCCGTGTCACGGTTGGGTGGATCCGTCTCCTCGACGAGCAGCCGGCGCGCGATGTCGGTGTGCGTCGCGCTGCGCTGGCGATCGAGCAAGCCGTCGTCAGGTGTACCAAAGAGCATCGCGGCGACGACGTGAGCGTGAGCGCACCGCTTGTCAGCGTGAAGCACGGAGTGAAGCATCGTGAACGCTCCTCGCGTGTCGAGCCTCCCGAACAGTCGCGCCTGGGACACGCCGACGACGGCGGCCGTTCGACGCGAGCCGCGAGCCCCAGGCGTGTAGAGCGCGCAGGTGAAGGCTTGCTCCGCTTCGGGCCAGCGTCCGTCCCGGAGGTCGCGCGTGCCTCGTTGGATGAGGAGGTCGGTGACGGCGTTGTCGAGCTGGTCGAGGCTGCTCACGTCCCGGTCGCGGCGCGCGCTCGGGGGGCTCCGATCCGCGGTGGAACCATCGGAGGTATCCAATCCGGGGTTGGAGAGGGTCTTTGGATATATCCGATCCGTCTCTGGATAACCTTCTCCAGAAGGGTCGTCCGCTGGATATCTCCTCTCGGAGGTTGGATACGTATCCTTCGGCGTCGACATCTTCTCCACTTCTCCTCTCCGAGC
>JBGAFW010000051.1:0-79624 GCA_044227045.1 Labilithrix sp.
GATCGGGACGGTCGCGAGGCAGGCGCCGATCGGCAGGCCGTTCGCGATGCCCTTCGCCATCGTCATGATGTCGGGCTCGACGCCGTCATGATGCTCGATGCCCCACATCTTGTTGCCGGTGCGCCCGAAGCCGGTCTGCACCTCGTCGCAGATGAAGAGGCCGCCGTACTTCTTGACGATGTCGGTCGCGACCTTGAAGTAGCCGTCCGGCGCGACGACGAACCCGCCGACGCCCTGGATCGGCTCGGCGAGGAAGCCCGCGATCTCACCGGTGGTGGTCGTCTGAATGAGCTCCTCGATGTCCGTCGCGCACTTCAGCCCGCAGTGGTCGGGCGTCGCGCCGAACGGGCAGCGATAGCAGTAAGGAGAGTGTGCATGCTTGATCGCCGCGATCTGCGTCGGCACCGCGCGGTACTTCGCGTGCGCGGTGAGCGACTGCGCGAGCATCGATCGACCCGAGTAGCCGTGACGAAGCGCGATGAGCTCCTGGCGTCCCGTCGCGATCTGCGCGAGCGCGACCGCGGTCTCGTCCGCCTCAGTGCCGCTCGCGGTGAAGAACGCCTTGCCTGCTTTGCCGATCTTGCCCGGCGCGAGCGAGAGGAGCTTCTCGGCGAGCTCGACGATGCCGACGGTCGGGTAGAGCGTCGAGACGTGACCCAAGCGATCGATCTGCGCGTGGAGCGCGGCGTTGACCTTCGGGTGCGTTTGCCCGACCGAGACCGTGAGGATGCCTCCGAAGAAATCGAGGTACGTGCGACCGTCGAGGTCCTCGAGGCGCGCGCCCTTGCCCTTGTCGAGGCACACCGGCTCTTCGTAGAACGTGCCGACGCTCGGAAAGAGGACGTCCTTGTGCTTCTTGCGCAGCTCCGCGCTCGTCCACTTCTTCTCGCTCATTTTTGGCGCTCCTGCTCACTCCGAAACGAGGAAAGTCGAAGCGTGTCGCGTAAGTCGGACCCCTGTCAAGCTAGCTTCGAGGTCCCGCGACAATAACCTCGCTCGACGGCTCGAGCGAGCGAGCGAGCGAAGGCTGCCCACATCCACCTAACCCGAGGTCGCTGGCGACGAGGGACCTCAACGGGGACACAGCCGCAGCCGGACGTTGTCGATGCCCACGACCGACGTGGCGCCCGACGGTGCCTTCATGAAGATGACGCCGCAATCGACGAACAACCCATCCTGGACGAACGGCAGCGTCAACGTCGTCATCGTCCCCGCGACCGCGCCGTCGAGGATGACCCTCACGTCGAGTGAGGTCGGCGTGCTTAGTCGGACGACAATCGCGGCCTGATGCCACTCGTGCTTTTGGGTGGCGCCGATCGAGAAGGAGGTGCCGACGTCGCTGCTGTCGGCGTTGAAGTAGCGTGACGCGCTGATGGCGAGGGTGACCGGAGCGCCTGACGCGCTCGGATAGATCCTCACTTCGTCGTTGCCGTTCGCGTTACGAACGCCGAGAGCGCAGAGTCCTTCGGTGTAGGGAGCGAGCGTCTCGGCGGCAAACGCGTACTCGAGTCGAGCCTCCCTCACGGGTCGATTCGCGAGCGCGCGGTAGAACGCCGCCGGGTGAATGTGGTCGCCGCTCGAGGCGAGACTCACGCCTGCGAGGACGAAGCTACCCGTGGGGCCGCTCGTCAGATCGGCCCATTGGGCGGTCCTCGTCGCGCTTCCGCCTTGCTGGTCGACCGTCCACGGACCGGGGAAGGTCTCGAAGTCGTCGTTGATGTCCAGCGTAGAGTTCGCGCAGCCCATCGAGGTCGATCCATCGTCGGGTGACGACGGCGTGGAGGCATCCACTGCCACGACGTCGGCGCTCGCGTCCACGCTGCCGCCGGACGATGAGAAGGGGGAGCACGCGGACGTCACCATCCACGTGGCCGCCGCCGACGAGGCGACGCCGAAGGACAGCCGAATCCTCCATCCTCGCTGCTCTCGTCGGTGGTGCCCCTCGGTGTTCAACGACGTCAGCGTACCGTGCTTCGCCGGACGCCGCTCGCTCGTGAACGGAGCCTCAGGGCTTGGTCAGATCGCCGTACGCTTCGGGGCGACGGTCGCGGAAGAACTGCCACGTCTTTCGGACCTCTTCGATCATGTCGAGATCGCACACGGCGGTGACGAGCTCGGTCTTGTCCTCGGAGGCGACGCTCAGCATGTTGCCGCGCGGGTCGACGATGTAGCTCGTTCCGTAGAATTTGCCGATGTTCCAGGGCGCCTCGGTGCCGACGCGGTTCGAGGCCGCGACGAAGTAACCGTTGGCGACGGCATGCGCGGGCTGCTCGAGCTTCCAGAGGTACTGCGAGAGGCCGGCGACCGTGGCGGACGGATTGAAGACGATCTCGGCGCCGTTCAAGCCGAGCGCGCGCGCGCCCTCGGGGAAGTGGCGGTCGTAGCAGATGTAGACGCCGACCTTGCCGTAGCGCGTCTGGAAGACGGGGAAGCCGAGGTTGCCCGGACGGAAGAAGAACTTCTCCCAGAACTGGTTGGTGTGCGGGATGTGGTGCTTGCGGTACTTGCCGAGGTAGCTGCCATCCGCGTCGATGACCGCCGCGCTGTTGTAGTAAACGCCGGCCTGCTCGCGCTCGTAGAGCGGGACGACCATCGCCATCTCGTACTTCTTCGCGTACGCCTGCATCATCTCGGTCGTCGGACCGGGGATTGCTTCGGTGGCGTCGTACCAGAAGGGATCTTGGCTCGGGCAGAAGTAGGGACCGTTGAAGATCTCTTGCAGGCCAAGGATCTGAACGCCTTGCTTGCCGGCCTCCTCGATGAGCGGGATGTGCACGTCGAGCGCGGCCTTCTGCGTCTTTTGAATGCTCCAGCCCTTTTCGTAGGGGGTCGCAGCCTGAATCAAGCCAACCTTCACGTTGCGCGGCATGGTGTTCTCTTCCTCTCCTGCTCGACTCTCTGCACGAGAGAGTCAGTCCCTGACCCCACCAACGAGGGGGAGTCGATTCCTAGCAGAAACACGCAAGATCGACGCAAGACAGATCTTCCCTGGTTGTCTCGAGAAAGCGCCGCAGAGCCGTTCCGGTTTGCGCACCCACGCGCACCCGCGCCATTTCCAACCGGCCAGGAATCGTGCAGCCAAGAGCGCGAAACCTCGAAGAACCCTGACGATTCACGGTGTCGTCACGGAACAAACGCGATCGCGTGCGTACTCATTTGAGAGCAAATGGGTTGGCAATCGGTCGAAACGGGTCGCTGTTCGAAGTGCTCGGTCTTCACGGAGAAGTCGGAGCTCCTCTTCGGGAAAAACGGCCTCGCGTACTGCACCAGCTGCGGCGTCCCCCCGAGCGCGAACGTCGCCAGCGCGCCGTCCGAGCCGCCGCGTCCGGACCGCTGGGACGCGTGGACGAAGTCGTGGTGGACGACGCGCTCGCTCCGAAGCGAGACGCGCACGTTCTTCCGCCGCCGTCCGGTCGCGAACCCGTACGCCGCCGCGGTCATGGCGATGCCGCCGATGTACCGGAACGTGATCCAGCATCACGTCCGTTACATCATCGGCGCCATCCTGCTCGTGACGCTCTCGTTTCCGATCGCGGCGTGCGTCAGCCAGCTCTGACTGTTCTCAACGCTCCCTCGGCCTCCGCGCGCTACTTCACGCTTGGGAACGAGAAGACGGCGCCCTCGCGGACGCCTGCTGACGGCCAGCGCTGCGTGATCGTCTTGCGCTTCGTGTAGAAGCGGACGGCGTCGGGGCCGTAGGCGTGAAGGTCGCCGAAGAGCGATCGCTTCCAGCCGCCGAACGAGTGGTACGCGACGGGGACGGGGAGGGGGACGTTCACGCCGACCATGCCGACGAGGATGTGGTCGGAGAAGTAGCGAGCGGCCTCGCCGTCGCGCGTGAAGATGCACGTGCCGTTGCCGTACTCGTGATCGTTGATCAGCTTCATCGCCTCTTCGAGCGTCTTGACGCGGACGACGCCGAGGACAGGTCCAAAGATCTCCTCTTTGTACGTCACCATGTCGGGCTTGACGTTGTCGAAGAGGCAGGCGCCGAGGAAGTAGCCGTTCTCGTGGCCAGGCACCTTCACGCCGCGGCCGTCGACGACGAGCGTCGCGCCTTCTTTGATGCCTTGCTCGACGTAGCCGCGCACCTTCTCGAAGTGCTGCTTCGTGACGAGCGGGCCCATGTCGTTCCTCGCGTCGCTGCCGGGGCCGACCTTCATCTTCGCGATCTCGGTCTTCAGGCCGGCGACGACGGCGTCGGCGGTCGCGTCACCGACGGCGACGACGATCGGGATCGCCATGCAACGCTCGCCGCAGGATCCGTACGCTGCGCCCATGAGCGCGCTGACGGCGTTGCCGATGTCGGCGTCCGGCATGACGACCGCGTGGTTCTTCGCGCCGCCGAGCGCCTGCACGCGCTTGCCCTTCGCGCAGCCGCGCGAATAGATGTATTCTGCAATGGGCGTCGAGCCGACGAAGCTGACCGCCTGAACGCGCGGATCGTCGAGGATCGTGTCGACGGCTTCCTTGTCGCCGTTGACGACGTTGAGGACGCCCGGCGGGAGACCTGCCTCGAGCGCGAGCTGCGAGATCAACATCGCGCTCGACGGATCGCGCTCCGACGGCTTCAAGACGAACGTGTTTCCGCAGACGACGGCCATCGGCCACATCCAGAGCGGCACCATCGCCGGGAAGTTGAACGGCGTGATGCCGGCGGTGACGCCGAGCGGCTGGTGCTCGCTCCACGAGTCGATGCCGGGGCCGACGTTGCGGCTGTACTCGCCTTTGAGGAGCTCGGGCGCATACGAGGCGAACTCGACGTTCTCGATGCCGCGCTGGACCTCGCCCATCGCGTCTCCGGCGACCTTGCCGTGCTCTTCGGTGAGGAGCGCCGCGATGCGCTCGGCGTGCATGTCGAGCAGGTTCTTCAGCTTGCTCATCACGCGCGCGCGCTTCAGCGGAGCCGTCGCGCGCCACGCGGGGTAGGCCTTCTCGGACGACGCGATGGCGCGCTCGACCGTCGCCTTGTCGGCGAGGAGCACACGCTTCTCGGCGGCGCCCGTCGCGGGGTTGAACACGTCCTGCGATCGCTCTCCGGTGAGAACGTTCTGACCATCAATCCAGTGACCAACCGTCGGCTTTTCGGACATGTTCGCTCGCTAATGTTCGGGAGGGAGATCCAGATTAAATCACTTCGGAGCGAGCCTGTCTCCCCCAGGACAAGGGAGAAAGCGCGCTCCGAAGGGTCGTCCGATCGCATGGGGCTCGAAGAACCCTTACGCGATCGTTCGGTCGATCAGGGGAGCGTCGCCGCGTACAGGCCGCTGCCGGTCTGCGCGATACGCGTGTAGACTACACGCGTGCCCTTGAAGGCGAACTCGCCCTCGGGGACGCCTGCGCTGATGAGCTTGCCGGTGCCGCCCGCCACGGTGTCGATCTGGCTGATGTCGGTGACCGTGAAGTCGTTCGGCGCCTGGCCCATTTGCGTCGGGTTCGAGAGGTAGACCGCGCCCGTGCCCGTCGAGACGAGGCGCGCGTTGATGCCGTCGACGAGGTCCTTCACCGTGCCGCCCGCGATCGGGATCGACTTGAGCTTCGCGCTGGTCTGACCGACGTCGCCGAAGAAGATCGCGTGCGTCGACGCGCCGTTGTAGCCGAGCGGAGCGGCCGCGGCCGTGGCGACGAGCGCGACCGGCGCCGGGGTGGCCGCCGTGAAGTCGATCGTGTTGAGGTCGATGAGGTTGCTCACCGGATCGAGCTTGCGGAAGAGGACGTTCTTGTCGTCTCCGCTGACGCGGATCATGCCCTTCACGTCGGTCGCGACGAGCGTGACCGGCGCAGGCGTGGCCGTCGCCGACTTCTTCAGCGCGCCTGCCGTCGTGCGGTAGACGAGCGTGAGGCCGTCCTTCGTGAGGAAGCCGTCTTCGACCGTCGTGTCGACGTTCGCGGTGGTGGCGGCGGCGACGTTGACGATCTTCGCTTGCTTGTTGGTGTTCGCGATGATGAACGCCTTCGAGGCGGCCGAGTCGGTGAGCCAGAAGGGCTGGAGACCGAGCGCGGCGCTCGCGCTGGCGGCGTCGAGACGCTTCGGCGTGACCGAGGCCCCATCGGGGACGGTGATGAGCTTCGCGTCCGTCGTCGTGGTGCTCGTGCCGACGCAGAAGGCGGCAAAGAGGACCTTGCCGACGAAGCCGATGTCCGGTGAGCAGTCGGCCGAGGCGAGGTTGACGACGAGGCTTGCGTTGCCGGTGCCGCCCGAGAGCGTCGCGGCGTTCGCGGCGGCCGCGGTGTCGCGAACGCCGAACTGCGTCGCGGTGATGTTGCCGCCCGTGACCGTCGCCGACTGCGAGAACGCGATGCGCGAGCCGTCTGCGGTGGCGGTGAAGAGGCCGACGGCGGAGGCCGTCGCGACGCCCGTCTTGAGGCCCGTCGCGCGCGTCCACACGTTGAGACCGCCGACGTTGTCTGCGGTGATCGCCGTCCAGATCGCGACGGCGCCGCCGGCGATGTCGGGTTGATCGTTGGCGCCGAGGTCGGCGATCTTCGTCGGCATCGCGCCGGCCGTGAGCGGGATCGCGTTGAGCGTCACCGCTCCGCCTGCTGCCGCCGGGAACTCGACGTAGATGGCGTCATCGCCCGCGAGGCCGAGGAGCTGAACGTCGCCCGTGACGAGCGTGTCCGACGGGATGCCCGTCGTGCCGCTCGAGCCCGATGATCCGCTCGATCCCGACGATCCGCTCGAGCCGGACGATCCGCTGGAGCCGGAGGAGCCCGACGACCCCGAGGACCCCGAGGACCCCGACGATCCGGACGATCCGCTCGACGACGAGCTGCTCGATGACTTCTTTCCCGACGAGCCCGAGCTCGTGGCGCCCGCGTCCTCGGACGGAGCGTCCGCGACGACGGTTTCAGAGCTGCACGCGGCAGCCGCGAGCAAAAGACCGAGGGAAGCAACGCTCGCAAAAACGAGCTCGGAACGCATGCGCATGGGGGAGATCTCCTAAGAACGGAACGGAACGTACGGAGACGCGGCATGCGTTTGGGTGGCGTCTCTCGGCACGAACGCTTCGTTCGCTTCCGAGAAAAAGGACACCCAACGAATGGACCTCTCCTAACGAGCCCGGGTGTCATAGTCGCAACTTGGGCGCGAGCAACCCCTACATCGTTTTTTGCGTGCGTTTGATCGTCCCGAGCGAGCCGTCGGCCGAGGCGTGCGGCGTTTTTGACGCTGGTTTGAAGGATTTGCCCAACTTGCGCGCGTAGAAGGCGTTGCACCCGAAGTGGCCGGTGTTGCCGAGCGGCTTGGCGAGCGGCTCGAAGCCGTTCTTCTCGTAGAGGGCCTTCGCCTGCACCATGTTGTGTAGCGTCTCGAGGTACATCCGCGTGAAGCCGGCCTTGGCGGCGCCCTCGATGCACCTCTCGAGGAGCTCCTGGCCGAGCCCGAGGCCGCGAAGATCCGGCAGGAAGTACATCTTGCGCAGCTCGCACGTCTTGTCGTCGCCGTGCGCGAGCGGAGCGAAGCCGCCCCCGCCCACGATCGTCGACCCCTCGCCCGACTCGGTGATCACCCAGTACGCCGACCGCTTGCCTTGGTAGGCGCCGAACATGTCGTCGACCTCGGGGTCCAAGATCGCGAACCCTGGCCCCTTCGCGCCGAACTCGGGCATCACCGTGCGAATGAGCCGCGCGACGCCCGCGCGATCTCGCGGCTGGATCGGACGGATGACGTAGCTCGCACGCCGGCGGGCCCGCTCGAGCGCACGTGCATAAATCTGCATGCCGCGAAGGACGGCGCCCCGATCTTCGTCGCCAAGCAAGCGGAGCGCGTTCTCGACGCGGGCGTTTGCCTCGCGATGAACGAGGGCCACCTTGTCGCGCCCCTTCTTCGTGAGCGAGAGCACGCGGGCGCGTGCGTCCTCGTCGGAGGGCTTCGCCCGCACCCACTGGCGCGCCTCGAGCTCGGCGATGATCCGGCTCGTCGTCGACTTGTCGAGGCGGAGAAGATGAGGGAGCTCCGCCTGGCCCACGCTGCCGCGCGACTCGATCTCGATGAGCGCATGGCAATGCGAGTGGGAGAGCTTCGTCGCCGCGTCGCGCGCTTGGAGAAACCCGAGCTCACGGACGAGCTCGCGTGAGGCATGCCGGAGCGGGAGGACCTCGTCGAGCAGCTTCACAGCGCCGTTCGTCGGCGCCGGGGTTTGCAGAGGAGAAGACGTGGTGGGCATGACGTGACGACGAGGATGCGATCGATCGTTGTGCCGTGCAACCAATTAAGTTGCTCGTTGCAACGATCGAGCTCCGAGGCCGCGGCATGCGCGCGTGCCGACGGGCTGGGCAACGGATCCGGCGCCGTGATAAAGCCGGCGGCGCGATGAAGCCGGAGGATTTCGAGAAGCTTGGCGCGTTCTACCTCGGCCGTTCCGTGCGCGGCGTCGGGGCCGAGGTGTCGCAGGATCGCCCGTTCCTCTACGACGCACGGCACCTGACCACGCATGGCGTCGTCATCGGCATGACCGGCAGCGGCAAGACGGGCCTGTCGATCGCGCTCCTCGAGGAGGCGGCGATCGACGGCATCCCTGCGATCGTCGTCGACCCCAAAGGAGACCTCGGAAACCTCCTCCTCACGTTCCCGAACCTCTCCGAAGAGGAGCTCGCGCCATGGGTCCCGCATGGGCTCGACGCCAAAGAGGAGGCGGCGAAGTGGCGCGAAGGCCTCGCCGCGTGGGGGCAAGACGGCGCGCGGATCGCGCGGCTCCGCGACGCCGCCGAGGTGACGATCTACACCCCCGGAAGCCGCGCAGGCCGCCCGCTCTCGATCACCGGTTCCTTGTCGGCGCCAACGCCGGAGGAGCGCGCCGACCAAGAGGCGACGAGCGAGCGCATCGGCCAAGTCGCGACGAGCCTGCTCGGCCTGGTCGGGATCGAGGCCGAGCCCGGCAAGAGCCGCGAGCACGTCCTCGTCGCCACGATCCTGCAGCGCGCCTGGGCCGCCGGAGAGGATCTCGACCTCGAGGGGCTCGTCGTCCGCATCCAAGATCCTCCGTTCGACAAGCTCGGCGTGTTGAGCCTCGAGGCGTTCTTTCCGAAGAAGGAGCGCTTCGATCTCGCGGTCGCCTTCAACGCGATGCTCGCGACCCCCGGCTTCGACGCGTGGCTCGACGGGCCGCCGCTCGACATCACGCGCCTCCTCTGGTCGAAGGAAGGCAAGCCGCGCATCTCGATCCTCTCGATCGCACACCTCGGCGACGCCGAGCGGATGTTCTTCGTGTCGCTGCTCCTCGGGCAGCTGCTCTCGTGGATGCGCGCGCAGCCGGGAACGCCGACGTTGCGCGCGCTCTTCTTCATGGACGAGGTGGTGGGCTACTTCCCGCCGGTGGCGATGCCGCCGTCGAAGCGACCGCTCATGATGCTGCTCAAGCAGGCGCGTGCGTTCGGGCTCGGCGTGGTCCTCGCGACACAGAACCCCGTCGACCTCGATTACAAAGGGCTCGCGAACGCCGGCACCTGGATGATCGGTCGCCTCCAGACCGAGCGCGACAAAGCGCGGGTCCTCGAAGGGCTCGAGGGAGTCTCCGCCTCCGCGTCACCGGCCGCCGGGACCACGTTCGATCGCGACACGGTCGACCGCACGCTCTCCGGGCTCGCCAAGCGGCACTTCTACATTCACGACGTGCACGCCGAAGGGCCTTCGGTCATCGAGTCGCGCTGGACGATGTCGTACCTGCGCGGGCCGCTGACGAAGGACGAGATCCGAAGGCTCTCTTCCGCAGCTGGCAACGCGCCTCCCGTGCCTCCAACGCCAGCGAAGGTCGCGCCGGAGACCGCGCCGATGCCCGCTACACCGGCGAAGGCGGACGCTGCCGGCAAGCGACCTGCGCTCCCGCCTGGTGTGCCCGAGGTGTTCTTTCCGTCGACGGCGCCGCAGGTCGTGTATCGCCCGATGCTCGTCGGCGCGGCGCGCGTCCACTTCGAGGACGAAAAGACGGGGCTCGATTTCACGCGCGAGGTGATGTTCACGACGCCCATCGTCGACGGTCCGCTCCCCGTTCGATGGGAAGACGCCAAGTGGGCCGGCGGCCTCGGCGTCCGCGATCTCACGAAGGAGCCAAGCCCGCAGTCCTTGCAGAATGCACGTTTCCTCTCGCCGCCGGAGGCCGCGCTCGATCCGGAGAGCTACGCCACGTGGTCGAAGGAGCTCGCGAAGTGGCTCGCGCGCACGCAAGGCATCGCGCGGTTGAAGAGCGCCAAGCACAAGCTCTTCTCGCAGCCCAACGAAGACGAGCGCTCGTTTCGTGCGCGGCTCGCGCAGCTCGGTCGCGAGGCGCGCGATGAAGAGACGGCGGAGCTACGGGACAAGCTCGGCGCGAAGCTCGCCACGCTCGAGGAGCGCATTCGAAAGAAGCAGGAGCTCGTCGCGAAGGGCGAGCAGCAAGCAAGCGCGCAGCGCGTTGACGCGGCGCTCGCGGCCGGCGGCGGCGTCTTCGCGTTCCTGGGCCGCCCCACCGCGAACAAGATCGCCAGCAGCGCCGCGAAGGCCGCACGCAGCGCGAGCCGTGCGTCGAGCAAAGCCAAGAGCGTTCTCCGCGACAAAGACGATCTCGGCACGCTGCTCGCCAAGCACGCCGAGCTTCAGCGCGAAGCGCAGGAGGCGCTCGCCAAGGTCGCGAGCGCCCACGACCCGAGCGCGATCACGCTCGAGAACGTCGTCACGAAGCCGAAGAAGACGGGCATCACCGTGCACCTCGTCGCGCTGGCGTGGCGCCCCGAGCTCGCGGCAAGCACGCCGGCGTAGACGCTCTTCAAGGCGCGGCGGCGTCGCGACGCGCGGCCTCGTCTTCGTCGTGCTCGTGCGCGAGGACGAACGAGAGCGCGTCGTGCATCACGTACTCCATGTCTTCGGAGTATGGATGACCGGTGTGCTTCATGACGAAGAGCTTCGCCGGGAACCCCGCGCGCTCGAGCTCGAGCTGCGTCTTCTGCTCGCCCGCGATCTCGGTGCCTTGCTCGCCTGCGACGAGCGCGACGGCGCGCACGCCGCTCGCCCGGAGCGACGCGACCGAGAGCGGGACGTTCGCCTCGATCAAGACGAGGAGCGGCCAGCGCTTCGGATGCATCCGCGCGATCTGCGGCGCGGCGTAGGCCCCACGCGAGTAGCCGGTGAGGACCGCGCCTTCGCGGTCGATCGAGCCGCGGCTCTTCGCCTCGACCTTCGCGATCGACGTCTCGAGATCGCGGTCCATGATCGACACGAGCTCCATCCACGTCGGCGCCTCCCAGCTCGCGGGGCTGACCGGCGAGTCACCGCAGCGGGCGTTTCCGGTCGGACAAACCATGATGCCCACATCGGTTCCGGCGCCAATCCACTTGCCACATGCATAAGGAGGCGGGCCGCACATCCCGTGGAGGTGGCCGACGAGGCGCCACGGCTTCGGGCGGTCCTTGGGCATCGCCCAATAGATCGGTCGGCCCGCGTCGACGTAGAGCGACTCGTAGGGCCCGTCGATTTCCGCGCTTTTTTTGGGGTTCCACGGCGCTTTTTCGCTCGAGCCGGCGTCGCCGGCGTCAGGAGGGCTCGACGAGGGACCGGCCGCGGAGCTCGAAGGGAGCGGAGCAGGTGGCGGTGAGGCTGGAGGCGAGCTCTCGACCACGACCCCGCGCGAGCAGGCAACCGGCCCGACCAGGGCAGAGGCGATGACGCCCGCGCCGGCGAGGAGTCTCCGGAGACGTCGAGGCAGGGCTGAGGCGGTCGTCATTTCGTTCTGTCCGGTTGCCGGACGTGGGAAGCTCGGGAGACAATCAAGGTAGTTCGTACGGCCCGAGGAGTGGAGGGGTGTGAGCAAGAGCGGTGACAACACGGAAGACGATCCGCAGAGCCTGATGACGGCGCGGCCGCCTCCAGGGCTCGAAGGATCGGACGTGTACAGCGCGTCGACGGTCGCGAGTCACGCGTCCGCAGACCTCCTCGAGCTGGTTCGCGAAGCGGAGGAGGCCGCCAAGGTCGACGTGGCGTCGCGCCGCTCGTCGCCACGCATCGACGTAGGCCCGGCGCTGGCGAGCGACCGACCCCAATATGTGGACGTCGACGACGAAGCCGTGGATGCTCCCCCCTCGGTAGCACCCTTGCGATCCTCTTCGGCTGCATCCTCACTGCCCGCACCTCCTCCTCACGCACGCTCCGTCGCGCGGAGCGCCGAGGGAAGCGCGTCTTCGAGCGACTCGGCGCGACAGCGCGCAAATGAGAAAGCACGGTCATCACGGCCGCCTCCACCCGTCTTCACGCCGATCGAGGCCGTGCGGGTCGCGCCGGTGTCGCGTCTTCCGTCGTTCGACGACGCGCCTGCGAGCACCACCCGCGCACGTCCCTCGTCGTCGCACGCTCCGAAGCGCGAGGTCATGCCCACGCCATGGCACCCGGCCATCGCGATCGCGACGCCATTCGTGCTCGCTGTCCTCGCGCTCGTTCTGCTCGCGTCGGCGCGTTAGGGGCGAAAGCCTCGGATCTGAAGCTCGATCGACGATCGAAGGATCGGGTCGAGCGCGGTTTCGAGCGTGAAGTGGCCCGAGAGCCACCCGAGCAGAGCCATGAAGTAGAGGCCGAAGACATTCTGCGCGCAGGCGATCGGGTTGAGGTCGCGGGCCACTTCGTCTCGGCCTTGCGCCTCGGTGATGAGCAAGCCGAGCCGATGGAGAAAACCAAACGTCAGCGTGTTAACGCGCTGCGCGTTCGGTCCATTCGCGCCAGGCAAGCTGCGCACGAACGCGGCGCCCATCTTCGGATGCTCGCCGTACATCGTGAAGAGCCCGCGGAAGACGTGCATGAAGCGATCGAGGAGCGGCTTGCCCTCGGGCATCGACGCGAAGCGCTCTTCGACGACGCTCTCGAGGCGATCGTGCATGACGAGGAAGAGGAGGTCGGCCTTGTCGCTCGCGTGAAGGAACACCGTCCCGGAGGCGACGCCGGCGCGCTCCGCGATCGCTTGCGTGGTGGTCTCGTCGAAGCCCGCGGTGGAGAACAGCTCCCATGCCGCCGATCGAATCTGCTCACGCGTGACCGCACGCTGCTCGGCACGCGTCTCGCCGGCGCGCTTTTTCGCCCGGGAGCGAGGGCGGGGGCGCGCGGAGGATTTGTTGGATGTCGCCGACATGGCTTCGATTCTGTTTCGCTGAGTGTCGTCAGTGCAGATTACAGGCTGAGCCTTGCCAAATCACCCGGTTGGCTTCATATAGATGAGTGTACTCACTGAGTGCACTCATTGAAATGGAGAAGGACGCGATGCTGGCCAGCTATCCCGAGGGAATCACGATGCGTGAGGCTCGGAAGATCTATTTCGAAACGAACGGCTTTGGCGAGACGGGCGGCTACGAGGACGCGTGGGTCGACTTCAAGCTGGGCCCCATCCCGATGCCCTTCCCGAATACGAAGGGACGCCTCCGCGCCGTCCGCTACCACGATCTTCATCATCTGCTAACGAGCTACGACACGGACATCGTCGGGGAGTTCGAGATCTCGGCATGGGAGATCGCCGCCGGCTGCAAAGGCTTCCTCGCCGCGTGGGCGCTGAACCTTGGCGGAATGGCCGGCGGGCTCTTTCGCGCGCCTCGGCGCGTGTTCGCGGCGTTCGTCCGCGGTCGCCGCCAGCGCACCACCTACGGTGAGGACCTCGACTCCGTCCTCGACATGACCGTCGGTGAGGCCCGCAAGCGCTTCACCCTGCGCGCAGGCGAGTCGACCCGCGCGACCCTCTCCGACGTCGTCCTCTTCGCGCTCGCGACGCTCGCCGGCCTCGTCGTTGGCAGTCTCTTGTTCGCGCTCGTGCTCCCGCTCGTGCCCTTCGGCCTCATCGCCCACGCGATGCGGCGGCGCGGAGCCGTGTCGGTCGCCTGATCGCGCGCGTGGACGGCCGAAAAGCAGGTGGTGGTATCGTGATGCCGCCTGCCCATGACGGACTCCACCTCGACTTCGGACACGACCCGAGACCCGAAGACGCCGCCGCTTTTCTCGAACGAAGCGAAGCAGCGCATCTCGGAGATCATCCGCTCGATCGAGCAAACGACGTCCGCGGAGATCGTCGTCGTCCTTCGCCCGCGCTCGGGTGACTACCGCCGCGCAGACCTCACGTTCGGCGCGCTGACCGCGCTCTTCATGCTTTGTGTTTTTCTGTATCACCCGGAGCCATTCGACTTCACCTTCTTCCCGCTCGAGCAAGCGGCGTCGTTCGCGATGGGCGCGGTGCTCTGCGCGTACCTCTCGCCGCTACGGCGCTGGCTCACGCCCACGAAGATTCGCGCGGAGAACGTCGGGCGATCCGCGCGGTCGTTCTTCGTCGAGCATGGCATCGACAAGACGCGCGAGCGAACCGGCGTGCTCGTCTACCTCTCCACCTTCGAGCGCGAAGCGGTGCTCGTGCTCGACCGCGGGATCGACACCGAGGCGCTCGCAAAGGAGATCGCCGCCGCGCGCGCCGCGCTGCGAAGGTCGATGCAGAAGCACGATCTGGCCGCCTTTTCCGCGGCGCTGAAGACCCTCGGCGAGGCCTTGGCGAAGCGGCATCCCGTGCGCGACGACGACATCGACGAGCTCTCGAACGAGGTGGCGGCGTGAACGGCGCTCCGTCGGCGGTTCGGCGCGTCCTCGTGACCCTCGCCCTCGCGATCGTTGCAGTCCTCGCCGTGGACGGGCTCGCCGCGGCGCGGCCCGGTGGTGGCTCGAGCTTCCGATCGTCGTCATCCTCGTCGGGCGGCAGCCGCTCGTCGTCGTCGTCGTCGTCGGGCAGCAGCTACCGGTCGTCGAGCTCGTCGTCGTCGGGCAGCAGCTACCGGTCGTCGAGCTCGTCGAGCTCATCGTCGTCGTCGGGCAGCAGCTACCGGTCATCTTCGTCGTCCTCGTCCTCGTCTTCGTCGGGGTCGCATTATTCGACGAGCAGCAGCAGCACGAGCAGCAGCGGCTCGCACTGGGCGTCGACGAGCAGCACGAGCAGCGGCGGCTACACGAGCGCGAGCAGCGGGAGCGTCCCTTACAGCAGCCCGAGCTCGTACTCGTCGCCCGCGCCGCCGGATCGCTCGATGTCGAGGTCGCTCGTCATCTTCCTCGCGGCGGTGGTCATCGCGATCGTCGCGATGGTGCTGATCGTCCGGCGCCACCGGAACGCCGAGTGGATCACGCGGGCGGAAGAGGCCGAGCGCGAGGCGGCACGCGAAGCCGAGGAGCGCCAGCGCGTGCGGCGCTACAGCTCGATCGAGAAGGCGCTTCGTGCGATCAAGGCCGAAGACGACGCGTTCAGCTTCGTGCTGTTCGAAGACTTCCTCTATGCGCTCTACGCCGAGGTGCATGCGGCACGCGGCACGAAGGGCGGGCTCGAACGACTCTCGCCCTATCTCGGCAAGGGCGCGCGACGCACCTACTCGAACCTCCCCGCGAGCTCCGTCAAGGCGGTGGTCGTCGGCGGGATGCGGATCGAAGAGATCACGGCGGAGGACGACGTCGCAAAGGTCACCGTCGTCTTCACGACCAACGTGAGCGAGCGCGCCAAAGCGAAAGACGACGAGAGCAGCTCACCAGAAGCCGCTTGGTACATGGAGGAGCGTTGGGTGCTCGAGCGAAAGGCGACCGCGAGATCGCGTCCGCCGGAGCGCGCGCGGGTCATCGGCTGCCCGAGCTGCGGCGCGCCGCTCGACAAGATCGTCGCGGGTGAATGTGGCTACTGCCACACGACATCGAACGCCGGCGCGAACGATTGGTACGTCGAATCGATCGAGATCCTCGCGCGCGAGGCGAGGGGACCGATGCTCACCGGGACGACCGAGGAGGTCGGCACCGATCTGCCGACCGTCGTCGCGCCGAACGCGAAGACGCGGTTCGACGCGCTCCGGCAAGCGGATCCCTCCGTCACCTGGCCCGCGTTCATCGCGCGCGTGGAGGCGACGTTCCGTGCGTTCCATGAGTCGTGGTGCGCGCAGGACCTCCACGCCGTGCGCCCGTATTTGAGCGACAACCTCTTCGGGCTTCAGACGTACTGGGTCGAAGCGTACAAGCAGCAAAAGCTCCGCAACCTGACGAAGGACGCGAAGATCGTCACCGTGCATCTTGCACGCATCCAGCGCGATCGCTTCTTCGACGCGATCACGGTCCGTGTGTTCGCCTCCTGCGTCGACTACACCGTCGACGCGAACGATCGGGTCGTCGGCGGCAACCCCGACGCGGTCCGCGAGTACTCCGAGTACTGGACCTTCATTCGCGGCGCGGGGACGACCGGCGTGCCTCGCGCCGACGGCGCATGCCCAAACTGCGGCGCGCCGTTCTCGCGCGACCAGGGCGTGAACATGGCGGGCACGTGCACCCACTGCAACGTGAAGATCACGACGGGCGAGTTCGATTGGGTGCTCTCCCGCATCGAACAGGACGAAGTGTACGAAGCGGCTGCGTGAGCTACGAGAGCTTCTTCGTGAAGGGCGAGCGAAGACCGGCGTTGATGAGGTTCGTCGGGAGCGGCTCTTCGAGCTCCACGCCCACGCGGTAACGCCAAAGCTCGGGTGAGGAGATCGGGTTCTCGTCGACGCGGATGACGCGGCCGGTGACGTTCACGCCGATGTCTCCGGCGTGGACTTGGATCTTGAGGCGATCGCCCTTCGCGAAGTGGCTGGGCGTGACGATCAAGAGACCGTTCGAGCTCATGTCGCGCGTGACGCCATGACGGCCGTTCTTCGTCTCGGACTCGAGCGCGACGGCGAGCACGGCAGCGGTGCGCGGCTTGGTGCGTCGATCTTCGCGGATGCTGCTGCTCGACATGGCCATCCTTTTTCCCTTCGCGTTCTCGTCCGTCATCGGTTCGTCGGTCGGTCGGTCGTGTTTGTGGGCGTCTCGAGGACGCACCGTCTCCAGCACCGCCCGCGTTCGGTCACGCTTGCCGTGCGGCGACTGGCCCATGCTGCTTGTTCGGCTCAGTGGCGAACGAGCGCTAGCATGCGTATCCGACATGTGCACCATTGCAGCGCGTCATCCTGCGAGATTCCCAACAAAACCCCCAAGAAATCAGCACTAAATAAATTTGCCGACCTGTCGGTCCGTGTCGTTATGACGCGGTGAAAGCAGACGCGAAGGATCGCAATCGGACCGGCTCGTGTCCGATTGCGTGGCGGTCGCGATTCCAGGGGCTTATCGATGGACCCGATGACGACGTCTTCCCGCGCGCTGGTGGTCTCGATCGTGATTGTTGGTGGAATTTCCAGCGGTTTGCTCATGGCCTGCGGCGAGTCGAAGACGATCCCCAAGACGATGGTCGGCTCGTACGTCCGGACGGAGCCGAGCATGGTGGGCGTCTTGGTCACGACGGCGAGCCTCGAGCTCCGGGAGGTGGGCATGGCGATGCGCGCGCCGTCGTCGAGCGCGACGTCCGTCGTCTTCAAGCGCGTGGGGTGCAAGGGCGACACGTGCACGTTCGTCTCGGATGACGATCGATGCGACGGGACGATCTCACGCGACGACGCGGGCGATCTTACGATCAGCGCCCGCGGTCTATGCGGCTCCGCGCTCACGGGAAAGTGGCTCGGCGCCAGGTCCGCGTCGAGCGCGATCCCGAGCGGACCGATTTACCACTGAGCGATCGCCTCGCGACCGATCACTGGCTCGTGATGAAGAGCGGACGCACGGCGTAGCTGCGAAGGCCCCACATGTCCTCGGCGGCGACGAGCATCTCGTAGCTTCCACCGCTCATGGGCGTCGTCCCGGTGGGGACCCCGGCCGGCGTGATCGCGATCGGCGTGCCGGCGAGCGCGGTGTGGATGTCGCCGTCGATCTGCTTCATCACGGGCGTGAACGTCGCGTTCGGGTCGACCATGAGGATCTCGGCGGCGCTGAACGCGTCGGCGCTTCGTGTCTCCGGGTTCAGGACGAAGACGCTCGAGCTCGGCGCGCCATCACTGAGGACGACCGCCGCGTCGACGCTCTTGCCGGCCATCGTGATCGTGCCGGCGAGCGCGGTCTTGAGGCCCTCAGTCGTAGGCCATTGGATCGCGCGCGCCGTTTGGTGACCGACCGTTGGCAGTCGCTTCGACACCGCGAGCGAGCCGGTCTTGCCGTCGAACATCGCGGAGCCGATCGGGCCGAAGAGGAAAGACTCGCCGCTGCCCGCCTTGAGCGTGATCGAGGTGCTCACCGCGGCCGCGTGCGGAAGAGAGACTTGGATGCGTGCGCCGTGGGCTTCACCGAAGTCGGTGCTCGCAGCTGCCTCTTCGAACGTCGCGCCGAAGGCGAACGTCGGTTGCTTCTCACGCGCCGCAAACCACGAGGCGAGCATCGTGTTCCAGTCGCTCGCGATGAACCACTCTTGCGACGAGGCGAGGTAACCATTGTACCAGTCGTTGGTCATCTGGCCGCCCGTGGGCACGCCCACGCTGAAGCCGGTCGTGCTCGCGGTGCCGATGATCGCGCTCGCGTAGACCTCGGAGGCGTTCGCCGCCGCGGCCGTGACGACGCCCATGTTCGGCCCGCTCGCGAACGCGTCGAGGAAGCGCTTGAAGTCGGGGCGCCGATTCTCGCCGCCGCCGTCGGTCGTCGCGAGCGCAGCCGCCGCGGCGAAGCGATCCATCGACGACGGGATGATCTGTGTCGCGCCCACGATCGACCTCGTCGCGAGCGCGAGCTTGTCGAGCTTCGAGGCGTCGAACGCGACGTGCGCGCGGCGGAGCCAACCGCCCTCGAAGGCGCGGCTGTTCCACGCGTTCGTTTCGGCGTTCGCGAAGTCAGCCGCGGTCGCGTCCGGGGTCGTGCCAAGGAAGCCGAACGCCTCCTCGTAGGCCCAGCCATGGCTTCCATCGGCCGAGGCGTTCGACACGAACACCTTCGTGAGGTCCTTCATCGCGAAGGCATCTTCGACGCGGCCGGCCGCGCTGATGTCGAAGCCGAGCACGTCGAGCGGCTGATCCCCGCGAATGCCGGCGTCGTACAGGCCGGAGCGGATCGCCGACTGCATCGCGAGCGCGGTCATGCCCTGCGCGCCGGTCTTCGTGCCGTTGTCGGAGTCACCGCCCAAGATCCGGGTCACGTCGCCGCTTCCCCGTGACCAGATCACGAGGCCGCGGTGCGTGGCGGGATACTCGCGAAACGCCTGCGCGATCGATCGCGAGAGGAAGGCGGGATCGTCGAAGTTGCGCTCGGTCGCGTCGTGTTCGACGTGAGGTGCGTCGCCGCCGAAGACGAAGCGGTCCGCGCCGGGCTGAAAGAGCGCCTTGCCGCTCGCGTCGGTGATCGACGCGTTCCAGTCGGCGAGCACGACCACGTGGACGCTCTTTCCGAGCTTCGCGTTCTTGATGCTCGCGAGGTCAGCCGCGAACGCAGGCGAATGGAGGTTGTCGCCCTGGGCGTAGATGAAGAACGTCCACGTCGGGTCCGTCTTCTTCTTGGCGTCTGCGCTCGTCTGCTCGGCTTGGAACGTGCCAGCGGGCTCTTCCACGGGGGTCGAGTCGACGGAAGGCACGATGCCCGCAGCGGCACCGACGGTGCACCCACTGAGTGCCGACAGCAGAACGGGGAGCGAAGCGACTGCCGCCAGGATTTCGTATTTTCGCATGTAGGGGTGAACGGCTGCCCGACCACGACAATTAAGAGATGAGGGCCCCTATTCCAATGCGCACCCATGGCCGTTTAGAGGACGCAGACCCATGGCTTCCTCGAGCCTCCGACCCCGACTTAGTGTGATTCCGTGCGGGGGTGATGCGCCGGTCGTGCGTCATCGCGTTGACGGTGGCGCCTCCGTTGCTCGACCGAGCAGAGCACCACTCCCGTTCTCCTCATCCTCCTTCGCCCCTGTCTCGACGAGCCCGCCCATCTCGTCGGGTGCACAGCTCGCGAGCGGAGCGCCGCGCGTGCTCGTCATCGACGACGACGAGATGGTGCGCAAGGCCCTGACCCGCGCGCTTCGTCGCCGGTACGCGGTCACCGAGCAACGGGACGCGGAGAGCGCCCTCCTCATGATCCAATCGGGCGTCCGCTTCGACGCCATCCTCTGCGACCTCAACCTGAACGGCATGAGCGGACGAGAGCTCGTGCTCGAGCTCGACGACACGATCCCAGAGCAAGCCAAGCGCGTGATCCTCATGAGCGGCAACGGTCGCGAGGCGATGGACGAGGAGCTGCGATTGGTGGTGCAGAGCCGGTTCATCGAGAAGCCCGCGAGCTTCGCTCAGATCGAGACCGCCGTCGCCACCCTGATGCGCGAAGAAGAAGCACGCGCCGCGTAGCGATCAGGGAAGCGGAGGCCAGTCGGGCTTGCCGTTTCGGCTCACGCGCCATCCGGGTGGCACGAGATCGCGGGGCACACTTGGGTCGTCGAGCGACAACGTCTCGTTGCTGTCGATGCGAGCCCGGTGGGTCGCGACGAACCTTCGCCAGACGGCTTGGAGCTTCTGGCCTTCGGCTGCGGTGATCTCGGTCGACGCCGTCCGCCCGTTCTGCTCGAACGTGTCGAGCAGCCGATCGAGCGCGATGTTCGCGACCTTCGGATCGGCGAGCCGGCCGACGAGCGCGTCGACCGCCGCGCCACGTGCGCCAAGCTCCGTCGCGCGGTTCGTCACCGATCGAATGAGCCAATCGTCCGTGGCCGTCTTCAGGATCGCCGCGATCTTCGGGGCGAGCGAGCGGAGATGCGATCGCTCGGCGGCCTCGGCCGCGTTGATCTGCACGTCGATGTCCGTGCCCGTGAGGTTCGTCGCGATCTCGGCCTCGAACGCACGCGGCAACGCCTCGGGAAGCTTCTCGAGCGCGATCCGCCGTACGTACGGGGTGGGATGCCGGAGCGCCTGCATCATCACCGCCTCCCAGTCGGCGGGTCGTGGCGACGCCTTGGGCAGCGCGACGAGCCACACCACCAGCTCGCCCGGCGTCTTTGGAGCGGCGGAAGGCTTGCCACCGCGCGCGAGGATCATCTCGACAGCGCGCGACATCTCCTGGCATGCGCCGCTCCGCGTCGGGAAGACGTGCCTCTCTGCATTGCGCGTTTGGTTCGCGAGCGTGATCGCGCGCGTGAACGCGTTCGTCACGGCGCCGAGCTCTTGCGTGCGACCCACCGCTTCCATCATGAAGGCGCCGACCTTCAAGTCCTGCTCGTCCGACGACAAGAGCAGGTCGAGGCCGGCTTGGCGCACGTCCAGCTCGAGATCGGGGCTCCAGCCGACGCGCGAGAGGTACTTGCGCTGCTCGGTCAGCTCGTTGGCGAAGGGGTGACGTGCGCCGAGTGCTCCCGTCAGCGCGGGATCAGGCAGGCGCATCGCCAGCGTGCTGGCCGCTTCGCGCGCCGCGGCTTTGTCCTTGCTCGAGAGAAGCGTGATGAGCGCCTTCGATGCTTCGACGTTCGGGATCGTCCCGATCGCCTGGATCGCTTCTGCGTTGCCTGCACGTGCCCGCTTCATCAGCGGCCCGAGGTAGATCGGATACCGGAGCGAGGCGAAGTCGGCGTAGGCGATCGAGACTTTGCCGGCGCTGCGGTTCGGATCGCGTGGCAACGCCTCCATCTCGCGGATCACTGCGTCGGCCTCGACCTCGTCTTTCGGAAGAGCGAACGCGAGACGGATCTCTCCGATCGGCGCTGTCCCTTTCGGCCAGCCAAGGTCGTGGGTGACTCGAAACGTGTAGGTTCCAGGTAAATCGATCCGTGCATACCGCGCGATCGGAAGCGACTGACACCACGACTCGTTTGGCTTGACCTCGGGCGAGTAGCCGAGGCCGCCCATCGAAAAGCCCGACGGATCAGGATCGTCGAGCGTCGTATTCTGCTTGTCCTTCACCTCCATCGAGAAGCGGAGGCTGCGCGAGGCTCCGCGGTAGTCGCCGCCAACATCGATCGTGATCGGCGCATCGCTGACGTTCTCGACGCACATGTGGAGCAGGATGTTCTGCCCGAGCACGAGGCGCTCGCGGTCGGCCTTCAGCACGAGGCGCGCGTGTGACCCGCCCGTGGAGCTCGAGACGTTCGTCGGATGTTCTTCCACCACGCGCGGGGTCGGCGTGGCTGTCGAGGGCGCAGCGGAAGGTGACGCAGGCGGCGACGCGCACGCGGCGACGAGGAGCGCTCCGCTGGCGAGCGTGAGGGCGAGGGTGAGGGTGAGGGAAGGCACAGCGTTACAGACGCTTCTCGTCGTCCTTGGTTTCATCGGGCGACCACTTTCGGCCCGTGGCTCGGTCGAGCCGGCAAAGTCTATCGAAACGCCGCTGATCGCGTACGATCGACCCTGATGATGGCTCCCCTTGGCTCACCCCAACGATGTCCCGCGTGCGCCGGCCCTGTTTCCCCGAACAACGCCATTCTCGTGTGCGAGTTCTGCGGCTCCTCGCTCCTCGCGCCTGGTGCGCCGCCGCCCGGTGGGATGGGCGCGCCCGTGCAACCGTTCGGCTCACCGTACGGCGCGCAGCCAGCGTACATGCCGCTCAACCAGATGCCGCGGCGCACGAACATCTTCGTGTTCGTCGCGATCGGCCTCGTGGCGATGTTCGGGGTGATGGGCGCCGTTGCGTTCTTCTTGGTCGTGCCGTCACCCCCACCGCCACCTCCTCCGATCGTGTCCCCCGGCGTGCACGAGCCGCCGACCACACCCGAACCTCCACCGATGCCCGTCGATCAGTCGGCCACCGCCCTCGCGATGTTCGATCCGAAGTGCTCGGCCGGAGACGCAAACGCCTGCATCGTCTGCGGATCGCTCTATCAGCAAGGCCAGCAGGGCACGCCGGTCGATCTCGTCAAGGCACGCTCGTACTACGACCGCGCGTGCTCGCTCGGCAACAAGAGCGGCTGCGTGATGCGCGACCAGATCAAGCGTCGATGAGCCGCGCCGTCAGGGTCGTCCTCGTCGCGTGCGTCGTGCTCGCGCTGGCGTCGTGTGTCCGCCGTCGTCGTGACGGCCTCGATGGTGGCGCGAGCGCGACGACGACCGCGGCTTCCGCGTCACCACCACCGACTTCGTCCGGCCAGCGTCTCATCGGGAGCACGGAGCGGCCGCAAGGCGTGGCGATCGACGCAGAGTCCGTCTTCTGGACGACGAGCTGGGACGCGAAGGCGATCCGGCGTATGCCGCGGGGGCCCGAAGGGATCGCGCCGATCACCGTGTGCAAGATCAGCGACACCACCACATCGCCCGAGGCGCTCGTGGTGACCGACGCGTATGTGACCACGATCACCTCGGGCCTGGGTGGAGGAGGCGTGTACCGCGCCTTGAAGACCGCGGTGGATGCGCCATGCGAGAAGGTCGCGGAGCTCGGGACGTGGCGCGAGCGCGCGCTCACACGCATCGGCAACACGGTGTACGCGGTCGGGTCGAACGACATGGCGAACGCGACGCTGATCGCGATCGACGTCACGGGCAAATCGGTGAAGATCGCCGATCTACCGAAGGCGATCGAGAGCATGACGACGGATGGCACGAGCCTCTACCTCTCGGAGTCATGGACGCAGCGCCTCTTGAAGATCGAGGTCACCCCAGGGAGCAAGCCCGTCGAGATCGGCACCGCTGGCTCGCGTCTGCAGTTCGCGTCGGGGCGGCTCTTCTACCTCGCGACCAACCAGGGCGTGATGAGCCTGCCTGTCACCGGCGGAAAGACCGCGGTCCCTGTCGGTGGTGGCGGCAGCGGCTACGGCGCGTTCACGATCGTCAACGACACGCTCTACGCGAGCTACAAATGGAGCGTCAAAGGCTCCACCCGCCTACGCAAAGCCTCCATCACGACGCCGGGGAGCAAACTGGCCGATCACGGAAACGAGTCGTTCGACACCGTCAGCGGAATCGCGGGGGACGCCCGCGCGATCTACGTCGCGACGATGCGCACGCTCGTCCGCGTCGAGCCCTGACAAGTGAAGAGGCGGTGAGCAGACACACTGTTCACGCGCTGTACAACCTGTTCACGCGGCGTGCGCACGTGGCTCAAAAGACGCAGAACCCCGCAAGATCACGCTTGGCGCGCGTGGTGCTTCACGAACCTGCATGACGAAGACGATGCGGGGCGTGTTGCGAGGAAGTGGAGTCGTGGGTGTGCTCGCCGCGGTGGGGGTGATCGTCGGAGGCTGCTCGACCGGCGATGACGTCACCACGACCGAGAGCGCCACGTTGGGGAGCATTCAGCAGGCGTCGGTCGAGTGCGCAGACGGCTACAGCTTTGGCGGCACGGTGAAATACACGTGCAGCCCACAAGTGAAGAAGGCGTTCCTCGGTGGTGAGCAGGATCCCACGACGGACGGGATGGAGATCACGTGTCCGAAGCCCGTCGTCACGTGCGAGGTCACCGAGAACGAAGCGCCGAGCACCACCTGCGACGCGCTCGTACCCGCCGGGCAAGTTCCGCCTTCGGGTTACGCGGGGTACTGCTCCGGCACACCCGAGGACTTCCACGTCGCCGCGCCAGGTGCAGACAACCCGATCAAGGTCCCGTGCCCTGAGGGATTCGAGTGCAAGAAGCTCGACAAGTACGCCCTCTGGCACGAGTGCGAGAAGGCCTACCTCACGAAGCAGCGGAAGAACGAGGCTGACGTCAGCTACCTGGCGTCGCTCTGCGTCGCTGGCGCCGCGAAGTCGCCCGAGCAATCGCTCAGTTGCTGCAAGAAGAACTACGTCCCCACACCACCCAAGAACCCCGAGAAGCAGGACGGCACGTTCATCGCGAAGGATTTGCCGGCTCCTTGAGCTTGAGCCCTTCAGACTCGTTCCGGCGGGCCGTTGTGCACAAGACGAGGTGGCCCTGTGACGGACCGCGCGCATGTGCATGGACAAGACGACTCGGCCAAGAGCGCCGACGTCGCCAACGATTACGGCGAAGATGTCAGCGCGATTCACGTCGTCAGCCCCTTTCGGGCAGGGCGTGTCGTGGCCGACAAGTACCTCATCGAACGCGAGCTCGCGCTCGGCGGGGTAGGCGTGGTGATGCTCGCCACCCACCTCGACCTCGGCCACTTCGTCGCGATCAAGGTGCTTCGCCCTCATCTTCGGGACCAACCGACGATCGTCGAGCGCTTCAAGCGCGAAGCGCGTCTCGCCGCGAGCCTGCACTCCGAGCACGTCGTGCGCATCCACGACGTCGGGATGCTCGACGACGAGACGCCGTTCACCGTCATGGAGTACCTCGACGGCGAAGATCTCAGCACGATCCGCGCGCGCGGCCTTCCGCTCGCGACCGAGGTCGTCGTCGACTGGATCTGCCAAGCATGCGAGGCGCTCAGCGAGGCGCACGCGTCCGGCATCATCCATCGCGACCTGAAGCCGGAGAACATCTTCCTCGCGCGGCGGACCAACCGCGCCGACGAGTCAATCATCAAGGTCGTCGACTTCGGGATCTCGAAGATGACCGAGTCGGGCGACGCGCCTTCGTCCGGCCCGACCTCGATCGCGACCTCGTCGAAGCGCCGTCCGCGCATGCAGCTGACGCTCGGCAACGAGTCGTTCGGTACGCCGCAATACATGTCCCCCGAGCAGCTCATGTCGGCGACCAGCGCCGACGCGCGAAGCGACATCTGGGCGCTCGGCGTCGTCCTCTACGAGATGCTCACGCTGACGCTCCCGTTCGAAGGCAGCGACGTCCGCCAGCTCACCGCGAGCATCCTGACGTCATCGCCCACGCCCATCCGGGCGAAGCGACCCGAAGTAAGCGCAGAGCTCGAGGCGATCGTCATGTCCTGCCTCGCGCGTCATCCCAAGGATCGCCCGAGCTCGATGGCCGATCTTCAAGCCGCGCTCGCGCCGTTCCGCGCGCAACGCGAGACGCTCATGCCTGCGCCTCTCTCGGCGCCCAAGCGGTCGACCAAGAAGAAGACGTCGAGCGCCTCACCCGCGCGGAGCGCCGCGCCGCTGGCCGTCGCGCTCGGAGTCCTCGTCGTCCTCTGGATCATCGCGATGTGGCGCGTGTTCACGAGCTGAGGTCAACACCCTCCGTCGACGCAGCCGTTCGCGCAGGGTGGGAGGTCGACCCAGCCGCCGTCTTCACAAACCCACGGGACGTCGTTCACGCAGTCGCGCGCTCCATTCGTCTGGCAACCCACGCATTTGCCGAACACGCAGCTCGAGTGACACTTCGTGGTGATCCACTGGCCAGTCGGACCGCACGAGCGCGAGATGATCCCAGACGGCATCACCGAAGCACAGAGCTTGGCGCCGTCGGGACAGGCGCTGCCGTCGGGCGCCTCGCATGTCGTGATCGCGCAGCCTTCATCGCCGAAGTCCTCTCGCTTGAACCCGCACGTCCACATCTCGAACATGACCTTGCCGTCGAAGGCCCCATAGGCGGCGAACTTCAACGTGATCGGGTCGTAGAGACAGTACCGAGGACCCGCATCGAAGAGATGCACCGTGTAGCGCAAGAAGCCGCGGCATGCGCCGATGGATCGGTTCGCCTCGTGATCGAGCTCGGTCTTGACGCAGAAGTCGATCTGGTCGGCGAGCGTCAGGCTCCACTCGGCGGGGCACCCCATCGTCGCGCCGACCGGATAACACGCCCCGCTATCGAAGGCCGCCGTGTCCTCGGCTCGTGCGGCGTCGTCTTCGTCTGGCGCATCCATGACGCTCATCGAGGCGTCACGATCCTCGGCGCCGCTCGCGACGTCGTCGATCGTCGAGACGACGCCGGTGTCAGGCCCCGCGTCGGGCTCACGAAACGCGAGTCCTTCACCGCACGAAGCCGCGCCAAGCCCGAGGCAGGCGAACCCCACCACGACGAATCTCCCCACCCGCATATCGAGCAGGATAGCGCAGCGCCGCGCTCATGCCGAGCGTCGCCGCTTCTCGGCGCGTGGGGAGGTGAAGAGCGGGAAGGTCACGGTGTGGATCCTTCCTTCGTTGGCGTCGATGAGGAGGACGCCGTCGCAATCAAAGGCGATCTGGTATTCGAGCAGCTGCCTCCGCGTCGCGGTCGTCTCGATGCGGGTCGCCTCGGCCCCAGTCTTCACCTCCGCGACGAAGCGCCGGCCTCGTCGCTCGACCACGTAGTCGGCTCGCACCCCGATCGCGATCGCCTCTCCGTCGATCGTGACGACGTAGCTGCCGCTGACTTGCGCACCAACGATGACATAGCCCGCGTCTTCGAGCCATTCACGCGCACGCGACTCACCGTCGTAGGCGCGCTCGAGACGCGCATGGATGCGCGCGCGACGCAGCCACGCTCGAACGACGACACGAAGCGCGAAGAGCGCGAGCGCCGCCGCGACGACCGCAAGGACGAGGACGAGCGAGGAGCTGTCGCCGAAGTCCACATCTCATGTTCAGCACCGCGCTCGGCCCCGGGCCAAGCTTTCGTCGAATGCCCGGCGTGATCTACTTCGGGCGCTTCTTGATCGTCCCGTCGCCTTTGCTGGTCCAGTAGACGCTCTTGTCGTCCACCGCCACGCTGAAGGGTGTCCGCTGTTGATCGGCCAGCACCTCGGGCGACCCGCCGCAGCCCGTCTTCGCGCACTTCAGCACCAAGCCGTTCGTCGCGAGCGTCGTGATGTACACATTGGCGTCGTCGAGCGCGATGCCCCGCGGCGCGTTCAGGCCCGAGGCGATGATCGTGGGGGACCCGCCGCAGCCCGTCTTGGCGCACTTCATCACCGTGCCGCCCGTATAGTTCGTCCAGTACATGTCGGTGGCGTCGAGCGCGATGAGCTCGGGATAACCAAGACCCGACGCGACGACGACGATGCTGTTCGAGCAGGCAGTGAGGGTGCACTTTCGGACTTCTCCCGCGAAGACGTTCGTCCAATAGAGCGTCGTCGCGTCCACCGCGACTCCGCCGGCGCCGTTCTGGCCCGAAGCGAGCGTCTTCGGTTGATCGCATGCCGTCGCGAGGCATTGCTGCACGGCGCCCGCCGGCAGATTCCGCGTCCAATAGACAAGGTTCCCGGCGACCGCGACGGCGAACGCGCTGTCCAAATTCGCGGCGAGCACCTCGACGCCGCCGCTCTTTCCAGCCCGTACCACCTGACTTCCAGCGCCGACAAAGTTCGTCCAGTACACGTTCGCGGCATCGCCCGTGATCTCGAACGGACCGAGCTGACCGGCGGCGACGATCTCGGGTGCCGCGCACCCGTCGATCGCGCACCTCATGATCGATCCCGTCGGTGTCGTCGCGTTTGCCCAATAGATGTCGGTCGCGTCGACGTAGATCCCGACGGGGCTGGCTTGGCTCGACGCGATGACGGTCACGACCCCGCCGGCGTCCCCATGCGGCACGCTTCCGTCGACCGAACCATCGGCGATCGCGCCACCCTCGAGCTGAGGGCCCGCGTCCGCAAGCCCGCCGTTGCCCGGAGGCGCCTCGAGCCCGCACACACCCGACGAGCAAGAGGCCACCGAGCGCACGCAGACGCCCGAGAGGCATGTGGTGGATGGGTCATCGCAAGCGACGCCTGCGCATGCCGCCTCGAGCGCGATCGGCAGCGTGAGCTCGGTGTGCGGCACGTAGCGAAGCGAGCGACGCGCGACGATGCACTTCGGATCGCCACGCGTGCACGTCGCGGGGTCCTTGCCGAGACCACCGATGACTTCGATGCCGATGTTGTCGTCGCGCGATCCGCTCGGGACAATGCCGATCGTCCCGACCGTGCCCTCCACTGGGCAACCCGCTTGCGTCGCGGCGAACGTGCCACCTCCCGCGAGGCCCGCAGGACCTACCGCGATGCCCGTGGTCGTAAGCGTTTGGCATGTGTTCGACGTGATCTTGAGCATCACCTCCGTCGGATCTCGGCACGACACGTCGAGCGCCATCGCGGCTGCCGCCGTCGCGAAGAGCAGGAGCCCGCGCGCATGCCAGCTTCTTCGACGCGCTGCTCCGCGCCTATCCACGTCGTCTCTCTGCTCGTGTGGTCCGCGAGGAATCAGAACGACGCCCATCGTAACCGAGCCAGGGATGATAGATTCGTCGCACTTTCGTCGAATCGACGTCCACTGAAGCAGCGCAGCCCCTGGGCGAGGTCATGAACAAGAAGAAGGGCATCACACGAAAACGGCATGGCTCCGGCAAGTCGGTCGTCTGGCACTATTTCGATTCACGCGGCAAGCGCATCACGACGCAGAAGGTCGTCGACCGCTGCAACAAGCTCGCGTTGCCGCCGGCGTGGGTCAACGTTTGGATCTCCACCGATCCCAAAGCAGACCTGCAAGCGACCGGCGTCGACGCCAAAGGCCGTCGCCAATACCGCTACCACGCGGACTGGACGAAGGCCCGCTCGGAGGAGAAGTTCGACAGCATGACCGGCTTCGCGAAGATCCTGCCGGTCATCCGGAAGAACATCGCGTCTCACTTGAAGATGAGCGGCATGCCGAAGGAGAAGGCCGTCGCGCTCATCATCCGGCTCATCGACCTCTACCACTTCCGCGTCGGCAACGACGAGTACGCACGCACGAACAAGTCGTACGGCCTCACGACGTTGAAAGAGGGCCACATGGTCGTCGACCGCTCGCGCAACGCGGAGGGGAAGCACGACGCCATCTTCGAGTTCGTCGGCAAGTCAGGCAAGCTCTGGAAGCGCCGGATCTGGGAAGACGATCTCGTCACGCTGATCATCGCGTCCGGCAACGTCGGCGGCAAAAGCAAGAAGCAGGATCTCTTCCGCTACCACGACAAGAACGGCCGCGACAACGACGTGAAGGCCAACCAGATCAACGAGTACCTCGACGCGATCACGAAGCGCTTCGGCAAGGTCACCGCCAAAGACTTCCGCACGTGGGCCGCCACGTGGAAGACC
The DNA here is from genome assembly GCA_044227045.1 of Labilithrix sp. Classification (GTDB taxonomy): domain Bacteria; phylum Myxococcota_A; class Polyangia; order Polyangiales; family Polyangiaceae; genus Labilithrix. The sequence continues at coordinate 29,631 of JBGAFW010000051.1, forward strand.
GCACATCGCCTCGCCGAGCAGCTCGATCCCGACACGCTCACTGCCCGCAAGAAGGTCTCGAAGGACGTCATCAAGACGGTCGCCGCCGACCTCGGCAACACGCCCGCCGTCTGCGTCTCGAGCTACATCCATCCCGCGATCCTCTCCGACTGGAACGAAGGCACCTTCCGCACACGCTGGAACCAAGCCGAACGCGCACGCAAGGTCGAGGGCCTCTCGAAAGAAGAAGCCGCGACGCTCCACTACCTGTCGAAGCGCGAAGCGAAGCGCTGAGCGCCGGCCGCTCGCCCTGCTACGTCACGCCGACGTCACGCCATGACGTCGGTGAGTTGTGAGCGCTCGACCGGGAGCCCGTACACCATGAGAAGGTCGCTCTCCGTTCGCCAGAAGGCATCCCACGCGACGAGCATCTCGATCGCGCGCCGCTCGTCGTTCGTGAGCTGGCCAGCCGCGATCGGCTCGGCGACGCTCACCTTCGAGAGCGCCGGTGTGTCGAGCCGAGGCCGCTCTGGTTGATCCCAACGCGTGACGTAGGGCAGCGTGATCCGGTCGACCCCCGGAGGTCGCTTGGTGACGTCGCGCCAATGGACCTGGCCGGGGACGCGCTCGACGATGGCCGGCGGGCCGAAGCCGAAGTCGCAGGGCATCGGAAACGCCTCCGACTCGACCATCACGAACGGTCGCGGCCGAACCGCGCTCCCGCCGAGGCGGCGATGGAAGGCAAGCCACAGAACCGCATGGCCGAGGTCGAACGCATCGCTGCGGTCGGCGTGCCGTGCGCCCGAGAGAAGCGCGTCGAAGAGCGCCGGACGAAGGGCCGGAGACAGCGATCGGAGCAGCGTGCGAACGCTCGTGAGCCGCTCCTCGGAGAGCGGCTTGGCGAAATCGCGCACGATGAGCTCGAAGTAGCGAGAGGCGTCGTCCGCGCTCGCAGGATCGCAGCTCTTCACGAGCGCGATCGCGGCCACGGTCGCGGCGCGCCCCTCGCCGACATCGAACAGACGGGTGAGCTTCGACCGCAATCGGCGATCGGCGAGAGCGTCGCTCGAGAGCTCAGCGCGTAGAAGGACGTGTGTGAGGAGGCTCGCCGTCACGGCATGGAGATCGGGCGCGCCTTCCTCGTAGCCATCGTCTCCGTCGTCTTCGTCCTCGAACCCGTCTTCCTCGCCGTCGCTGTCGCCGTGTTCCTCGTAGCCATCGTCTCCGTCGTCTTCGTCCTCCGTGAGGATGTCCACATAACGAGCGAGCCCTTGTTGCGCCGCTTGCACGCATGCGCGCTCCGTCGCGGCGTCTTCGCTGTCACCACCGGCGATGCTCTCGAGGAGCCCCATGACGTACGCGCGGTCGGTACCACTGACCTTTGTTGAGAGGTCGAGGAGGAAGGGGACCGCCGCGGCAGACGCCGAATAGACCGTCCCTTGATGCGCGAGCGACGTGAAGAGGGCGTGCCACGTCTCGGCGTCTGCTTCACCCACCTCCACCTGTCGCAACAGACGGGGCGTGTCGTCGGCCGCGCCATACGCGTGCGCGAGCTCATGCCACCGGACACCATCGAGATCCCCCGCTCGGCCCTTCATGCGCACGACGGTACCCCGGGTTGGGCTGTCTTGGCTGCACAAGATGCGCGGCGGCGGCACGACCTGCGTCATGCCGAGCGCCGCCCTTCAATCTGGTTGAAGATCATGCGCGGTACGCGAATTGCGATTCGACGGCGCGAGGTGCGATCGTGAACGTGCTGACCATTTACGCTCACCACAACCCGCATTCGTTCTGCCACGCGATCCTCGAGCGCTTCTGCGAAGGCCTCGCCGCCGCGGGTCACGACAACGAGGTCGTCGACCTTCATGCGATCGGCTTCAACCCGGTCCTCGGCTTCCGCGACGCCCCGAACTGGATCGACGGGAGCGTCCCCGACGACGTCCTCGCGAACATGAGGATCGAGAAGTCGCTCTACGACACCGCGGGCAGCTTCGTTCGACGATGGCTCGTCAAGCGTTGGATCGGAGGAAGGGACGCTCGCGGGATCGCCCGAAAGATCCACGCCTCCGGACCGCCGGAGGACATCGCCGTCCAGCAAGCGAAGGTCGCCAAGGCGCAAGCGCTCGTCTTCATCGCGCCGATGTACTTCGTCGGCTTCCCCGCGATCCTCAAGGGATGGATCGAGCGCGTCTTCTCGCTGGACTTCGCCTTCGGGCTGACGCCCGACGGATGGCGCGGCGACGTCGGCGGCCGCGTGCCGCTCCTGAAACACGAGAAGGCGCTCATCATCCAGCCCACCATCTTCGACGAACGCGCCTACGACGCCGGCCTCAAGGCCGCGATCACGCTCCTCGTCGACGAGTTCGCGCTTCGTTTCCCCGGCATCAAACGCGTCGACCACGAATACTTCTACGCCGTCTACGGCGCCGACGACGCCAAGCGCGCCGCCTACCTCGACCGCGCCTACGCCCTCGGCCGCGACTTCTGACGATCACTCGCGCGAGACAGGAGATGACGGCGAGCTCCAAGACCAGTCGCCGTCACATGAGCTCATTTCGAGCTGATCATGTTCACGAACATTGCTCGTCGGTCGCGCGTCCGTCAGGAGGGACGCCGTGGACCGCTGGTGGGCGCGAAGACGAGGGCCTCTGCGTGCGCCGGGCCATGCGGCGTTCCTGCACCGCTCGGCGGCATACCATCCGCGAGAGCGAGCGCCAGGACGTGCGCCGCCTTGTGCAGCCGTTCGGCCGTGACTGACGGTGCAATCGCGGGAATCGAGAGGACGCAGAGGGTCCAGCCTTGGAGAACCGGCGCTGTGTGGACGCAGAGCTCACCCACGCGGAACGAAACATCTGACCGCGTGGCGCCGAGCAGCCGAGCGGCTCGGGCGATGCGAGCGAGATCCACGTCGACGGTCGTGCCGGCGCAGAGCACAATCTGACCAGTCGGTGATACGAGGGCCGCAGCGCCGCCCGCAGCGGCGTACTCGATGACTTGAGGCGCGCGGGCATGCGCACGCGTGGTGAGAAATGGCGACGCGCCACCGCGTTTCCAAGCCATCCAAGAATGGTAGCAGCCATCGACGCCCGATCAGGCGCATCGGAGCTTGGAGCGGGACACGGGATTCGAACCCGCGACATCCAGCTTGGGAAGCTGGCACTCTACCAACTGAGTTAGTCCCGCTTGAGAGGCTTCGTTCGTAACGTTCGCTGCTCTGGCTGTCAATGGGGGTAAAAGAAACGGCCCGGTCACTTTCGTGGGCCGGGCCGTCCCGCTGTGATCGGTTGCTTACTCTCCGAGGGAGAGGAAGGACGATCGACATGCGCGGCATCGAGGGTGCTCTATTGCGGTCACCCCAATGTCGGCCCTCTTGGTCCGGGGCCAGGACGGCGTTGCCGCGTGATGCTCCTCGTCCTCTTCAGGGGAGATGCATCCACGACGACCGTGCGCTTCATTCGTTGTGAAACGTGTGAAACGCACTTCGTTACGTCTGCTCTCCCGGATGAGAGCCACTACGTTCATGCATGTTGTCGTTCCTCCTCCGGACGTGCCGGCGCCCGCGGGTCCTGCGTCGAGAATTCGGCGCTGCCTCACGCGGACGTTTCTTTTGGGGGGCTCTGAGGAGCATCTCGCTGACACGAGCCGATCCGCTTCACGAAACCCCTGGGTTTCTGCCGTGTTTGTGGAGGTCATTTCTTCCACCGGATGATTCCGGGACGGGTGTCCCAACGCGACGTTCTCATGAAGGATAACACCGAAGATGCGATGCAACAGGGGACCACGAAGATTCTCCGGGTGCTCAGCCGTGCGTCTTGACGAAGAAAAGCGATGGGGCTCTAGCTCCGCCATTGTGCGAGACGCGGCCTCGCCAGCGCCGTCACTTGCTCGTCTTGTACGGCGGTGACTTGAACGTGCCCGTGATCGCGTAGGAGACCTCGCACGGAAGCGCCTCGAAGCCGCCACCTGAGCCAGTGACCTGATCGCTGCAGTCGGAGCCTTCGGTGGGCGTGAAGCTGTAGACGAGCTCGCCGGCGAAGGATGTGGTGGTCGAGGGATCGACCGCGGGCGTGTTGTCGGCGGCGGCGAGCGTCATCGTGACGGAGTCTCGTCGCGCGAGCGCGCAGACGGCCTTCTTCTTCTTCGCGTCGGCGGCGCGCACCTCGTAGACGGCTTCGGTCTTGAGCTTCGTCGTCGCGGTCTTGTCGACGTCGCCTGCGGTCGGGGCGGCGCCTTGGATCCAGTAGAGGACGTTGCCCTCGTGGTTCAGCCGCACGTCGAACTCCCAGGGGTTTGGCGTGGCGCCGCAGGTCGAGCGCTGGAGCGCGGCGCTGACGTGAAACGTGCCGAGCTGCGTCCCCGGATTCGTGGGGTCTTTGCCGCTGCAGGCGACGCTGACGAGCGTGGAGAGGCCGAGCCCTAGCCCGAGGGCGCGAACGAGGACGAACGAAGGCGACGAGCGGGGTTGGGACGAAGCGCTCATGATCCGTGCTCCTCGGGTCGTGGTATCCAGTCGAGAGGCGCAGGGCCAAGTTTGATGAGTCGATATCGAAGAGGCGGCACGCTCGTCATGGCGAGGCGATCGAGGTCGGTGACGCGGAGGGGGAGGCGATGACGCCTGCGCTGCCGTTCGTCACCGCGTGGGATCGCCGGGCGCTTCTGCGAGCGTTCGTCGGCGCCGTGCTCGGGCTCGTCGTCGTGTGGCTCGTGACGGCGGCGAGCGACGAAGGGCAGCTCACCGTGGGCGCGCGGGCGGGTCGCACGCTTCCGGTCGCGCCGTTCTGCAGCGCGGTGGGCGCGGCGCTGGCGCTTGGGTCGGCGCGGGTGAGGCAGGAGGCGCGCGCGTTCGAGGCGCTCGGGCGGTCGCCGGCAGAGACCGGTAGCGCGGCGGCGTTTGGCGCGGCGCTTCCGTCGATCGTGCTCGCGGTCCTCATCGCAGTGATCCCGAGCCTCGACGTCGCGGCGTTCTATCCGCGCGCGGCGCGGGGCGAGGTGTTCGTGGCGAAGGACGATGGGTCGTTCGAGAGCCCGACGCTCGGCGTGAAGGTCAACGTGGACGGGGAGACCGAGGCGCTCCCGGCCGACGCGACGCGATCGGAGAACAACGGCGACGCCGAGCTTCCTCGCGGCGCGCGATGGGTCGCGGCGCTCGCGACCGGGCTGGCTGGGCTGTCGTTCTCGCTGCTGACGGCGCGGGCGGCGCTCCGGCGTAGCCTGCTCGACGCGCGACGGAGACGGCGCATGCGATGGGTCGCGTTTGGTGAAGCGACGCTATGCGCGGTGCTCACGCTGATCGCGTTCCAAGCGGCAGCAGCGCGGCTGCTTCCGGCTGCGCTTGCGATCGTTCCGCCGGCGGTGCTCCTCGCGGTCGCGCTCGCGCGCCAGAAGTGGGGCTATGGTGGTGTGGATGACCGACGTATTGCATGAGCGCCGCGCGGGCGGGCACGGCGAGCACGACGAGCACGACGAGAGCGCGATTCAAGCAGGCCATGGCGTGAACGAGCCGCGGGCGTGGTCGATCCTGGTTCACGGGGGCGCAGGCGATGTCCCGGCGGAGCGCCGCAAGCTTCACGTCGAAGGGTGCGAGAAGGCGATCGCGATCGGCGCGCGGGTGCTCGAACGAGGCGGCAGCGCGCTCGACGCCGTGCAGGCCGCGGTCGAGGCGCTCGAGAACGATCCGCTGTTCAACGCCGGCACGGGCGCGTGCTTGAACGAAGAAGGATCGATCGAGCACGACGCGGCGATCATGGATGGAAGCACGCTCCGCGCAGGTGGCGTGTGCGCGCTGTCGCTGTTCGCGAACCCGATCGCGATCGCGCGGCACGTGATGGATTCGTCGCGTCACGTGCTGCTCGCAGGCGAAGGGGCGCGCCGGTTCGCGCTCGCGCGCGGATTCGTGCCGGCCGATCCGTCGGCGATGACGACGGAGCTCGCGCGACGGCGGCTCGAGGCGGCGCGCGCGAAGAAGACGACCGAAGGCTGGGCCGGCGGAACGGTCGGCGCGGTCGCGAAGGACATGCTCGGTCATGTCGCGGCCGCGACGAGCACCGGCGGCATGGTCAACAAGCACGTCGGCCGCGTCGGCGACTCACCCATCCTCGGCGCCGGCACCTACGCGGACGATCTCGCGGCGGCGTGCTCGACCACGGGGCATGGCGAAGCGATGATGCGCGTCTGTCTCGCGAAGACCGCGATCGACGACGTGCGCATGCGTGAGCGAGGCGAACGCGAACGCGGACGTGGAGCCGAGGACGTCAGCGCGGCGGAGCGAGCGGCGCGATCCTCGCTCGCGATGCTTCACCGGCGCACGAACGAGACTGGCGGCGCGATCCTCGTCGCGCCCGATGGCTCACTCGGTCTCGCGCGGACGACGCGCACGATGAGCTGGGCGCTCGCGACGGATCGCGAGCGCCAATCAGGGATCTAAGAACGAAGGGCTCAGCCTTCGGTCTTCTCGGTGCCCTTGCGGTCCATCGCGTCTTGCAGCCCACAACGGATGCGGGTCGCACGCTTGACGCGCTTCTTCTTGAGCGGGGTTGAAAGCCACTCGTGTCGTTTCCTCATGCTCCAAATCGCGCGGTTCGCCATAGGGCCGCGCACAATGGCGAAAGAAGCCCCGCTTTGCAAGCGCGGCGATGAGGAATTCCGCCCGAGGGATGGGATTTCGAGCGGCGAACGACGGGGTCAGGCTTCGAAGCAGGCGAAGGGCCATTGCGCAAAGGGGTAGGGGCATGTAGGCCGACCAGGATCCCTAGGAAAATGCCGCTGGTGTGCGATTGATCCAGAACACGCAAACTAGCCCCTCGAAATGACTTGGGAAATTCGCTCGTGAACGTTGGAGTGAGTGTTGCACACACATCAGCCCATGGTACCGGGGACTGTTGGGAGGTTTGCTCTTATCGTTGGCGTGGCCCTGTCGGTGGGAGGCGTTGGCTGCTTCCTCACGAAGGAAGACGTCGGCTCGACGAACGACCAGGTGACGGCGGGCGGCGACACATCGGCGGTGCTGAAGAGCACGCTCATTCTCGATGGCGGCTGCAGCGCGGCGAAGGTCGGCCCGCGCCACCTCCTCGTCGCCGCGCGCTGCGTCGCGGGCAAGGCCGCGTTCGAGACCGGCAAGACGATCAACTTCAAGGCCGCGAGCGAGCTCCGGAACACGATCATCTCGAACGATGACGGCGAGATGCTCGACGCAGGTAGCTCGACGAGCACGTCCAAGAAGGACGCCGCCGCCCTTGACGCCGGCAGCGGCGAAGAAGAGCCGTCGGACGCGTCGGTGAAGGACGCCGGCAAGTCGGACGCGGGCACCAAGCCGCTGAACGGTCGCCAGGCGACGATCGCCGAGGTGAGCATTCACGCGTCGTACGCCGCCAAGTGCAAGGACGACGTCTGCGCATTCGGTGCGCTCGCGGCGAGCGACGCCAAGGACATCGCGGTCATCACGCTCGAGGCAGACCTCGACAGCGTCCCGACCGTTCCGGTCGATCTCGACTCCGTCGGCCAGGCTGACCCAGTGCTCGTGGTCGGCTCGGGTTGCATGACGTTCGACGCGTCGCCGAAGACGCCGCGCACGTTCGAGACGATCGCGGTCCCCGCGAAGAGCGTCAATCACGTGGGAAGCCCGTACATCGAGCAGCCTGCGCTCGTGACCCGCCTGAACAGCGCGTACGTCGTGACGCCGGGCGTCGGCTGGCGCTCGAAGGAGCCCGCGGTCTGCAAAGGTGACATCGGCGCGCCGCTCTTCCGCGCGGACAAGGCGGCGGTCGCAGGCGTGACGTCGAACTTCACGGCGTACGACACGGCGAAGAACACGCCGGTCACGCTGCACCACACGCGCGTCGACACAATCTCGAAGGTCGGTCCCTGGCTCGAGTCGCTGGGCGTCGAGACGACGCACTCCTGCAGCGAGTCGACGACCGGCTGCACGAAGCACGACTACGACGGCGGCGTTCCTTCGCCGTCGACCAAGACGGACGGCGACGGCACCACGGCCCCCGGCGACGCGGGCGCGGACGCCAAGGCGCAGAAGAGCGACGCCGGCGAAGAAGAAGGCGACGCGAGCACCGAGCCGCCGAGCAAGGACCTCCCGTCACAAGGCGAAGAGGCACCCCTGCCGACGTCCTCGAGCGACGACGAAGCGACGCCGAGCGGATCGGGCGCGGACGAAGACTACGACGCGGGCCCGAAAAAGAAGAAGAAGGCGACCGACTCGGGCTGCAGCGCCGCTCCTGGCAGCGCGAGCGGATCGAACGGGATGTTCGTGGGCCTCGGCCTCGTCCTCGCCGCCGCTGCTTCGCGCCGCCGCCGCGCTGCGAAGAGGTGATCGTACCGCGAGTGTGACGTGCGAGCCCGGCTTCAGTCGGGCTGCGCGACCAAGCGAACCTCGAGGCGAAGCGGGCCCGCGCCCTCCTTCGCCTCGATCACTTTGTCCCATGGGAGAAAGCCTGGCGCCTCGACCGACACGCGATGGGGGCCAAGCGGCAGCGCGACGCCGCGCGCGCTCACGACGTCGAGCGTGCCGACGAAGATGTCGTCGATCGTGACCGATGCCGTCGTGGGCGACCCCACCATGCGCATCGAGATCGTCTTCGGCTCCTTCGGCGGGCCGCACGCCGCGGCGCCCATCGCCAAGGCGACGCACGCGAGAGCCGGAAGAAGACGATGACCCATCACGACGCGTTCACTCCCATTCGATCGTGGCCGGCGGCTTCGACGAAATGTCGTAGACGACCCGGTTGATGCCGCGCACCTCGTTGATGATGCGGTTCGACATGCGGCCGAGCACCTCGTACGGCAGCTGCGCCCAGTCGGCGGTCATGCCGTCGAGCGAGCGGACCGCGCGGATCGCGCAGGTCTCCTCGTAGGTGCGGAAGTCACCCATCACGCCGACGCTCTTCACAGGAAGAAGAACACAGAAGCTCTGCCAAACTTGGTCGTAGAGTCCAGCGGATCGAATTTCTTCGCTCACGATGTGGTCGGCCGCTCGCAGGACGTCGAGGCGCTCGGGGGTGACCTCGCCAAGGCAGCGGATCGCGAGGCCGGGGCCGGGGAAAGGCTGGCGGTAGAGGATGTCGCGCGGCATCCCGAGCGCCTCACCGCAGGCGCGGACCTCGTCCTTGAACAGCTCGCGGAGCGGCTCGATGAGCTTCAGCTTCATCCGCTCGGGCAGACCGCCGACGTTGTGGTGGCTCTTGATGACGGCCGAGGGTCCCTTGAACGAGACGCTCTCGATGACGTCGGGGTAGAGCGTGCCCTGCACGAGGTGCGCGGCGTTCTGGACCTTCGCGGCCTCTTCCTCGAAGACGTCGATGAAGACCTTGCCGATGATCTTCCGCTTCTGCTCCGGATCAGAGACGCCCTTCAGCGCGGAGAGGAAGCGCTCGCGGGCGTCGACCGGCACGAGGTTCAAGTGAAACGTCTCTTTGAACGTGCTGACGACCTGCTCGAACTCGCCCTGACGGAGCACGCCGTTGTCGACGAAGATGCACGTCAGCCGATCGCCGATTGCCTTGTGGCAGAGGACGGCGGCCACCGACGAATCGACGCCGCCCGAGAGCCCGCAGATCGCGTGCTCGTCGTCCTTCACGCGCTCGCGGACGGAGCGGATCGCGTCGTCGGTGAACGAGCCGGGCGTCCACGTGGGCTCGAGCTTCGTCACCTCGAAGAGGAAGGAGGCGATGACGTCGCTGCCGCGAGGCGTGTGCACCACCTCGGGATGGAACTGCACGCCGTGGATCTTGCGCTCCGGGTTCGAGACGGCGCAAAACGGCGTGTTTCCGGACAGACCGATCGTGGAGAAGCCGGGCGGCATGCTCGCGACGCGGTCGCCGTGGCTCATCCACACGTCGATGCTCTCGCGCCGCGCGAAGCGGTGGAAGATGCCCTCGGGCTTGTCGATGATCACCTTCGCGAGGCCGAACTCGCGCTTGTCGGCGCGCTCGACCTTGCCGCCCAAGAGGTGCGCGATGAGCTGCATGCCGTAGCAGATCCCGAGGATCGGCACGCCGAGCTCGAAGATGCGCTTGTCGACGCTCGGCGCGTCCTCTTCGTACACGCTCGCCGGTCCGCCGGAGAGGATGATGGCGCGTGGGTTCTTCTCGCGCACCTGCTCGAACGTGAGCGTGCACGGATGGATCTCGCAGTAGACCTTGCTCTCGCGAACGCGCCTCGCGATGAGCTGCGTTGTCTGAGATCCGAAATCGAGGATGAGAACCAGATCCTTCGCAGCTGACATGGTGATGTACGCCCTCGACTACCACGCGCATGGTCCTTTGTCGCCGGACGCCGCGCGGACGGGAGGTGAGGTCGAAAAGTCGCGCTTTTCAGGCGGATTTTGCGTGCCGGCGGCGATGCTTACGAGCCGAGCAGCCCGCGAAGCGCCTTCGGCGGGTGGGGCGGCGTGCGGACGGCGCCCATCGGGCTGAGGGCGAGGGCGAGAAAGAGCATCATGCTCGCGAGGGCGGCGTAACGAACGCGCTCGCTCTTGCCATACGGATCGAGCCACACGCCGCGCGCCTTCAGAAGGCCACCGAGCGCGAGCACGAGCGGCGCGAGCGGCGCCACGATCGTCGACAGACCCGAGAACGTCGGCGGCACGCCGAGCTCGGCCGCCTCGCTGGCGGAGAACGTCACGATGATCATCACGATCCCGAAGAGGGACGCGAGCGCGGCGGCGACCTGCACCCAGCGATCGCGCTCGCCGAGGAACGCGCGCGCGAGCAGGACGCCCGTGAAGATCAGCGCCGCGACGGCGAGCACGCCGCTCGACAACGTCGAGTCGCCGCGAAGCGCACGCCCGATCGGTACGCCGAGCGCAGGGACGACGAGCACGGCGACGAAGCCGAGCACCGCAGGGATCGCGACCAAGACGACGAACTTCAGCGACTCGCCGAGCGTCCATCCTCGCTGCATCGTCGCGGCGCGCGACGTGGTGAGGTCTTCTCTAGGCCGCGTCACCGCCGGAGGACGCGGCTTGTTGACGTCCATGCTGCTCGTCGACGCGGGGACGGTGGACACTGGCGCGGGATCGATCTCGGCCTCGTCGGGCGCGAAGACCGGTGGAGTAGCAAAGACCGGTGGAGCGGCGGCGACCGGAATCTTCGGCGCAGGGCGGGCCGCTGCGCGTGGGTCGAGCACGGGCGGCATCGACGAAGGCGCCGCTCGTCGCTCGGTCGGCTCTGCGGACTGCGCGGGCGGTGGCCACGACGAGGGCTGCGCCGCGAGATCGAGCGAGGCTTCGCCGAACTCCGGCTGAGACGGTTCCTTCGACTTCGCGCGAACCTCGGAGGCGTCGAACGCGCGGCCCGTCGGGACAGGCGGCGTCTTCTTCTCGAGGCGCGGCAACGGCGGCGTGTTCTTCGTGAGTGGACGCTCCGCCGAAGCCGGCGGCACGCGGACCTCGGAGGGCTCCGATCTGTCGAGCGGGCGCGCGGCCCCGGGCGATGCGCTGACCGGAGGCTCGTAAGGAGGAAGCGGCAAGTCGAGATCGAGCGACGGATCGATCGCCGTGCCGGACGGCGGCGGCTCGCTTCCGGGCGAGCTCAGCGTGAGGAGCGCGGCGTTGCGTTTCGGGACGATGATGGGGTTCGAGATCGGCGCGGCGATCGGGACGCGACGCGACGACGCCGGCGGGTCTTTGCTGGGCGTGTCCTTCGCGCGGGCGGCCGGCTTGGCCTCGCCGTCGCTCGAGAGCTTGGGCGCCGACTTCGGCATGATGATCGGCGCCGGCATGTTGTCGATCGTCTCTTTACGCGAGGCGGCCGACTCGCCTCGAATGCGCCGCTTCACGCCGAGCAGCCGCTCGTGCAGCTCACCGGCGTCTTTGAAGCGCTCGAGGCGATCGCGTTTGGTGCATTTTGCAATCACCTCTTCGAGCTCGACTGGCGCGGTCTTGCACTGCTCGCGAAGCGGAGGCACGTCGCGCGTCTTGACGAGGTTGAGCACGGCATTCGCCGTCTCTGCCTCGAACGGTGTCTCGCCCACGAGCATCTCGTAGAAGATCACGCCAAGCGCCCACACGTCCGACGGCGCGCCGACGTCCGCCTTGCTGACGATCTGCTCGGGCGCCATGTAATGCGGCGTGCCGATCAGCATGCGCACTTCTTTGGCGGAGCGCTCGGCGATGGTGGGGAAGAGGCAGGCGCCGAAGTCGAGCACCTTCGGGGTGATCTTGTTGCGGTCTCGCGCGAGGAAGATGTTCGCGGGCTTGAGATCGCGATGCACGACGTTCTGCGCGTGCGCGGCGGCCACCGCGTCCGTGACCTGAATCATGATCTCGAGCGCTTCGTCGAACGAGAGACGACCCCCGCGAGCCTTCAAGTAGCGTTCGAGGTCCTCGCCCGAGAGGAGCTCTTGGACGATGAACGGCGTCCCGTCGTCGTCACGTGCGACGTCGAGCACATCGACGACGTTCGAGTGACGCACCGCCGCGGCCGCGCGAGCTTCGCGAAGGAATCGGAGGACGTCCTCTTCGATATGCACGTACTCGGGGGAGAGGAGCTTGATCGCGACTTTGCGGCCGAGCGAGACGTTCGTCGCGCGATACACCTCTCCCATCCCACCGATGCCGAGGCAATCCTCGAGCAGGTACTTGCCGGCGAGGAAATCGCCCTTGCGCTGCCCCTGACGTGCCGCCGCACTACCCACAATATTCAATGGGAAGTATAGGCCTTCGCCACGCGCGCGTTGAACGATTTCCGTGCGTGCGAGCCTCTTCGGAGCGGGCTCAGCGCTGAGGACGCGCGTCCTATTCTCGGCGCCCGCGAGTCCTCACAGCTCACGCGAAGGGGCGACTCGGCGCGTCAGCAGGCGCTACGAAGTGGTTCGGTCAGAAGCTCGAGCCGAGGCCAACGAAGCCGCCGCCCGCGACAGGGCCGGCATCGAACCGCACTTTGCTTCCGGTCTGGACCTTGGCGTCGACGTTCGGCCGGGTGAGGAACATGTACGTCGCGACGCCGAGCGCCACGATACCGACGCCGAGGGAGATGTCGGCGATGATCAGCTTCGTACGTGCGCTGTCGACGTCTTTCTCATCGCACCTCGGCTTGCACTTCTGCAAATCGTCGACGTCGTTCTTCCCGCCGATCCCGAAGATGGCGAAGCTGCCGAGCGCGAGGACGCCGATGCCGCCGACCACGACGGCAGGGACGATCGAGCCTTTCTCGCCCTCGTTTGGCGTGCCGCCGCCACCACCACCGCCACCCTCGCTCTTCGTGGGGAAGGTGACGATGATCGGACGCGCCTTCTCGGCGGCACGAAGGAGAACCTTCTCCTCTTTGACGTTGCCGTCCTTCGTCTCGAACTTGAACGTGTGCTCGCCCGAGTCGACGAGGACGGGCTTGCCGTCGAGGCGCTCTTGGAGGGGCGCGCCATCCATCGAGACCTTTACGTCGAAGAGATCGCCTTTTTGATCGCGCGCGCCGAAGACGACCGTGGGTTGGTCGCGATCGAGCTCCGTCAACCACTTGCCGCAGTCGCTCTTGATCGGTCCTGGGCAGGCGTCGCGCGCGCAGATGAGCATCTGCTCGCGGGCGCGCCTGTATTTCCCGTCATCACGGAGCTGTTGCGCCTGCTCCGCCGCGCTTGCGCACTGTTCGCGATCCTCGGGTCCTGCGAGTGCAACACCTTCAGCCATCACGATTGCGCCAACCGTCGCCGCCAAGGCGACGAGCACTCTCGCGTTTTTGGTGTCCGTCATCGTCGAGCCGGGCCTCCGGGTGTGGAGGCTACAAGAAGTGCCTCGGGAGGAGGAAATAAGAAGAACACAGTGGGGTTCACTTCGTGATGTGACGGAAGGTTCAAGGAGCGCCAGGATAGCAGCTTACGCCAGCGAACGTTCGGAGAGACGCGGCCGAAAGGTGACGCGAGCGCCTACTTCAAGCACTCGCGCTTGTAGACCTTGCGGCTCGTGGCCGGATCGATCGTGTACGGCGGGTCGCAATTGTCCTTCTTCGGCGGAGGCGGCGGCGGAGGGGGTGGCTTCACGGGCGGCGGCCTCACGATGGGCGGCTTCGTCGGCGGAGTTTGCGCGGCGACCTCCGTGAGGTCCTTGTCCTTGTCCTTCTCGTGCGACGCCTTCGCCTGGAAGGGGCCGAAGAGCTCGAAGCGCCGCTTCGCGTCGACCTCGAGGTGGTTGGGCTCCGCATGCCGCGCGCCGGAGAACACGTCGCGCATCGCGATGACGCCGAGGCCGCCTCCGACGAGAGCGAGGAGCGCGAACACGGTCACCATCAGCTTCGCGGTCCCGCGTTTTGGAGGAACGACGCTGATCGCGGGGCGCGAGACGGAGATGCTCGAGACCTGCGAATGCGGCTCGGCGACGGGTGACTTCGCGAGGCCGATCTTGGGATCGGACATCGGCGCGTTCAGGGACGCGACCTCGATCTGCGCGATGGTCTGCGCGCGGCGATGGAGCTCATCGCCCGCGACCGCTTCGACCCACTCGCCCACTTCGGAAGGAGAGGCGAGCCCGACCGTCTGCTCGATCGCGAGCGCCATCTCGCGCGCCGTGTTGAAGCGCATCGACGGCTCCTTCGCGAGGCCACGAAGGACGACGTTGTCGACCGCGGGCTCGACGAGCGAGTTGTGCGCGCTCGGCGGCTCGACGTAGCCCTCGATCGCGCGTGCGAGGACGATCGCCTCCGTCTCCCCGTCGAAGAGGCGACGCCCGGTGAGCGCCTCCCAGAGAACGACCGCGGCGGCGTAGATGTCGACCTGCTTCGTGACGGGCGCGCCGGACAGCTGCTCCGGCGGCATGTACGCGATCTTGCCCTTGAGCTGACCGTCTCGCGTCGTTTGCAGACGGCCGGCCGCCTTCGCGACGCCGAAGTCGAGCACGCGCGCCGTTCCGTCCGCTCCAACGAGAATGTTCTGCGGAGAGACGTCTCGGTGAACGATCCCGAGCTCGCGGCCGTGCTCGTCTTTCGTCTGGTGCGCGGCGTGAAGACCGTGAAGCACCGAGCTCATGATCGTCGCCGCCACCTTCGGCGGCATCATGATGTTCTTCTGCTGCGATGCCTTCATCAGCTTGGAGAGCGCCTCGCCGGCGACGTACTCCATGACGATGAAGATCTCTCCCTGGGTTGTAACGACGTCGAGCGTCGGAACGACATTGGGGTGACGAATGCGCCCGCAGAGCCGCGCCTCGTCGAGAAACATCGTGACGAACTCGGGATCCTTGGCGAAGTGCGGGTGCAGCCGCTTGATCGCGACCGTGCGCGAGAAGCCAACGGGGCCACTGAGGCGCCCGAAGTGCACCGTGGCCATGCCGCCCGACGCGAGCTCGCCGTAGAGAACGTAGCGTCCCACCGTGCGCGGTGAGTGCTCGTCGGATCGGGCCATCATGACGAGATTACCAAGGACACTCATCACGTGAGCACGACGAGAAGAACCGTGACGATGATTTGTGCGAACTGTCCCCTCAGCGTCGCCAGCGTCGTCCTAACGGCTCTCTCCAACCACAAGCCACGCCACTCGGAGCCCCACGTCGAGAGAGAGTCCCCATCGTTGAGGAGCACACGCGGTTGGTGTAGGTAGCGGCTCCTTTCACCATGGAAAAGACCTCCTCTTCAAGCACCCTCCACGTTCGCGTGAAGCGCGTCGGCGAAATCGACGTTCCGCTTCCCAAGTACCAGACGTCGAACGCGGCCGGGATGGATCTCCAGGCGGCGATCCCCACATCGCTCACCTTGAAGCCGCTCGAGCGAGCGCTTGTTTCGACCGGCCTCTCGATGGCGATCCCGCACGGGTGGGAAGGGCAGGTGCGTCCGCGCTCGGGCCTCGCCGCCAAGCGAGGCATCACGGTCCTCAATACGCCCGGCACGATCGACTCCGACTACCGCGGCGAGCTCAAGGTGTGCCTCGTCAACGTGAGCAACGCGGACGTGACGATCGAGCCGCTCGAGCGCGTCGCCCAGATCGTCTTCGCTCGGCACGGGACCGCGACCCTCGAGATCGTCTCGACGCTCGACGAGACGGAGCGCGGCGCAGGCGGATACGGGTCGACCGGCGTTTGATCCGTCCGGTCGAACGGCCTTCGGCAAATGCATGCATAGTGCATGAAATCGTGCGCTGGCTCGGCTGTCGTCGACGCGCGCCTTAACAAACCTCTATCCGCACCGTTTCTACCCTTCGGACAACGAACAGAACGAAGGGGCAAACGGAACATGCGTACTCGACTCGGTCTCGGCACGGCAGTGGGGGCTCTTCTTGCAGCGACGACGGTCATCGCTTGCGACAGCGCCGACGCGACAAGCAACGATTCAAAGAGCACCGCGACATCGCTCGATCGGCTGAGCGTGGGGACCCGCGGGGACTTGCCCGTCTGCGATGAGTCGAGAGAAGCCACGCTCGCCTACCTTCGTGACGAGCAGAAGATCGTCGCCTGCATGTCGGGCGAATGGATCGACGTCGCGTTCGCGGGCGCGGATGGCGGCGCAGGACCGAAGGGCGACAAGGGCGACAAGGGTGATCCGGGGGCGACCGGCGCCGCGGGCGCGAACGGCGAAAACGGGCCGATGGGCGAGACCGGCGCGCAGGGCGCACAAGGAATTCAAGGCATCCAGGGACCGCAAGGGCAGAAGGGTCCGAAGGGCGAGACCGGCGACCCAGGCGCAGCGGGCGCGTCCTCACTCGTGAAGGTCACCAACCTCTCAGTGAACGATCCAGGATGCAAGTACGGCGGCATCCGCATCGACGTCGGCGTCGACGCGAACCGCAACAACGTGCTCGATGACGGCGAGATCTCGCAGACGACGAACGTCTGCACGCCGGCCGGCCAGCGCGAGCGCGTCGTCTTCGTCACGTCCACGAGCTACACCGGCAACCTCGGCGGTCTCGCAGGCGCCGACGCGCTCTGCCAATCGCACGCGAACACGCAGCCGGCGCTCCAAGGCAAGACCTTCAAGGCGTGGCTCAGCGACGACACCGGAGATCCGCAGTCGCGCTTCACCAAGGACGGTCACTTCATCCTCGCGGACGGCACGCTGATCGCCGACCGCTGGCGCGATCTCTTCTTGACCGACTTCTGGTTCGGCATCATCCCGTCTCTCTACACCACGTTCTCGCGCACCGAGACCGGCGCTCCGATCTCCGATATGCCGTGGACGGGCACGAACATGTGGGGCAACCAGTCGGGCGCCACCTGCGCCAACTGGACGTCGGACGCGGGCGACGTGGCGGCCACCGTCGGAAGCACCGAGCTCCAGAATTTCCAGTGGGCCAGCGCAGACGGCCGCAACTGCGTCGAGCAGCATCCGCTGTTCTGCTTCGAGCAGTAGAGCGGGATAGTACGAGAACGGCTTGCGTCGGAGCTTCGGCTTCGACGCAAGCGTTCGCGTTTCAACGAGGGGCAGCGGCGACGCGATCGAGGAAGCGCACGACCTCGCTCGCGACCTCGTCGCGCTCGAGATCAGCGGCGACGAGATGGCCGCTCTTCGGAAAGAGCTTCGTCGCGACGTCCGTCGAGCCAAGGCTCTTGGCGACGAGGTGCATGTTGCCTGGCGGGCAGACGCGGTCCTTGCCGCCATGAAGGACGAGGGCAGGGACCTTGATGAGTGGTAGGCGTGGCTCGACGCGCCGGCCCGCGCGATAGACCTCGAGGGCGGCGCGAAGCGGATCGCGATCGTATGCGGCGATCCGCTTCTTCTGCTCGGGGTCGCGAATGTCCGACGACCACAGCTTCAGCAGGTACCAATCCGGCAGCGTCCACGACTTCTTGTCGACGAAGCCAAGCGCGGCACGAACGGGCGCTGTGAGCGTCACGGCGTTGCCGAGGAGGACGATCCCGATGAGGCCGCTCGGGACCTCCGACGCGAGCTCGAGCGCGACGAGGCTTCCGAGCGAGAAGCCGCACAAGACGAAGCGCTCGTGCCTCGCTTGGGCGGCGGCGACCTCTCTCCGCATCGCGGCGACCCAATCGTCGAAGGTTGCATCTTGCAGCTTTCCTGGATGCGACCCATGACCTGGCAGGAGCGGAGCCTGGACGGCATAGCCACGGTCCGCCACGCGCTCGAGCAGCGGCCGGATCTCGGACGTGGTGCCCGTGAAGCCATGAAACGCGACGAAGCACGGCGCGCGTCCGGCGGTGAGGAAGGGCGCGGCCTCGTCCGTCCCGACGAGGCATCCGTAACGTTCGGTATGGCGGCGACCGACGATCATCGAAGAAGGGCAGCGTAGAACGCTTCGAGGAGATGAACAGAATGCGCGGCACGCGCAAAGCGCGCGTTTGTGCGTCTCGGGATGGGCCAAAAGCCCCTGGAATCGTGCGGATCTCGCGTGAATCGCGCAGTCTCCTCGCCCGCTCGAGGTCGGTGTGGTCGTTGCACCTTCTCGGCTCGATGAGCGCGCACCACGCGAATCCAAACGACGGCGAGATCCGCATCAGCGACCTCATGACCCGTGCCGTGTTCACGCTCACGCCGCTTCAGAGCTTGCCGCTCGCCGAGGCGATGATGGGGCTCTTGCACGTGCGGCACGTCCCGGTGGTCGACGAGGAGCGACGTCTCGTCGGCCTCGTCACGCATCGAGATCTCCTCGCCGCGAAGATCAGCGCGCTCACGCCGCTCACCCCCGAGGAGCGATCGACCCTCGAGCTCTCGGTGCCGGTCTCGCGCGTGATGCGCACGAACGTGTGGACGATCGGGCCCGACGCGCTGGCGATCAACGCGGTCCGGATCATGCGCGAGCATCAATTCGGCTGCCTGCCCGTCGTGGTCGACGAGAAGCTCGTGGGCATCGTCACGGAGGCCGACCTCCTGTCGCTCGTCACCGACGCGCTGTCGCTCGAGAAGCCGATCCCACATGCCGCGGCCACCTGGACGATGGAGCGCGTCATGACGCGCGTGCCCGTCACGATCACGGCCGACACTCCGCTCAGCGAGGCGCGTTCGGTGATGTCACGCTACGGCATTCGCCATCTGCCCGTGCTCGAGAACGGCACGCCCGTCTCGATGGTGTCCGAGCGCGATCTCAGCGTCGCCGAGGCGATCTTCAAAGACACGCACCGCACGCCTGCCGCGCATGTGGTGCATCTGCTCGGGCGCGATCGCGCCTACCGGGTCCCTTCCACCGCGTCGTTCGACGCCGTGCTCCACAAGATGCATCGCGAAAGGCTCGACGCCGTGCTCGTCGTGGTCGCGCCGAAGGGCACGAGCCCGCGGAGCCTCCACGTCGAAGATCATCACGCCGAGCTCGCCGGCATCTTCACCGCGACCGACGCATGCCGTCTGCTCGCCGAAGGGATCGTCAACCCTCACCGCGCTTGATCTGGTAGCCGCGGATCTTCTTGTGCAGGTTCGTGCGCTCGACGCCGAGCACCACCGCCGTGCGCGAGATGTTCCATCCGGTGAGCTTCAGCGTGTCGACGATGTACTTGCGCTCGGTCTGCTCGCGGTACTCGCGTAGCGTGAGGTACTGCCCAGGCACCGGCGCGCCGCCTTTCGTCGTGGCTTCGCCGCGCTGCTCGTCGTGGCTGTTCTCGTCGAAGATCTCCGACGGAGGCGCGGCGTCGGCGCCCGTCGCCTCTTCTTCGCCGAAGGGGCTCTCGTGCGGGTCCTCGGGGAGATCGGCGATCGTCACGCGGTCGCCCGAGAGGATCGCCATGCGCTCGACGACGTTCTTCAGCTCGCGAACGTTGCCTGGCCACCGGCGCGCGACGAGCGCCGTGATGACGGCCTCGTCCATCGGCTTGGGCTTCGTACCGTTCTCCTTCGCGAACGCCTGCATGAAGGCATGCGCGAGGAGGGGGATGTCCTCGACGCGCTCGCGGAGGCTCGGTGAGCGGAGCGGGAAGACGTTGAGCCGGAAGAACAAGTCCTCACGAAAGCCGCCGTTCTCGACGCCCTTGGCGAGGTCCTTGTTGGTGGCGGCGAGCACGCGCACGTCGACGTGAATGACGTGCTCGCTGCCGACGCGCGAGATCTCGCCCGACTGCAGCGCGCGAAGCACCTTCGCCTGCGCGACGAGATCCATGTCGCCGATCTCGTCGAGGAAGAGGGTGCCGCCGTGCGCCTGCTCGAAGAAGCCGCGGCGCTTCGACTGCGCGCCGGTGAAGGCGCCTTTCTCGTGACCAAAGAGCTCGCTCTCGATCAGCTCGCGCGGGATCGCCGCACAATTCACCTTGATGAACGGCTCTTCGACGCGCGGTGAGAGGCGGTGGATGGCGCGCGCGATGAGCTCCTTGCCGGTGCCGCTCTCGCCCGTGATGAGCACGCTGGCGCGCGTGGGCGCGACCTTCTCGATCTCGTGGAAGAGGCGCTGGATCGGCGCGCTCTTGCCGATCATCTCGTACTTCGCGAGCTGCTCGCGGTACACGACCTCGAGCGCGCGCTTCGTCTGCGCCGCCTCGAGCACGTTCTTGACGCTGACGAGCACGCGTTCGCGGGCGAGGGGCTTCTCGAAGAAGTCGCTCGCGCCGAGCTTGATCGCGTGGACGGCGTCGTTCACCGTCGCATGCCCGCTGATCACGATGATCGGCGTGTCCTTCATCGCGTCTTCGCGACGGATCCGCTCGAGGGCCTCGAGGCCGCTCATTCCCGGGAGCTTGACGTCGAAGATCGCGAGGTCGACCGGCGTGTTCGGGCTCGCGAGGATCTCGATCGCGTGCTCGGCGGTCTCGGCGCCGATGACCCGATAGCCTTCGCCTTCGAGCACGAGCGACAGGGTGCGACGGATGTTCTTCTCGTCGTCGACGACGAGGATCGTCTTGGCGGTGGGACCGCTCTTCTCGGTCTGATCCGGTTGCTTCTGCTCGGTGCTCATCTCGCGCTTCTCCTCACACTCACACCTTGCTCTTGTGGGGAAGGTAGCAGGGTCGTGGTGGCCGGGCGGGGTCAATTCCGACAACAGGGGCGCCGTGGCGGCGACCCCACGAGTCATCGCAGACCCAGCCTCCTCGCTAGCGACGTCGAGGACTTGCGCGCGCGGATCGTTGGCTTGGACTGTGCTCGAGATGGAGGCATGCAAACGTACGCAGCATCGACCTTCATCCGGCCTGTCAAAAGGAACCCCATCGTTCGCGCCGAGATGCCGTCGGAGCTCGATCATGCAATCTCTGCGGATTGTTACTTGAGGCCTATTTTCGAGCAGCTCTCGGACGTTCAGAAGGAATGCTACATCGACTGGATTGCCAGCGAGCCCACCCACGAAGGTCGCCGAGAGCGCGCGAAGCTCGTGTGCACAGTCGTTCGATCCCTCGCGGACGTCGTGACCGGGCTCGAGCTTCTCTAGACTCAGCTCGTCGCAGCGGACGCACGCACGAGGAGCTCGCGAACGCGATCGTCGACCTCGAGGATGGCGCCCGCGATCGAGACCACCTCCTCGGCGAGCTCCGTGCCCTGAACGTCCGCGCCCTTCGTCGCGCGCCCCACCTCCGCGGCGGGCCGCCCATGCGCGTCGACGACGGAGAACGACGGGCCCTCGTCGGTGAGTCGATACTCGAGCGACACGGCGCTGCGATCGTCTTCGGTGGTTCCGTCGAACCAGTCGCCGACGACGACATCGAAGCGCGCCGAGCAGTCGCGCCGGCCGATCGTCCACTCGACGAAGTAGCAGGCACGTGGTCCACCGTCTCGGTAGACGTAGCCCCATACGGTGCGTCGTGACTTCCCACAGCACGCACAGCGGCCCGAGCTCTTCATCGACGCCGGCTCAATCTCGAGGGTCGAGCTCTCTTCGTCCACCGCCGGCGCGGCCTTCGATTCTCGTTCTTCCGGGACCATCTGCGCTCGTCAGAGTATCAGAAAGCGATCCCAACGAGGATGCGATGCGTCGAGTACTTCGGATGAATGACGTCGAGCGCGAACGCATACGAAGCCTCGAGCGAAGCCAAGTGCAGGACACCTTGTACGAGCGGCTCGATGCCGCCCCCCCGAATGTTCGTTGTCTGAGCGACAAGCTGAGGCGGCGTGGCCGTCGAGATGGATAGGCGCGTCTCCTCGCCGCGATCGAACGTGCCGAGGATGCCGCCACCGATCGTGAAATAGGTCGGGAACGCATACGGCAAGAGCAGCACGCGGTACCCGATCGTGAGCTCGCCGAAGAGACGGCGGACGGATCGATCGACGATCGGATCGGTCGTGTCGCCTTTGCCCGCGAAGACCATGCCGATGCGCGTGGTGATCGAGATGCGGTCGTAACCGACGAGGCTGCCTCCGAGGTAGAACCCGAGGTACGTGCTCGCGTCGGAGTGCCATGCGATGCCGATCGCGCCGTCACGGGCGAGCCATCGGCCTCGGTATTTTCGCTCGTTGATGTGCTCGGTGAGCTTCTGCAGATGCGAGACGGGGACGCCGAAGCCGATGCGCGCCTCGAGCAAGCGGTCGGCGACGCCGATCACCTTTCCGTCGCACGTGAGCATCGGCCCGCCGGAGTTGCCGGGCGAGAGGACCGCGTCCGTCTGGATGTACGCGTCGCTCTTCGCGCTGACGATGCCTTGCGAGACGCTGAAGTTCAGGAGCCCTTCGAGCTCGTACGAGAAGCGCGCGAGGTCGCCGTACGGATTTCCGATCGCGAGGATGGGCGAGCCGATCGTCACGGCGGTGCGAGGCGCGAGCGGCGTCGCGTCCGTCGGCTCGTCGAGCTCGAGGATCGCGAGATCGTGCTCTTCGTCGACGGCGACGACCTCGGCCGACGTCGACTTGCCGCCTGGGAACTCGACCTTTAGCTCGCGCCCGAGGTCGACGACGTGAAGCGCGGTCGCGACGTGGCGGTTCGAGTGGAAGACGAAGCCCGTCCCGAGCGATCCGTCGGGCCGCGTGATGCGGACGACGCTCGGCTTCGTGGCCTTGTAGACGTGCTCGATGAACGCGCTCTCGCACGGCGGACCGCGATCCGGATCGTCGGTGGGCGGCGTGACGGCGAGCGGGCTCGACTTGTTCGGGTTCGACGCCCGGCGCGGGGCTGCGGTGGCCGCCGGCGGAGGCGGAGGCGGCGGTGGCGGCGTGGGCGCCGGTGTCGCGGACGGCGTGGGCGGAGGATCGCTCGGCTGCGCAAACGCCGACGAGGATGCGAGCGTGATGAGGAGCGAGACGAACGTGGACGCGAGCGGCCGGAGCGAAGCGACCCGAGGAATCACACCCCGCGCTCCTTCATGTACGCGAGGAAATTCGTCGCTTGCACGATGAGCGGGCTTCGCGGGTAGTCGCGCAGGATGGCGCCGAACGCCTCGCGCGCCTCGGGGTACTTCTTCATCTTGAGGTAGACCTCGCCGAGAAGAAGGAGGGCCTCGGCTTCGAGGCCGGAGTCGATGAGCTCGCTGTCGCTCCGCGGCGCCGGCTCGCGAAGGGAAGGGCCGCCCGCGAAGTTGCGCATCGCGTACTGGATGCGGATGACGGCGGCGTCGAAGTTGTCGCGCTGCAAGTAGAAGCGCGCGACGTAGAGCTCGTGCCGCATCAGGCGGGCGGTGACCTCTTCGAGCAGCTCGCGGATCTTCGCGGTGTCCTTGCTGTTCGGGTAGTCGTGGACGTAGCCCTTCAGCTCCTTGAACGCATCGAGGATGACCGCTTGGTCACGCTCGTCGGCGGTGGGCAGCAGGATCGACTCGCTGATCTGTTTGTACTGCGCCTCGGCGATCTTCGATCGGGCGTAGGAGACCTCCTCCGGGTCCGATCGGTGATCGTGGACGAACTGCCGGTAGCCGCGGATGGCCTCGGCGAACTTCTCTTGCTCGAAGTCGGCGTCGGCGATGCGCAGCTCGGCGAGCTTCGCGTACTTCGAGTAGTGGTACTTGCGCTTGACCTCGCGAAAGAGCGCCTGCGATTCGATCCAGTTGTGCGAATCGAACTCCTTCATCGCCTCTTCGTAGGCGCGCTTCGCGTCGGCGGTGTAGCTGAGCGCGGTGCGTGCCTCGGGCTTCTCGCAGCCCGCGAGCGTGGACGCGACGCCGAGCGCGATCGCCAGAGCGGCGGCAACGCGGAGCACGGAAGAAGAGACGCGAGAGACGCGGGTAACGGAGCGAAGGGAAGAGGAGCGCATGGGACTTGCCCTTGATGGGCGCCAAAAGAGTCGGAAGGGACTTACCACGGTCTGGGCGCAAAGAGTGGTGGCACCGACGAGCGCGCCCATTCAGGCAAAATGAGCCTATTTTTCGCCGCGCCAGCGCACGATGCGCCAGGCCGGAGGCTCGCCGTCGGCCTTGGCCTGGCGGTAGACGGTGCGGACGATCAGACGCACTTTTTCGCTGAGATCTTCCGGGATCTCTGCGTGCACCGTGACATCACCTGCCGCACTGACGTCGACGCGGACGGGGTAGCTCGCGCCGGGCAAATGCACGGCTCCCTCGTACGTCCAAGGCGGATCTTCGTGTGTTTTGTCGCGCGCGATTTGGATGCGAACACCCGTCTCGGGACGATCTCCGGCGATGGGCACGACCGGGAGCCCTAGCACAACGTCCGCGGAGTCGGGTATTAGGTTGGGTCAACGTCATGGTCGAGAAAAACCCGATCACCCCCGAAGGCGCACAGAAGCTTCGCGACGAGCTCTATCGTCGTAAGACCGTCGACCGCCCGCAGATCAGCCAGATGATCGCGGAGGCACGTGCGCACGGAGACCTCAGCGAGAACGCGGAGTACCACGCCGCTCGCGAGCGCGGCGGCTTCAACGAGGGTCGCATCAAGGAGCTCGAGGACAAGCTCGCGCGCGCCGAGGTGATCGATCCGACGAAGCTCTCGGGCGACAGGGTCGCGTTCGGCGCGACGGTGAAGCTCCTCAACACGACGACCGACGAGGAGGTGACCTACCGCATCCTCGGCGCAGACGAGGCCGACATCAACGCCGGCTCGATCAGCATCACGGCGCCGATCGCGAAGTCGCTCCTCGGCAAAGAGGTCGGCGACGAGGTGAAGATCCGGACGCCCGCCGGCGAGCGCGTGTACGAGATCCTCGAGATCGAGTTCAAGTAGAGCGCTCGCGCTCGAGCACGATCGTGGCCACGAAACCGCGCCTCGACCCCACCGGCGGCGTGGAGCGCTTGCCGGGCTTCGGCGCGTCCTCGAAGAAGGCGCTCGCCGATCACGGCATCGAGACGGTCGCGGATCTCCTTTGGACGCCGCCGCTCGGCTTCGACGATCTGTCGGCCCCGAAGTCGCTCGAGGCAGCGCTGCGCGAGCCGCCGTGGGCGCGCGTCGTGTTCGAGGCGACCGTCGTCAGCGCGACGGTGATGCCGCTTCGCGGACGCCGATGCGTGCGCGTCATGCTCCGCGATCGGCACAAGGAGACCTGCAAGGCGCAGGCGTTTTGGTTCTTCCTCGCCCACCACGTGATGGCGATCGCGAAGCCAAACGCCGAGGTCCTCGTCGTCGGACGCATCTCCGCGCCCGAGCCGAAGAAGCCAGCGCGGCTCGCGCATCCCGAGGTGTTCGCCGACACGACCGAGGCGCGCGTCGTGCGGCCTCGCTATCCGAAGCTCGGGACGAGCGCGGCGAACGTGAAGAAGGCCGTCGCGCACGCGCTCGTGACGCTCGTGACCGAAGCGGTGACGTCGCCCGCCTCCACCGCCGCCGGCGCGCCGATCCGGATCGATCCCGTGCCGCCGTCGATCGCGTCGCGCGAGAAGCTCGGGCACGCCGCGATGATCCTGTGCAACATACACGCAGTGGGCGGAAAGCTCCCGTCGGCGAGCGACTGGCGCGCGTTTCGCGAGCACCTCGCATGGGCCGAGGCGTTCACGCGCGCGTGGGAGCGTCTCCTCGCGGCCGAAGGGCTCGGCGGAACGCCGTCCGTCCCGCTCCCTCCGGCACCCGAGGTGACCGCGAAGCTCACGCGTGAGCTCGGCTTGGAGCTGACGGCCGATCAACGAACCGCGATGGACGAGATCGCGGCCGACCTCGATCGCGACAAGCCGATGCGTCGTCTTCTCCTCGGCGACGTCGGGAGCGGGAAGACCGCCGTGGCGCTCGCGGCGGTCGCGCAGTGCGTGACGGCCGGTCATCAAGCGGCGATCCTCGCGCCGACGAGCGTCCTCGCGGAGCAGTATCTCGTGAGCGTGAAGCCGCTCGTCCGAGCGCTCGGCTATGCGGCGGACGCGGCCGCGGTCGCCTTCATCACCGCAGGGACGCCCGCGGCGGAGCGCCGGCGATCCGAGCACGCGATCGCGCGCGGCGAGGCGAAGGTGATCATCGGGACGCATGCGCTCCTCGGCGAGTCGCTCGTGTTTCCGAAGCTCGCGCTCGTCATCGTCGACGAGCAGCAGCGCCTCGGCGTCGCGCAGCGCATGAAGCTCCTCGGCAGGACGCGATCGCAAGGCGCGGACGAGCCCGCCAAGACGACCAAGAAGGCGAGCGCGAAGAGCGCGAAGGAAGAGCCGGCGCAGCAGCTCCTGCTCCTCGGCGCCGCCGCGATCGCGCCGCCGCCGGTGCCGGTGGCGACGACGCGCCCGCACTTGCTCACGCTGAGCGCGACGCCCATCCCGCGCACGCTCGCCCTCGCGCTCCGCGGTGAGCTCCAGACTTCGACGCTCCGGCAGATGCCGCGCGGGCGCAAGGCGGTGAAGACCGAGCTCGGATCGATGGCGAGCGATCTGCCCGCCGTGGTCGATCGCGTGCTCGACGCGGTGGACCGCGGCGAGCGCGTCTTCTGGGTCGTCCCGCGCGTCGACTCGGACGACGAAGACGACGAAGACGAGGACAAATCCGCGTCACGGTACGGCACAGACGAGCGCGCCGACGCGCTCCGCGAGGCGATGCGCCGGCGATCGCGCTCCACCGGAGACGTGGGGTCGAAGGTCGGGGTGATCCACGGAAGGATGGCGCCGAACGACAAGCGCGCCGCGATGGATGCCTTTCGCTCGGGCGCCGCGCCGATCCTCGTCGCGACGACGGTGGTCGAGGTGGGCGTCGACGTACCCGAAGCGACGATGATGGTCATCGAGCACGCCGAGCGCTACGGCCTCTCCCAGCTCCATCAGCTTCGCGGGCGCGTGGGGCGAAGCGATCGCCAGGGCACGTGCATCCTCCTTCGAGGAGAGGAGCCGCTCGACGCCGACCGCGAGCAAGCGCTCGCGATGCAGCGGCTCACGGCGCTCACCCGGCTCACGACCGGCGAGGAGATCGCGAAGGCGGATCTCGAGCTTCGCGGCGCCGGCGATCTCGGCGGCACCCGCCAGCATGGCGAGGAGGACGAAGAGCTCGTCTACCTCGATCCCGCCGCGACCTATCCGTGGCTCGAGCAGATCGAGGCCGACGCACGTGCGATTCGGACGTCGGATCCCGACCTCACCGCGCCCGACCATCGCGTCCTCGGCTCGATCGTCAAGAAGCTCCAGCGCGCGATCGCGATCCGCGAAGAAGCGGGATGATGCCTGGGCGTTGCCTCAAGGCGTGACGCTCACGGAGACGCGCCAGCTCTCGCCCGGGCTCGATCCGACGACGTAGCGGTAGATCGAGAGGTAGTACGTGCCGCCGGTCGCGGTGGTCCGCGTGAGGCTACGCTCGCCGTTCCCGCCGTCTTCGCCGACGCCGATGTAATCGAAGCCGTTCGCCGTGACCTTGTAGAGGCCCATGTTCACGCTCGAAGGCGCGGCGAGACGAATGTCGTACGTCGCGCCGGGCGCGACCGTGAGCGTGTAGGCGTCCGCGTCACTGGCGCTCGAGAGCGCTCCGGTCATGACGCCCGAGGCGCAGACCGCGCTTGCGTTCATGAACTGATCGTTCGGCTCGGTCTCTGGGCAAGCGCCGGTTGGAGGCGGCGGAGGTGGCGGAGGTGGCGGAGCGCTCACGCAGGCGCCGCCGTCGCAGGATTGGCCCGCAGCGCATGCGCCACACAAGCCGCCGCAGCCGTCGTCGCCGCACACCTTACCGGAGCAGCTTGGTGTGCAGGAGGGCGGGGGAGGGGCGCCTTTGACGAAGGTGTCGATCCAGTCGGCGCAGAGCTCGGTGCGCGCGTAGCTCCCCTCGGCGATGCAGTTCTGAACGCCGAACGACGAGATCGCGCCGACCGTCTCGACGCCGTTCTCGTCGATGAACATCGGTCCGCCCGAGTCACCCTGGCACGACGTCCCGCCGTAGCCGCCGATCGACGCGATGCCTCCGCTGACCTCGACGATCTTCGTCGAGAGCGTGCGCTTCGTGCCGCCTCCGGTCTGGGCATAGCCGTTCGTGACCCCAAACCCGACGATGCGCGCTGCACGTCCGACCGACGACTGCGTCATCGCCACACGGCTGTACGGCTTGGGCGCGATGTTCGTGACGGGCTCATCGAGGATGAGGACCGCGCAGTCGTGCCCTTCGTTGATGTAGGGGTGCGGGTACGAAGGATGGTGATGCCACTCCTTCACCTTCTTCCACTCGCTCGCCGCGGCCTGATCGGCGTACGTCCCGAAGTAGACGCTGATCTTCGGCGGGTTGTCCTCGATGCAGTGGGCCGCGGTCAGCACGACGTTCGGCGCGATCAGCGTCCCGGTGCACGATCCCCAGGAATTTCCGTAGTCGGCGCGCATCTGGACGACCGCCGGGTCGCCGGTCGCGACCGCTCCGCCGATGACCGCCTCGCGCACCTGCGAGGATGTCTTCTCGCGATCGCTCGCGCCGCAGGCGGTCAGCGCGACGACGGCGGTGGCGACCCCGATCGCGGTTCGGAGGTGAAGTCCCCATCGGATCGATGCACGAGTAGCAAGGTGGTGGCGCATGTGGATGCGCGTCTGTCTACCGAGTCACCCCACAAAACGTCACGTCGTCGGCTTGACAGCGAGACGAGATGGAGACCGGGGTAGGTCGTGCGGCCGGCAGCCATCGAAGCGCGAGGGCTTTGCTCGACTGTGGAATCGCACGGGGGTACTTCTCCATCGGTCGTGTGGTCGTCCTTGCGTCCCCGCCGCTTCGATCGCGATGTTGGCCTCGTCCTCACCGCGTTCGTCGTTTTGATTGCGATCGAAAATCTGATCGTCGGCGTTGGCTGGCGCGCGGAGTTCGTCAGCTCGTGGGAGATGACGTCGGCGCGCATGCACCTCGCGCCGATCGCCCTCGCGATCGCGCTGCCTTCGGCGATTGCGATCGTCCTCATGTCGCGGCTCGTTCAGGCGAGGCAAGCGTTGGCGATGGGGCTCGTCGGCGCGCTCTTCGGCGGCGCGCTCGGACTTGGCATTTCGTCAGGTCGCCACTTCGCGTCGATCGCGCTCCGGCTGCCTTTCGTCATCATCCTCGCGCTCGTCGCGGGCGCCGCGGCGTTCGTGTTCGTGCGTCTCATCGCCCGGCTCACGCCGCGTATGCAGGCGCTGGCGCTCGTGCCAGTGGGCGTCCTTCTCGGATCGGCGGCGTGGGTGGTGGACGCCTTCGTCCTTCACCGGCTCTACCCGGCCTTTCACGTCGCGCTGCTCTTCTTGACGTTGCTCGGCTGGTCGTCGCTCGCGTTCGTGCTCCGGCGCACGCGCGCCGGCACGTTCGTCGCGCTGCTCGCGATCGTGCTCGCAGGCGCCTCGATCGCATGGACCCCCGACGCCGCGCGAAGGGTCCGCACCGAAGACAACCTCCGCCGGGTGCTCCTCGAGCACGCCCCGATCCTCGGACGCGCGGTGCTCGTCGCCGCGAAGGCGGCGCCGCCGCCTCCGATCGAAGAAGACGAGGGCGCGTCTCTCAGCGCGATCACGCGTGAGCGAAAGGGCATCGCTCCCCACGCGATCGACTGGCGCGGACATGACATCGTCGTCGTCACGATCGACGCGCTGCGCGCCGATCACGTGTCGGCGTACGGCTACGAGCGAAAGACGACGCCGAACATCGACGCGCTCGCGCAGCGAGGTGTTCGCTTCGATCACGCCTACTGCCCGACCCCTCACACGTCGTACTCGATCGCGTCGATGATGACGGGCAAGTACATGAAGCCGCTGCTTGCGCTCGGGAGCAAGAGCGGTGAAGGGCCCGCGGACACGCAGACGGGGCAGGGGGAGGGCAACGAGACGTGGCCGCTACAGCTCCGGCGGTACGGCTATCGAACCGCGGCGTTCTATCCGCCTGCCGTGTTCTTCATCGACGAGCACCGCTTCACGCGGATGCGTGACGAGCACCTCGGCTTCGAATACGCAAAAGAGGAGTTCGCGCCGCGGGATCTCCGGCGCGCGCAGATCGAGCGCTACTTGAACGCGGCGCCGAAGGACAAGCCGCTCTTCTTGTGGGTGCACCTATTCGAGCCCCACGAGCCGTACGAGATGCACGACGCGCATCCGTTCGAAGGTGAGCCCAAGGTCGATGCGTACGACAGCGAGATCGCCGAAGCCGATGACCTCGTCGGTGACGTCGTGCGCCTCGTCAACGAGAAGCGTCCGCCGGGCGCCGTCTTCATCGTGAGCGCCGATCACGGCGAGGAGCACGGCGATCACGGCGGTCGCTACCACGGCACGACGGTGTACGAAGAGCAGGTCCGCGTACCGCTCGTCATCGCGGCGCCGAACGTGACGCCGCACGTCGTCGACGCGCCGGTGCAGACGATCGATCTGCTCCCGACGTCGCTCGCCGCGCTCGACGTGCCCATCCCGCCTCGCCTCCGCGGACGTGATCTCGGGCCCGCGATCGCAGGGCTCGAGCCGAAGACGGAGGAGGGCCTCGCGTTCGCCGAGACCGACGACTACACGCTCGTCGCGCGCGGCTCCGATCGCCTCGTGTGTGCGCGAAAGATTGCATCCTGCACGCTCTTCGACATCGCGCGCGATCCCTCGCAAAAGCAAGCGATCACCGACCGCGCTTCGCGCGTCACCGAGCTCCGAAAGCTCACCGCCGCGATCGAACGGGAGACCGGGAAGGTCGAAGCGAGCGACCTGCCCGACGCGCTCCGGCGAGGCATGCAAGGCGATCGCGACGCCGCCGAGGACGTCGCGCCGCTTCTCGACGACGCGCGCGTCGACATCCGCCGCGCCGCCGCGCGATGCGCCTTCAAGCTGAAGGCACCCGAGATGGAAGCGCAGCTGAAGCGCGCGCAGGCCAACGACGAAGACGCCGAGGTCCGCCGGTGGTGCGCGCTCTCGCTCGTCCGGCTCGGAGACGGCGCCGCGCCGGCGTCGTCGGTCGACGCGATGCTGCGCGGCACGATCGCCGAGGAGCGCACCGCCGCGGCGCTCGCGCTGGCCGAGCGCGGCGACGCACGCGGTGAAGCCGAGCTCGTCGCGCGATGGTCGGCGGCCTTCTTGCCCGACACGAAGACGCCCGGCGAGCTGGCCGAGGCGCGTGACCTCCTCGCGGCCTTCACCAAAATCCGCTCGCGCGCAGCGACACCGCTCCTCGTGCGGTCGCTCGAAGACGTCCGCCTCCGCCCGCACATCGTCGAGGCGCTCGCGGAGCTCGCCGACAATCGCGCGAAGGCGGGGCTCGCGCTCGCGTTCGCGGAGGAGCGCTACGTCCATCTTCGTCCGCTCGAGGCGCGGGCGCTGCTCAAGCTCGGCGCACGAAACGAAGTCTTTCCGCCGCTCGCGCGCTTCGCGGGGACCCCCGATCCGATGCTCGAGGCGATCGTGATCGCGCGTGAGGGCAAGCTGCTGTCGCTCGATCGCGGCGGGCAGAACTGGCTCGTGCCGCCCACGAAGGACGCGTTCGCTCGCGTTCGCCTCGCGAAGAGCGGCCCTGCGCGGCTCTTCGTCTTGGGAGATCCGTCGACCCCCGACAACACCGCGCTCGTCGGCGAGGTGAACGGCGCGCCGATCGCCGAGATGACCTCGGCCGCGACGTTCAAAGAGGGCGTCGTCTACGTCACGGAGGTCGGCGAGCTTCGGGCAGGGGACGTCCAGCTCCGCATCCAGAGCCCGGCGGCCATCCGGACGGTGTGGCTCGTTCCGCATGCGCCCGAGATCCCGCCGCCGGCGCCGCGAGCGTGGACCCCATCGCCCAATTCGTCTCCCGACGCCGACGTGCTGCCCGGCCCGACCGATTCTCCGGAATAGATTTCCCTGAATCTTGGCTGGGCTTTAGGCCACGAAAAAGCGGCCTTTGACGCCAACTCTCACCCATGAGTAGAGTCCCCCCGTGAGCGACGAAAAGACCAAGGACGACACGGACCTCGACGAGAAGGAAGCCGCCGCTTCCGACGACGCCGCGGAGACGAAAGCAAAGACGACCGAGGACGAGCCGGCAGCGGAAGCCACCGGGGACACGTCTGCGTCCGAGTCGGAAGAAGAAGACGAAGACGACGAGGACGTGGCCAACCCCGCCGCCATCGCTCGTCGTGTCGCTGCGCTCGGCGCGGACGACCAAGACGAAGCGCTCGCACGCGAAGAAGAGCGCAAGCTCGCCGAGCGTCGCGCCGCGAAGAAGAAGGGCAAGAAGAAGGGCGGCCTCGAGGCGGCCGCTTCGAAGAAGCTCTCCAAGATCGGCAAGCGCGCCGAGCCGAAGCGCACCGTCGCCGTCGCCGCCGACGCCGATCCACTCATCGAGCGCACCGCCAAGCTCAGCGAGTGGGCAAAGAAGAACCAGAAGGTCGTCCAGCTCGTCGGCGTCGTGCTCTGCGTCGGCCTGCTCGGCGTCGCAGGCTTCCTCTACTACGACCACAAGCGCGAGACGGAGGCCTCCGCGATCCTGACGAAGGCCGTCGAGGCGCAGCAGTCGCCGATCGGCGAGCCGCCGAAGGCCACGAATGAGGACGAAGAAGAGAACCGTCAGACGTACTACAAGACGTTCGACGACCGCCGCGCCGCCGCGCTCAAGCAGTACCGCGAGGTCGGCTCGAAGTTCTCCGGCACGGGCGCCGCGATCCTCGCGCGCCTCGCGGAGGGCTCGCTCCTCCTCGACAAGCGCGAGGCCGACAACGCGATCGCCGCGTTCAACGAGGTCAAAGGCTCGGCGCTCGCGTCGGTCGACAACGAGGTCAAGGGCAGGGCGATCGAAGGGCTCGGCTTCGCGCACGAGCTGAAGGCCACCGCGAACCCCGCTGAGAAGGACAAGGAGCTCGACGCCGCCCTCGCGTCGTTCAAAGAGCTCGAGAACACCGTCGACGTCCGCGGCTTCAAGGAGCTCGCGATGTACCACCAGGCGCGAGTCCTCCAGAACAAGGGTGACAAGGACA
This sequence comes from Labilithrix sp., assembly GCA_044227045.1. Taxonomy (GTDB): domain Bacteria; phylum Myxococcota_A; class Polyangia; order Polyangiales; family Polyangiaceae; genus Labilithrix. Next base: position 62,580 of record JBGAFW010000051.1, read on the forward strand.
AGGCCAAGGAGCTCTTGCTCAGCCTCAAAGAGCGCATGAACAAGTCCGAGGATCCCGTCGCGCCCGGCCTCCCGCCGCCCGCGTCGTTCCCGTTCTTGCGCGAGATGGCGATGGATCGCCTCCACGACATCGATCCCGCGAGCGCGCCGAAGCCCACGCACGGTGGCGGCCACGGCGGACCGGGCAACATGCAATTCACGCAAGAGCAGATCCGCAAGCTGATGGAAGACGCCCAGAAAAAGGGCGGTCACTGAGGCGATGCTGAGCCTCAAGAGGCCGCGAGGTTCACACGTGCGTTCGACCTCGACCTCCGCAAAGACGACGTTCAAGTCCACGCTCGCGCGCGCCGGCGCTAGCGCGCTGTGCGCTGCGATGGCGCTCGCGTCGTCGGGCTGCGGCTTGGGCGAGCTGTTCGGCGGGGATCGCGTGAACCCGGAGGTCCCGTCTTGGTACAACCGGCCGAGCGCCACGATGCACGTGTTCATCCACCGCAAGCTCGCGGTCGAAGGGCGCACGAACGGCGAGGACTGGGAGCGCGGCAAGCCCGAGATCGACGCCGAGCACGATCGCGTCTTCGTCCCGAGCTCCGATCACGGCCTCTACGCGCTGCGTGCCGGCGAAGGCAGCACGATCTGGCGCTTCGAGACGGCCGGCCTCGTCCAGAGCGAGCCGACCTACGACCGCGAGATGGACTACGTCTACTTCGGCTCGAACGACGGCGCGCTCTACTGCGTGCGCGCGCAGGACGGGAAGCTGATCTACCGCTTCGACACGGGCGCCGAGGTGTCGCGTAAGCCCATTCGGAACGGCGAGACCTTGTACTTCTCGAACGCGTCCGACTTCCTCTTCGCGATCGATCGCCGTACGGGCAAACAGAAGTGGCAAGTGCACCGCACGCCAGCGCTCGGCATGGAGATCAGCGGCCACGCGGGCCCGAGCTACGACCCCGTCACGGGCCTCGTGTACATGGCGTTCTCGGACGGCCACGTCATCGCGTACGACGGCCGCGACGGCGCTGAGAAGTGGACGCCCGTCGACCTCTCGGCCGAAGCCGAGCAAGCCGGCGGAGAAGCCCCGCGCTACCTCGACGTCGACACGACCCCGGTGATCGACGAGCACCCGCAGGGCCACGTCGTCTACGTCTCGAGCTATGCGGGTGGTGTCTACGCGCTCGACGCCAACACGGGCTCCCGCGTCTGGTCGAACGACAAAGCCATCGGTGTCACCGACCTCACGCTCTTCGAAGAGGGCGCGCACCAGCCCAACCCGAACGGCCCCGACAAGGGCGGCCCGACGGTGCCCGCGAAGAAGATCCTCCTCGCGTCGAGCGCCACCACCGGCCTCATCGGCCTCGACCCGTACACGGGCCGCGCCCTGTGGCGCAACAAGGTCCCCGAGGGCGGCATCACCGCGCCGACGCCCATGGCCGGCGCCATCCTCGTCGGCACCTCGCGCTACGGCCTCTTCCTGATGTCCCCACGCAACGGCAAGGTGATCGACGGCATCGACCTCGGCACCGGCTTCGCGATGACCCCCGCGGCCTTCGCCGGCCGCGCCTACGTGGTCACGAACGCCGGCACGCTCATCGGCGTCGGCGTCGCACCGCCGCTCCCACGCACGAAGACCGCCCGTAACTAGCCTCCACGGCTTCGATAAGCGCGGCCGGTGGTGCTGGCGCCCGCAGTGCTGCGGACTTCGCAGAGCGGAGCGACGGGGCCTCTGCCGAATGGCGGTCGGACTTCGGCAGAGCGGAGCGATGAGTCCTCTGCCGAATGGCCGTCGTACTTCGGCAGAGCAGAGAGCGACGGGGCCTCTGCCGAATGGGTGGCGGACTTCGGCAGAGCGGAGCGATGAGCCTCTGCCGAATGGGTGGCGGACTTCGGCAGAGCGGAGCGATGAGGACTTCGGCGCGTAGTGCTGGCGCGATGGTGCTGGCGCAGTGCAGCGCGTGGTGCTGGCGCGGTGGTGCTAGCGCCCGCAGTGCAGCGCGTGGTGCTAGCGCCCGCAAGCGCGTGGTGCTGGCGCAATCAATGGTGCTGGCGCCCGCAGTGCAGCGCCTGGTGCTGGCGCGGTGGTGCTGGCGCCCGCAGTGCAGGCGTGGTGCTGGCGCCCGCAGTACAGCGCGTGGTGCTGGTGCTGGCGCGGTGGTGCTGGCGCCCGCAGTGCAGCGCCTGGTGCTGGCGCGATGGTGCTAGCGCCCGCAGTGCAGCGCGTGCACGCACGGAGGGCGAGCCCGCACCCTTTTCCAGCCCTCCCTTCGAATTTCGCATAAGATGCATTATGTCAACTCAAGGTGCACGAAAGGCCTGAAATATCGGGCCTTCGTGATTTGCCCCGATGCGCACTTTTGGAACGTTCGCCCTCGAGCGCCCCCTATGCTTGGCCGGTCCGAGGGTCGCGTAGCTCAGCCCACGACCTCGTCGAGCTCAGCGCTTTTGGGTGTCACTGGCGCGTTGAGAACGCTGGTTCTCGGTCCGTCCGTGACCCTTGGGGCAATGGCGCGGGAGGACGCCGGAAAAGCCGCATTTTGGCGTGGTGGCGCCCCGCGCTGGCGTGGGCGCGCGGATTGCTCCATGGGGGTCATCTCGCATGAATACCCCTCGTTTTCTCGGTTCGGCCCTTCTCTTGACGACGCTCAGCTTGGGGGCAGCTGGATGCGTCAAGGATGACGAGCACAAGTCGATCGACGGCACGATGAAGTCGGATGGCTATGCGCTCTTCGCTGTCGACAATGACCGCCAGCAACGCAACGACGTCACGGTCGTCGTGAAGAACGTCGACCCCGGCGCGACGTACGTCCTGATCTACAGCGACAAGGCGCCAAAGAACGTCGGATGGTTCCAGTTCGATCCCAACACCAAGTCGCGCTGCGGTGGCGATACCGGACCCCACTGCGAGATCCCGGACTACGGCTACATGGTCGATTACGTGAAGGTCCCCGAAGGCGCGACCGAGGTTCAGCTCCGCGACGATCGTTGCGGCTGCGACGCCGACCACTACAGCGAAGGCTGGGTCGGTCGCTGGGCCGTGATGCGCGTCGAGCGCACGAACCGCGAGAACACGGTCACGTTCGACGTCTGGGCGCGCAAGGTCAAAGACTTCGCCCAAGAGCCGAACGTCGAGCAACTTCAGTAAGCCGAGCAGGGCGCGCGTAGAGCGCGTCCCCGGCGCTCGAGACGGAAAAACGGCGCCGGCTGCCGGAAGACGCGTCCTCGTGTCAGCGGAGCGCCGCACGAGCCAGGCTTGCGGCGGTCCGTTGGGTGTGGTCCTGCTCTGGGTGTGCACGCGATCCGAGACCTCCCCGAGTCGAGCGCGTTGACGGAGTCGAGCGGCGTGAGCGCCCCGCGGCGCGCGGGACGAGGATCGATCGTGGCGCGCGCGGACGCAGCAGCGGACGGAAAGACCGCCATCGCGCGGCTTCATGCAGAGACGCCGCTTCGGTTCCTTCAGCCCACGTTCGCCGGAACGAAGGGCGCGGCCGTCTGCGTCGTCACGTTCGGCGGTGGGCTCGTCGACGGCGACGCGATCGACGTCGACGTCGAGGTCGAGGCCGGCGCCACGCTCGTCCTGTTCACGCAGTCGACGACGAAGGCGTTTCGTGGCGCGTCGAGGCAGTCGCTTCGCGCGAAGGTCGACGGGCGGCTCGTGTGGCTGCCCGATCCCGTCGCCGCGTTCAAAGATGCATCCTACACGCAATCGGTCGACGTCGAGCTTGGGCCGTCGGGGTCGTGCGTGCTGCTCGATGGGTTCACGTCCGGACGGGCGGCGTTCGGCGAGCGTTGGCTCATGGAGCGCCTCGATCTTCGAACGCGGATCACGACGACGGCGTCAGGTCGCGTGGTCGTCGCGGACGCGCTGCGCCTCGAGCGGAGCCAGGAACCAGCGCGAGCGTCCGAGACAGCGCCCCAGAACGCGGCCCAGACGCCGAGCTCGCGCCACACGACGGGCGTGACGTGGCCGTCGATCGCGGAGCGCATGCGGGGCTTCGACGCGCTGGCCACGTTGATCGCTGTCGGGCAGGGCGTGAAGCCTGTCGTGGATGCGCTGCTCGGGACACCGATCCCCCTGCCCGCGCCAAACCTCGTCGTCGCGGTCAGCCCGCTTCCGCGGAGCACGCCGGAGCTCCCGGGCGCGATCGCGCGCGTGGCGGCGTCGACGCCAGCTCATGCGATGGCCGCCGTGCGGTCACGTCTCCGAAACCTTCCCGAAATCGACGCCGTGGATCCCTTCACGTCTCGTTATTGAAGCAGTCGACCAAGCCGACCAGGCGCCTCGCCACGACCCCACCATGCACCTCACTCCCCGCGACATCGACAAGCTGCTCCTCCATGGCGCGGGGTTCCTCGCGCAGAAGCGTCTCGCGCGAGGCCTTCGTCTGAACTACCCCGAGGCGATCGCGCTGCTGGCGACACAGCTCCTCGAGCTCATTCGGGACGGAGACCGGTCCGTCGCTGACCTGATGGATGTCGGGCGGCGCATCCTCGGGAAGAAGCAGGTGCTCCCAGGGGTCGCCGGGCTCCTTCACGAGGTGCAGGTCGAAGGGACGTTCCTCGACGGGACGAAGCTCGTCACCGTTCACGATCCGATCTGCCTCGAGCACGGCGACCTCGCGCTCGCGCTCTACGGGAGCTTCTTGCCGGTGCCGGCCACGAGCGTCTTCGACGCGGCCGTGGCGGCGGCGATCACCGCGGATCCGGGCGCCGAGCGACGAACGCCCGGCGCGATCCACATCGCGCCGCCGTCCGCAGGTGGCGCCCTCGAGCTCGAGCTCTACGAAGGACGCGAGCGCGTCACGATCGACGTCACGAGCCGCGGCGATCGACCGATCCAAGTCGGCAGCCACTATCCCTTCGCGCAGACGAACACCGCGCTCGCGTTCGATCGCGCTGTGGCCGAGGGCAAGCACCTCGACATTCCCGCCGGCACCGCCGTTCGCTTCGAGCCCGGAGAGACCCGCACCGTCACGCTCGTCGCCAACGCAAACGCGCCGCTTCCGCCGATCGGGGCGCGGGAGATCGCCGACCGGTTCGAGCGAGCGTCCGGCTTGTTACCCGACACCTCGAAAGGAGATGCGCCATGAGCCGTCTCTCACGCCATGCGTACGTCGCGATGTACGGTCCCACCACCGGCGACCGCGTCGAGCTCGGAGACACCGGGCTCACGATCGAGGTGGAGCGTGATTTTGCGGCCTACGGCGACGAGTGCAAGTTCGGCGGCGGCAAGGTGCTCCGTGATCAGATGGGCCAGATGCCGGGCGCCGATGACCGCGTCGCGCTCGACCTCGTCATCACGAACGCGCTCATCGTCGACTGGACGGGCATCTACAAGGCCGACGTCGGCGTCGAGCGGGGTCGCATCGTCGCGATCGGCAAGGCCGGCAACCCTCACGTGATGAGCGGCGTCACGCCAGGCATGGTCGTCGGCGTCACCACCGAGGTCATCGCGGGCGAAGGCCTGATCCTCACCGCCGGCGGCATCGACGCCCACGTGCACTTCATCTGCCCGCAGCAGATCCACGAGGCGCTCGCGAGTGGCGTGACGACGTTCATCGGCGGCGGCACGGGCCCGGCGACTGGCACGAAGGCGACCACGTGCACGCCCGGCGTTCGGCACATCGAGCTGATGCTGCAGGCGACCGACACGCTGCCGATCAACATTGGGCTCACTGGCAAAGGCAACACGTCGCTCACCGACGGGCTCCTCGATCAAATCCGCGCGGGCGCGGTGGGCCTGAAGCTCCACGAAGACTGGGGGACCACGCCGCGGGCGATCGACTGCTGCCTCAGCGTCGCCGAGGACGAGGACATCCAGGTCACGATCCACACCGACACGCTGAACGAGTCGGGCTACGTCGACGACTCGATCGCGGCCTTCAAAGGCCGGACGATCCACACGTACCACACCGAGGGCGCAGGCGGCGGTCACGCGCCGGACATCCTCCGCGTGTGCGGCGAAGCGAACGTGCTTCCAAGCTCGACGAACCCGACGCGGCCGTTCACGAAGAACACGCTCGATGAGCATCTCGACATGCTCATGGTGTGTCACCACCTCGATCGCGCCATCCCCGAAGACGTCGCGTTTGCCGAGAGCCGTATCCGCGGCGAGACGATCGCGGCCGAAGATGTCCTCCACGATCTCGGCGCGCTCAGCATCATCTCGAGCGACAGCCAGGCGATGGGCCGCGTCGGTGAGGTCATCTGCCGGACCTGGCAGACCGCCGCGAAGATGAAGGACGAGCGCGGCCGCCTCGAGGGCGAGACCGGCAGCAACGACAACCTCCGCGCGCGCCGCTACATCGCGAAGTACACGATCAACCCGGCGATCGCGCATGGAATGGCCCACGAGATCGGGTCCGTCGAGGTCGGCAAATGGGCCGACCTCGTGCTGTGGCGGCCGGCGTTCTTCGGCGTGCGTCCCGAGCTCGTGATCAAGGGCGGCTTCATCGCGTGGGGCGAGATGGGCGACCCGAACGCGTCGATCCCCACCCCGCAGCCTTCGTACATGCGGCCGATGTTCGGGGCGAACGGCCGCGCGAACGGCGCCACGAGCATCGCGTTCGTCTCGCAGCGCGCCCTGATGGAGGGCTACATCGCGGCCCTCGGCCTCACGAAGCGCCTGAATGCGGTCCGGCGATGCCGCGGGATCGGCAAGAAGGACATGAAGCTCAACGACGCGCTCCCGTCGATGCGCATCGACCCCGAGACGTACAAGGTCTTCGCCGACGGTGTTCACCTCCGCGCAGAGCCCGCGACGCGCGTCGCGCTCGCCCGCCTGTACTCGCTCTTCTGATCCCTCTGTCCCGCCCCACCATGCCCATACCACCAGCTCATCACCCGCTCTGGCTCCTCCTCCAGCTCTCCGACGGATCCTTTCCGAGCGGCGGGTTTGCGCACTCGAATGGCCTCGAGGCCGCGATGGTGTTCGGCGGCGCCGCCGAGCGCCTGATCGACGACTTCCTCGACGCGAGCGTCCAGCAGCTCGGTCGCGCCGTCTTGCCGTTCGTCCGCGCCGCGCACGAATGCGCGGTACAGAAGCCGCGCCCGACGCAAGACGTGGAGCAAGACCTCGAGCAAGACCTAGAGGTCGAGACGACGCTCCTCGAGTCGATCGACGACGCCTTCGACGCGACGCTGGCGATGGCGGTGCCGAACCGCGCGAGCCGAGCGCAAGGTCGCGCGCTCGTCTCGGCGACGTCGCGCGTCTGGACGAAGCAGCTCGAGGCGATCGCCCGACACACGCTGTCGAACCCCGCGCATCACGCCACGATGTTCGGCGCGATCTTCGGCGCGCTCGGGATCGGCCGCGAGGAGACGCTCGTCGCCTATCTCCATGGATCGGCGCGCACGGTCCTCTCGGCCGGCGTCCGCCTTGGTCTGCTCGGCCCGCTCGAGGCCCAGGGCTTGCTCGCAGAGCGCAGCGCCCTCCTCGACGCGATCGTCGACGAGTCGATCGCGATCGATCCGAACGACTCCGCCCAGACCGCGCCGCTCGTCGAAGTCTACGCCGCGCTCCACGACCGCCTCGATGGAAGGATGTTCCAGTCATGAGCCACAGCCACGATCCGCACGACCACGATCACGCTCATGCACACGCGCATGCGCACGACCACGACCACACGCATGACCACGCGCATGGGCATACGCACGAGCGATGGGACGGTCCTGGGCTCTTTCGGATGCGTCCGCCGCGGAGGCCGCGATCGTTTCAAACGCGCGCGTTCACTGTCGGCATCGGCGGGCCGGTCGGCAGCGGCAAGACGGCGCTCGTCCTCGCGCTCTGCCGCGCGCTTCGCGACAAGATGCGCCTCGGCGTCGTCACGAACGACATCTTCACGCGCGAAGACGCCGAGTTTCTCCAGCGAAACGAGGCGCTCCCCTCCCCGCAGATCCGCGCGGTCGAGACGGGCGGATGCCCGCACGCCGCGATCCGCGAGGACATCACGCCGAACCTCGACGCGCTCGAGGACCTCATGCGCGCGATGGCGCCCTCACCCCCCGAGATGCTCATCGTCGAGAGCGGCGGCGACAACCTCGCCGCGCAATACAGCCGCGAGCTCGTCGACTACACGATCTACGTCGTCGACGTGGCTGGCGGCGACAAGGTCCCGCGAAAGGGCGGCCCCGGCGTCACGCAGAGCGATCTGCTCGTGATCAACAAGACCGACCTCGCGCCTCACGTTGGCGCGAGCCTCGAGGTCATGAAGCGCGACGCCGAGCGCATTCGTCAGGGCGGCCCTGTCGTCTTCACGCGCTGCAACGCGGGCGACGGCGTCGATCGCATCATCGAGCACGTGCTCGCGGCACGTGCCGACGCCATCGTGGCCGCCGCCAAGGCTTGATCAAGGACAGGTGTGCGTCGTCAGGGGCAGCGGCGCTCGCGGTGACTGGTTGAAGTCGAACGCGTCCATCAAGCTGCCCGCCATCCCGTCACGCGCATGCGGATCGCGCGTCGACATGTACGTCATGCCCCAGAGGTCTTCGACGAGCTTCGGCACCGAGGACTGCTCCGTCGGTGTCTTCAAGACGAAGCCTTTCTTGGCGTACGGCGAGATCAAGATGAGCGGCAGGCGGAAGCCCTCCTGGAAGATCTGACCGTTCGCGCACTTCTTCACCGGCGGCGCGACGTGATCGTAGAAGCCGCCCCAGTCATCCCACGTGACGATGATCGCCATCTCGTTCCACTGCGGGAGCTTCATCGCGGCGTTCACGATGTCGACGGTGAAGTTCTCTCCCGCGCACGGATACGCCTCGGGGTGCTCGGAGACCTCACCGCTCCAGAGGTGGCCGATCGTCAAGTTCGCGAGATGCCCGGCGTTGAGATCGGCGACGAGATCGGACTGCTTGCGGAAGTGCGTCTTGTAGGTCGGGTCGGCGGTGACCGACTTCACCATCTGCGCGAGCGGGCCGCCGTAGTTCGTCCACGTGAAGCCTTGCGGCAGATGATCGGTGATCGTCGGCACGTCGAAGCACGGGGCCTGCTTCTTCGTCGTGCACGTGTCGGGATCGTAGGCCGTGATCGTTACGTCTTTGCTCGCGGCGCAGCCAAACCCGGAGCAGCCACCGCCGTCCGGCGTGCTGCACTTGGCGTTGTCGAGCGAGAGCGAGCGCGCCGTCCAGAACACCGCGTGGCCGGGCGTGCTCGGCCCAAGCGTCGTCGAGAAGTAATGATCGGCGAGCACGAAATTGCGTGCATATTGCCAGTAATTCGGGAGCTGCTCCTCCGTGTAGCGGACGAAGGGCAAGTCGCCGGCTTTGTTGAGGTCGAAGCCGTTCATCTTCCCGCCGGCGTACGCCTTCTGCCCGCAGCTGTTCGCGTGACAGATGTCTTGGCCAAGAGGACCGTTCGGCGCGACCGCGCGCGTCACCGTCGTGCCGTCCGATCGCTTCGCGGTGGTCGCGGTCTCCGCGCCCGGGAAGCCAGTGAAGTAGTTGTCGAACGTGTGGTTCTCTTTGACGAGCACGATGACGTAACGAATCTTCGACGGTATCGGCGCGCCGCCGTCGGTCGGGATCGGAGGCGGAACGCCGCCGTCATCGTCGTTGCCGTCGGCGGTGGGCTCGTCGCCGGGATCGTCGCTCGGAGGCGTCGTCGTGGCCGGCGCGGCGGCGTCGTCGCTCGAGGATCCACACGCGAACCACGTCGCTCCTCCGAACACGAGCGCGATCAGCGCGAGCCATCCGCCACGCGTGGATGCACGCGCGAGCACGTCGTTGTTGGTCTTCGTCGTCATCGGTGCGGACTCTAGCAACGCTCACGCGACGCGCTCGCGCCTCACGCGGTCGATCACGAAGAAATCCTCATCACGCGACCACGATGCGCGGAGGCTTGCGCGAATGGAGCACGCGATCGCGCGCACCTTTGGATCGCTATTCCAGGTTCGTCCGAAACTTACGATGACCGGACGCCGTGCCTGTCGGCGTGGGCGTCGCTGTCGAGGCCGCCGGCGGCGCGCTCGCGGTCGCCGACGCCTTCGCCGACGGAGCCGACGTGGGTCTCGTGGTCGCCACGGCGGTCGTGGTGGCCGGCGTGAGGGGCAAGATCTTCGTCGCCGAGGATCCCGACGCCGCCGGCGGCGTGAGCGACTCGGGCTCGGTGGTCGTCGTGATCTGCGAAGCCGCTGGCGGGGGCTGCGATGTCGGCGTCGTCGCCGTGGTCACGGTCTCCCCTGTCGGCGCCGCCGACGGAGAGCCTTGCGCGACCGCGCCGTCATGACGAGCCATCTTTCCACCAATGACCGCCGCGACGATGATGACGACCGCGCCGGCGCCGATCAGCACGCGCATCGCGAGCTGCGACTTCTTCGGCGGAGCGCTTCGAGATGGCTTTGGCGGATCGACCGGAGCAACAGGCGCCGCGTTCGGCTCCGTGCCGGCCGCGTTCGCTGTGGGAAGGCCGGCCCCCGCTCCGCTTCCGTCGGCTGCGATCATCGCCTGCGCAGCGGCGGCCGCGGCGGCGATCGCGTCTTCGGCGCCCGGCGATGGCTTGGTCTTCTTGGTGTCGCCGCGCCGCTTCGCTTCGAGCTCGGCGTGCGCGCGCTTGGCGATCTCGGGCGCGTCTTCCGCCCACGCGGTGGGCGTTCCCCCGCTCTGACGCTTGGCGAGGTCGTTCGCGTCACCGCGCGCCGAGGCGGCGGCCACGCTCGAGGGCGTCGCGGCCGACGTGGCCGTCTGGGTTCGCGCGAGCGCGGGTGTCGGTGGTCCCAGCTTTTCGCTTCGCGGCTGCGGTCCGGTGATCGGTTGGCGACTCACGGCGGCGGCAGGAAACCCGCCGCTGATCCGGAGCGGAGGCGGCTCGCTCGAGAGCGTCACCGCAAACTGCAGGCTGGAGCGGCCTTGCTGGTGTCCCCAGATCGCGATCTCTTCTTGGTACGCGCGCGCGGAGAGGTAACGATTCTCAGCGTCGCGAGCGAGGCCCTTGTGCACGATCGCCGCGAAGAGCTCATCGACCTCGGGCGCGAGCTCGATGATCGGACGAGGATCCTCGAGCACGATCTTGAAGAGCAGCTCGTGAAGGTTCAGCCCGGTGTGAGGCATCTCGCCGGTGAGCGCGCGATAGAACATGACGCTCGCCGCATAGAGATCGGTGCGCCCATCGACGTCGCGTGCGCCGCGCGCCTGCTCGGGGGACATGTAGAGCGGCGTGCCCATCATCATGCCGGTCGACGTCATGTCGCTCGGCTCGTCGGCGCGCGGCGTGATCTTGGCGACGCCGAAGTCGAGGATCTTCACCACTTCGGCGCGGCGACCAGGCCCGCGCGCGAGGAAGACGTTCGCCGGCTTGAGGTCGCGATGGATGACGCCGGACTGGTGCATCGTGCCGAGGCCTTCGAGGATCTCGAACGCGATCGGCGCGAGCTCTTGAGGCGTGAGCTTTCCCTTCTTCGCGAGACGATCCTCGAGGCTCTCGCCGTCGAGGTACTCCATCACGATGAAGCGCTCGCCGTTCTGGAAGTCGCCTAGGTCGAGGACGTCGCAGACGTGCGGTGAGCCGATGCGCGCCGACGCGCGGGCCTCACGCTCGAAGCGCTGCGCGAACTCGGGCGAGGACGCGACATGCGCGTGGAGCACCTTGATCGCGACGCGCCGTTCGATGCGGATGTTCTCGCCTTCGTAGACGGTGCCCATCCCGCCCTCGCCGATCTGACGAAGGACACGGTACTTGCCGTCGATGATGGTTCCGGGCTCGATGGCGGTGGCCAAGGTAGATCCAACAAAACTAACACTTATGGCGGGAGCGCATCGAAAACTTGCGTCGCTCCGACGCTTCCGCCAGCCCCGGCCGGATTCTGCGCGTCAAAGGTGGCCTCTATCCCCGCTTCAGGAGCCGCAATTTCGAAGCGATACGCCAAAATGGATGACGCCGCTCCGGTCCCGTCGTCGGTGTACACCTCGACCGCATAGCTCACACCTGGCTCGATCATGCCGGGCACGACGACGTCGTATTCGGGGACGGTGACGACCGGCACGCGGAACATCGCGACGCCTCGCTTCGTGCTCGCGTCCAAGACGCGGACCTCGACACGCTTGTTCTGAAACGGCGCGAGCCCCTTCATGTGGACGGTGAAGCCCTTGCCGAGCTCGACGGCCGGCGCGGGGTTGTTCAGGTTCGTGAACGACGTGTTGTGGTCGAAGACGATGACGTACGTGCCGTTCGCGTCGATCAGGTTGTCCTCGAGCGGCAGGCGCCACGAGTGATCGAGCTGCGTGTCGGGCCGCTTGTCGTAACCCTTCGAGTTGTCGTGGTCGGCGTAGAAGTCGAAGTGGAACGGACCGTTCTGCTTCGGGATGGCGCCCTTCAGCGAGAACTCCGCCGACACTCCGCCGAGCGGGATGATGAAGCCGCGCGACTGGATCGCGTTGTTCTTGTCGACGACGCGATACTCGAACTGCTCGTTCACGTGCGAGGTGAAGCCGCGCACGGTGACCTTGAGGTCGGAGAAGTTGCTCGGGGCGAGCTCGTCTGCCTTCTTGAACCGCCCGAGGTCGGTCACGACGAAGCAGGACGACGAGAGCAGCGCGCTCGTGATGAGGCACGTTCGGAGGAGGAGTGACGTTGACACGATGCGATCTCGACGGGGTTTCATCAGAGGCTGAGCCTCCAGTCACTCGCGAGGATGGCCTTGGCAGAGGGCGCGACCTTCGGCGTGACATTGGCTTTGGCGGGCGGTGACGCGGAGGACACGCGGTACGTCCAGTAGAGCCCACCGAGCACGGTGACGGTGCCGAGCGCGAGGAGCAGATCGGTGACGCCGACGAAGGTACGGGCGCTCGATCGCTCGCCTGCGAGATCGTAGGTGCGCGGGCAGACGTCGTTGGGGCAGGCGTCTTTGATGTCGCTCGTCTTGTTGAGCGCGACGATGCCCGTGATGCCGCCGCCCACGAGCATCGCGCCACCCGCCGAGAGGACGAGGATCGGCCCGAAATACGAGGGCTTGTCCTCGGCCGGTCCCGACAGCGGATACGGCTGCTGCACGACGGGCGTCTTGAGGACGAACGCGTGCGACTCCTTCGAGCCCGCATACGCCTCGAGCTCCCACTGCGCGTCTTCGCGACCCGCAGCCTTGACGGTGATGAGATGGTGGCCGGGACGAATCCCGATCTCGATCTTGTTGCCGGTCATCGGACCGTACGAGTTCGTCACGCGCGAGCCGCGCACCGGGACGCGCTCGTCGAGGATCATCGCGTTTGGGACGTTCGACTCGATCGAGATGCGCGCGACGCCGACCGTGAGCGTCTGGAGATCGCGGACGATCTGCGCGCGCTCCTCGGCGTCGATGTCCGGCACCTCGCGCAGGTAGCGGGAGTACGCATCGATCGCCTCGCCGTCGCGCTCGAGGCGCATCGCGCAGAAGCCCATGTTGCCGAGGATCTTGGCCGAGCCGGAGAGGTCATAGGCGGTTCGAAATTGCCGGTACGCCTCCTCGACCTTCTCCCCTTCCGGATCCTGCAAGAGCGAGACACCTGCAGAAAAATGCTGCTTTGCCTCTTCGCTGATCGGCGGAGCGGTGGTGGGGGGCTGCGCGGGGCTCGGCGCGGGCGCCGGATCGGCCGCGGGCGCCGCCGCCGAGGTCAGCAGGATCGAAGACCCCAAGAGGCAGCCGCCGAGGGCGGTGAACGCACGCCTTTTCATCACAATCCTCGCAAGTACCGTGTAATGGGCCAGGCGCGCAAGGGCGCTTTTTCGCCGTTCGAAGAACATCATCGAATGCCCCAAAGCTCCTCTTTTTGGGCACGCGTGAGCAGCTGTTTCATCGCGTCGAACAGCGGCCGGCCCTCGTGGAGCACATGGTAGACCTGCTCGGTGATCGGCACGTCGACGCTGTGCTTCAGGGCGAGCTGGTAGGCGGCCTTCGCCGTGAGGTAGCCCTCCGCCACCGCACGCTGCGACGCGAGGTACGTCGCGGGATCGACGCCTTCGGCGACCTTCAAGCCGAGGGACCGGTTGCGGCTGAGCGCGCCCGTGGTCGTGAGGATCAAGTCACCGACCCCCGAGAGCCCCATGAACGTGAGGGGATCACCGCCAAGAGCGACGCCCAGACGCGCCATCTCGGAGAGGCCACGCGTGACGAGCGCGGCGCGTGCGTTCGTGCCCAGGCCCAGGCCGTCGCACGCGCCCGCCGCGATCGCGAGCACGTTCTTCAGCGCGCCGCCGACCTCGACCCCGATCGGGTCGCGGCTCGTGTACACACGGAACATCGGCGAATGCAGCGCCTTTTGCAGGTCGGCCGCGACGGTCTCGCTCTTCGACGCGATGACGACGTCGGTCGGGAGCCCTGACGCCACCTCGCGCGCGAAGCTTGGGCCCGACAGCACGGCGAGCTCTTCGTGCGGCGTCTTCGTCGCGGTGAGCACCTGCCGCGCGACGTCGATCATCAAGAGGAGCGACTCGTTTTCGATCCCCTTGGTCGCGATCGCGACGCGTGCGTTGGGCGGAAGATGAGGCGCGGCTTCGGTGACGACGGAGCGGAGGAACGCCGACGGCGGCACGAGCAGGACGATCTCGGCGCCAGCGAGGACAGCCTTCATGTCATGCGAGGCGCGGATCGTCTTCGGGAGCGCGACCCCTTCGAGGAACAGCTTGTTCTCGTGCGCTTCGTTCACGTCGCGGACGACCTCGGGCTCGCGGGCCCAGATCGTGACGTCGTGATCGATCCGCGCGGCATGCGCCGCGAGCGCTGTTCCCCACGCGCCCGCGCCGATCACAGCTACTTTCATCGACCTAGGATACGCCTGCCCGCGCCCCTTGACGACGGTCCGGCGAGAGCGCGTACGATCGGCGGATGCCTACGCATGTCGTCGCGCTCGTCGGGCCCGAAATCGAGGAGAACCTCAGCTTGCGCTACATCGCGTCGTCGCTCGCGAAGGCGGGTCATGAGGCAGAGATCTTCGCATTCAACGGCGATTGCGACTTCGTGCCGGTCCTCGAGGCGATCTTGGCGGCCGAGGAGCCTCCGATGCTCGTCGGCATCTCGCTCGCGTTTCAGTGGCGTGCCCGCGATTTCTTGGCGCTCGCGGTCGCGCTTCGAGAGCGCGGCTACCAAGGACACATCACCTTGGGCGGGCACTTCGCGACGTTCGAGAGCGCCTCGATCCTCGCCGACTTCCCCGAGGTCGACTCGATTTGCCGCCAAGAAGCAGAGGAGACGATGGTGCGGCTCGCGAACCGGATCGCGGAAGGTGGGCAGCGCGCCGTGTCGCTCACGGACATCCCCGGGCTGAGCCTTCGCACCGACGACGGCACGGTCCTCTCGACCGGCCACCCTCCCCTCCCCGATCTCGCGACGCTTCCGTGGCCCGACCGTCGTGGTGAGCCGGCGAGCTGCTTTGGTCACGGCATCGCGCCGCTCGTATCGAGCCGAGGCTGCTACGCGAACTGCACCTTCTGCTGCATCGCCGCGTGGCACGAGCAGAGCCTGCCGGGGAAGCGCTATCGCCTCCGCGAGGTCGACGACGTCGCGAAGGAGATGGTTGCGATGCAGCGCGAGCGTGGGATCGACATCTTCGTCTTCCACGACGACAACTTCTTCGTCCCAGGCCACAAGCGAAACGTCGAGCGGTTCAATGCGCTCGCCGACGCGCTCGAGCGCGAAGGCATCGGGCCCTTCGCGACCGTCGTGAAGGCACGTCCCACCGACGTCGACCCCGAGGTGTTTCGCATCCTCAAGCATCGTTTGCATTGCATTCGCTCGTACATCGGCATCGAGACCGACGCCGACCAAGGGCTCCGCACGTTGCGGCGTTGGGCAAAGTCGAAGCAAAATCACCGATCGATCGAGACGATCCGCGAGCTCGACCTCTACACCTGCTTCAACGTGCTGCTGTTCGATCCCGACACGACGATCGACAGCATCAACATCAACCTCGACTTCATGGAGTACGCAGCTGACTGCCCGTTCAACTTCGGTCGCGTCGAGCTCTACGCCGGCACGCCGCTCCTCGCGCGCATGCAGGCCGAGGGCAAGTGCCGCGGCGACTACATGCAGTGGGACTACGACCTCGGGTCGCCCGAGATCGAGCGCGTCTTCGAGCTCTCGATGCGCACGTTCGGGGCGCGAAACTTCGGCAACGACGCGCTCGCCAATCGAATCATGGGCACGCGCTTCGACATCGAGGTCGCGCGCAAATTCCAGCCGGCGATGTTCGATCCGGCGTGGCTCGCGGAGGGCAAGGCGCTCTCGCGTGAGCTCGGCGTCGACTCGGTGCGCGGCATGCGCAGGATCGTGGAGCACGCGCAGCGGCATCCGCATCGCGACGACGCGGCGGATCGTGACTTCATCGCGACGCTGAGCGGTGAGCTTCGCACGATCGAAGACGACATTCGCGGTCGCGCACGCGCGCTCGCGAGACGAATCCAGTCGCGGCTCGGAGGACGCGCGCTCACCGATCTCGGAGACAAGGTGGCGACCCCGCTCCAGCGCGCACGCGAGACGAACACCTTCGACGCAGGAGCCCTGTCATGAGCGACCCCACAAGCGAGAAGCGAAAGAAGCTCCCGGTGCTGACCGCCGAAGGAGGCAGAACGGGCGACAAGACCGTCCTCCCCGAGGTCCTCCCCGATCCACGACGACCGAACACGTCGGCGTCTTCGCCGCGATCACGAACGCTCGCGCACATGCAGCGGATGCTCGCCACCGCGACGGCGGTCGCCGTCGCTGGCACCGGATCGATCTCGTGCGGCAAAGAGGTGAAGAACGGCGGCTCCGAGAAGCAGGGCTGTGGTTCGAAGGTCAAGGGCTCGACTTCGTCGTCGAGCGGCGAGTCATCGTCGAGCGGGTACGCGGTCGTCGATCCGATGCCCACGCCGGCCTTCTGTCCCGGGATCTCGAAGATCATCACGCCGTCGGCTCGCTTGTCGGAGGAGGGCGACGTCGTTCGCATCACGCTGACGCTCTCGAAGCCCACCGGACGCGACGACTGGAAATACGTGAGCGACGCCCCGGTCACGATCATGAACGGCACGATGGAGAAGACGGAGGTGAAGCCCGACGGAACGATGTACATCGTCGCGAAGGTCGATCCCTCGCTCATCGCCGCCGGCAACGTGAG
>JBGAFW010000052.1:0-76063 GCA_044227045.1 Labilithrix sp.
CGATGAGCTGCAGGCCGAGCTCGCCGCCGCTGGAAAGCCTCCCAAAAACCCCGTGGAGTGGTGGGACGAAGCGCAGAGGATGGGGCTCTTCGACGGGCTTGGCTCGAGAGGCACCTCGGCTTCCGCATCCGTGCACACGCACGTGAACGTGAACACGCACGCGCCGCTACCCGACACAGGTTGACCCGGCCCACGCAAAGCCCACGCGGGATCCCTCAAGGCTACGTGGGGTTGACGCGGGGCCTCAAGGCTACGCGAAACCCACGCGACGTCCGAAGGCCGCGCAACCAGCTCCTGAACGACGCCGCGCCCCGGCGTGGCCACACAAACGCAAACAGCGCAAAGCGCACCAGGGTGCGTCTCGCGCTGTCTGAAGCTGGTCGGCGACCTGACGTGACGTCAGGCCGCGATGACGATCACTGGTCGGCGTCCGCGTCGGCGTCGGCCACGGTGGCGTCGGCGTCTGCGGTGGTCGCGTCCGCGTCGGCGGCGGCTTCGTTGCCGGCGTCGTTCGTCGCGCCGTCGTTCGTGGTGCTCGAGTCGGGGACCGAGGCTTCGTTGACGTCGACGGGGATCTTCGTGCGATCGAAGTCGACGATGAGCTCGCATCCAACGGCAAACATGCCGGACGCGATCGTGAGGAGGACGAGGCCCTTCTTGATGTGACGGATCTTCATCGGAGGTGCCTTCATCTCAGAAGCGCATCAGCGCGCTTGCGCCGCCGCCGGTTGGGGTGACGTACGGTGCGCCCGTGACGCTCACCGAAGACTTCTTCTTCGCCGGCTCGGCCGAGGCTTTCTTCGCCGGAGCTGCGTTGTTGTTGCTCGACGAGGAGGGCGTGTCGCTCGAGAGGAAGAGGACGGCGCTCGTGACGCCGAACGTGATCGCGATGCCGAACATCATGTCGGCGACGAGCGCGTTGTTCTCACCGTCGTCTGCACGCTTCGTGGTGGGCTTGTCTTTGAAGTCGCTCGACTGGCCGAGCGCCTTGATGCCGAAGCCCGTACCGACGCCGGCAGCAACGATCGCGACGGCGCCCGTGACGTACGCGGGGACCTTGCTACGCGGCTCCGGGGGCGGAGGCGGTGGAGGTGGCGGAGGCGGCGTGGGCTGCTCCGCGACGACCGGAGGAGGAGGAGGCGGCGGCGCTTCCTTCTTCACGAGGTCGGCTTTCACGTCCTGCTTCGACGCATACGCGATGTCGAGCTCCTTCGTGGTGTTCTCGTAGCCTTCTGCGCCGATGAGTAGCGTGTGCTTGCCAGGCGGGAGGTCGAGATCGGTCGGCGTGACCTTGTCGTGCGGGGTCTGCGCTGTGTCGATGACGATCGACGCGCCGGGTGGCGTGGTCTCGACGTGCACCTTGCCGGGCATCGCTTTGATCGCCTCGACGCGCTTCTTCGCCTCTTCGACTTGGTCCTTCATCTTCGGAGGGTTCTCCGCGATGAATTTCTCGTACGAAGCGACGGCCTCGGTGAAGTGACTGAGGTTGTCATGGCACATCGCGATGTAACGCGTGGCCTCGGGGGACGCCTTTGCCGTGTTCGATGCTTCGAAGTCCGCCAGCGCACCTGCGTAGTCGTTCGCCTTGAGCTTCTTCTCACCTGACGTGAGGAGCGCCTTCGGATCGGCAGGTTTCGCGGGCGCGGCTCCGGTGGGCGCGGCGGGCTTGGCGGCAGGCGCGCCAGGCGCGGCAGGCGCGGCGGCAGCAGGCTTGTCCGCAGGCTTCGCGGCAGGCGCGGCGGCGGGCGCAGCGGGAGCTGCAGGCTTCGGCTTATCGGCAGGCTGAGCAGCCGCCGGAACAGTGAACGCGAGACCCATCGCGATCGCGACGACGGTCGCGACGACTCTGGATTTCCCTAGGATGATCATGGTGCCGGACGTTACACCAACTCGCCTCGCCTCGGTCCAGGTTTCCGCATCGGTGGTGGGGGTTGTCACGAGACGGTTACTTTTCGGTGAGGCCTCTTGCGACGGTGACCGGCGACCATGACCACGCGCGCGCGGTCGCGTTTGCGCTCCGCGTCGTCTCATTTCGCGACTTTGCGTGAAAATCGATGCTGTGACCGAGCGTTTCCGACCAAGATTCGTCGCGCTTGGTCCACGGCGCGACATCCTCACCGCTGGCTCGAAGGAACGCGGTCGTCGTCGTCCGTCGTGCGAGGCTCACGCGCGGCGCCGTGGCGATCGTCGTGCGCGGCGCCGTGGCGATCGTCGCGCGCGGCGCCGTGGCGATCGTCGGCCTCGTCGCGGCAGCGGCATGCGGCGACGACGCGACACAGGACGGCAGCAACGCGACCGCCGACGCAGGCCAGACGAGCGACGGAGCCGCCGGCGACGCAGCCGAGGCAAGCGATGCGGGCGGAGACGCGGGCGCGGACGCGGCCGCGGGTGATGCCGGCGAGGCAGGCGAGGCAGGCGAGGCAGCCGCAGGTGCTTGCCCTGCCGGCGCGATGTTGAAGGAGCTCCTCACCACGTGTCCGAATGCGCCGCTCGTCCCCTCGCCTGCGCTCGCGTCCGCGCTCACGTCGAACACGACTGCGATGGGCGACGTGATCGCGCTCGATGGTCTCGCGGAGGGCACGGCGCCTTGTCAGCCCGTCGCGGTGTGCACGCCGAACGACGCGCCGTCGCTGCTGTTCTCCGATTCACCCGAGGAGCCGGCGCAGGACGGCGTGCTCTACGCCGACACGGTCCCCGCCGGACGGCACCGCTTTTACGTGTATCATGCAAATGGTGGAGCTGCGGCGCGGAAGTTTCCCATCGTGGTGCTCAACCAAGGCGCGCAGGACACCTCCTTGACCATTCGACGACACGGCCTCGCCGCTCCGTCGAAGGCGTACGTGTCCGTCGGGAAGACCGTGCTGCTCGACTGGCTCGCGCCACAACAGGTCGCGAAGGTCGTGACGGTGCCCGCAGGGACGCGCGTGCTCCTCGACCCCGCGCTCGACGCGCTGCATGCCGACAAGGCGGAGCTCGTTCACGCGATCTACGACGTCGAGACGACGGCGCCGCTGAAGGTCTCGTTCGTCAGCGTGCTCGCCAACGCCGACGCTGTCGCGGCCACGGCAGGTCTGCCGCTGCTCACGCGCGATCCCGATCATCAACGTGGCACGTTCGCGAACGCCGACGTCGTCCTCGCCTTCCAGGCGGACGCGCCGAAGAACGGCATTCGCCATCTTCGTTTGGGCGGCGACGAGACCGACAAGACGCTCACGGGGATCGACGCGCCGACCGGTGACGCGCAGAAGCTCCTCGGCAACTATGGCGTGCTCTACCGCGTCGTCGCGACGCCAACACCTTACGCGTTGGCGATCGCTCCACGCGGAGGCGCTTGGGGTGGAGCGGCGCGCGCGGTCGCGAAGGCCGCCCCGTTCGCGAGCGCGACGGCGCTGCCGAAGAACGCCGAGGTGCTCGGGACGACGACCGAGGCGATCGCGCTTGGGAAGCTCGATCCGCTCGACGTCGGTGAGGTCGACCTCATGACCGCCGGTGGGTCGAACCTGCCGATCGACCTCATGATCACGGCGCCCTGAACGTGCCATGTCGCGCGTCTCGATCGTCCTCCCCTACAAGAACGCCGCCCGGACGCTCCGCGACGCGGCGCGGAGCATCGTCTCCGACATGCGACCAGCCGAAGACGGTCGTGATGATGGTGATGAGCTCGTCATGGTCGATGACGGGTCGGCCGACGACGGCCCGGCGATCGCTGCCGAAGTGCGCGCTGAGGCGGCGGCGCTTCCTCGGAGAAAGAGCGTCGTCCTCGTGTCGTCTGGCGGTGTCGGCATCGCGGGCGCGCTCCAGCGAGGCGTCGAGGCGTCGCGTGGGGACTACATCGCGCGCATGGACGGCGACGACGAGTCGCTGCCCACACGCCTTCGAAAGGAGGCGGCCTTGCTCGACGCCGATCCGTCGCTCGGCGCCGTCGCGACGAAGATCGAGCTGTTCGAAGCGCCTGGTGAAGGGATCCAGCGCTACGCAGAGTGGCAGAACGGCCTCCTCACGGCCGAGGACCACGCGCGGGCGATCTTCATCGAGTCGCCGATTTGTCATCCCTCGTCGATGATTCGACGGCGCGCGCTCGACGAGATCGGCGGCTACCGCGATGGCGCGTTCGCGGAAGACTACGACCTCTGGCTTCGCCTCGACGCGGCGGGATGGGGCATCGCGAAGGTCGACGAGGTGCTCTTCCGCTGGCGCATCCACAAGGCGAGCCTCACGTGGACCGATCCACGCTTCTCGCCCGAGGCCATGCGCCGCCTTCGCGCGAGCCACCTCGCCAAGCGGATCGATCGGGCGTACGGCGTTTGGGGCGCTGGGCCGAGCGGACGCCGGCTCGTTCGCGAGCTCGAGGTCCACGCGAAGCGGACGTCGTTCTTCATCGACATCGATCCAAAGAAGATCGGCCGCACCGCGCGTGGCGTGCCGATCCTCGATCCCGAGAGCGGGATGGCGCGCGCCCGTGCGTCGCATGCGCTCCTCGTCGTGGCGGTCGCGGCGCGAGGCGCGAGAGACCTCGTTCGCGGCGAGCTCGGTCGCGCGGGCTTCGACGAAGGCCGCGACTACGTGTGTGCGATCTGAGGGCGCGTTCGGCGCGTTCGGCGCGTTCGGTGCGTTCGGCGCGTTCGGCGCGGTCGTCGCGTTCGTTGCTCGGAGGGAACGCGTCAGGCTTTGCCGCACGCGCGGTTCGCAGGGACCGCTTCGTGGATCTTCGTCGGCGGCGGAAGGTCGAGGCTCGCCATCAGCTTCACGAACGACTCGAGCGTCATCGCTGCGCCAAGCCGAGGGTTGAGCCGCTTCTCCTCTCCGATCGTCGAGACGGTGTGGCCGCGGTAATCGTGTGCAGGATACACGAACGTGTCGTCCGGCAGCTCGAAGAGCTTCTCGTGCACCGATCGCCAGAGCGTGGAGGAGTCGCCTTCTTGGAAGTCCGTGCGGCCGCAACCACGAACGAGGAGCGCGTCTCCGGTGAGCACGCGCATTGGCTCTCCTTCGCACGAGACGACGAAGCTCATGCAGCCGTTCGTGTGGCCCGGCGTCGCGAGCGCGCGGATCACGATGCAGCCGACGCCGATCAAGTGCCCGTCCGTCAACGCGACGTCCGCGCAAGGAGCGCCGCCTTGCGACGAGACGTGCGTCGTCGCGCCCGTACGCTCGCGAAGCGTGCCGGCGCCGGTGACGTGGTCGGCGTGCACGTGCGTGTCGAGGACGCACACGAGCTTGCAGCCGAGCTCCCCGATCAGCTTCAGATCGCGCTCGACCTGCTCGAGGACGGGATCGACGAGCGCCGCCTGCCCGCTCTTGTCGTCGGCGATCAGGTACGTGTACGTCGACGACTCCTTGTCGAAGAGCTGACGGAAGATCATGGCTGCGAACCGCTCGGCAAGGTCGCCCTCGTGTCGTGATCGGGCTCGACGAGCTCGACGAGCACGCCACCCGTAGCCTTCGGATGAAGGAACGCCACCTTGTGGCCGCGCGCCCCCTTTCGTGGTGTCTCGTCGATCAGCGGGACCCCGAGCGCCTTCAGCGTCGCGAGCGCCGTCTCGATCCCCTCGACCTCGATCGCGATGTGATGAAGGCCGGGGCCTCGCTTCTCGAGGAATTTGACGAGGCCGTCGTTGCCCTTCGGGGAGATGAGCTCGAGGCTCGTTTCACCGATGGGGAGGAGTGTCGCTTCTGTCTTTTGCGATGCGACGACCTCTCGCACGTCGGGCTCGAGCCCCAACACTTCTTTGTACTTGCTGAGGGCTTGATCGGTGTCCGCGACACAGATGGCCACGTGGTCGATCTTCTTGATCCGAAGAGGGAGTGCTCCTGCCATGACGTGTCTTTAGCGTAGCTCGTACTTGGCCGCCGTTGTCATGCTAGAGTCCGCCGCCATGAAGCAGCGCGCAGCCGCAGTCTCGTTCATCGCCTTCGGCCTCCTTTTCCCGATCGCAGCGTCGAATTCGGCCTGCAGCTCGAGCCTCTCGCAGCCGTTCGAGCAGCTCAAGGCGCAGCCGATCACGATTCATCGCCTGCAAAACTTCGAGCCGCCGCAGGCGCAAGCAGGAGCGGCCGCCCCAGGCGCCGCCAACCTCCCGCCGCAGATCAACCAGTGGCTCAGCGCAGGAGCTGCGCTGCTTCCGCCCGGACTGATTCCGCCAGGCCTCATCCCCGGCTCGGCCGCGCAGCCGGCCGCGCAAGACGCGCCGCGCTTCTACAACTTCCGCATCCTGCAGACGATGAACGTCTCGGACGCGAAGATGCGCGAAGACATCCTCAACTTGTTCGGCAAGGAGTCGAACTTCCAGGCGCCGAAGCAGTCGTGCATGTACGCCGAGTTTGGTTTCCAGATCGGCCAAGCGCAAGCGACCGGCGGCGCCGTCGCCGCTCCTTCGTCGGGCGCGCCCGCCGACATCCTCGTCTCGCTCTCCTGCGACCAGGTCGCGATGTACAACTACGGGTGGCCGTACGGCACGAAGACCGGCATGGGACCGGACACCTCGAAGAAGATCATCGCGATCGTCCAGAAGGCATTCGGCGGCTGACGAGAGCGTCCACCGCGCTCGAGCGAGTCGATCTTGGCCGGGCCCCTCTCCTCGTACGATCCGAATCCCGCGCTCGCGTGGATCTACCAGCGCTTCTTCGAACACATCGAGGTCGATCAGGCGTGGGCGGATCACGTGCGCGCGGCCGAGGCGCGCGGGACGGTCATTTACGTCCTTCGCAACCTGTCGTTCGTTGATTTCCTCGCGCTCGACTACCTGACGAAGAAGCTCGAGCTGCCTCGCGTTCGTTTCGCGAACGACATGGGGCTGTGGGTGCTCGAGCCGCCGATGGGTGGCAAGGGATGGCTCTCCCCTTCACGCCTGCTCCGTCTTCCGCTTCCACGTGCGCTTCACGACTCCGCCGAGGCCGATGACGTCGCGCGGCTTCGTCGCGCGATCGACGAGGGCGCTTCGGCGGCGCTGTTTCTGAAGCGCCCGCCTTCGATCCTCGAGCCGCCAGCGATCATGCGCAAACGCGGCGGCGCGGCGCACGTCATTCCGTCACGCGGAAAGATCGAAGGCGATGCGTTCTTGCGCGCGGTGCTCGAGAAGCAGCGCGCGATGAAGACGCCGATCCTCCTCGTACCGCAGGTGTTCGTGTGGACGCGAAGCCCAGACGAGCGAAAGCAGACGGTCGTCGACTCGCTCTTCGGGCCGCGCGAGTGGCCAGGCAAGATCCGAACGGTCACGCAGTTCTTGATGAACTACCGGCACGTCACGCTCCGCGCGGGCGAGCCGCTCGACGTGCAAGCCTTCTTGGAGACCGAAGGCGCTTCGTCGAGCAAAGGTGCGCGCGAAGGCACGAACGAGGGCACGAACGAAGGCGCCGCGTCGTCGGGCGCGAACGACGCCGTCCTCGTGCGCCGGCTCACCTACGCGCTGCTTCGCCGCCTCGAGCGCGAACGCCAAGCCGTGGTCGGTCCGACGAAGAAGCCCGCCGATCGTCTTCGTGATCAGGTCGTCCGTAGCCCACGCCTCCAGAAGGTCATTCGCGAGATGGCCGGCGAAGGCCAGACGGAGCGCAACGTCCTGCAGTGGCGCGCGATCGCGATGCTCCGCGAGCTCGAGGCCGAGGTCGATCCGAACGCCCTTCGCGCGATGGACACCGCCTTCGATCAGACGGTGCTCCGGATGTACAGCGGCGGCTTCGAGATCGATCAGGAGGGGCTCGAGCGCGTGCGCGCCGCGTCGAAGGACGGAACGCTCATCCTGCTGCCGAGCCACAAGTCGCATGTAGATTACATCATTCTGTCGCGGCTCTTCATGCACGCGAACATGCCCGTCCCGCTCGTCGCCGCGGGCGACAACCTCGCGTTCTTCCCGCTCGGCCCGATCCTCCGGCGTGGCGGCGCCTTCTTCATTCGACGAAGCTTCCGCGGCGACCGCCTCTACGGCGCGGTCGTCGACGCGTACATGCGCCGGCTCATCATCGACGGCTGGCCGCTCGAGTTCTTCCTCGAAGGCGCGCGCTCGAGGACGGGCAAGCTCCTTCCACCGAAGCTCGGGCTGCTCTCGATCGTCGTCGACGCGGCGCTCGGCGCGTCGGGTTCGGACGCCGGGCCAGGGTCGGGACGCACGAGCGACACAGCCGCCAAGACGGCCCGCAAGGTCTACTTCTGCCCGATCTCCATCGGCTACGAGCGCGTCGTCGAGGAGCGCGAGTACGTGCGCGAGCTCACCGGCGGCGAGAAGAAGAAGGAAGACGTTCGTGGCCTCGTCTCGGCCGCGGAGACAGCGCTTGGTCGCTACGGCCGGCTCAACGTGCAGTTCGGTGAGCTCCTCACGCTCGACGGAGTGATCGAAGAGCTTGGGGCCGACTCGAAGCGCAAAGAAGGCGAGTCTTCGTCGCGCTGGTCACCCGCACGCCGGCGAGCGCTCGTGCGACGCCTCGCATACCGCGTGATGAACGAGATCAACCGCGTGACGGCGATCACGCCGAGCGCGCTCGTCGCAGCGGCGCTGCTGACGCATGGACGGCGCGGCATCTCGCATCCCGATCTCGTCCTCGCCTGTGAGCGTCTCGCGCGCATCCTTCACGACTACGAGGCTCGGTTCACGCCGTCGCTGCTCGTCGCGCTCGAGGGTGACGGCGCGAAGCCGAAGACCGCGGCGCCCGTGCTCCGGCATGGATCGATCCGCGAGGCCTGTGAGCTCTTTCATCGCGCCGGACACATCGAGACGCATCAGCCAGGCGTCCCAGTGGGCGAGAAGCGCGAGCGGCCGCGGCCCGGACCCGACGCCGTGTACGTCGTGCCCGACGTCGCGAGGCTGTCGCTCGACATCGCGAAGAACCTGATGGTCCACTTCTTCGTCACGCGCGCGATGATCGCGATCCCGCTGCACGCCGCCGAGTCGGACCCCGCCGCGCGCGGCGTGCTCGGTCGCGATCAGCTCCAGGAGCGCGTGCAGGCGTTGTCGCGGCTCTTCAAGTACGAGTTTCAATTCCGCGCCGACGCGACCTTCGAGACCATCTACAGCGAGACGCTGGACGCGATGATCGCCGATCGCGAAGTCATCGTCGTGCCCGACGGCACGGACGCGCGCGAGCATCAGCTGGCGCGCGAGGGCGAAGGACGCGAGCGCGCGATCCTGCACGTTCGCATGATCCAGAGCTTCCTCGAGGGCTACCGGATCGCGGCGCGTGGATGCGCGGCGCTGCTCAAGGGACCGCTCGCGCCGAAGGATCTCGCCAAGCGCGCGATGGCCGCGGGCGAGCGCATGTTCCTCGCCGGCGAGATCGCCTGCCGTGAAGCCGTGAGCCGCCCCGTGATCGAGAACGCGCTCCTCTCG
Source organism: Labilithrix sp. (assembly GCA_044227045.1). Lineage (GTDB taxonomy): Bacteria > Myxococcota_A > Polyangia > Polyangiales > Polyangiaceae > Labilithrix. The sequence goes on from JBGAFW010000052.1 coordinate 9,318, forward strand.
TTCGTCGACCAGGGCTATCTCGGCCGTGAGGACGGCAAGTACGTCTTGCCCGAGAGCTACGCGAGCGCGGACGCCGTCCGCGTCATCGAGAGCCGCATCGCCACGTACGTGAGCTAGCCGCGTATGGAGAGCGAGACCGAGCGCTACGCCGTGCCGCTTCGTCGCGTGCCGCTACGAACCATCGCCTCGAGCTCGTCGACGAGGCTCGCGGCCATCGCGCGGACAATGCGTGTAGAGTGCAGATTGTGAGGATCGATCACGTGCTCGGGCGCGCGTGACGACGTCTCCTCCAAGAGCTCCTCGACCTCGCGGGCAAGACGCAGCGCGCGCGTGAGCGTCGCGTTCGTGCTCGCGTCGTGCGAGTCAGCGTCTTCTCTTGGACTACGTGCGTAGATGAGGTGCGGACCGCCCTGCGCCATCTCTTGCTTCCTCTTCCCCTTCGACATGCGACACCAAAGGCGAAGCTGGGGCATCCCCAAGCTTTCCCTCCCCAGTCCACAATCCGGGGAGCCATGCTCTAGCCGGAACTCCCCTTCGCGCAACCCTGATTCGGACGTTTGTTTCGCGTCATCGATGACGCGGTGCAACGCTCCTCGTTCGGACGCGCGGGAGCGAGTCTTCGAGCGACTCGGCCGTTTCTCCGCCGCGCAAATGAGAGACCTGAGGCCTGGATGCAGCGGCCCCGCCGCAAAAGCTGCGATGAGTTTCTGGGTCTCGGGCGTTTTCGGGTAGAACCACTCGTAGGCATGAAGCAGATGCGTTTGCATTTCATGACGATGGCGATCGCCGTGCTCGGCGCAGCGACCGGTTGCGCTCGCGCTCCATCCCCACTCGCACCGCAGTTTGGTGGGTCGATTGGCATGCCCCACCGTGGCGTCCTCACCGAGTCGGCAGAGCTGCCGCCGGAGGGCGACGGCTACAAATGGCTACGGCAAGATGACCGGCACCACGGCGTCCCGCGCTTCGTGCATGCGATCGAGCGCGCCGCCAGGGAGGTCGCGCGCGAACGGCCCGGCGCGATCCTCGGCATCGGTGACCTCTCGCAGAAGCGCGGCGGCCAGCTGCTCCCGCATCTGTCGCATCGGACGGGCCGCGACGCCGATCTCCTCCTCTACATGACGACGCTCGACGGCGCTCCCGTCGAGAGCCCGGGCTTCATCCACGTCGGGCCCGACGGCCTCGCGTGGGACGACAAGGGCAAGCGCTTCTTGCGGTTCGACGTCGAGCGCCAGTGGATCCTCGTCAAGACGCTCGTCGAAGATCCCGAGGCGCGCATCCAGTGGGTGTTCGCGAACCGAAATGTCGAGGCGCTCCTCGTTCAGTGGGCGCGAGCGCGTGGTGAGCCCGGCGACACGATCGTCCGCGCGATGGACACGATGCTCGAGCCGCATCCGGGCGGACCGCACGACGATCACGTTCACATTCGAACGGCGTGCACGCCCGCCGAGATCGTGGCCGGCTGCGAGCACACCGGACCGGTGCGTCCATGGATCGCCGCGCTGGATCACGACGCCGACCTCGGATCCGATCAGGAGCTCTTGCTCGCGCTGCTCCGGCCGCTCGGCGGCGCGCTCCCTCATAGCGCCGCGCCCACGTTCAGGGCAAACACCGCCAATGCGAGCGCCGCGAGCCACTGACGGCGCCCGCGGCGTGGACGCAGGCGTCGTCATCCACGGAGACGCCAAGGACCTCGCCGCGTTCGTCGCGCCAGGGAGCGCAGACCTCGCGTATCTCGATCCGCCGTTCAAGGTGGAGAAGACGTTCGGCGCGCGCTTGAAGCTCGGCTCCTCGCGGGCGCGCGGCCCCGTCGCCTACGACGACACCTGGGCTTCGCTCGAGGCCTACCTCGGGTGGCTCGAGGAGCGCATCGTCGTCGTGCGCGAATGCCTGTCCGATCACGGGACGATGTGGCTTCACCTCGATCAACGCGCGATCCACGAGGCGAAGATCGTGTGTGATCGCGTCTTCGGTGGTCGCCGGCACTTTCGCGGTGAGGTCATCTGGGTCCCCGGCAACGGCAGCAAGAGCAAGACCGGACCGGGGATGAGCCATCAGACGCTCCTCCTCTACGCGCGGGGCAAAGGCGACCCGATCTGGAACGGCAAAGACCCGGCGATGCGCGCGCCGTTCGCCGCGACGAGCCTCGACATGCATTTTGGCAACGTCGACGAAGAAGGCCGGCGCTATCGCGATCGCGTCGTCGGCAAGAAGACATACCGCTATTACGCCGACGAGGGCCGCGCGATCGGCAGCGTCTGGATGGACTGCCCGTCGATGGCCGCGAACACGCCGCTGCGCGCCGAGACGACGGGCTACCCGACACAGAAACCGCTCAAGCTGCTCGATCGCATCGTGCGCGCGTCGAGCAACGCCGGCTCGCTCGTGATCGATCCCTTCTGCGGATCGGGCACGACGCTCGTCGCCGCGGCCGCCGCCGGTCGCAGGTTCGTCGGCTCGGACATCGGCGATCTCGCGATCACGACGACGCGGTCGCGGCTCGACGGCGCGGGCATCGCCCACGCGTATGTCCCGAAGCGCGCCCGCCCGACGCGCGCCCTCCAGGCCGAGCCATGACCACCGCGACGCCGACGCCAACACCGCCAGCGCCCTCCTCGCCTTCGCCGAGGCTCTTTCCGCTCTTCTTGCGCCTCGCAGGAAAAGACGTGCTGGTCGTCGGTGGCGGCGCGGTGGCCGAGCGCAAGATCGAGGATCTCGTCTTCGCCGCGGCGCGTGTTCGCGTCGTCGCGATCGACGCGACCCCTCTCGTCATGGACCTCGCGGCGAACAACGAGATCGTCCTCAGCAAGCGTCCCTTCGAAGAGGCCGACGTCGCGGGCGCCTGGCTCGTCATCGCGGCGACGAACGACCCCGAGACCCAGCGCCGCGCGTGCGACGAGGCAGATCGCAACCGTGTGTTTTCGATCGCGATCGACGATCCGCCGAACGGCTCTGCCTATTCGGCGAGCGTCATCCGCCGCGGGCCGTTCACGATCGCGATCTCGTCTTCGGGTGAAGCCCCCGCGCTCTCCCGCCTCCTTCGTGAGGTGCTCGAGCAAGCGCTCCCCGCCGAAGACTGGATCGACGCCGCGCGCGCGCTTCGAGAGAAATGGCGCGCGGAAGGTACGCCGATGACCTCGCGCTTCGCTGACCTCGTGCGCGCGTTCAAAGAGCGCGCGGGCTGACGGCTACGGAGGTCCGTAGGCGAAGTTGTCGAACAGCTCGCCTGGCGCCTTCCCGCAGCAGGAGTCGTCCGTGAACCCGACGACGCCCGACAGAAAACGCCCGCCGCCGCTGTCGACGCGCGATCTCGAGCCGAGCACGACGCCATCGCTCACGCGAACGACCATCGCTTCGAGGTTCACGGGCCCCATCGGATCTGCGCCTGCTTGCACCGCGGTGAGCACGAGGCGGACTGGCTCGTTCGCTCCGATCGGCGGCGACAGCGGGAACACGTCCTCGAAGTTGCCCTGGCCGGGCGCGTACCGGTTGAGCGCGGCCTTGTCTGGGGCGTAGACCTCCAAGCGGTAGCCGGGGTTCCCGTTCACGATGGGCAGCTTGGCGCGCACGATGAGCGCGGGCGATCCATGCACGGTCGTCGACGGCAGCATGACCTCGACCGACGCGCGAACATCGAGGAGCGCCTCTCCGCTCGGACGCGTGTTCTTCGCGTGCTCTTGATCGTAGTCGGGCGCCTTGAACTTCACTCTTCCGCCGACGATCTCGAACGCGCTCGGCGACTCCATCTGCCACTCGTTGCCGAGCGGACCGTCGGCGCGATTGAAGTCGTCGAAGAACGTCGGCGGCGATCCGTCCTTCGAAGTCGAGCCATCGCCGCCTCCACTGCTGCCGCTGCTCGCGCTGCTCGCGCTGCTCTGCCGGTCGCGCGCGTCGCCTGCGTCGGTGACCGCGCCGGATGATGTGGAGCTGCCGTCGTGAAACGAGTCCCCATCGAAGCCGAGCGAGCAGCTCGCGACGAGGAGACCGCCAAAGGCCGCGACGAGCGCGCCAAGACGCGCACGTGACATGCGTTGTCTCACCCGACAACCATATCATCCCCGAGAGACCGCGCCCCAACGAGGCGATGGTCTCTTGCAGTGCGCGTGGCGAGTCGTGGCGAGTCGCGAACCGAGTCGCGAACAGTCGCGAAGAGTCGCGAGCCGAATCGCGACGAGTCGCGGTCTACTTCGTCTCGAACAGCGTGACGCGGTAGACCTGCTGCTTGTCGTCCGCAGTCCTGACCTTGACGAAGTAGGGCTGGTTGTAGACGAACGGGAGGTTCGCGCCCGGCTGCGTGATGTCGACCGGCGCCGAGCCATCCGCCTGAACGTAGACGTGCACCTTGCCGGCGTACTGCACGTAGAACGACGTCGAGGCGTCGTTCAGGGTGAACTTGAAGTAGTCGTCCTCACCTGCGTCCGGTCCACCGTCCGCGATGATGACGCCGCAGCGCGTGGGCTTCATCTCGTTGGCGAGGAGCGCCGTGTCGTTCGGCTCTTCTTCCCCTTCGCCACCGACGACGCACGCGATGCCTCCATCGATCGTTCCGCTCTCGATCAGGTTCGGCGCGCCGGCGTCGCAATCGTTGAGATCGCAGTAGCCCTTCGGCGGCGAGGTGTCGGGCGTGCCCGTGTCCTTCTGACCTCCGGAGTCGTTGTTGCTCGTGCCGGTGTCCTGTTGTGAGCTGCCCGTGTCGCTGCCAGCGTCACTCTGGACGACGTCTTGATCGTCCGAGCCTCCGCAAGCGACCCAAACACCAATCGCGCCGATGGCGGCGGCAGAGAAAAGCAAGCGACTGAGGTTCCGCATGTCGAAATGATGGCACGAGAAGGGCTCCTTTTCCCAGTCCACGGACATCCGGGCGCCCATCTGCAGAAACGTGCTTCTTTTTCGGGCCGATGAGCGCCTCGGCGCGCAAAGTCCGCGTCTCGACGGACCGTCGTGGCCGGCTCACGCCCCCGCGGCGACCGCGATGGCCTCGCTGGCGACCGTTACGACGCGCTTGTCGACGACATCGCCGATGATCACGAGCGCCGGCGTTGGTAGGTTGGCCTCGGCGGCGAGGTCCGCGATCGTCGATAGGTCGCCGAGGACGAGGCGCTCGTCGGGCAGGGTCGCCTTCGAGACGACGGCGGCCGGCGTATGTGGGGACCGGCCTGCGCGCATGAGTTGACGTGCGGTGTCGGCGAGCGTCGCGAGGCCCATGTAGAGCACGACTGTGCCCGCGGCGGGGATGCGCTTGGTCGCGTCGCCGGTCTCGCTCGGCTCGTCGCTGTCGTGCTTCAGGTGCGCGGTCGCGAACGTCACGCTCGATGCCGCGTCGCGATGGGTGAGCGGGATGCCGGTGCTCGCCGCTGCGCCGAGCGCGGCGCTCACGCCGGGCACGACCTCGAAGGGAATTCGCAGCGCGGTGAGCTCGGAGGCCTCTTCCCCGCCCCGTCCGAAGATGAACGGATCGCCGCCTTTCAAGCGCACGACGTCACGTCCCTCGAGCGCGCGCTCGAGCACGAGCGGATGAATCGACGGCGCGTTCGGGTGCGTGCCTCGCCGGCGGCCGACGTTGATCCGTTCGGCCGCCAGCGGGATCAGCGCGAGGATCTCGGGGCCGACCAGCTCATCGTGCGCGACGATCGCGGCGCTCGTCAGCAGGCGGTGCGCGCGAACCGTGAGCAGCTCCGGATCGCCGGGGCCCGCGCCGACGAGAAAGACGCGTCCACGAGGCAAGGCGCGCGGGATCGGTCCATCGAGCCGACCCGGGCGGCTGTCGACCGGATCCTCGACGAAGGTGGGATCCTCGACGAAGGTTCGTAGGTTCATGACGCCACCGTCCCCCAACGACGCGCGACGAGGCGCTCGACGGGGCCGAAGAGGACGCGCTCCGACACGCGACTGAGGAGGACGATCACGACGACCACGCCGAGGACGAGCGCGGTGTCGGCGAGATCGCGGCCCGTCTCGAGCAGCTGGCCGAGGCCGCCCGAGACGAAGAGGAGCTCGCCGGCCATCAGCGAACGAAGCGCGAACGTCCAGCCCATCTTGGCGCCCGTAAGGATCCCCGGGAGCGCGGCGATGAGCAGGACGCGCAGCAGCAGCGTCGGGCCACGCGCGCCCATCGTGAGCGCCGCACGTTCGATCGACGGGGGAAGCTGGCGGACGGCGCTCTCGGTCGCGAGCGTGACGGGCAGCGCCGCGCCGAGCACGACGACGACTTGAATCGCCGCCTCCGAGAGGCCAAACCAGACGATCGCAAGCGGGAGCCAGCAGATCGACGGCACGCTCGAGAGACCGAGGAGCATCGGGCCGAGCGCACGCTTCACCCACGACACGCGCGCGAGCAAGAGGCCAAGCGGGACGCCGATGAGAAGCGCGAGCGCGTAGCCCACGACGAGACGAAGGGCGCTCACGATCACGGCGCGGCCGAGCATGCCTTCGGAGGCGGCATGCACGAGCGAACGCGCGACCTCGAGCGGCCCCGGAAAGAGCGCGCTCTTCGAGACGCTAGATGCCGCGGCCCAAATGACGACGAGGATGGCTGCCGTTCTCACGGCTCGCATCACCGCTGCTCCACTTCGCATCGCTGTCTGCCTCCTCTCTCGCCACCTTGTCGACCTCTTGACGGATCTCGGCGGCGATTCGCTGGGCGATGCGAATGGCCTGCACGTTGTCCTCACCGCCCTCGCTGCTGGCGCGGCGCGGACGTGGCAAATCGATGTACGTCTCGCCGATGATGCGGCCGGGACGCGTCCCGATCAGGAGGACGCGGTCGCCGAGCCTCACCGCCTCTTCGATCTGGTGGGTGACGAAGACCATCGTCGTGCGTGGTCGGACGTCTCCCGGAGCGGACGCGCCGCGGACGATGCGCTCCACTTCGCCTTGCAGGAGCTCGCGCATCTGCCCGTCGAGCGCGGCGAACGGCTCGTCGAACAGGATCATGCGCGGCCGGGTCGCGAGCGCGCGGGCGATCGCGCCGCGCTGGCGCATTCCACCGGAGAGCTCGTGAGGATACTTCGTGCGAAAGCGCGAGAGATGCACGAGGCGAAGGAGCTCGTCGACGCGCGCCGCACGCTCGTCGCGAGAGATGCCAGCGACGTCGAGCGGGAACGCGATGTTCTTCTCGAGCGTCAGCCACGGAAAGAGCGCGGCGTCTTGGAACACGACGGCACGCTCGGGGCTGGGGCCGAGGGTGGGCTCGTCATCGAACAGCACGCGCCCGCGGGTGGGCTTCACGAGGCCCGCGAGCAAATTCAGTATCGTGGATTTTCCGCCGCCCGATGGGCCGACGAGGCACAGCGCTTCGCCGGGAGCGACGCGAAACGAGACGTCCTCGAGGACGACCTCGCCGTCGTAGACGAGCGTGACGTTCTCGAGCGCCGCGCTCGCCGCAGGCGGCTTCGTTCGAGGGGCTTCGCGCGTGGCGGTCTTATCGCGCGTGACGGAACGAGCGTCACCCGCCTCCGGGCCTTCGCCCTCGCGTTCCAGCCATTCCGTCGCGGCAGACACGCCTCCATCATAATAGAGGCTCCGTCACTCGACAAGGACTGCCTCTACTAAAACAGAGGACGCCGTCAGCGCTCGTACAGGATGACGTTGTGGTAGCGCGCCTCGGACGAGCCGGGATTCTCGTACGAATGCGGGCGATCGGCCGGAAACGAGACGCTGTCGCCCGCCATCAGATCGAGGGTCTCGCCGTCGACATGAAGGCGAAGCGCGCCCGAGAGGACGACGAGGAACTCGTGGGTGCCCGTCGCGTGCGGCTCGGAGGCATGCGTGGAGCGCGACGAGAGGCGAAGCTCGTAAATCTCGACGAGCGCCGACGTGCCGGCGGGCGTGAGCGGGCGGCTCTCGAGCTTGCCGTCGAGCGAGCGGAGCACCTGCGCGTCGCCTCGCCGGAGCACGCTAATTCCAGACTTTGGCTGGCCCAAAAGATCCGCGAAGGGCACCCCGAGGCCGACCGCGATCTTCCAGAGGAGACCGACCGTCGGGTTCGTCTTGCAGGTCTCGACTTGAGAGAGAGCGGCGCGGCTGACGCCCGAGGCGCGCGCGAGGTCGTCGAGCGACATTCCGCGGAGCTTCCGCTTGTGGCGCAGGTTGTCAGCCACGCGCCGCGCGAGGTCGGCGGCCCCCACATCATCCCCCAACGAGTCTTTGACGCTGGGACCCAGCGCCTGGGAACGGGCCGATCCTTCGTCTTTCGTGGGTTTGGAAGAGCTATCGGCCAATTTGCGCTTGCGTGCCGCCAAGGCGATCTCCATTATACTGGACACGTGACTGCAATAACGAAAACTTCACCCGACCCCAACGTACCACGAAGCGATTCGCGGAACGGCGTATCTCTATCGGGGAGCGAAATGGCGACTGGCAGGCAGGTCTCCGAGGCGGGCCCAGGCTCTGGCCGTGCGGGCGCGGTGGTTTGGTTCACCGGGCTGTCGGGCGCAGGGAAGACGACGATCGCGACCGCGGTCGCGAGCGAGCTTCGCGCCTCGAACGAGCGCGTCGAGCTCCTCGACGGAGACGTCGTGCGCACGCACCTGTCGAAGGGCCTCGGCTTCTCGCGCGAAGACCGCGACGAGAACGTCGCGCGGATCGCGTTTGTCGCCCACCTCCTGGCGCGCCACGGCGTCATCGTCCTCGTCGCGGCGGTCTCGCCTTACCGTGACGCGCGCGACGCCGCCCGTTCATTGATCGAGACGGAGAGTCACTTTATCGAAGTGCACGTCGCGCCCCCGATCGAGACGTGCATCGAACGCGACACGAAGGGCCTCTACGAGAAGGCGCTCCGCGGCGACCTGCCCATGTTCACGGGCGTCAGCGACCCATACGAGCCACCTCTTCACGCGGAGATCGCGATCGACACGAGCACGACCGATCTGAACGCCGCGACCGCGCTCGTCCTCCAACACATCGCCACCATCACCTCCCCTCGAGCGACCGCACCATGACCACCCTTCCCCGCTTCTCCGATCCACGCGACGTCGACGAGTTCGTCAGCAAGCTCGAGGCGTTCGAGAGCGGCGCGATCGGCCCCGACGCGTTCCGTGCGTTCCGGCTCACGCGCGGCGTCTACGGCCAACGCCAGCCCGACGCGCAGATGATCCGCGTGAAGATCCCCTTCGGCCGGCTCGACGCGCAGGCGATCGACGTGCTCGCCGAGGTGGCCGACGACTACTCGCGCGGCTTCGGCCACATCACGACACGCCAGAACGTCCAGTATCACTTCGTCGACATGAAGCAGGTCGAGAAGATGATGCGACGCCTCGACGACGCGGGCCTGACGACGCGCGAGGCCTGCGGCAACTCGGTTCGATCCGTGACCGCCTGCGAGCTCGCGGAGGTCTGCACGAGCGCGCCGTTCGACGTGTCTCCGTACGCCGAGGCGCTCACGCGACATTTCCTTCGCCATCCGCTCTCCGCGACCTTGCCGCGAAAGTTCAAGATCGCGTTCAGCGGATGTGCGAACGACTGCGCCAAGGCGGCGATCCACGATCTCGGCTTCATCGCCGAGGTGCGAGACGGAGAGAAGGGCTTCCGCGTGGTCTGTGGCGGCGGGCTCTCCTCCTCGCCGCGCAATGCGCTCGTCTTGCACGAGTGGGTCCGCGCATCCACGATCGGCCGTGTTGGAGAGGCGATCGTGCGGCTCTTCGATCGGCTTGGAAACCGAGAGAACCGCGCACGCGCGCGCTTGAAATACGTGCTGAAGAAGCTCGGTGATGACGGCTTCCGCGCGACGTACGCCGAAATCCGCGCCGAGGTGGACGCCGAGGCCGCGGCAGAGCTCTCACTCCCCGAGGAGCCGCATCACCCGCCGGCGCCTCCCGTCTTCGACTCGGCGACGCACGTGACGAACGGCGGCACGCGTCGCTCGCCCGAGTACCTCGCATGGCGTGCCTCCTCCGTCGTCGATTCGAAGGCGTGGGGCGGTGGTCGAGAGACCGCGGGTGAAGAGGTCCCCGCTGGGGCGCATGCGGCGGTCTACGTTCGGCTCCTCCTCGGCGACATCACGAGCGAGCAGCTCCGCGCGCTGGCGCGGATCGTCGATGAGTTTGGCGACGGCACCGCGCGCCTCACGATCGATCAGAACATCTTGATCCCTTGGGTCAACAAGCAGTCGCTCCCTGCGCTGTTCACGCGTCTGTCGGCGGTAGGTCTCGCGCGCCTCGATCTCCACACCGCGCGCGACGTGACGAGCTGCCAGGGCGCGGACACGTGCAACCTCGCCGTCACCTCGTCACGGTCGGTCGCGAAGGCGATCGGAGAGAAGCTCGAGGCCGAAGGGCTCGGCGCCCACGGTGACGCGGCCAAGACGATCATCAAGGTGAGCGGCTGCCCGAACTCGTGCGGCCAGCACCACATCGCAGACCTCGGATTCCACGGCGGCGCGAAGACGGTGAACGGCACCGCCGTCCCGGTCTATCAGCTCCATCTCGGCGGCGGCGTCGACGCACGCGGCGCCCGCTTCGGCCGGCAGGTCGTGAAGATCGTCGCGAGGCGCGTCCCTGACGCGGTCGTCGCGCTTCTACGCCTCTTCGACGCGGAGCGAACCGAAGGCGAGACCCCGCAGGCATTCTTCGAGCGCATCGACGGAAAGCGCATCGTCGCCGCGCTCGGCGATCTGGTGACGGCCGCTCCGCGCGAAGAAGAAGCCGCGGACATCGGCGAGACCACCGGCTTCCTCGTCCAGACGGGCGCTGGGGAGTGCGCTGCGTGAGCCAGCCGCGCGCGAGCGTCGAAGGAAGCGCGAACGAGAGGCTGTCCTTCGATCTCGAGCGTGAGAACGCTCGCCTCGAGCTCGCGTCCCCCGAGGAGCGCCTCGCCTTCGCGGTCGATCACTTCGGAGAGGACTTGCTCTTCACGTCGTCGTTCGGCGCGCAGAGCGGCGTCCTTCTTCATTTGTGGAGCCAGGTGGCGAGGCACTTGCCGGTTTACTTCATCGACACGGGCTTTCTCTTCCCCGAGACGCTGGGCTACAAGGATCTGCTCGCCGATCGGCTCGGGCTCGACGTGCGTGTCCTTCGTCCGGACATCGCGCGCGCCGAGCTCCTCCTTCGCTACGGCGATGACCTTCAGCAGACCGATCCCGATCTCTGCTGCGGGATCAACAAGGTCGCGCCGCTCGCGCCGCTTCGCGCCAAGGCGCGCGGCTGGGTCTCGGGGCTACGCCGTGATCAAAGCAAGACGCGCGAGGACGTCGCGATCCTCACGCAAGACGAGCCCGATGCGCTCGTGCGCGTCCATCCGATCGCCACGCTCACCCGCGCCGAGGTGAACGCCTACCTGGCGGCGCACTCCATCCCCGCCCATCCGCTCACGAACCGGCGCTATTTGTCGATCGGGTGCGCTCCGTGCACCCGCGCCGTCGCCGAAGGTGAAGAGCAAGACGAGCGCGCCGGGCGCTGGGCGTGGTCGAACAAAACCGAGTGCGGCCTCCACGCGCGGAGCAAGGTCGAGTCGTCGTCATGAATCGGCGTCAGGTCATCGCGGCCCTCGCCGGCGTCGTCGCCACCGCCGTGACGGGCGCAGCGGTCGCGCGTCGGTCGACCAGGTCACGCGACGGTCAACGCACGGTGCGCGTCGGCGTGATGTCGAACCTCACGCATGCCCCACTGCTCGCCGGCCTCGGCTCCGGACGCATCCAAGCCGAGCTCACACCGCTCGGCGTGAGGCTCGAGACGCGCGTCTTCCGCGCTGGCCCGCGCGTCACCGAGGCGCTCATCGGCGACGCGATCGACATCGGGACGGCCGGCCCCGCGCCCGTCGTCATCCATCACGCACGGCATCGTGGCGGCGGCGGTCTGCGCATCACCGGCGGGGTGTGCTCGGGAGGAGCGTCGCTGGTGGTGACCGAGCGAAGCAACATCCAGAAGGTCTCGGATCTGCGCGGCAAGCGCGTGGCCGTGACCCAGCTCGGCACGACGCAGGACATCGCCTTGCGCTCGTCCATCCGCGACGCCGGGTTGCGCGAGGCGGCGTCGGGCGGCGACGTCACCGTCCTCGCGATCGCGAACGCGACGATCCTCGATCAAATGCGCCACGGAGATCTCGACGCGGCATGGCTCCCGGAGCCTTGGGCGACGCGCGTCGTCAGCGAGGTGCGCGCGACGCGGCTGCTCGATGAGCGCGATTTGTGGCCGGGCCGGCGGTTCGCGACCGCCGTCGTGGCGACGACAGGCGCCACCGCAGACGCCAAGCCTGCATGGCTCGATCGCTTCACGCGCGCGCTCGGCGGCGAGGTTGAGCGCCTGATCACCGCCGACGCCGAAGGACGTCGCGAAACACTTCGTGAAGCGCACGAAGAGCTCAAACGTCACGTGGGTAACCCCGGATCCTTCGCGATCTTCGAGAAAGCCGCCGCGTTCGTCGACTTCACGCCGGATCCGATCCGCGCCTCGGTCGAGCGATTCGGCGAGGCCGCAACGAGCTTTGGATTTTGCCCCGCGCACGCGACCGAAGGCCTATTTATCAGCTGAAACGTCGCTGTAAGAGGAGGCAGCAGAGCGCGTCTGAAGACGCCTGAAACGGATTGGCCGCGCGAGCCAGCTCCACGCTAACCTGATGAGGTGGGGCGAGTAGCGAGCCAAGACGCCCTTCGACCGGGCACCGTTCTATCCGGCAAGATCCGGATCGAACGCGTCGTGGGACAGGGCTCGATGGGCATCGTCCTCGAGGCGACCGACCTCCCCCTCCAGCGGCGTGTGGCGGTCAAGCTGATGGCGCCCGAGCGCGCGAACAACGAAGAGGCCAAGAAGCGCTTCATTCGCGAGGCACGCGCAGCCGCGCGCTTGTCGAGCGAGCACGTCACGAAGCTCATCGACGTGGGCGAGCTCGTCGACGGCACGCCGTATCTCGTGATGGAGTTCCTCGTCGGCGCGACGCTCGAGGCCGTGCTCGTCCGGGACGGCCCACCGCCGATCGACGTCGCGGTCGATTGGGTCCTTCAAGCGCTCGACGGCGTCGCCGAGGCGCATCGCGCGGGCTTCGTTCATCGCGACCTGAAGCCCGAGAACCTCTTCTTGTGCGAGCGGCCCGACCGCCCGCCGATCGTGAAGGTCCTCGATTTCGGCACCGTCAAGGACCTGGTCACGAAAGGCACGAAGCTCACGCGCACCGGATCGACGATGGGATCCCCGGCGTACATGCCGCCCGAGCAGGTCCGCGCGGACGAGATCGATCAACGCGCCGACGTGTGGGCGATGGGCGTCACGCTCTACGAGCTCGCGACCGGCCGCCTCCCGTTTGGCGGCGAGTCGGTGCCGCAGACGCTCGCGGCCATCCTGCGTGATCCGCCGATCCCTCTTCGCCAGCACCGGCCCGACGCTCCTCCCGAGCTCGAGGCGTTCATCGCATGCGCCCTCACGAAGGATCGCAACGGACGCTATGCGTCTGCCAACGAGATGCTGAGCGCCCTCTCGACGGTGCGCGCGAGGATGCCGAGCACGACGCGCGTGACGAAGACGGTGCGCCTCGGTCCGAGCTTTCGCCTCTCGCGGCCCGACGCCTTCGCCGACACGACCGACATGCATCGCGTGGTCGAAGGGACCGACGCGAGCCGCGTCCGCCCGCGGATCCTCGTCAACGATCTGCCAGGCCCTTCGTCGGACCACGAGGTGCCTCCCGACATGCAGGAGACGCTGCGGAAGCCGCCTCGACGCGCCGAGGGTCGCCCCGCCTCGCACGTCATCGGGCTCGCGATCGCCGTCGCGGGCGCGCTCCTCATCGGGGCGCTCGCCGGAGCGGTCTACTCGACGCGCCATCCCGCGCAGGCGGTCGCTGCACCTTCTGTCTCGGCGCCGAGCCCAAGCCCAGTCCCCGCGCCGAGCCCAACACCGAGCCTGACGCCGCGTCCGTCGGCGAGCGCGACGGTGACCGCGCCCGTGCCTTCCGCGCCTCCCTCTTCGCGTCCCCCCCGTCGCAAGTAGGGTGAGACGTCAGCTCGCCTTCTGCAGGCGGGCGACGCGAAGCCATGCGTCGAGATCGGCGAGCGCGCGGTCGGCCATCGCTTGGTAGCGTTCGCGTTTGCGGAGCTTCGTGTCCTCGGGCGGCGGGATGCATGCCCACGTGATGTTGGACGGTTGAAAGCGATCCGTCTCGCGCGACAGATGCGTGCGAATTCCGCCGAGCGCCGTCGTCGCGGGCGGCGGCGTGATCGCCTCGCCACGGAGCGCCTGCGCGAGCAGGATCGCGCAGAGGAATCCTCCGGCGCAGCTCTCGACGTACCCCTCGACGCCGGTGATCTGACCGGCGAGAAACACGTTCGGGCATGCCTTGAGCTGCATGCGGTCGTCGAGCATCCGCGGCGAGTCGACGAACGTGTTTCGGTGGACGCTTCCGTAGCGCAGGATCTCGACCTCTTCGAGGCCTGGGATCATCTTGAAGACGCGTGCTTGATCGCCGTACGTCATGCGCGTCTGAAAGCCGACGAGGTTGTAGGCCGTCATCGCCTGGTCTTCAGGGCGCAGCTGGACGACGGCATACGGACGCCGGCCCGTCCGCGGATCCGTGAGCCCGACGGGCTTCATCGGGCCAAACGCGAGGGTGCGCTCGCCTCGCGACGCCATCACCTCGATCGGGAGGCAGCCCTCGAAGTAGCGAACGTCTTCGAACGATCGCGGCTCGACCTTCTGAGCCTCCACGATCGCGCGGACAAACGCGAAGTAGCCCTCCTTCTCGAAGGGGCAGTTGACGTACGCCTCGTCGCCGGTGGCGGTCGCGTCTCGTTTGTCGGACGCGTCTCGCTCGCCCGCCGCGTCGTCCTCGGGCGCGCCTTTGCCCCACCGTGACTGCTTGAAGACCTTGTCCCAGTCGATCGAGTCCGCGCTGATGATCGGCGCGATCGCGTCGTAGTACGCGAGATGCGAAGCGCCGACGACGCGCGCGATGTCGGACGCGAGCTCGTCGCCGGTGAGCGGACCCGTCGCGAGGATCACGGGATGGTCGGCGGTCGCGGCTGGGATCTTCGTGACCACCTCATGACGGATCGTGATGCGCGGATGCGCCTCGATCCTCGCGGTGACGGTGTCGGCGAAGACGTCGCGATCGACGGCGAGCGCGCCGCCTGCAGGGACGCGCGCGACCTCGGCGCATTCCATGATGAGCGAGCCGGCGCGACGGAGCTCCTCCTTCAAGAGGCCGACGGCGTTGACGAGCGCAGCGCCGCGCATCGAGTTCGAGCAGACGAGCTCGCACAGTTTGTCGGTGTTCTGCGCGGGCGTACGCGCCTTCGGCTTCTGCTCGATGAGGTCGACCTCCACCCCGCGTTCCGCCAGCTGAAATGCGGCTTCGCATCCCGCCAGGCCTCCGCCTACTACAGTCACCTTCATCGCGATGTCTCCACTCCTACCACCTGCCTCTACCTACGGAACGACAGGGCGTCCAGGGCAGACGCATAGAGCGTTTGGGCAGTCGTGTTAGGCTCGAAAAGGATGTCCACGGCGCGTGTCAAGCCCGGCGATGTGCTGGGCGCGAAGTACAAAGTCGAGAGGATTCTCGGCGCCGGCGGCATGGGCATCGTCGTCGCGGCGCGACACATCGACCTCGGTCAACGCGTGGCGCTGAAGTTCATGCTGAAGGAGGCGATGAGCGATCCTTCGCATGCGGAACGTTTTCTTCGGGAAGCAAAGGCCGCGGTCCAGCTCAAGAGCGCTCACACCGCGCGCGTCCTCGACGTCGGTCGCCTGAAGAACGGCGAGCCGTACATGGTGATGGAGTACCTCGACGGATGCGATCTCGACGCCGAGATGCGCACGCGTGGCCCGCTGCCTCCCCACGTCGCCGTCGACTACATCTTGCAAGCGAGCGAAGCGCTCGCCGAGGCGCACGGCCTCGGGATGATTCATCGTGACGTCAAGCTGAAGAACCTCTTCCTGACGGCGACGGTCGACGGGCGGCCGCTCGTGAAGGTGCTCGACTTCGGGCTCGCCAAGCAGCTCGGCTCGCACAACGACGTCTCGCTCACCGCCACGAACGCCGTGTTCGGATCGCCGCAGTACATGTCGCCCGAGCAGATGCGCTCGGCGAAGGACGTCGATACGCGGAGCGACATCTGGTCTCTCGGCGTGTGTCTCTACGAGCTGCTCACCGGCCGCGTGCCGTTCGACGCGAGCGGCGTCGCCGAGATCTGCGCGATGGTCCTCAAAGATCCGGTGCCGCCGCCTTCTCAGTTCGTTCATGGCTTGCCGGCCGATCTCGAGGACGTCGTGCTCCGCTGCCTCGAGAAAGACGCGAACCGCCGCTTCCAGTCCGTCGCCGAGCTCGCCTTCGCGCTGCAAGACTACGCGGCCGACGTCGGCTCCGCGCGGCGCATTCTCCACGTGATGGAGACCGCGCAGAAGGTCGATCACCCCACGCTGGTCACGAACAGCCCGCCGGTGATCATCGACGCGGGCCCGAAGACGATGAACGCGTGGGACTCTGGCGTTCCCACGCGGCGCACGCAGACGCTCTCGAAGTCGCAGCTGTTCGCGGTCTTGGCGGCGTTGCTCGTCATGGGGTTGAGCGGCGCGATCATGATGGTCGCGTACAAGCGCCGGACGCAGCCCGTCACGACCATCACCGCACCAAGCGACTCCGTCGTCATGCAAGGTCAAGCGCCACCGCCCGAGCCAGCGACCGACGTCACCGCGCCGGCCGCGAGCGCCGCGGCAGGCGTCGCCATCGGCGCGAGCCCAACCCCTGCGATCGCGTCCGTCGAGGTCGAGCCCCCGCCCGCCCAAGCGACGCCGCCAAAGAAGGCGGCGACGAAGCCTCCGGCTGCGGCGGCCGCTCATCCATCACCGAAGCCGACGCCGGCGACCACGCCGACCACGCCGGCGAAGCCGAAGCCGAAGAACGCGCCGGGCAGCGGCGCCGAATACATGTAGCGACATCTTCCGCGAGAAAAGCGACAATGCGCGTGATGCGCCGCCGCTGCATCACCTTCGCTTTGGTGACATGGATCCTCGCTGGCGCTTCCCACGACGCGTGGGCAGGCGACGCGGAAGGCGCGCGCGCGCATTTCGAGGCGGGCAAGAAGCTCCGTGACGATGGCGACTGCGCGAAGGCGATCCCCGAGTTCGACAAGAGCCTCGCCGCGGACAAATCGATCGGTGCATTCTACAACTTGGGCTTTTGCCACGAGCAGCTCGGCCACCGCATGGAGGCCTACAACGCGTACAAGCGCGCGCAGGAGCTCGCCAGCCAGAAGAAGGACGACCGCCTGAAGGAGATCGGCGGCGCGATCGCCTCGCTCCTCGAGACGCCGCATGTTCGGCTCATCCTCCCCCAACCCATCCCGCCGGGGACCACGATCACGGTCGACGATCAGATCGTGCCGGAGGCGTTCTACCAGAACGAGACGATCGTCTTCACGAAGAGCACCAAGCTTCACTCTGTCGTCATCACCTCGCCCGGCTACGAAGACGTCCACGAGAACGTCGAGACGAAGCAGCTCAAGGCGATCACGCTGAAGCGTCCCGCGCCCAAGGCAGAACCCACCCCGATCCCCCCGCCCACGGCGCCCGTCGAGACGCGGTGGTCGACGTGGCACTACGTCGGCGTTGGCACGGTCGCCGCTGGCGTGATCACGCTCGGCATCGGCGGCTACCTCGGGATCCGATACCTCAACGATCGCTCCGACCTCAACGAGCGCATCACGCGCTTCGGCTGCGGTGACGACGCCGTATGCTCGGCGAGCGAGATCCCCGACCTCACCGCGCGCAAGGCCAAGAACGACTCCGCCGAAGCGAAGGATCTCATCGAGAGCAACAACAAGCTCGAGAAGCGCGGCCTGCTCGAGGTCGCGACGCCGGCGATCGTCGGCGGCGTGCTCGTCATCGGCGGCCTCGCGATGTTCCTCATCGCGCCCTACGACAAGGTCGAAGGCGACGCGAAGAAGACTGCCACGACGCAACCGCGACGATCACGCACGCTGGTCCTCCCTCGGCTCGGGCCGGGGCATGCCGGGCTCGCCGTCACCGGGACGTTCTGAGCTCCTCTCACGCGTGCACGCCGATCATGTTGTAGCGATCGAGGACCCAAAGGAACGCGCTGGCGCCGACGACGACGAACGCGCCATGCGCCGCGCATGCGAAGCGACGCTCCCACGCAGCCTTCGCCACGAGGACAGGCAGCGGCAGCATCACCGCCATCATCACGTAGGGGACGAGGAGCACCACGCGCACGATCGGCGGGATGCCGAAGAAGATCCAGTAGGGGCCGTGGACGCCGAAGAACGGCGCGACCATGCCCGCCACGAAGACGATCGCGAGGAGCGACACGACGCGCGCGAGCCATGTCACGCGCGGCGTATCGCGACGCGCGGCGTGGCGGCGCCGGACGACGCGGAGGAGCGCCCTCGCCGGCGACCCGAGCAGCGTCCCGAGGAAGACGAGCGCCGCCACGGCCACCAGGGCTCGATGCAACATGCGGCTGTCGTCCCACGAGACACGCCGGTAGGTCTCGAGGTTCACGGACAGCAGATCCGCGCCCGCGCCAGGCACGCTCTCTCGAAAGGCGATGCGTCCCTCCTTGTCGATGCGGTCGAACACCCAGGGCTCACGCTCGATGAATCGCCCCCGCCCCACGCGTAGCGCGCCGTCGTCCTCGACGCGCACGGTGAGCTCTCGCGTGAGGCCAAGGAGGACGAACATCTTCTCGAGCGTCGACGATGCATGGCGGGTGTTTCGATACGTTCCCTCGAGTCGCTTCGCGTCGAGCGCGCCCGCCGCAGGCGTCACGACGTGCATCGCTCCGGCCTTGACCTTCGCCTCACCGCTCGTCGCCTCCTTCGGATCGAGCCATGCGAGGAGCTCGCCCGTGACGTCCGATGGGATGTTGGCGCATGACCTCACGCTCGCGTCCGGCTCGCCGTTGATCGTCACGAAGAGCCCGATCCCTCGCTCGGGCAGGAGCGTGAGCAGGCTCGTGTACCCCATCGATCCTTCGTGGACGAGCCGGCGGCTTTGTCCCGCGCCCTCCTCCATGAAGCCGTACGTCATCCCCTCGAGCGATGGATGAAAGGCGTACGCACGCGTGTGCATCGCGCGCAGCGTCTCCGGCCGAGCGATCACGCCGCCCTCTCGCCCGGGATCGAGGTCGAGGTGCGCCGCCATGAGCTTGCCGATGTCCGCCGCGGCGGCGTAAAGCCCGCCCGCAGGGACGTCGTGCATGAACGGACGTGGCCGTTCGTGGAGCACGCCGCCGGCCTCTTCGTAGAGCGCCGCGACGTCGTCGTCGCTCGATGGTGCGAACGTGCTTCGTCGCATGCCGAGCGGACCGAACACGTTCGCCTCGACGTACGAAGCGAACGACGAACGTGACGCGAGCTCGATGAGGTATCCGACGAGCGAGTAGCTCACGTTCGTGTAGGACCAGATCTCGCCTGGGCGATGCTCTCGCACCGGGACGTGAAGGGACAGATGATCCTGGAGCGGCCGGATGTCCGCTGGCCCAAGCACGCCGACGCCGAGGTTTGTCTCTTCGAGCCCGGCCGTGTGCGTCAAGAGCTGCGCGAGCGTGATCGGCTCCGCGCGGAGCGCAGGCGACCCGCGCAGCTCGAACGGCAACCGTGAGCGAACATCCGCGTGGAGGCTCAGCTCACCACGCTCGACGAGCTGCATCGCCGCCGTCGCCGTGACCGTCTTCGTGACCGACGCGATCCCGAACAGGGTCCTGTCGGGATCCACCGGCGCGCGCGTCGCGACGTTCGCGAGGCCATAGCCTCGCGCGAGCACCTCGAATCCGCGCTCGGCTCGCGGCCAGACGATCGCCACGGCAAGCCCCGGCGCCCCACGGCACGCCGCCACCTTCTTCGCGCCGACCTCATCGGCAAACGCCGCCACCTCGCCCCTCGAGCGAGGCGCCGCGTTCGCCACCTTCACGACCAAGAGCGAGAGCAGGAGCACGAACGCAGCGATCCGCATGACCGCGCGCCAGACAACTCTCGCCGGCGATCGGTTCCCCTCTTTCGCTTTACGCGCGCTCTCTTCTTGCTCGGCGCTACGCGCGCTCTCTCTTGCTCGCGCGCTTCGCGCCGAGTCGCTCGAAGACTCGCTTCCCTCGGCGCTACGCGCGCTCTTTCTTGCTCGCGCGCTTCGCGCCGAGTCGCTCGAAGACTCGCTTCCCTCGGCGCTACGCGCGCTCTCTCTTGCTCGCGCGCTTCGCGCCGAGTCGCTCGAAGACTCGCTTCCCTCGGCGCTACGCGCGCTCGACTGCGACGACGCCTTGGACCTTTTGGAGGGCCTTCATGACGTTTTTGAGCTGGGTGAGGTCGGAGCAGACGAAGGTGAAGACGTTGACGGCTTTGCCGTCGTCGCCGGCACGGCAGTTTGCTTCGCTGATGTTGATGCCCATGTTGCTGAACGTGTGGCCGACCGTCGCGAGGATGCCGGGGCGGTTGGCGGTGACGACGCGGAGCTGCACCGCGCGGTTGATCTTCGCCTTCGAGTCCCACGCGATCTCGACGCGGCGCTCCGGGTCGGTGTCGAACGCCTTGGGGCAGCCGCGACGATGGATCGTGACGCCGCGACCACGCGTGATGAAGCCGAGGATGTCGTCGCCCGGAAGCGGGTTGCAGCACTTCGCGTAGCGAACGAGCACGTCGTCGATGCCGTTGAGGCGGATGCCGCCTTCGTCGCCCTTGATGACCTTGCGGACGAAGCCTGCGATGCGGCCTTCGCGGAGCTGCTCGGGCGGGACGCTCTCTTTGCCGTCCATCGAGGGCGGCGCGAGCACCTCGAGCACGTCCTTCGGATCGATCTTGCCGTAGCCGATGCCGATGAAGAGCTCTTCGACGTTTCCGATCGAGAGGACCTCGAGCACCTTGCGGAGCTCGTTCTCGTTGCGAAGCAGCTTGCCGAGCGAGACGGTGGCCTTCTGGAACTCGCGCTCGAGGAGCTCGCGGCCGAGGCGAAGCGACTTCTCGCGCTGCTCTTGGCGGAGGAAGTTGCGGATCTTCGCGCGGGCGCGGGTGGTGACGACGAAGTCGAGCCAGTCTTTGCTCGGCTGCTGGTTGCCGCTCGTGACGACCTCGATGACGTCGCCGTTGCGAAGCTTGTAGCGGAGCGGCTCGAGCTTGCCGTTCACGCGCGCGCCGGTGATGTGCTCACCGAGCTGCGAGTGGATCGCGAAGGCGAAGTCGACGGGCGTCGATCCGCGCGGGAAGACGCGCACCTCGCCCTTCGGCGTGAAGACGTAGACCTCGTCTTGGAAGAGGTCGACCTTCACGCCTTCGAGGAACTCGGCCGGATCCTTGAGATCCTTCTGCCACTCCATCAGCTGGCGGAGCCAACCGAACTTCTGCGCGTCGCTCTCGGCGATGCCGCCGCCGTGCTTCTCCTTGTACTTCCAGTGCGCGGCGATACCGCGCTCGGCGACGCGGTGCATGTCGTGCGTGCGGATCTGGATCTCGATGCGCTCGCGCCCCGGTCCGATGACCGTCGTGTGCAGCGACTGGTACATGTTCGGCTTCGGCAGCGCGATGTAGTCCTTGAAGCGGCCCGGCACCGGCGTCCACTTCGAGTGGATGACCCCGAGGGCGGCGTAGCAGTCGCTGACGCTCTCGACGAGCACGCGGAAGGCGATGATGTCGTGGATCTGATCGATCGAGCTGTCGTTCGCCTTCATCTTTCGCCAGATCGAGTACAGGTGCTTCGCGCGGCCTGTGACATCGGCGGCGAACCCTTGCTCGGCGAGGCGGCTCGAAAGCGTCTTCGACACTTCGAGGATGTACTTGTCGCGTTCCTTCTTCGTCTTCTGAACGCCTTCGCGGACCTCCGAGTATCCCTCGGGCTCGAGCCAGCGAAACGACAGGTCTTCGAGCTCGCTCTTGAACGCCTGGATACCGAGGCGGTTCGCGAGCGGGGCGTAGATCTCGAGCGTCTCGCGCGCGATGCGCTCCTGGGCCTCGGGCTTCATGTGCTCGAGCGTCCGCATGTTGTCGACGCGATCGCAGAGCTTGATGAGGAGCACGCGGATGTCGCGCGCCATCGCGACGACCATCTTGCGGAAGTTCTCGGCTTGGCGATCTTCCTTCGACGTGAAGTTGATCTTGCCGAGCTTGGTGACGCCGTCGACGAGCGACGCGATCTCGCCGCCGAACTCGCGCTCGATGTCCTTCGTCGTCGCGAGCGTGTCCTCGACGACGTCGTGAAGGAGACCCGCGCAGACGCTCGCCGTGTCGAGCCTCAGCTCTGTGATGATCCCCGCGACCGACGCGGGGTGAATGAAATAGGGGTCGCCCGACTTACGCTTCTGACCCGTGTGAGCCTTCTCACTAAAGTCGTAGGCGCGCTTCAGCAGGTCTGCGTCGGCTGCCGGTTGGTAGGCACGGACGCGGTCGATGAGATCCGAGGACTCGATCATGAGCGAAGCAACTAAGGACTGTGCGGGCGTGGCTGTTTGGAGGAAGCCATCGCGGGCAGAATCCTAGTCTGCAACGTAACACCCATGAAAAACCCCGGCAACGTCCAGGGTCCTACGCTCCGGCTCTCCTTAACGAAGCGGCGTCTCTCTGCCTTTCTCTGCTTCGCGCCGCGCCGACGAACGCCATTTCCATGGATATGGCGGGGTTGGAACGGCTGAGCGGTGTGGCGAGCCGCGGGCATCGCGGTCGGGTTTTGATAGGCTAGGCGGCAGTGTCGGCCGGTCTACCGAACATAGCCTCCTCCTTAACGGGGCAAACGATCGAGCGGTACACGATCGAGGCCCTCATCGGGAAGGGTGGCATGGGTGAGGTGTATCGGGCGGTCGACGAGCGCTTGAAGAGAAAAGTCGCGCTCAAGATCCTCCGTCCCGACCAAGACCGGCCGGACGCGGTCGCACGGCTCTTCCGTGAGGCGCGCGCAGCGGCCGCGCTCACGCACCCGAACACGGTCGCGATTCATGATCTCGGTGAAGCCAATGGCGTCTTCTTCATCGTGATGGAGCTCGTCACGGGGATGCCGCTCCTCGCGTACGTGGGCGACGACCGCATCCCGACGGCGCGCAAGGTTCGTTGGCTCGCCGATGTCGCGCGCGCTCTCGCGTGCGCGCACAAAGCCGGCGTGCTCCATCGCGACGTCAAGCCGTCGAACATCATGGTCTCGGAGGACGACGTCGCGAAGGTGCTCGACTTCGGGCTCGCCAAGCCGGTCGACCCGAAGAGCTTTGACTTTCGCACGCAGGTCGGCCGCGTGGTCGGGACCGTGCGTTACATGTCGCCCGAGCAGCTCGCCGGCGCCGAGGCCGACGGGCGGAGCGATCAGTATGCGTTCGGTGTCACGGCGTACGAGCTCCTCTCCGGCACCTACCCCGCGAACCTTCCGCTCGGAGAGCCCCCTTCCCTCTCGTCGCTCTTGCCAGGCTTTCCGATCGACGGCGCGCAGGTGATCGCGCGCACGATGAAGATGAAGCCCGACGAGCGCTTCGCGTCGATGAACGATCTCGTGACGGCGTTCGAAGACATCGCCAGCAACCGACCGGTGCGCATCTCACTGTTGCCGCCCGCCCGCCCGAAGCCGGGCGCGTCGGCCGCGCCAATCCCGCCGACGGCAGGCGCGCCAGGCAACACAGCGCCGCTCCCTGCGCGCGCGAAGAGCCGTCCCTCGATCGCGGACACCGTCCGTGATCCGAGCGCGGACCAGCCGAACGCCGCGGCGTCGCCGTCGGACATCCCCACCGCGACGACGCCGGTGGTCACGCCGGCGGCGGGGGAGCGCCTCGGATCGCACAACGTGCTCGCCGCGACGATGCCTGGCGGTGATGCGCTCCTCCAGCGGCGCGCCGCGCACGCACGCGCCCACGAGGCGGCGCGGACCCTCCTCTCGAAGGAGGCGCCGACGGGGCTGCGCCCGCCGCTCGCTGGGATCGTGAGCGACGGGCCGAGCCCCACCGAGATCGCCGAAGCACGCCGCCCTCACAACGGACCACCGACGCTCGTCGCCGGCGCGTCGCCGGTCGCCGCGCAGCAGCCACCGCCGCAGCCTGCGCCACCGCCGCAGGTGCATCGCGTCGCTGCTCCCGCACCGCCTGCCGCTCCGCCCGCGTTCGCGCGTGCCTCGACCTCACGTGCCGTGCCGCAACCTCCGCCGCCGGCCGGATCGCGCGTGGCCATCGTGCTCGTCGCGATCCTCCTCCTCGCGGGCGCGGCGTTCGGGGGCACGTACCTCGGGACGCGCGCTCGAAGCGCCGACGACACGTCGAAAGGTCCGGCGCCAGTGCTCACTCCAGCGGCGACGAGCACGACGCAAGCGTCGATCTCTCCGAACCTCGAAGCTCCGCCGCTGACGGCGACGTCGACGGCGACCGCCGCCGAGCCGCTCGTGCCGGCGCCAACGCTCTCGCCGCCGCCGCGCTCCGCTGCTACGTCCTCTGCGGCGCCGATCCCAACGCCGATCCCGACGCCCACGCCAAAGCCAATGCAGACCACGACCACCGAGCCGCCTCCCTGCCGGAACGCACGGCTCGCGCGCGCGCAAGGCAAGCCCGCGTCGCTCGTCAGCGCGCTCGAGGCGCAATGCCGAAACATGGGCGGCAATCCTCAATCGTCCCCCGACCTTGAGGGCTTCCGCTGATCGCTCACGAAGCGCCGCATCAGGCGAAGGCGAATCCGACGAGCTCCCCCACGTGACTGCGATCTACATCCATTTTCCCTGGTGCCTGGCGAAGTGCCCGTACTGCGACTTCGTCAGCTACGCGACCGAGCGTGACGACATCGATCACGCCGGCTACGCGGACGCGGTCATCCGCGAGGCCGAGGCGCGCGCGGCGCAGCTCGCGAGCCGCGCCAGCTCCTTCGCGATCGGGAGCGTCTTCTTTGGCGGCGGCACGCCGAGCCTGTGGGAGCCCCGCGAGCTCGGTCGGGTCCTCGCGCGCCTTCGCGATCTCTTTCCTCGGTGGTCCGACGCGGTCGAGGTGACGGTCGAGTGCAACCCCACGTCGCTCGACGGAGATCGCGCGCGCGCGCTCGTGGAGGTCGGCGCGAATCGCCTCTCGATCGGGACGCAGTCGCTCCGCGCCGATCAGCTCAAGTTCTTGGGCCGTCTGCACGACGTCGCCGGCGCGAACGCCGCCGTCGCTGCGGCGCTCGACGTCGGTGTGCCGCGCGTGTCGACCGATCTCATCTTCGGGTTGCCGAATCAGTCCGTCGACGACGCGCGCGATCAAGCCGCGACCCTGGCGTCGACCGGGCTGAAGCATCTGTCGTGTTACCAGCTCACGATCGAGCCAGGCACGCAGTTCGGCGAGCGGAAGAAGCGCGGGCTCTTGCCGATGGCGACGGACGACGCGGTGGCCGAGTCGTTTCTCGCGATCGATGACGAGCTCGAGAAGAAGGGCTTCCGCCACTACGAGATCTCGAACTACGCCGTCCCGGGTGAAGAGGCGCGTCACAACATCGCCTACTGGCGCGGCGACGAGTACATCGGGCTCGGCTGCGGCGCGTACGGCTTCACGCGACGCACGGCGGACGGCGTGCGCTGGCGGAACGCGATCGTCCCGAAGGACTACGTCGCACGCACGCTCGCGATGAACGCGTCTCAGCCGATCGGCGAAGGCGACGGGCTCACGATCATGGCCGAGACGCTCGACGCCGAGGCCCTCCTGCGTGAGCGCATCATGCTCGGCCTACGCATGATCGAAGGCGTCGACCTGACGCGCGCAGGCGAAGACCTCGGGATCGATCCGTGGACGCCCGATCGACGCCGCGAGGTCGACCTCCTCATCGGACGCGGCCGTCTGATCCGCGACGGCGACGTTCTCCGCATCCCGCGCGAGGCGTGGCTCTTCACCGACGACATCGCGTCACGCCTGTTTTAGCCGGCTATTTCCACTTCGAAGCGACGTCGTCTGCGCAGCCGCGGCGGTCGGGCGCCTGCTCGCAATCCTCGTGAGCGCGCTTGAGGCAAGGGTTGATGCTGTCCATCGGCAGAGACTTGCACGCCTCGATGAAAGGATCCTCTTCACCTCGCTTCGACCCGCAGTACTTGAGCGAGAGGCCGAACAGCGCGAGCGAGAGGACGATCCCGCCGACCTTCGCGAACGGATGAAGCTCCGGCCAGTTCATCGACGAACGATCGTAGCGACCCTCGCGCCGAGGGCCAATCGCTTCGAGGTCACTTCCGATCGGTCAGCGCCCGATTCGGTGACGTGTCCATGGTGGGTGTGGGGGACGGCGGCGGAGGCGCAGCGCTCGCCGTCGCGCGCGGCTTCGCGCTCCGCGTGGTCGTGGCGGGCGGAGGCGCCCTCACGACCGACGGCGCCGGCGCCGAGCTCACCACCTCGGCCGGCGCGGGGATCGCGACGCTCGCAGGCGCTTCGGGTGACGCTGGCGAGGACGCTGACGCCGTCGTCACGTCGGAGGCGGGCGGCGCGGTCGTCGTGGTCACGGGTCTCCGCCCGAGGATGTTCAACGCGACGCCCGCGAGGACGAGGACGCCGACGAGCGCGCCGAGGACGATCGCGATCGTGCGTCCGCTCGAAGACGTCGGCTCGGCCTGCGTGGTCGTCGTCGAGGCCGTCGTCGCGGCCGCCACGAAAGGCTGCTCTCGCTGCGCCAGCGCCACGCGATCGTGGCGCGTGCGGCCGGCGACACGCAGAATGCGCTCGATCGAGGTCTTCGCCGACTCCGGCGCGATCGGCTCGAGCGCGAGCGCGAGATCGGCGACGCTCGCGATGCGTTCGTTCGGCGACTTCGCGAGGCACCGCGCGATCACCTCTTCGAGGAGCGCAGGCGCATGCGGGGCACGCTGCCGGAGGGGCGGCGCGGGCGCCGACGCGATGAGCGCGCAGAGCCCTTGCACCGTGTCGGCCTCCCAAACGGGCCTTCCGGTCGTGAGCTCGTAGAGGATCACGCCGAGCGCCCAGACATCGGTGCGCGCGTCGACGTCTCTGGCCGAGACCATCTGCTCGGGCGACATGTAACGAGGCGAGCCCATGAGCGCCGTGGTGCTCGTGAGCTGCGACCGCGACCCGCCCTCGGACTTCGAGATGCCGAAGTCGAGGACCTTCACGAGCGGCGATCCGTCCTTGCGGCGCGCGAGGAACAAGTTCGCCGGCTTCAGATCGCGGTGCACGATCCCGAGCTGATGCGCCTCGACGATCGCCTCGCATGCTTGCAGCACGTACTCGACCGCGTCGCTCGGCGGGATGGGACCGCGCTCGGCGGTGAGCGCGCCGAGATCGGATCCCTCGAGGTACTCCATCACGAGGTACGGCGATCCGTTGTCGAGCACGCCCGTGTCGACGACGCGGGCGACGTGCTCGCTCGTGATGCTCGCCGCCGCCTTGCCTTCGCGAAGAAAGCGAGCGATCGCCGACGGCGCCTCGCATGCCGCCGGCAACAGGAACTTCAGCGCGACCTTCTGATCGAGCTGCGTGTGGCGCGCCGCGACGACCACGCCCATGCCTCCGGCGCCGAGGACGCGATCGACGAGGTATTTCCCAGCGAGGAGCTCACCCGCCCGCGGGAGGTTTGGGGTGCCGAGCGCGCGCGGAGGAGACGACGGCGTCGTCGCCGACGCGCCGAGATCGAACGCACCGGGCGCCGGCGTCGTCGGCGCGATCGCGGGGTCAGCCATGAGCTCGCGCGGATCCACGAGCGACGACCGTGCGACCGCCGAGACGAGTGCGCGGCATTCGTCGCATTCACCGAGATGCTGCTCGATCGGCGGACGGAGGCTCTTCGCCACTCCGCCGCGGCAGAACGCGAGGATCGTCTCCTCGTCGAGGCACTCGATGGCTCCTGCTTCGGTCATGGTCAGTCAGTCAGACGCGATCAAGTGTAGCTGGGGATGTATAGTGTCGAGGTGGCTTCTCCGCGACCCCTTTCGAGCGCCTTTTTCCGGGGTGTGAAAGCGCGGACCGACGCCCCCGACGCGAGCCTCGAGGCGCCGGCGGTCGCGACCGATGAGCTCGATGGGACGGACCTCGAGCCGCTCCTCGCCGACATCGTCGCGCGCGCTCGCACGGCGTGGCCCGAGGTCGCGCTCGACGCGGCGCTCTTCGCCGAGCTCCTCGGCCAGCGCGTGGCTCCGAACGATCTCCCGACGGCGCGCACGAACGATCTGTGGATCGCGTGCGCGTGCTCGACGTCGAACGATCCCAAGGCGCTCGAGATCGTCGAGACGCGATACCTGCCGGACGTCGAGGTCGCCCTCGCGAAGATGGGGCTCTCCTCCGATCGCGTGCAGGAGGTGAAGCAAGGCCTCCGGCGTCTCCTCTTCGTCGGCGACGGAGAAGGGAGCCCGCCACGCATCGGCGAGTACCGCGGGAGCGGCGATCTTCGCGCGTGGATGCGCGTGACGGCGATGCGCGCCGCGCTCAAGCTGATTCGCAAGGACAAGCGCGAGACGACCGAAGGCGACGACGCTCTCCTCGAGGCGCAAGCGCACGAAGACGATCCGGAGCTCGCGTACATGAAGGCGGCCTACCGGGCGGCCTTCAAGACCGCGTTTCAAGAGGCGCTCGAGTCGCTACAAGCACGCGAGCGGACGCTGCTGAAGCAACAGATCGTCGACGGGCTCGGGATCGACGAGCTCGGCGCGCTCTACCAAGTGCATCGCGCGACCGCGGCGCGTTGGGTGTCGGCCGCGCGCGAGAAGCTCCTCATGCGGACGCGCCGCACGTTCATGATGCGTGCCCGGATCTCGAGCGACGAGTGCGAGAGCATCATGCGGATGGTGCGAAGCCAGCTCGACGTCTCGCTCCATCGCCGCCTCGCCGCCGGTTGACGGAGGGCACGACAGGCTCGGGTGACAAGGAAGGGCACAGCCTGGCACACCGCGACGTGCATTCGAGCAGCGAAATAAGGCTCTTCCGTGCGTGGTACGGACCTCGCTTCCGCGCCGCGACCATGAAGCTTCGCAACGTCATGCACCTCGTCCTCGCGGCCGCGGCCACCAACGCAGCGCTCCTCGCCTGCGGAGGAGCACTCTCGACCGAGGTCGAAGGCGACCCGTCAGGGACGGGCACCGGCACGAACCGCGATCCGTCCGTCCCGGGCAGCAGCAGCGGCAAAGGCGCTAGCAGCAGCAGCAGCAGCAGCAGCAGCAGCAGCGGAGGATCTTCTTCTTCCTCCTCATCTTCTTCCTCGAGCTCGTCGGGATCGTCGGGCAAGCCCGACGCGTCGTTCGACGCGAAGGCCGACGTGACGGTCGACGCCAAGCCCGACGTCTGGACCTCGCAGTGCTTCACCGGCGTCCTCGATCCCGATCCCGACTACTGCTGCCAGTCCGGCGATCCAAACTGCAACGGCGGCGGCGGCGGCGGGGATGGCACGCAGTGCGCGCTCGACTGCACGAAGGTGTGCGCCGACGTCAATCCGGGCCAAACCCTCGGCCTGGACTGGTGCTACTGGTCGGCGTCGACGCCCGGCAAGATCCAGTACACGTGCGGAGCGTGCGGCGTCGGCCGCATCCCCGACGGCACGGGCGGGTGCGACCGCGGCGACTCGATCGCGGCGCGTCTCGCGATGCAGGCGTACTACGAAGGCGTCAGCGTCCTCGCGTTTCGCCGCCTCGCCGAGGTGCTCGTGACGGAGGGCGCTCCCGCGTCGCTCGTCGCGCGCGTTCGTTCGGCGGCGGTCGACGAGGAGCGCCACGCCGCGCTCTTCACATCACTCGCGACCGCGCGCGGCGCCGCTGTCCCCCTCCCCGTTCTGACGGACGCGACGGCGACGCTGCTCGATCTCGCAGCAGAGAACGCGCGCGAAGGCTGCGTCCGCGAGACCTACGGCGCGCTCGTGCTCCTCCATCAAGCCGAGCACGCGGAAGACGCGGCGCTCCGCGCGGCGTTCGCGTCGATCGCCGAAGACGAGATCGCGCACGCGGAGCTCTCGTGGGATCTCGCGTCGTTCTTCGAGGCCAAGCTCGGCGTGAGCCACGACGCCTACCGCGTCGCCGCCGCGCGAAGCCTCCGCGACGCGACGACGCGCGAGCACGACGCGGTCGACCGCGCGCTCGGCGTCCCCTCGCCCGACAAGGCCCGCGCGATGTTCGACGACTTGTTCACGCGCATCGCGGCGTAGGAAAGGCTCGCGAAGCACAGCCGCGAGCACGGAGACCGCCCCGGCGCCACGAACCGCGCCGGTTCTTTTCCGCGGTTCCGTGTGTTAAGAGGAGGCGCATGTCGTCGTCTTTGCGCCTTCGGTCGCTTGTCGTGCCCGTCACGTTGTCCGTCGTCGTCGCCGGAGGATCGGCGAGCGCGGACCTCATTCCACCGCCGAAGGTGAAGCCCGCCGCGAGCGCCAAGCCGGCGCCCGCGCAGACCGCCGCGACGCCGCCGCAACCCCCCAAGACGACGCCCGCCGCGCCGTCGACGCCGACGGCGACTCCCGTGAAGACGGCGCCCTCCACGCCGCCTGCTCCTTCATCGTCTTCACCGGCCGCGGTGGCGGACGCGAAGGCGGCGCCAGCGAAGCTCCACTTCGACGTGAAGCGCACGAAGCTCGACAACGGCCTCCGCGTCGTCATGCTCGTCGATCACACGTCGCCGACGGTCGCCGTCGATGTCGTCTACGACGTGGGCGGTCGCAACGAAGAGCGAGGGCGCTCGGGCTTCGCGCACCTCTTCGAGCACATGATGTTTCAAGGCTCGGCGAACGTGCCGCGCGGCGACCACTTCAAGCTCGTCACGAGCCACGGCGGCACGCTCAACGGGACGACGAGCGAAGACCGCACGAACTACTTCGAGATGCTCCCGTCGAGTGAGCTCGCGCTCGGGTTGTGGCTCGAGGCCGATCGCATGAAGTCGCTCGACGTGTCGCAGAAGAACTTCGAGAACCAGCGCTCGGTCGTCAAAGAGGAGTACCGCATGCGCGTCGAGAACGCGGCGTACGTGCCCGCGGCGATCCGCGTCCAGGAGCTCACCTACCAGGGCTACTGGCCCTACGAGCACTCGGCGATCGGGACGATGCGCGACCTCGACGCCGCCGAGCTTTCGTGGGTGCGCGACTTCCACAGCAAATACTACGCGCCCAACAACGCGGTCCTCTCGATCGCAGGCGACTTCGACGAGGGCGAGGCGATGAGCCTCGTTCGCAAGTACTTCGGCGACGCGAAGCCCGCGCCGACGCCGAAGCTCGAGCTGCCGCCCGTCCCGGAGCAGACCTCGCCGCGCAACGTGGTCGTCGAAGACTCGCACGCGAAGCTCGGCGCGCTCTTCTCTGGCTGGGTCATCCCCGCGAGCCACGAGGCCGATCACTACGCGCTCGTCCTCGCCGCGATGGTGCTCGGTGACGGCGAGAGCTCACGCCTGCACCGCGCGCTCGTCCGCGAGCGAAGCCTGGCGATCGAGGTGGAGGCGCAGACCGAGAGCAACCGCGGCCCCGACATGTTCGAGATCGTCGTGAAGCTCGCAGGCGGCGCGAAGGTCGCCGACGCGCAGAAGCTCGTCGACTCGCAGATCGCCGATCTCGCGCGGCTTGGCCCCGGAGATGACGACATGAAGAAGGTGCAGAACCGCATCCAGTCGCACTTTCTCCTGTCGCTCCAGTCGAACTTCCAGCGCGCGCAGAAGCTCGCGGAGTACGAGGTCTATCGCGGCGACGCGGGCCTCCTGAACGGCGAGCTCGACAAGTACCTCGCGGTCTCGAAGGACGACATCAAGCGTGTCGTCGCCAAGTACCTCACCGTGAACCGGCGGAGCCTCGTCGAGGTGAAGCCCGGCGTCAGCACCGCGGCGCCGCCCGCGCCTCCCGCGAAGCCCTGAGGAAGAGAACGGAGCCCATCATGAAGACCACGACCCTCTCTCTTTCTCTCTCGCTCTTGTGTCTCGCCGTGGGATGCGGCGGCCCGAACGTCGCGTCGACCGGGCCTGGCAAGGTCGATCTGCCGGCGACCGACGGCATCCCGAAGACGCAGAAGGCCTCGGCCCCGCAGCGCCAATCGCCGCCGCCGTCCGGCGCGATGAAAGAAGCGGCCTTTCCGAAGGTCGCGAGATCGAAGCTCGCCAACGGGATGGGCGTCGACGTCGTCACGTCGCACTCCCTCCCGGTCGTGCAGGTGCGCGTCCTCGTCCACGCGGGGTCCGGCTTCGCGGCGCCCGGCGTCGGTTACCTCACGGCCTTGATGCTGAAAGACGGCGGCACGCGCGCGATGACGAGCGCCGAGGTGCTTCGTCGCGTCGAGACGCTCGGCTCCGATCTCTCCGTTCGCTCGGACGCCGACGGGACGGTCCTCTCGATGGCGCTCACGAAGGATCACGTGGCCGAGGGGCTCGCGCTCCTGTCGCAGGTCGTGCGCGAGCCGCGCTTCGACGGCGAAGAGCTCCGCAAGCTGAAGACGCGCGCCACCGACGAGGTCGAAGACGAAGCTCGATCGAGCGGCTCGTGGGCCGCGACGTGGCTTCTCTTTCACGAGCTCTACGGAGACAAGCATCCGTACGGCATTTACGGCGCGCTCCCGTCGCAGATCGCGAAGGTCGACGGCAACCAGATCCGCGATTTTCATCGCAAGATGTTCGTCCCGAAGAACGCGACGATCGTGCTCGCGGGCGACATCGAAGAGGCCGCCGCGAAAGACCTCGCGCAGAGGCACTTCGGCGCATGGGCGGGAGGCGATCCGCCGAAGGTCGACTTCGCCGCGCTCAAGGCACCGGAGAAGGCACGCGTGTATCTTACACACAGGCCGAAGAGCGTTCAGTCGGACGTGTTCGTCGCGATGGTCGCGCCCGATCGCAAGTCGGATCACTGGGCGAGCGTCCGCGTGACGAACCAGGTGCTCGGCGGCGGCGTCGCGAGCCGTCTCTTCAGCGACGTCCGCGAGCAGCGCTCGCTCGCCTACCGCACCACCTCTTCGATCTACGAGCTCGCGCACGGCGACCAGCCGCTCGTGCTCTACGCCGGCACCGAGTCGAGCAAGACCGCGCAAGCGGTGACGGGCCTCCTCGAGAACCTGGATCGCATGAAGTCGTCGCCGCCCACGCAGCAGGAGGTGGAGACGGCACGTCGCTACCTGAGCGACATCTTCGCGATCCGGATGGAGACGATCGGATCGATCGCCGAGATGGTCGTGACCCAAGAGACGTTCGGGCTCGCCGACGACTACTGGGACACGTACAGAAAGCAAGTGCGCGCGACCGAGACGAAGGACACGGCGGAGATGGCGCAGAAGCTCTACGCGGGCAAGACGCTCATCGCCGTCGCGGGTGACGCGGACGTGATCGGTCCGGAGCTCGCGCGCTTCGGCGAGGTCACGGTGGTGGATCCCGAGCACGAGTTCAAGACGATGAAGACGATCCCCGCGGCAGGCAAATAACGACGATGGCATTCTCCAAACGACCGCGAGCGCGACGCTCCTCCTCTTCATCGTCCGGGCCTGGGCCGAAGCGCATGGAGCGCATCGCCCGAAGCGAAGGCAAGCCCGCTGTGAGCAAAGTCGACGCCAAGCGCGCCAAAAAGCGGCGCGCCCTTCGGGCCACGAAGGTCGAGAAGACGACCGAAGAGAAGGTCGCCGCCGCCGAGGCGCGCGCGCTGTCGGGCAAGGCCGCGCGTTACCTCCGCAGCCTCGGCCATCATCTCGAGCCGGTCGTCCAGATCGGCAAAGAAGGGATCACCGAGGGCGTCGTCACCGCGACGCGCGCCGCGCTGCTCGCTCACGAGCTCGTGAAGGTGAAGCTCTCGCAAGATGCGCCGATCGATCGCAAGCTCGCCGGCGCCGAGCTCGCCGACCGCGCGGGCGCCGCGCTCGCCCAGACGCTCGGGCGAACGCTCCTCCTCTACAAACGTCATCCCCACAAGCCCAAGATCGAGCTGCCGCGCTAGGGCCAGCGCCGACACGGCGCGACGCGCCGGCGCTTGCTGTAGCATCGACGTCCGACCCTGGCTCGGTCCGGCTGCATGACCACGAAAGAGGACTTCGAGGGCACGTCACGCTTTGCCGTGATCCGCCGGCTCGGCGCGGGTGGGGCTGGCGTCGTGTACGAGGCGCTCGATCGTGAGCTCGGCGCGCGCGTCGCGCTGAAGCGCCTGAAGCAGCGGCTCTGGCCCGAGGCGATCCTTCGCTTCAAGAGCGAGTTTCGCGCGCTCGAGAACGTCGACCATCCAAACCTCGTCGGCCTCGGCGAGCTCTTCGAGGAAGACGGCCACTGGTTCTTCACGATGGAGCTCATCGACGGCGTCGACTTCTTCACGTGGGTGCGGACGTCCGAGCCAGAGCCTCCCGCGACCGAGCGCGCGCCGCCGCCATCCTCGATCCGGAGCGACATGACGACCGATCCCGAGCGCACGACCGTCGATCCGCGCGCCGCGGCGATCCCGGGCGGCTCGCCAAGAAAGCGCGCGGGCGGCTTCGACGAAGATCGGCTTCGCGACGCGCTCGTGCAGCTCCTCGCGGGGCTCGACGCGCTCCACTCCGCCGGCAAGGTGCACCGCGACGTGAAGCCGTCGAACGTGATGGTCGCGACGGGCGGCCGCGTGGTCTTGCTCGACTTCGGTCTCGCGGTCGACGCGATCCTCGGAACGCCAGCGCCGGCGTCCGCCGCGGCCTCGAGGGCCGAAGGCATCGTCGGGACGATCAGCTACATGGCGCCCGAGCAGGCGATGGGCGTCCGCGTCGACGCACGCGCGGACATGTACAGCGTCGGCGTCGTCCTCTATCGCGCGCTCACTGGCCGGCTTCCGTACACCTCGCCGCCGCCGCTTGGCGCGCCGTTCACGATCTCGCGGCCACGCGAGGTGGTGCCCGAGGTCCCGCCCGATTTGGATGCACTCTGCATGGAGTTGCTCGACCTCGATCTGTCGAAGCGGCCCTCGGCGCGCGACGCGATCGCCCGGATCGCGGGCACGAGCCGGCCCGACCTCCCCCGGCACGACACGCTTCATCCAGGCGCCCTGGGCGACGGCCGAAGGGAGCGCCGCTTCTTCGGCCGCGAGCTCGAGCTCGCGCAGCTGTCCGAAGCGTTCGATCGCACGCTTCGCGGCGAGTGCGCGGTCGTCTTCGTCACCGGGGAGTCGGG
This sequence comes from Labilithrix sp., assembly GCA_044227045.1. GTDB lineage: Bacteria > Myxococcota_A > Polyangia > Polyangiales > Polyangiaceae > Labilithrix. The sequence continues at coordinate 44,214 of JBGAFW010000052.1, forward strand.
GCTTGGAAAGACCACCCTCGTCCGCCGGTTCGGCGAGACGATCGCTCGGGAATATGGGGCGATCGTCCTCGCGAGCCGGTGCTACGAGCGCGAGAGCGTCCCGTACAAGGCCGTCGACGGCATCGCCGACGTGCTCGCGCGATGGCTCGCCCAGCTCCCGCCCGAGGATCTCCACGCGCTCGTCCCGATCCATGCCGCGCGCCTCGGCGAGGTGTTCCCTTCCCTTCGAACGACGCTCCTCGCGAGCGATGAGGCGGCCGGGAGCTTCCCGCCTCCACGTGACCCGCGCGAGCATCGCGCGCAGCTCTTCAGCGCCGTTCGTGATCTCTTCGGAAAGCTCGCCGCGCGGTTGCCGGTGGTCCTCGTCATCGACGACCTGCAGTGGGGCGGCGCCGACAGCCTCGCGCTTCTCCACGAGGCCTTGCGCCCGCCCGAGGCTCCAAGCGTCCTCTTGATCGCGACGATGCGCGATCACCCGAAGGAGATGGAGTCGGCGATCCGCGAGGACGCACGCGTGATCGCCCTCGGCCCCCTCGAGAAGCGCGACGCCCACGAGCTCGCGCGCGAGGCGCTTCACGGCTTGCACCATGGTCGAATGATCGACGACATCGTCGTCGAAGGCGGCGGGCATCCGCTCTTCATCGAGACGCTCGCCCGTGGCGTGCTCGCGCGCACCGAAGACACGCTCCGCTCGCCGAGGCTCGACGATACGCTCGCGCGAGCGGTTGGGCGGCTCGACGCGCCGTCGCGCGACGTCGTCGAGGCCGTGTGCGTCGCCGCCGCGCCGCTCCGCGTGGACGTCGTCCTCGCGGCCGTCAGCACGCAAGGAGCCGCGCCGCCCGACAGGACCGCGAGGGTCGTCCGTGGCCTTCAGGTGGCGCGCCTCGTTCGCACGCGCGGCTCGGGGCACGCGCGGACGATCGAGGCCTACCACGATCGCATCCGTCACGCGGTCGCGGAGCGCCTCTCTCATGACGAGCGGCGCGCCTGGCACGCGCGGATCGGCGAGGCGCTCGAGCGCGTCGATCCCGACAACGCCGAGGCGATGGCGTCGCACTTCCTCGCGGCCGGGAGCGCGCACGAGCACCGCCGCAAGGCCGCGCGTTGGCTCGCGGTCTCGGCCGAGAATGCGTTCCGTGTGCTCGCCTTCGATCGCGCGGCGACGTTGCTTCGCGAGCTGCTCGCGCTCGGCGTGCTCGATCGCGAGGAGGCGCGCGCGTCACGGACGCGGCTCGGTGAGGTGCTCGCGCACGCCGGTCACGGCGCCGAGGCGGCCAACGCCTACCTCGCGGCCGCGGGCGGCGCTTCGCCCGACGTGGCGCTCGACTTGAAGCGGCGCGCGGCCGAGCAGCTCCTCATCAGCGGGCATATCGATCGCGGCCTCGAGACGCTCGACCCGGTGCTCGAAGCCGCCGGATCGAGCACACCGAAGACGCGCGCGGCCGCAGCCGCGTCGTTCGCATGGGGTCGCGCGCGGCTCACGGTGCGTGGCCTCGCCTTCGTCGAACGCGCAGAGCCGACGGTGAAGCCGGAGCTCCTCCGCCGCGTCGACGCTTTCGGGGCCGCCGCCGCCGCGCTTGGTATGGTCGACACGATCCGCGGAGCCGACTTCCAGACCCGCCACCTCTTGGCGGCGCTCGAGGTCGGCGAGCCGCGACGTCTCGTGCGCGCGCTCTCGCTCGAAGCCGCGTTCAGCGCGTCGACCGGCACCCGCGCGCGCGATCGGACCGCGTCGCTGCTCGAGCTCGCTGGCCGGGTCGCGACCCGCGTGCCGGAGCACCCGATGTCGCGCGTGCTCCCGCTGACCGGTCACGGCTTCTCGGCGTTCCTGGAAGGGCGCTGGGCAGACGCGCGCGTCCACCTCGAGAAGGCCGACGCGATCCTTCGCACCGAGTGCTCGGGCGCGGGGATGGCGTATGCCCTCGTCAACACGAGCCTCTATTCGCTCGGCGCGCTGATTCACCTCGGATGCCTCGACGAGATCGCCGAACGCCTGCCCGCGATCCTCGACGACGCGCTCCAGCGAAACGATCGCTACGCGCTCACGCAGCTTCGCGCCGGAGTCGCGGCGTTTCTCGCGATCGCGCACGACGATCTCGACGAGGCGCGTCGCGAGGCGCGCGCCGCGATGGACGGATGGGCGCGCGCGTATCGGTCGTCCGACCGAGGCACCCACATGCCGAACTTCTTCGACGTGCTCGCGCGGGTGCAGATCGATCTGCACTCGGGCAATCCTGCCGCGGCCCATGCACGCACGGAGGAAGGCGCCCGGACGCTACGCCGCGCGATGCTCCTCCGCGTCCAGTTCGTCCGCGTGAAGATGACCGAGCTCCGCGCGCGCACGGCCCTCGCTCTCTCTTTGCAGGACGCCAAGGAGCGCGCGTCGCTCCTCACGTCGTTCGACCGCGACGTCGCCAGCCTCTTCGAAGAGGGCGCCGCGTGGGCGACGACCCTCGCCGAGCTCGCCGTCGCGGCGCGCGAGGCGGCGTTCGGGATGCCCGACGAGGCGTCACGGCGCTTCGCCGTCGCCGCCGCGAGTGCCGATGCATGCCACATGGCGCTCCATGCGGCGGTCGCGCGCTCGCGAATGGGCGGAAACGAGGGCGATCACGCCGAGCGGTGGCTCCGTGCACAAGGGGTCGGCGATCCGAAGCGCTTCGTTCGCACCCTCTCACCGAGCTAACCCCGCTCACCAAGCTAAGCCGTGAAATGCGCGCAAACCGGCGGTCTTCGCCGTAGTCAGCGGGAAAAGTGCGGTACGATCCCTCTCGATGCAGACGTGCCGCCGATGCGGACAGATGCACGACGCCTACACGGGCTGCACGCTGGCGGTTCGCGCGTTTGGTCGTCCGACCGTGATCGGTGAGGACGAAGCGCTCGTCGGCAACGTCGTCGGCGAGCGCTACCAGGTCGGCGACGTGCTCGGCCAAGGCACGACGGGCACCGTGTTCGACGTCACGCACGTCTCCTTCGCGCGCGCCGCGGCGATGAAGGTGCTTCGGCCGCGGTATGCCAGCGGCGATCTCGTGAGCCGAGTCTTCCACGGAGAGGCGCGCGCCGCGTGGAGCGTGAGCCATCCGGGGCTGTGCGAGGTCTTCGACATCGGCAGCCTCCCCGACGGCACGCCCTTCTTCGTGATGGAGCGGCTCGAAGGAGAGACGCTCGCGACCCGCATTTCCCGTGAGCGTTTGTCGCTCGCCTCCGCCGTCGACGTCATGATGCAGATGCTGTCGGCCATCGCGGCGATTCACGCGCGTGACTTGCTCCTTCGTGATCTCAGGCCACAGAACGTGTTCTTGGCGCACCGGCGAGGTTGCCGCCCGCTCCTCAAGATCCTCGACTTCGGCCTCGCGCGCCTCGCGCCGCTCGACCGTGTCCAGAGCGAGTGGGACGAGATGCGCAAGGTGCATGGCGCGAAGGACGGCGTCGGCTCGACCACGATCCCGTATTACCTCTCGCCGGAGCGCACGCGCGGCGAGCTCGGGATCGAGCCGGGGAGCGATCTCTTCGTCGCGGCGGTGATCCTGTACGAGGCGCTCGCGGGGGAGCGACCCTTCGAGGCGCCGACGTTCTCGGCGGTGGTGAGCCAGGTTTGCCAGGGAAATCCCATCCCTCTGCACGAACGACGGAGCGATGTCTCGCCCGAGCTGAGCGCGTTCATCGCGCGTGCTCTCTCGCCGCATCCACGCGCCCGTCCGGCCTCTGCGCGCGACATGCAAGACGAGCTTCGCGCGATCTTCGAGGGTCGACGGCGCCACCGCGCGAGCGATCACGCGACCGAAGCGACGGCGCACGCGCACGGAGAGCACCCGCGCGACGGCGGCGGCACGACCACCGCGGTGCTCACCGCGCCCACAGCGGTCGACTCAACACCGCCGAACCTCGACGAAGCGCCGACCGGCGGCGAGTCGACGTTCGCGACGATGGCGCCTCTTCCCGGATCGTCGAGCCTGACCGCACGAACCGACGCCTTCACCGCCGCGCAACCTGAGGACGACTACGCCGAGCAAACCGAGACGCAACGCGAAGCGCTCCTCGACTCCTCTCCGCCCATGCAGGCCGCACGGGGCCCGATCGCGATCGGCCCGATCGCGATCCCGCTCCCGCTCGAGGGAGAAGACGAGCTGTCGACGGCCGCAGGTCGCTCGCACGCGCTGACCGCCGTGCCCGACGAGGCCTCGGCCGATAACGTGGCTGATCGTACGGTGCCTCCTCCGCCGCTGAGCAGCAGCACGAGCGCCGGCGAGATCGAGGTCGAGGTGTCCTTCGACGACCACGCCGACAAGACGATGGAGAAGCGCGCCGAGATGCAGCGACGCGCGAAGCAGGAGCTGCGCGGAGGCGCGCGGAAGCACGAAGAAGAAGAAGAGACCGAGACGATGCAGCTCACGCCCGAGCTGCGCGCGCGCGTCGAGCAGATGATGGCGAACGCGAAGTCGCCGACGCTGCCCGAGCCGATCCCGCCGCCACGCCGCCGCGCGAAACGCGAACGCTGATCCCGCCAAGGAGCGGTAGGTCCGAGCGGCGACCGGTACCACTAATGGGGGGCGGTCCAAGGCCTCGCGGTCGATTTTGGGCGGTCCAACTTGTGGAGTGTCGGTGGAAAACACCTGAACGCCCTGGGGCTGCGCAGTTGGATACTATGGTGCGCCCACCTGAACAGACGCTGTCTTGTCGCGTGTTTAGGTGAGGTGGAGAAATTGGAGCTTATCGAAGCCGTCCATGCGCGATGTAGGTACCAGATGATGGATGCATTTAATCTGGACACCACAAGATGTAGCGGTTAGAACGGTCTCTCGCCCGTCGGCGCACCTTCCCAGACCCACCAACTTCGCCCTCCAAGGCAGGTTGACTGGTGTGGGACACGTGACCGGCAGGGCTTGGGGTGAGTGCATCTGTTCAGGTAAAGTTCCTTCCAAAGCTCTTCCTTGAATTTCAGAGAAGACTGAACGAACGAAACGTAGCTGAACAACGCCTCGACCTAGGGACGACGAAGTTGGGGAAAACGTTCCGAGCGAGTGCCTGAGCAGAAGCAGTTTTGCTCATGTGTTTGAGTGAAAGGCGGGTGGCCTCCACAGGTCCTCCCCTTCTTTCACATTGGGAAGCTTCGACCTAAACGGGAGGGGTCCGTCTCGCGCATCTGCCGAGAACGCCATTCCTTTTTGGGCCGAAGCCAGTGGGTCACGTCGCGATCGAGGTTGAGCGCCCAGGTGCGGGTCTCAACACGGTCAAACACTCAAGTCGTGCATCGGCCGAAGGGCGAGAGCTCCTCAGGAATTCCTGTGGAGATCGCGCTTTGCGGGCGGGGTGCGGCCGCGTCAATCGGGCTGGTTTTCGATTGGTTGCGCTCAGTAGGAGGAGTCGAACATGGCAACGTCTTTCGGATTGGGCTCCCGTGATACGGGGGCTATGAACAACAGGGCAGGTTCGGACAAGATGCGAACGAAGGCCCAAGGGCAGCAGAAGGCTCAGCAGAAGCCGGCGGTGCAACCGCAAAAGCAGAACGGCAACGGCGCGCACGCGCAGGCGCAGAAGCCTGGCAAGGCGACGCGCGCAGCGCGAGGCGTCACCGTCCAGCGCATGTTCACGCGCCCCAACATCAATCCGCTCGACAGCGGCGCCCCCGGCCTCCCCACCCTCACGGGCGAGCCCACCGAGCTCGTCTACGAGCGCCGCTCCTCCGTCATCACCAATCCGGACGGCTCGATCGTCTTCAAGATGGAAGGCGCCGAGATCCCGTCGACGTGGTCGCAGCTCGCGACCGACATCGTCATTTCGAAATACTTCCGCAAGGCCGGCCTCTACGGCGACTCCAAGCAGGGCGAGACGCGCGTCGCGCAGGTCATCCACCGCATCGCGCACACGATCCGCGAGGCCGGCGACAAGTTCGGCGGCTACTTCGCGACGAAGGCCGACGCCGACGCGTTCGAGGCCGAGCTCTCGTTCTTGATGGTGCACCAAGTCGGCGCGTTCAACTCGCCCGTCTGGTTCAACTGCGGGCTCTGGGCGCAGTACGGCATCACGGGCTCCGGCGGCAACTGGGCGTGGGACTGGAACCAGCCCAAGGCGTCGAACGTCTTCGAGACGAAGAACGCCTACGAGCGCCCGCAGTGCTCGGCCTGCTTCATCCAGGCGGCGAACGACGACCTCATGAGCATCTACGAGCTCGTGAAGTCCGAGGCGCGCCTCTTCAAGTACGGCTCCGGCACCGGCTCGAACTTCAGCCAGATCCGCGGTCGCCAAGAGAAGCTCTCGGGCGGCGGCACGTCGTCGGGTCTCATGAGCTTCCTCGAGGTCTTCGATCGCGCCGCGGGCGCGACGAAGTCGGGCGGCACCACGCGTCGCGCGGCCAAGATGGTCTGCCTCGACATGGACCACCCGGAGATCGCCGACTTCATCAACTGGAAGATGAAGGAAGAGAAGAAGGCGCTCGCGCTCATCGCGGCGGGCTACCCGAACGACTTCAACGGCGAGGCCTACCACACCATCAGCGGCCAGAACTCGAACAACTCGGTGCGCGTCACCGACAAGTTCATGAGCGCGGTGCAAGCGGGCGGCAAGTGGCAGACGATCATGCGCACGACCGGCGAGGTCTGCGAGACCTTCGACGCGAAGGATCTCTGGCGCCAGATCGCCGAGGCGGCGTGGTCCTGCGCGGACCCGGGCGTCCAGTACGACTCGACGATCAACCGCTGGCACACGTCGCCGAACAGCGGAAAGATCAACGCGTCGAACCCGTGCTCCGAGTACATGTTCCTCGACGACACGGCGTGCAACCTCGCGTCGATCAACCTGACGAAGTTCCTCCGCGAGGAGATCCCGACGGGCAACGAGACGAGCGGAACGCAGAGCTTCGACATCGAAGGCTTCCGCCACGCCTGCCGCATCTTCTTCATGGCGCAAGAGATCCTCGTCGATCTCTCGAGCTACCCGACGAAGGACATCGCGCGTAACAGCCACGATTTCCGCCCGCTCGGCCTCGGCTACGCCAACCTCGGCTCGCTCCTCATGCAGATGGGCGTCCCGTACGACTCGGACGAGGGTCGCTCGATCGCGGCTGCCCTCACCGCGATCATGTGCGGCAAGGCCTACGCCACGAGCGCCGAGATGGCGTCGTCGAAGGGCGCGTTCGTCGGCTTCGCCAAGAACCGTGAGCCGATGCTCAAGGTCATGGGGATGCACCGCGACGCGGCCTACCAGATCAACCGCGACAAGTGCCCGACGGAGCTTTACCGCGCGGCATGCGAGGATTGGGACAAGGCAGTCTCGCTCGGCGAGGCGCACGGCTACCGCAACGCGCAAGCGACGGTGCTCGCGCCCACCGGCACGATCGGCCTCCTCATGGATTGCGACACGACCGGCGTCGAGCCCGACTTCGCGCTCGTGAAGTACAAGAAGCTCGCCGGCGGCGGCTACTTCAAGATCGTGAACCAGTCGGTGCCGAGCGCGCTCCGCAAGCTCGGGTACAGCGCGTCGGAGATCCAAGAGATCGTCGCGTACGTCACCGGCACGAACACGCTCCTCGCGTCGCCGAACATCAACCGCAAGACGCTGAAGGACCGCGGCCTGACCGACGCGGATCTCGCGAAGGCCGAGGCGAATCTCTCCGGCATCTTCGAGCTCGATCAGGCGTTCGCGCCGTGGGTCATCGGCGAGGACGCCTACGACCGCCTCGGCATCACGAAGGAGGCGCGCAGCACGCGTGGCTTCTCCATCCTCCAGACGCTCGGCTTCACCAAGGGCGAGATCGAGGAAGCCCAGGATCACATCATCGGTCGCATGACGATCGAGGGCGCGCCCTACCTCAAGCCGTCACACTACCCGGTGTTCGACTGCGCGAACCGTTGCGGCAAGACCGGCCAGCGCTTCCTGCCCGCGATGAGCCACATCCACATGATGGCCGCGGTGCAGCCGTTCCTCTCGGGCGCCATCTCGAAGACCGTGAACCTCCCCAACGACGCCACCGTCGAAGAGGTCCAAGAGGTCTACGAAGAGGGCTGGCGTCTCGGCCTCAAGGCCGTCGCGCTCTACCGCGACGGATGCAAGGCATCGCAGCCCTTGTCGACCACCTCGAAGGAGAAAGAGGACGACAAGAAGGACGCGAAGACCGCGAAGGACGAGCTCGAGGGCAAGCTCTCCGAGACGATGACGATGAGCGAGGGTCTCTCGCCCATCCCGAAGAGCTCGGAGGCGCAAGATCCGACGCAGCTCACGCTCGGCATCGCGCCCTTCTCTGGCTCGCGACCGAAGGGTCTCCGTGTTCGCCTCCCGAAGAAGCGCGTCGGCTTCACCCAAGAGGCGCGCGTCGGCGGTCACAAGATCTTCCTTCGCACCGGTCAATACGAAGACGGCACGCTCGGCGAGATCTTCATCGACATGCACAAGGAAGGCGCCGCCTTCCGCTCGATGATGAACTGCTTCGCGATGAGCGTCTCGATCGGCCTCCAGTACGGCGTGCCGCTCCAGACGTACGTCGAGCAGTTCACCTTCACGCGCTTCGAGCCGCAAGGCATCGTCGAGGGACACCCCTACGTGAAGATGGCGACGTCGATCGTCGACTACCTCTTCCGCACGCTCGCGGTCGAGTACCTCGGACGCTACGACCTCGCGCACGTGAAGCCCGAAGGCGAGGATCCGATCCCGCACGTCGGCTTCCTCGGCGGCGGCAACAAAGAAGACCGCGTCAGCGACAGCGAGCTGCCTGGCTCGTCCAGCCGCTCGCGCGACGAACAAGCGCCTCCGTCGCTCTCGTACACGAAGGAGGCGGTCGCCCGCTCTGCCGCCGAGGCCGAGACGTTCGAGCGCGCCGTTCACCCCGCCCCGACGCCCTACTCGGCGCCGGCGAAGAACGAGACCATGCGGCACGAGATGGCCAATCCGCTCGACGCACAGCTCGACGCGATGATGGGTGATGCGCCCGTCTGCGACGTGTGTGGACACATCACCGTGCGCAACGGTGCCTGTTACAAGTGCCTCAACTGCGGCAACTCGATGGGCTGTTCCTGATCGAGCGATCCCTCACGGAGAGCACTCGCCTTTCGTTCGTTCGTACGCGTGCGTCCAAGGAGTGTCAGTCTCGCGACCTGGCTCTCTCCTCGCCGCAACGTCCACGACCGTAGCTTCCTTGAAGTGCTCCTGAGCCCCGGCCATCGTCATGACTCCGCCTCGGAACGGGCGTGGTCATGACGATCCCGGGGCTCAGGCGCGAAGCTGGGTGAGCGACTCCCGACAGCCTCAACGCGTCCGGGTTGCCAAGATGGCTCATACGAAAGACGGCACGGCGCCGCGCGCGCCCTCGCCAGACGACACGATCGACGAGTCGATCGTCTCGACCGAAGGATCGCGACGCCATCGTCCGGTCTCTTCGCCACAGTTTCCGGATCCGATCGGCGCAGCGCCTCGCTCCTCGTCGCGGCTCGACGTGGCTGCCGCTGCAGCGCCGCCGCTGAGCGACGACCTACGGATCTTGCTCTGGCAGGTCGTTCACTCCTTCCTGCTCGCGCCTCATCCGGCGTTCACGTCGGGGACCGATCACGGCATCGCAGGTCGTCCTGCGGTTCGACGGGTGTGGGCGGCCGAGCCGATGGCCGGCGATCCAAACCAGGTCCCCGAGGACATCGCGGATCTCCTCGAGGGTTGGTTCGCGATCGTTCAGCCTGCCGATGCGTTCGCGTTCGTCGAGGCGGTGCATGACAACCTCGAGCTCCCGAACCAGCAGAAATTCGCGGCGGCGTGCAACGTCGCGCTCGATCGCGGCTGCTCCGATCGACGCTTCGTCAATCGCCGGCTCATGCCGATCGCCTCACGCACCGACATCGCGACGATCGAACGTGCGCTCGCCGCCTGCAAGCCACCGCACATGGCCGACGTCGAGGTTCATCTCCTCGGCGCGCTCGATCGCTTTGCCCAGAAGCCAGAGGCCGACTTTCGCGGCGCGATCCAAGAGGCGATTCGCGCGGTGGAAGAGGCTGCCTTCGTGCTCACCGGCGAGCGCCCCGTCAGCATGGACGACGCGCTCGAGGATCTCGTCCGGCGCGGCTTCGTCGACGGCGCGATCAAGGCTGCGTACGGCGGCCTCTTCACCTACGCGACGAGCACGCGCCATCGGACGACCCAGGATGACGCGCGCCTCATCGTCGTGATGTGCGCCGGCTTCCTCGCGCACCTCGCCGCGAAGATGTAGCCGAGGCCGCGTCAGTTCTTCACGATCGATCCCGCCATGCGCGTGGCGAGGCTGTCGAGGAGCGGACCATAGCCTCCCTCGGACTCGGGCGTGCAGATCGACGCGACGACCGCGCGGTTGCCGAGGTCCTTGGCGACGCGAAGCTCTCGGATCGTCGGGTACGCCTTGCCGCGCACCTGATCGTTGCCTTGGCAGAGCGGCGGCGCGCCCGCATCCGGCGCGAAGTCAGGACTGCAGTCGCACGAGACGTCGTTCGCGACGCACGAGCGCGGCGTGGGCAGCGCGAAGGTGCAGGCATACTGCAAGTCGCGGCCTGCGGTGTCCCACTCACGGCCGTGAATCGGGTCGGGGCCGTTGTCCGATCGGGCCGCTGGCGGCGCCAGCCCAGCGCGCGGAGTGATCGACTGGACCATGTGCGCGTCGATGCCCGTCTCGTCGTAGGCGGCGGGGTTCGCGCCGAGGATCTTCGTCCAATCCGGCGCGGGCGCGAGGAGCGAGCTCGGCACGCCGCCGATGAGCGCGAAGAAGACGAGCTCGGCGGAGCGGCTGTTCTCGCCGAGCTTGCAGAGCTCATCGCCTTCTTTCTCCGGAAGGTTGGCCGCGAAGAGCGGGTTCGTGCACGTCGGCGCGTGCTCGTAGGCCGTCTCGACGGTGCCATCCTGCGACGTCTTGTGCTCGCCGTCGCGGTTGGGCGTCCGGCGATTCGTGAGCGCGCGCACGTAACGCTCGATCGGGAACTGGGGGTCGACGCCGTAGCGCTTCTTCATGCGCTGGTAGCGCACGTTCAGCTCGTCGTCCGTCGGACCAAAGTACCCGTCGAAGCCTGGACCGGACTGGCCTGCTACGGGGCTCGTCTTGCACACCGTGTCGTTCTTGATCGCGAGGCATGCCGGGTCGGTCGCGTCGCAGAGGCTCGCGAACCCGCACGACGTGCACTGCGGAGATCCAGGCGCCGCCGCGCACGCGCTCGTCCCGCGCGGCGCGGTGGTGCCCGCCTTCGGGTTGACGCGGATGACGCTCGAGCCAGGGAACGTCTTCGCCGAGAATGCCCAGCCCTGGCCCTGCATGCTGCGCGGGTCGGGGCTCGAGTCGTCCTCGTCGGTGATCATGACGACCGCGACGGCGGAGTCGGGACGAAGGAACGCCTTTCGTTGCTTGAGGAGCGCGTAGTCGACGCCCCTGTACTCGGCCTGCCCTTTGTCGTTCACGACGATGTCGGCCGGCGGATCGGGCTGCGCGAGGAAGCGGTACATGCTCTCGAGTTGGGCCTCGAGCCCGCATCCGGTCTGCTCGACACCGACGATGATGTCCATCGCCGACGTCTCGAGCTCGGTGATGTTGCTGATGCCGCCCGGGCCAAACGAGAGGAAGCCGCCTTCGGCGCCGGTGACGACTCCCCCGCCCTTCTTCACGTTCAAGAGATGCGCCTGATCGTTGGCGCGTGCGTTGGCCCGCGAGTCGCAGACGTCACCACCGAAGTTGCCGAGCGACGTCGAGATGACGCCGACGTGAAGATCGTGGACGGGCGCGTGCTCGAGCACGGCGCCGCCCTGCTTGTCGCCCATGCTCGCGGAGTTGTCGACGACGAAGAGGAGGTCGACCTTGTTCGCGGGGATGAGCGGCTTCGGCTGCTCGGTCTCGTAGTAGCCGCCGTCGCCCGTGACCGCGGCTTCGACGCCGCCGTCGCCCGCCGGCGGTGGAGGGTTGGTGACGGGGTTGGTCCCGCCGCCGCAATGGAGGCTACCGGCCGCGAGCCCTGCGGCCGTGAGCGTGAGCGTGAGGGGCAGCGCAAAGGCGAGTCGTGTGCGAGGCGTGGTCTTCTTCGGCGTCTTGGTCTTGATCTTCATGGCGAGCACCCCGAACGACAGCAATCGGCGCGCCGGGGCCCGCCTCTGCGGGAGAGGCCTATTTTTCCGGTCTCCCGTGAGTGGATCGCGCGCGAACCCCATGGCAGCCGCGTCCCGGGCCCTTGGCTCACGTCCTTCGTGCAGCCCTCATTTCGCGCGCTGCGACGACGCGGGGCGTAACGATGACGCGGCCATCGGCGGATCGGTCGACATCGATCACGGTGGGCGGCCGCTCGCATTCCCACGTCGTCACGTTCGCGAACGTCACGCCGCCCGCATGGCCGACGCCGCCGTCTTCGTGGATGTGCCCGAAGAGATGAAGCGCGGGCGCGAGCTCGAGGACGCGGGCGCGAAGATCGGCGCAACCGTGCCGGCCTGCCATCGACGATCGGTCACCGAACCCGAGCGGCGGCCCGTGCGTGATGAGGACGTCCGTCCCCTGCGGGATGAGCGCCCACTTCCGCGCGAGCGCCTCGCCACGCGGCAGGTTGAAGGCCCATTGATGAAACTCCGGCTGCCACGGCGATCCCCAAAACCGGAGCCCCTCGATCACGCATCCCGAGTCTTCGAGGTACAGGACCTCGTCGCCGAAGAGCGCGCGCGCCTCCGCTCGTGAGCCCTCGGCGAAGGCCCAATCGTGGTTGCCCGCGATGACCACCTTGAAGCGATGGGGCTGCGCGCGCACGAACGCGGCGGCCTCGGCCATCTCGTCGAGGCTGCCTCCGCGACACATGTCGCCGGCATGAACGAACACGTCCCCGTCGGGTACGACGAGCTCACGATGAAAGAGATGCGTGTCTGCGAGGGCGACGATGCGCATGGTTGGCCGTGGACTCCTGGTTGACGCCGATGGCCGCGCTTTCTGACGCGTTTCGGGGTGCCGAATTCCGTCTGCGCGAGGCGCGATCCCTCCCTAAGATGCAGAGATGCGTCGCTCTTGGTTCGAAGCTGCCCCTGAACCCGATTCTCCCGACGGAAAGAAGAGCATGCTCTTCGAAGGGAGCGCGTCGCGCCGTGAGAGCTGGAAGCGCGCGATGGAAGACGGACGCATCGAAGCGCACGAGGTGGCCGAGCAGAAGAACCGCATCCTCGCGCTCCTTCGCGAGCTCGAGCCGATGCTCGACGACGCGCAGCACGCGAAGGTCACCGAGATCCTCGAGGAGTACGCCGTGCTCCAATCCATGAACGGGACGCTCTTGCTCGACGAGCTCGTCAACGGTCTCGACTCGTTCCAGGCCGCCGTCCCTCCCGACGAAGCGCCGGAGTTCTAGCGCGCGGGCTCTCGTTCGGAGACCGCGGCCTTGAGCGACGCGCGACGCTTCGTCAAGAGCCAGTCGACGATCGCGCCGCCGTGGGCGTCGAGCGCCTTCCACTCGGCGGTGTGGTCGGCGCCAGGGAGCACCTTCCACGTCACGTCGTCGTTGCACGCTTCGTGAAAGCGCCTCAGGCCGACGACGTGGCTGTGAAGTGGATTGCCGGTCCCGGTGAGGAAGAAGGCGGAGCCCTGCGCATGGCACGTGCTATCGAACGGCGCCATCCCGCCGCCGTGGTAGACGAGACCAGCGAACGTACGCTCGAGGGTTTGGGCGCGAAGGCCGATGTACGTGGCGCCGCCGGACCAGCCCGCCAAAAAGAGTCGATCGCGATCGAACGCGCGCTTCGACGACGTCGCGAGCGCGTCCACTTGCGCGGTCACCCACGAGGGCTCGCCGTTCCACTGCCACCAGCTTCCTTTGCATCCCTGATCGCGCGGGCATTGAAGCGCGAGGACGCCGACGCCCTTCGCGAGGGCATGCCGCTCCCACGACGCGAGCATGTCGCCGGGCCCGAGCCCCCAGTCGCCATGAAGGACGACGAGGAGCGGTATGGGCGCGGTGGGATCACCCGAAGGAGGCGGCAGCACCGCGCGACATCCCGCGCACGGCGTATCGGCGAAGCGCGCGGGCTTCGGCTTCGCCGGGCGAGCGGCCGGCGCCGGAGCCGCCTCGCTCGTCGCGCCCGCCATCGTGAAGCCGAGCGCGGTCAAGAGCACGCCTACGGCACGTGTTCGCATTCGCATTCGAGTCGGGATCCTTTGGTGGCGTGCAGGCGACCAAGCAGAGACGCATCACAAGCGACGAAGCGAGCTCATCGGAAACGGCTTCCAGAACGGCGTCGCCACCTCGGTGTCGGTGGGCTCGACGATGAACCACGCCGAACCCGCCGCGGCAGGACGAAGGATCTGGAAGCTCTGCGCGGGCATGTAGCTCTGTCCGAGGAGGAGCGCCGTTCGCCCCTTGTCGTCCTTGGCGACGTCGAGGATGAGGACGGCATGGCCGAACGGTGACCCGCTCATCACGAAGAAGTCGCCCGGCGCGAGGTCGACCCGCGCGACCTTCGGCGCGTCACGCTCGAGCGACGCTGTGCCTGCCCACGAGAAGACGTCGTCGAGCCATCCGCGAAAGAGGTCGTGATCGTCTTTGTGCGCCGCCGCGGCATGGCGGATCACCATGCTCTTTCCTTCGATGCGAGAGCGATCGCCGTTCATCCAACCGCGGTACGAGAGCGTCTGGCCCGACACGGCCTTGTAGCGAATGTCTCGCTCGCCCTTGCCGTAGCGCCACTCGGCGTGGAGGCGAAGGATGACGTCGGCGCAGTGCTGGAGGTCTTTGCTCCCGATGTCGAGATCGGCCACCGCGACGATGTTCTCGTGCTTGCCGTCGGCGTAGAGCTTCGTCCCGCGAAAGTCGACGACAGGCGCCCCCTCGGGCTGAAGCGGCAACGTACGCAGAAACTCGCCGAAGCTTCCCGACGGATTCGTCACCCGAGCGAATCCGGGAGGCGGCGAGCGAAAGCGACCGTCGAGGCGGTTGTCCAAGCTGGCCGCCGTGGCGCTCGGGCCCCACGGATACACGACCGGGACGGGTCCGAGCGGCTCGATCGTGGCCGAAGCGTTCGTCTGCGGGACCTGAAGCGCGGGCGGCGCGGCATTGGCGTGACCCTCGGAGACCGAGCAACCAAGGGCGATCGCAGGCGCGAGGAGGAGCGCGAGAAGCCGAGACATCGTGTGCATACGGGAACGTCGTCCGCGCCCGGCGATTCGTGACGAGCTTTCCCTGAATGCCGTATTTTTAGGGCGATCGCGGGGGCTTGGACGGGTTCCCATCGCGTTCGGCGCGGGCACCCACCTTGCCTTCGAACGCGTTGTCGAAGCGGCGCGTCGTCGGGTAGGCGAAGTCGACGTCGTCCATTTGGGCGAACGCGTCGAGCACCTTCTCCCAGATCTCCGTCGACGAGCTGCGTCGCGCGCGTGCCTTGCAGAGGTAGCGCATCGTCAAGCGCACTCCGCTGTCGACGACGTTCGTCCAGACCACGGGGGTGAGCTTCGGGAACTTGATGTGGAGCGTGTGCGCGGCATCGTCGATGCGCTTTCGGACGTGGGCGTCGATCTTGTCGGCCTGCGCATGGAGGATCTCATCGAGCGCCGCCTTCGCCTTGCGCCAGTCGCTCTCGAACGTGACCGTCACCTCGAGCTCGTTCCAGATGTAGCCGAACGCCTCGTCGTAGTTCGCGATCGCGTTCTTGAACACGAGGCCGTTCGGGACGTGGAGGATGCGGCCTGTCCCCTGATCGGCGTGACGACGTCGCCCGCGTTCGTCCCGAGCTGGATGCGATCGCCCACGCGGAACGGCCGCCGGATCAGGATGTAGAGCCACCCGGCGAGGTTCGTCAGCGGATCTTGAAGCGCGATCGCGATGCCGGCGGAGAGGAGGCCGAAGTACGTCGCGATGCCGGCGATGCCTTGGATCCAGAGGCGCGCGACGATCAGGACGGCGAGGCCGCCGATGATATAGCCCGTCACGCGCGACATCTGGAATCGTGACGCCGGATCGTCGACCGCTCGCGTGACCACGCGCTTGCTCACGCGACCGACGAGGATCCATCCGAGGATGACGGCGAGGGTACCGAGGATACGGCCGAGCGAGTCCGTCGAGACGCCGGTGAGGCTGCTAATCCGTTCGATGATGTCCATGCGGGCAGTGACCGGTGATCGATCTCGCGATCGCGAAGAGCCGGCGTGAGGATCTCATGGAATCGCTTTGATGCCGAGGTTCTTCGCCATCGTTTTGTGGGTTGGCGTCACCGTCAGGAAGAGGCTGAGGCGCGGATCGATCCGGTGACGTCGCTGAAACGCGAGCCAGAGCCCCGGGAGCGGAGGCCGGCACCAGCACGTCGGCGCGCCGGCGGCGTGGCTGCAAATCGAAAGCTCGATCGTCTCGCGCCGCCCGGTTTCGATGCCCGGCAGCTTGATCGCGCGAAGCGCCTCCTCGGCGCGAAGCCGCCACGCATCCGTTGCGCCTGGCTTCCATCCGAACAGCAGCGTCGGAACATCGGGCGGGATTTGCTCGAGCGTCGCGAGCGCGTCTTCGCGGAGGCTCACGACGCCTTGGCTCTCGCGGAGCACGAGCTCCAGCGGGAGCGCGACGCCTGCCTTCTCACCCTCGAAGACGCGCGTGAAGCGGAGGGTCTCGATCGACGCGAAGCCCTCGTCTTCGGTGGGTCGCTCGATCTTTCGCTCCATTTGCGAGAGCACGTTCGGCCCCACGAGGTTCGCGTCGACCCGCGCGCGCTTGATGAGCTCCGCGCCGCCGAGCAGCTCGCCGTGCTTCTCGAGCATGCGCCACGTGATGTTCCACTGCGCCTCGTGCGGAGGCGTATCCACGTGGATGCAGCGCACGAGCGCCCCTCGGGCGTGCGCGACGCGGATGACCTCGCTCCGTGAGGCGCGCGTGACGTACGTGTTGTCGAGCACGACGCGCGTGACGCCCTTGTCGAGGAGCTCCCCTAGCCTTCGCGCGGTCTGCGCGAGCGTCCCGCCGAGCGTGTCACGGTTCAGGCGCTCGTAGCCACGCGACGTCCATTCTTCCGCGAGCCGCGACTTTCCAGAACCGGTGACGCCCATCAGGATCACCACGTCGGCCGTCGCGGTCTCCGGCGAGGGTGATCGCACAGGCCTTCGCGACATCGCGAGGCCGGGGAAGCGTGCGTCGAGCGCCGTGAGGTCTTCGTCCTCGAGCTTGACCAGGCGCGCCACGCCGATGCTTCGCCGCGCCGTCTCCGGCGTGCGCGCGCCCACGATGGGTACGATGACGGGATCGACCGCGAGCAGGTACGCGATCATGATCTCGGCAGGCCCCACGTCATGACGCTTCGCGACGAGACGAAGCGCCGTGTCGCGCGCGAGCCGCTCCTTCGCCTTCGCCACGCCGCCGAGCACCGAATAGGCAAAGAGCGGGACGCCGCGATCCTTGCACCATGCAAGCACTCCCCCTCGCGCTGCCGCGTCGTCGTAGGCGCCGAGCGCGACCTCGACGCCTTCGATCGCACCTTCGCCGAGCACGGCTTCGGCGGCGTCGAGCTGGCGCCGCGTCACGTTGGAGAGGCCGATCGCGCGGGTGAGGCCGTCGTCACGGGCTCGCGCGAGCGCACGCAGGCTCGTCTCGAACGCCACCTTTGGATCCGGAACGTGAAGTAGGAGCAGATCCGGCGGTCGATCGCCGAGCTCCTTCAGGCTTCGCCGCGCGTCGTGGAGGATCGAGGACGCGCGCCCATCCGGCTCCCACCTCCCCTCGGGCCGCGCCATCCCGCACTTCGTGATGACCTTCAGATCGGGGACGTCCGTACGCCGAAGGGCCACCGACGCGACGAGCTGCTCGTTCGATCCATAGGCCCGCGCCGTATCGAGCCAGCGCGCGCCCTCGTCGATCGCGACATCGATCGTGGCGGCGGCCGTCTCGTGACGGCTCGACGAAGACCCCAAGGAAGAAGCCTGGTCACGCGTCTCATCGACGACGAGCCGCATGCAACCAAGCCCCACCCGCGATCTCGCCGTCGTCATCGTGCCCTGCTCTTCGCGCACCATGTTAGCGTCAGGCAAGATGAACGGCGCGCTGGCGTGCATGCCCACGGCGAAGAAGTGGCTCGCGCTCGCGACCCTCGCGACCCTCGCGCTCGTCGCCTGCGCCGAACCGAAAGCGCCAAGCACGGCCGCGCCGGCGAGCGACCGCTCTTCATCGTCGAGCGCGCCCTTCGCGTCGAGCGCGCCTCCGTCGTCGTCTCCACCGCGTGACTGCCTCGTCGTTCAACCCGACTTCGGCGGTCATCCGTCGAGCGTCGAAGGAACACTCCAGATCGCCGAAGGGGACGGCGCGAAGCACGGAGCCGCGCCGTCCCTCGTGCTTCGCCTCGCGCGTCCGCGCTGCATCGTCGGGCTCGAGCACGCGTCGTACATCGCCGAGGTCTTCGTCGCGTCGGCGGGTGGTGACTTACGTCCGCTCGTCGGCGCGCGTGTTCGGATCACCGGCGACCTCCTCGCCGGCGCAAGCGACATGGGCGGCGCCGCGGTGGTGATCCTCGCGAACGACGTCGAGCGGCTCCCCGCGACGGGCGGCGTCGAGTGACCTTCGTGGGTCAGATCCGCGTCCGATCTTGAGCCAACGGTGGCACAGATTGGTCCGCGACGCGCCTCGCGGATCCGAGCTCTTTCTCACGAAGTGCCTTGTTTTTCGAGCGATTCATCCTGGCATGCGCCGTGGATGAGCCTGCCAGGTGCCTCGTCGTCGGATCCCATGGTCGGGCGTTCTCTTCGCGCTCTTGCTCACGTCCTCATGCGGCGGCGCAGACGCTGACCCCACGCCCGGACGTCAGGACAAGAACCCGCCAGCGACCACCACGACCCCTCCGTCGTCCCCCGACAACGTCCCGCGCGCGATCCCGCAGCCCACGTTCACGGGCGCGTCGACCGGATGCAAAGACATCACGCTCTACCGCGCGAGCGATGACGGGACTCAGTGGATGGGGATCGAGGTCGACAAGGCGCTGCAAGGTCTGACCTTGAACACGCCGAAGCAGATCGATCTCGGCAGCACCCCAGACGGCGTCGTCGTCTTCGTCGACGTCTACGACGCCGCGCCACCGTCGAGCCAGTACTGCAGCGGCGCCTCCCCCGGGCCCAGCCTCTCGCGAACACAGTGGGTCGCAGAGGCGGGCACGCTCACGATCGAGCTCCTTCCGAGCGCGTCGTCGACGAGCGAATACCAAGCGTCGATCCACCTCGAAGAGGCGCACTTCGTCGGCCCGGAGCGCGGCGTCGCGATCGTCGTCCCGAACGTGACGATCGACCGCGTGCGCGTCGGTTGGTCGCCCTGAACGCACGCGCCACATTCTAGGCCTCGCTGCGGCGTCGCTCGCCTGAGAGACCACGCCGCAGAGAGATGGCGCGCGGTCTGCAGCGGTGGGGGCGATACCCAACCCACGAAGAGAGACCTCGAGATGTTCCGCCAATCGCCCCGTACGTCCAAGCTCACGAGAGTCGCGCTCGCGATGCTCTACCCTGCCACACTCGTGACCCTTGGGGCGTGCAAGCACGACGATGGGCGCGCCGTCGGAACGGCAGAGATCCACAGCGGAAGCACGAATGGCGTCCGCGTCACGGGCGCGAACGCGGACCACCCCGAAGCGCTCGAGACGAACGTCGCGGCCGAGCAGCTCGCGACCGCGCTGTGTCGCCACGACATCACGTGCCACGACGCCACCTTCCAACTGTCGACCGAGGTGCTGAGCGAGCGCGAGGCATCGTGCATCAGCGAGCTTCGCGAGCCCGCGAAGATGAACATCGATCGCTGGGAATGCGCGCCTGCTGCGCAACGCGCAGGCTTCAAAGACTGCCTCGCGGCGATCGCGAACGAGAGCTGCTCGTCGCGGCTGCTCGGCGAACGCAAAGTGTGCATCGACCGCGCATCGGGTGCGATCCCCGTCTCGCACGCCACGTGACGGCACGCAAAGACCGCAGCACGAACGCGGGAACGATGGTTGCAGTTTACAACAGCATCCGATGTTCTCCCTGAAGAAGCCGCGGGATCTCTACTCTTCCAAGTCGACGTCCGGGGAGATTTTTCGGAAGATCGCGAGCCGCACCGCGCACGCTGTCGGGTCGCCATGGTCGTTCACGATCGCGCTTACGATCGTCGTGCTCTGGGGCTTGAGCGGGTCCATCTTCCATTTCTCGGACACGTGGCAGCTCGTCATCAACACCGGGACGACGATCGTGACGTTCCTGATGGTGTTCCTCATCCAGAACACGCAGAACCGAGACTCGCACGCGATTCACTTGAAGCTCGACGAGCTCATCTTGGCGAACAAACACGCGCGCAATCGCATGATGGCGCTCGAAGAGCTCACCGAGGAGGAGCTCAACGAGCTGCAACGTGAGTTCGACCGTCTCGCCTGCGAGAAGGTGCAAGCGCGACGCGAACGCGACTCGTCCATCCCGCCTCCGCCGCCGAAGCCGAAGGCGGGAGTGGACCGCCCCGCGCCCCGGAGGTCGGAGAAGGTGGAGTGAGCTTCGCTCATCCGGCCGGGAGCACCTCGTCGAGCACGACCGGCGCGAGGTCGTCGCGGAGGATCAAGCGAGCTCCGCGCTCGCGTCGATCAGCGCTCGCCCCGCGCTCGACGACCGCGCGAAGCCGAAGGTCCTCACCGCAGCGAATCCGCCGCTCGGCGTAGAAGATCACGCCGCCTCCGCGCTGCGTTCGGAGGATGGGCACGAGCTCGGGAGCGGCCATCTCGAGGACCTCGGGGCTCGTCGCTGGCGAGGTGAACCGCAGCTCGGCGCGGCGCACGACGACGTCGACCGAGGTGGTCGTCACCTCGTGCCCCTCGAGATCGATCGAGACCGACACGAGATCGCCGAGGACGACCGTGCCGAGAAGCTCATCGGGGCGAACGGGCGCGCTCGGGTCGCGACGTTCGAACACCTCGACGCGGATGCACGCCCCACGTGCCCCCGTGATCGGGCTGACGACGTCGTTTGGCGAGGCGACCCGCGCGAGGACGTCGATGGCGGTCGGCCCGCCAATGTCCTCGAGATTTAGCCTCTTTCGCGGCGACCACACGCCCGCCGTGCTCCCTTCGTTCGATAGCCTATACTTCTTGAATGGTCCTGAGGCGGATTGTCCTCGCTCACGAGGTCGCTCATCAAGAAGACCTCGCGCTCCGCCGGTACATGGAGGCGCTCTCGCTCGATCCGACGTGCGAGGAGGCGTACCTCGGGCTCGGCAACCTTCGCGCGCGCCGCGGCGACCTCCGCGAGGCCGAGCGCGTCTACACGGTGGCGCTCGAGCACCTCCCGCAGCTGCGCGCGGCGCGAAACGCACGCGCCTACGTCCGGCGTGCGCTCGGCGCCAACGCCGAGGCGATCCAAGATCTCCTCACCGGGCTCGAGGACGACGTCGCAGCGCTTCGCGTGCTCGCATCGTGGTACGGCGAGGACGGGCTCGTGCCCGCGCAGCTCTCGGTGTGGAGACGCATCGCCGTTCGCGCGGAGGCAGCGCAAGACTCGACGCTCCTCCACGAGGCCCGCACGATGGTGCGCGCGCTCGTCATCCTCGTCGGCGGCGCCGATCCGGCCGCGAACCCGCCGGACGCGCAGGGACTTCGCCGGACCGTCAGCACGATCGCAAAGCGCGGCGGAGTGTAGTCGGTGAAGCGCCGCTGACGATCAGCCGACGAACGCGGCGTGAAGCGCACGCTGCGCGTCGTCGAGGCCCGACGGATCAATCGTCGCCGAGATGCGGAGCGGCCCTGCGGTGAGCGCGAGGACGGGCGCCTTCGCCTTCTCGAGGACGGCGAGCATCTGGCCGAGCGCGCCGCTCGCTCCCGTGAGGCCGTAGCCCACGACGCTGACGACCGAGTACGGCCCCATGAAGCCGACCGAGCCGCCCGTGACGCGATCGATCTCGCGCGCGCAACGCTTCCAATCCGGAACGTTGAGGAGTGGGATGTGCACGAACGCGTCGTCACCCGCGCACACGACGTCACCCACCGAGAGCTCGAGGGTCGCCGCCGCGTCGAGGAGCCCCGTAAGGTTGCCCATCGCCATCTGCGCGAGCATGACGTTGTTCGCGCCGACGATCGCCCGCACGTTTCGCGCGTCGTCGTTCGTGCGCGTGATCTCGACGTCATCGAAGTCGCGCGCGACGGTCTCGCGGCTTGGTCCTTGGATCGGGTCGCTCGTCTTTCGCGCGACGATCGCGACCTTGTTGCGTCTCGCCCACTCGACGGCTTGCGCGTTCACCACCTTGGCGCCCGCCTCGGCCATTTCGGCGAGCATCGCGAGGTCGAGCTCGGCGAGATGTCGCGTCTCGGGGACGACGCGCGGATCGGCGGTGTAGACCCCGTCGACGTCGCTGTAGATCTCGCATCGCTCCGCGCCGAGGGCCGCGGCGAGGGCGACGGCGGTGGTGTCCGAGCCGCCGCGACCGAGCGTCGTGATCTCGCGCTTGTAGCTCATGCCCTGGTAGCCCGCGACGATGACGATCTTGCCGCGCGCGAGCTCGTCCTCGATGCGATGAGGCCGGACCTCGATGATGCGTGCGTCGAAGTGGCGATCGTTCGTGAGGATGCCCGACTGGCTGCCGGTGAAGCTGATCGCGTCGAGGCCACGCGCATGGATCGCGATCGAGAGGAGCGCCATGGTCACGCGCTCGCCGGTCGATACGAGCATGTCGAGCTCGCGACGCGGTGGCTCACCGCCCGCGGCGGCGCTCGCAGGCTCCGACTTGGACGTCGCCGCCGAGCGACGCGCGAGCGTGATGAGCTCGTCGGTCGTCTTGCCCATCGCGCTGACGACGACGACGACATCGTTCCCTGCTCGCTTCGCCGCGACGACGCGGTCCGCGACCTGGGCGATCTTCTGCACATCGGCGACCGAGGAGCCGCCGTACTTCTGGACGATGACAGCCATGCGGCTGCCTACTGTAATACGGGCCGGTACGCTTCGACGCCGAAGTTTCCACCGACGAACAGGCAGCCACGCGCGGCGTCCCAGCGAACGAACGACACGGTGCAGACCGTGCCTTCTTCGTCCTCTTCGTCACGAGGCCCACCAACCGCCTTCCTCGCGGCGTTGGGATCGATCTCGGCGATGATCCGCGCCTCTCCGTCCGGACGAATGCGCACGATGTACGCGCGCGATCGATCCGACGACGAGAGGGCGACTGCGACGCTGTCGCCGGGCACGAACGCCGCCGCCATCACGCGACCGCTCTCGTCGAGGCGCTTCCACGCCGCGTCCCGCGGGCTCTTCTCGGCGTCGTCGCCCGGTACGGCGAGCACGCCGCTGTCCTCCGCCTCGTCCGACGGAGTCGCCGCGATCGCGTCGGGCGCTCGTGCCCAGGCGCGATCGTCCCACCGGAGGTCCTCGTCGGTGCCGAGCAGCCCGCGGTCGAAGAGGTCCTCGTCCGGGACGTCGCCGTCCTCGTCCGCGTCGAGCGCCGGCAGGTCTTCCTCGCGAAGCTCCTCGTCGTCGTCGGTCGGCCCCTCTTCCCCCGAGTCGGCGACGTAGGTCTCGTCCCCGGCCGAGATCAGGTCGTCCGGGCTCCCCGAAGGATCGGCCTCGTCATCGACGAGCACCTTGCCCTCGGGCTCGAGCGCCACGTCGAATGGGCCGACGTCGAGCGAGCCGGCGTTCTCTGCGTCGACGAGCCACCCCGCCTCGGTGCCCTCGACCTCGAGCTCATCGAGCGGGCCGTCTTCCCCCGTCGCGTCGTCGAGCGCGTTCTTGCCCCCCTCCTCGCCGAGGTCCATTCCGTCGTGATGGTGGCTCCCGTCGTCGTCGGTGGCGGCATGGTCGTCTTCGCCGTCGAGGGCCGGGAGATCGAGGTCGATCTCGTCGTTTGGGGTGTTTTTTTCGGGTGCGGTACGCATGCCTGCCTGTCGACGAGAACCTACCAGGGGCTCTGGCTTCCCGCGAGCACGACTCGGCCAAAAGCGGAGCCGTCCGCGATGTCTCGCGACCTCAAGCGAGGACTCCCGTTCGCCCTGCGCGTGCTGCCAAACCCGACACGTGGCCGCTTGGAGACAGCCCATGCCGGTCGTTCGCGCGGAGGTCTACTCTCCGAACGAGGCCGGACCTACGTGAAACCCGGAAACGCCCCTTTATTTTCAACTGGGGCTCGCCGTTGATCGGTAGGCAGCAAGGCGGTTCGGCGTGGTCGAGGCGAGGCATACGGAGTGCATCGAAGAGAAGACGATGTCTCGTCGTGCTCACCTCGTCTGGCGGCTTTCCGCGCTGCTGCTCCTCGCAGCGGTGGTGGTGTGGCCGCGCTCGCGCGAGGTGCACCGTGATCCCGCTGCCATCGCCGTGGCAACACCGGCACACCTGTTCGTGACCACCGCCGCCCGCCGCGAGCCCGAGCCTCCTCGACCGCGTGTCATGCGGCCGAGCGAGGCGGAAGCCGCCCCGGTCGAGGGACGTGAGAGCGACCTCCGAAGCACCGACGAAAACGACGAGAATTCGGATCAAATCTCAGCGCTAACGAATTGAGCTTTCAAGGCTTTTTCGTAACTTAACTCAGCCATTCGGCCCGCTCCGAAAGAAGCGGCGCGAAGACTGTGGACGCCGGCTGGTACCTACGCTCCTCTCGTGCCTCCGACGGAGTCTCGTGCGTCGGCGTAACGCCCGGAAAAGCTCGACCACACATGCGACTGCTCGTTCTCTCTCGAAATGCCGGTCTCTATTCGACGAGTCGACTCGTGCTCGCGGCGCGCTCGCGCGGACACGTGGTGACCGTCGCGGACCCACTCCACTTCCAAGTGGTCATCTCCCGTGGTCGCCCCGCGATGTTTCTCGGCGACAAGCTGCTGCCGCCGGTCGACCTCGTCCTTCCGCGCATCGGCGCCTCGATCACGAACTACGGGCTCGCGGTCGTTCGCCAGTTCGACATGATGGGCATCCCCGTCCTCAACAACGCGATCGCGATCGCACGCTCGCGCGACAAGCTCCGCGCGATGCAACTGCTCACGAAGAAGGACATCGATGTCCCGAAGACGGTCTGCGCCCGCACCCCCGACTCCGTCGATGCGGCGCTCGACTTCATCGGCGGCACACCTGCGATCGTCAAGCTTCACCAAGGCACCCAGGGCATCGGGACGATGATCGCCGACACGCCACAAGCTGTGACGTCCCTGCTCGAGACGCTCTGGGCGATGGGCCAGGACATCATCCTCCAGGAGTACATCGCCGAGTCGAAGGGTCGCGACTACCGCGCGATCGTCGTCGGCGGTCGTGTCATCGCCGCGATGCGACGTCAGGCCAAGAAGGGCGAGTTCCGCTCGAACCTCCATCGCGGGGGGCTCGGCGTGCGCGTCGACCTGCCCAAGCAGTACCGCGTCGCGGCGATCGCTGCGGCGAAGGTCATGGGCCTCGAGGTCGCGGGCGTCGACATGCTGCAGGGCCGCGACGGGCCGAAGATCCTCGAGATCAACAGCTCGCCTGGGCTCGAGGGCATCGAGCGCACGAGCGGCTCGGACGTGGCCGGGGCAATCATCGCGCACGCGGAGAAGTTCCTCGCGCGCCGCAAGAAGCGCCGGAAGGGTGACCCCGTCGTCGAGGGCGAGCAGCGCACCACCCGCCTTCGCCCCGTCGACCTCGTGCGCACGAGCGCCCTTCCGCCGCGCCGCCGCGCGGGCAGCTAACGTCCGCTCGCCACACCACTCCGACGATGCTCAAAGTCGAACGTCACTCGAACGTCATCCTCTGGACGATCGATCGCCCGCAGGCCAAGAACGCGCTCGATCACGCCACGCTCGACGCGCTCTCGTTCGCGATCCGTGAAGCCGCGAGCGATCGCGATCTCCGCGCCGCCGTCATCACGGGCGAAGGCCACGTCTTCGTCTCGGGCGGCGACCTCCGCGAGCTCCGCGATCGCCACTCGCCACAAGACGCCGAGCGGCTCAGCGACGCCGGCTACGAGCTCACGAACGCGATCGCAGAGCTTCCGTTCCCCGTCATCGCCGCCCTCCCCGGCCCCGCGATCGGCGGCGGCGCCGAGCTCGCGGTCGCGTGCGATATGCGCGTCGCCGACGTGCGCGCCCGCATCGGCTTCAAGCAGGTGCGCATGGGCGTGACCACGGCTTGGGGTACAGTCCCCCGCCTCGTCGCGCTCGTCGGTCCCGGCGCGGCGGCGCGGTTGTTGTATAGTGCACACGAAGTCAACGCCGCCGAGGCCAAGCTCCTTCGCCTCATCGACGAGGTGACGGAGAACGGCCTCGCGAAGACCACCGCGCTGGCGTGGGCGAGCGACATCGCGCTCGGCTCACCGAAGGCGATCGCCGAGATGAAGCGCCTCTTGCGCGAGACGGTGGCCACCTCACGCGACGTCCGCTCGCTCGAGCGCGAGGCGTTCATCGACACGTGGAGCGGCCCCGATCATCGCGACGCCGTCGACGCGTGGTTCGAGCGGCGCGCGCCCGTCTGGGGCACGCGCTGACCTGCGCGCGATCCCTTCGCGTTCAACGCTCCGGCGGGATCTTCGGATCAATGACGAGGCGCACGAGCGTCGTAGGCTCGGACTTCATCGAGCTCCGCGCGATGTTCGGGCTCTGCGGTAGGCACGCCGTCCCGTCGCGCGCCGCGAGCCGCTGCGCCTCCTCGAGCTCGGCGATGCGAACGCGCGCGGCGCGGGCAGACGCGAGGTCGTTTCGTGCGTAGCTCGCGAGCGCTTCGCTCTCTTGCGCGCGCGCCGAGCGATGCGCGACGTCCGCGCGGCTCAGCGCTTCGTCGGCGCATGCGATCTGGCGAGGGACGCCCCGGCGCCGCGCGTCACGCAAGAGATCGCGGACGTAGTGGGATGTCGATTGCATCCGCGCGATCGCGGCGTGCATCTCGATGCGCGCCAGCTTTGCTTCTTCGCCAGAAGAAGCGCTCGCGCTCGTGCTCGCCCGACCGCCCGGCTCTTCGGCATGAAGGACCGGCGTCGCGAGGAGGAGCGCGCAGCCGAAGAGGAGGTTCGAGGAGAGCGGCAGTCTCCCTTTGCACGGCCGTTGAATCATCGTCTTGCCTACTCCGTTGCCCGGCAAGACGGCGTCATTCACGGCCTAATAAGCGGCTTTGCCCGTGTCCTTCGGCGGGTTCTTGCGGACCTCGTCGAGCTCGGACATGAAGCGCGCGAGCTCTTCGTCGGTCGTGTAGAAGTGCGGGCTCACGCGAAGGCCACACCGCGGGCGGTAATCGTGGAAGAACTTGCGTCGCGACAGCTCGCGCGAGACGACGTCCGCGCCGTCGAAGTCGAAGCAGATCGTGCCGCCGCGCGCGTTGTCGTCGTGCGGCGTGTTCACCTTGAAGCCGCGCGACTCGACGAGATCACGGAGAAGCCGCGTCTGGCGAAGCGACTTCTTCCGGATGCGATCGACGCCCAGCCGCGCGATCGTCTCCCAGCCCGCACGCGCGGTGTAGATCGCCGGGATCGCCATCGTCCCGCCGATCATGCGCCACGCGTCCGCGGCGTAGCGCATCGGCCCCATGTCGAACGCGAACGGCTCGGCGTGACCAAACCACCCCGTCGACATCGGACTGAGGTGCTCGAGCAGCTCGGGCTTCACGTAGAGGTACGCGGCGCCAGGGCCTCCGCACGCCCACTTGACGGAGCCGCCGCACGCCATGTCGCAATCCCACTTCGCGAGATCGAGCGGCACCGTCCCGGCGGACTGGTAGCAATCGAGGAGCACGAGCGCGCCGACCTCGTGCGCGCGATCGATGATGCGCTTCGCGTCGTACATGCCGCTCGAGCGAAAGAGCACGTGGCTGATCGGGACGATCAGCGTCTTGTCGTCGATCGCGGCGAGGAGCTCCTCGGTCGGCGGATGAATGCCGTCGCGCGACTCGACGACCACCACCTCGGCGCCGCGGCGCGCTTGCTCGCGCCACACGTAGTGCACCGTCGAGAAGTTGAGATCGTCGTAGACGATCTTGTTTTTTCCCTTGAACCGGCCGCTCTTCGGCGCGTAGTCGCCGAACGCGAAGCACGACGCGACGAACGACTGCACCGTCGACACGTTCGGGAGCATCGCGACGGTGTTGGGCGCGACGCCGAGCACCGACCCGACGAGATCGCCGAGCGAGCGCACGGCAGGGAGCCAGAGGTGCCACGCGTTGATCGACTCGTTCTCCCACTCGTCGAGGAACTGGTTCGCGTAGACGCGCGCCTTCTTCGGCACCGCTCCGAGGGAGTGGCTGATGAGGTGCACCCCCTTCTCGAGCGTCGGGAACTCGCTGCGCGCCGCGAGCAGGTCCGCCTCGTCTGCGCGGGTCGTCGTGCCGCCACCGCTGGTCGTGCTCGTGCTCGTGCTCATTTTTTTCCAATCTCGAGGAACGAAGAGGAGAGAAACGGGCTCGCGGTTGCACCCTCCTGTGCCGACGGAGGGATGCCGCGCTCGAGCGGGAAGTGCAGCGCCAGGGTAGGCGTTTGGTCTTGGCAGCGGCC
This sequence comes from Labilithrix sp., assembly GCA_044227045.1. Classification (GTDB taxonomy): domain Bacteria; phylum Myxococcota_A; class Polyangia; order Polyangiales; family Polyangiaceae; genus Labilithrix. Next base: position 72,545 of record JBGAFW010000052.1, read on the forward strand.
GGTCTGGCAGCTCTCCCATAACGCGCGCTTCGGGCGGTTGGCAAGCCGTCCGATGCCGTCCGTGGACGCGCAGATTCTGCCCGTTTATTGCCCTCTCGCCCTGCTTCTGGTTGATCCCGTCTGCGTCCTCTTCGCCTCATCACGTCCGCAACCGCGTTCGAATTCACATGCGCGGTCTCGCTTTCCTCCACGCGGATCGTTTGGCAAAGTGCCGCCCACACCTCCCATGAATCTTTCCCGTCGCCGTTCTCTTCTTCCCACCGCAGCGCTCCTCTTTTCCCTCGCGAGCGCGGCCGGTGCCACGGTCACGGGTTGCCGTTCGCAGCCGCCGGATCCGACGACCACGACGCAGAAGCCAACCACGCCCGCGCCGAGCGGATCGACCGCGGCGATGAGCGACGCCGGCTCGGCGGCCGCCGACGCGGCCTCGGCGACGGCCTCGGCGGACGCTGGGCCCGCCGCGCCCGAAGAGCCTCTCGTCGGCGCGCAGTTCACGAAGCAGGTGCAGGGCGCGTTCTACGTCGCGGGATGCGGTGGAGACGACTCGATGCTCCCGTCGCACATCGACAAGAAGCTCGTCGACACGCATTGCGGCATGCTGAAGAGCGGCTACGCGGAGTACAAGCGTGAATGGCTCGACGTCGCCGGTCCGTTCATCGCGAAGCTTCGCCCCGCCGGGCTCCCGACGACCGTCGTCTACCCGTTCGGCGGCGGCGACCTCGTCAGCGCGCTCGCGACGTATCCGGACGCCCTCGAGCTCACCACCGTCTCACTCGAGATCGCGGGCGACGTGCGCGCGATCGACAAGGCCGACAACAAGCGCCTCGCGACCGAGCTCGCGCAGCTTCGGGATCACCTCGGCAAGCTCTTCTTGAAGGCGCATAGCCGCACGATCAACCTCGACATCGAGACGCGTGGAGCGATCCCCGGCGAGGTCGCGTTCACGATGGCCGCGCTCGCGATCCATGGCTTCGAGCCGACCACGCTCCGCTACTTCTCGTTCAACCCCGACGGCACGCTCAAGTACCTCACGGAAGACGACATCGCGAAGAACAAGAACCAAGGTCGCGAGGGTCCGTTCGCGAACGCCGAGATCCGGTTCCGAAGGCCGGGTGACACGTCAGCGAAGGGCGTCCGCGTCCTCCGGCATGTCGCCTTCGACCTCTCGGACGCAAACCTGAAGCGCTCGCCGGGTCTGTTGAAGCACCTCGAGGCCAAGGGAAAGGTGTCGACGATGACGAAGGCCGCGAGTCACCTCCTCTGGGACGACGCGAACTTCAACGTCATTCGCACCTACCTCATGACGCACACCGATTGGATGATCTCCGACACGACGGGGGTGCCGCCTCGCATCGCGAAGAAGTTCGGCTTCGTTCAAGACGTGTACGGGCAGTACGAGTGGCCGGAGCCCTTCGGCACGACGAACAACGCGGACGCGCAGGCGTTCCACGACATGTTCAAGACGGCGACGCCGATCACGTTCCGCTACGGCTACCCCGACAACAAAAGCCACGGGCACATCGTCGTGACCCACAAGCCCGAAGTCGTCGCGAAGCCTTAGTCCGCGTTCCCCGGCCACTCCGCCGCACCTCTAAATTCTTCACGCGCTTTTCTTCACGCGCGCGGCCGAGTCGCGAAGACTCTCCGCCCGCTCATCCCCGCCAACGTGTGGCGATCTTGCGCACTCGGCCGGTGCTGTGCACGAGCTCGCATCCATGAAAGGCCGAGAAAATACGGCTTATCGAACATGGATCGAGCTTCGCATCTTGTCCGCTGCTGGAAGGTATGCGGTCCATGTCAGCACACGAGAAGGTCAACGCCCAGGTTCCTGCTCGCACGGATCAGCACCCTCAGGCTTCGTCGTCGCCGCGCAAGCAGGAGCCGCTCCTTCGTGATGGGGAGATCCTCGGCGGCCGCTATGCGATCGAGCGCTGCCTCGGCGGCGGCGGCATGGCGTCGGTGTACCGCGCGATCCACACGGGCCTCGACCAACCTGTCGCGGTCAAGATCGTCTCTCCGCAGATCCGCGAGCTCCCCGGCGTCGTCTCGCGCTTCATGCGGGAAGCACGCGCGGCGACACGCCTCAAAGGCGAGCACGTCGTCCGCGTCTTCGATGTCGGAACGAAGGAAGACGGCGCCCCTTACCTCGTCATGGAGCTGCTCGAGGGCAAAGACCTCGGCGAGCTCCTCGACGAAGGCTACAAGCCGACCGTCGAAGAGGCGGTCGACTACGTCCTTCAAGCCTGCGAGGCGCTCGCGGAGGTGCACGGCCTCGGCATCGTGCACCGCGATCTCAAGCCGGCGAACCTCTTCATCACGCGCGGCCCCGACGGACGCACGTGCCTCAAGCTGATCGACTTCGGCATCTCGCGCGTCGACACCCCGCTCTCGCCCAAAGACGCGATCGGTCTGACGAGCCCCGAGGTCGTGATGGGCTCACCACGCTACATGCCGCCGGAGCAGATGGAGTCAGCCGCCGCAGCGGACTCGCGCTCCGACATCTGGGGCCTCGGCGCGATCCTCTACGAGATGCTCGTCGGCTCGTCGCCCTTCGACGGCGACTCGCTCTGGGACATCTACGCCGCTGCCGTTCGCTCTCCGCCCGCGAAGCCGTCGACGTTGCGCCCGGATCTCCCCGAAGACCTCGACGACGTCCTCCTCACGTGCCTGAAGGTCGATCCGAACGACCGCTATGCCGACGTCGCCGAGCTCGCGAACGCGCTCGCGCCGTTCGGTGACGCGTCGGCGCCCGCGCGCGCCGAAGCGATCACGCGCGTGCTCGACGCCTCGCGCGTCCGCGGCCAGGGCGCGCCTTCGGACGCACCTCAGGGCTTCCCGAGCAACGACGCCATCGGCAATGGCAACGGCTCCTCGAAGAGCTCGCCGAGCTCGCGCATTCGACGCCGACTCTCGTCGCAGTCGCGCGCCACGCGCCGGCGCCGCCGCCTGATCTCCGTCGTCGGCGCCGTCATGGTCGCGGCCGTCGGCATCCTCGTCGCGGCGCGCCCGCTCTCGCATCACCTCAGCTGGTCGCCCGACCTCGCTGTCACCCCCGCGACCGCCGAGCCGGCCGCGAGCCCGACCACGAACGCCGCCGCCGTGGGCAGCGTGGCGCCGGCTCCCTCGGCCGCCCCCTCGCCCTCGCCGTCCGACGACAACGCCTCTCTCACTTCGACGATGCCGGCCGCGCCGGCTCCTTCGGCTTCCTCTTCTTCTGCTGCTGCCGCTGCCGCTGCTTCGGCCTCCCCTTTCCCTTCCCCTTCCCCTTCCCCTTCTTCTTCTCCTTCTTCTTCTTCCTCTTCCGCTTCCGCGACTCCCTCCTCCGTTGCCTTGCCTGCTCCGCGACCTGCGGCGCCGCGGTGGTCACCGCCTCCGCGACCTCCCGCCCCGGCGGCCACGTACTCACCGCCGCCCTCCAACCTCGCACCGGAGCCCGCGCCTCCGCCTACGCCGCGAGCCACCCCCACGCCAAGCGCGGACGATCGAACGCTCTTCGAGGAACGCAAATGAATCGCTTCA
>JBGAFW010000165.1:0-7959 GCA_044227045.1 Labilithrix sp.
CCCGCGACGCCTGCATAGACGGTGCGAATCTCGACACCGGCCATCGTCTGCGCCGCTTCGATCGCGTCTTTGATCGAACGTACGGTCCAGTCGATGTTCGAGACGATTCCTTTGCGGAGACCGCGACAAGGAACCGACCCAACTCCAAGGATGGTGATCCCGTCTTCGGCAATTTCACCGACGACGGCACATACCTTGGTGGTCCCAATGTCGAGACCGACGACGATCTCCCCTTGCGATGATGCCACAGTGCTCACAGATGACGGTTCGCATGGGTAGACCAAGTGGGCCAAGAAAGTGGTTTGACTAAACAATGAGACGCCCGAGCCCGCCGGCTTGGCCCTCATTCCATCGAGACGGCGCAGCGAACCCCCACGTTTGGGCCGTGGAACACCGAGTTGACGCCCTGCCTCTCGTGGGACGAGGCAAATCCAGGGGTGTCCGACCACGCTGAGCCCCGGATCACCCAAAGCGTCCCTGATCCGCACGTGGGATTGTCGAGAAAGGGCTCCTCGGGCGACCAGCACGGGCCGTCGTAGCGAGCGAGCCGGTCGGCGACGAACTCGCTGACGCCACCACCCATGGCGAAGACGCCAAGCTCGGTGACGTCGCGGGTCGACGCCACCGCCGGCAGGCCCGCGCTGCGCGTCTCGCGGCCGGGCCTCGAACGACAGAGCGAGGCCTCGATGAGCGCGCCCTCGTAGGCGTAGCGGCCAAGCCCAACGTCGGCGAAGTCACACGGATCGCCGCGATCGCCCCACGAATAGAACGACTCGCGCTCGAGGTTGCCCGCCGCCCATTCCCACTCGGCCTCCGTCGGGAGCCGCGCGCCGAGCTGCTCGCAGATCCGAAGCGCGAGGTCATGGGTGACGCAGTTGACCGGGAACGCGTCGTTCTTCGGGTCATTCATGCCGAGGTACGTGCATGCTCCGTCGCTGACGGTGGGATCGGGATCACGCGTCGTCGGCGCGTTGATCTTTCCGGCTTTGACGAGGTCTCGCACCGTGCCGACGGTGACCTCGTGGGCGGCGAGCGCGAACGGCTTCACCATGACGAAGCGCTCGGGCCGCGGAGGCGTCGCGACCGCCGACGGCGCCTTCGCGTCGCCGAGGATGAAGAAGCCTCCGGGGTGACAGATCATTCCCTCGGGCGCGTCGCCATTGCAGGGGATGCGTTGGCTTCGCGACCACGTCCCTGGCTTGAACGACGGGTCGGGCTTGCCGGCCGCCAGCGTGATCTCGCCCGTGATCGCGCGGTCGGGACCGTTGCACGTCTCGTGCGTCGCCGTGCTGGACACGAGACCGATGCATTCTGCATGCATCGTGAGCGCCACGTTCGTATCGCCGCGGGCAGGCGGGAGCGTGGCCACGCGATCGATCGCAGAGAACGACTCGGGAAAGCCGTCCGCGCCGCTGCGTTGCGCGCGGTAGAGGCGTACACGCACGTGGAGCGTCTTCGTCGGATCGCGCGGCACGACGCCAAAGGAGATTGGCCACGCGCTCGGGTCGGTCGGCAATCCAAGCTGACGCCGGCAATCGTCGCATGCGAGCTCGCCTTGATCGTCGACCACCTCGACGAGCGCGCGATCGACGAGCGCCGGTGATGGAGCGTCGGTCGCGATCCAGACGGTCCATTGGTCACGCGCGTCGGCCGATCCGCCGCAAGACGAGCCGCCGAGCGCGACGCCGAGCACGAAGAGACCCGCGGCGCGCCTCATTTGCCGTCCTTGTAGACGCAGCGAAAGCCCGTCGTGTTGGCCGAGGACGCGCCCGTGCTGCGAAGCGCAGGGCGAAGGAGAAACGACCCCGCCGACCAATCTCCGCCGCGGCTCACCTTCCCGAGCGGAAGCGCGGCGTCGTTGCAGCGGGGATCGAGGACGAGCCCGGGCGACGACCAACAACTGTCGGCGTACGACAGGCCACCCTCGTTCATGATCTCGCGAAGGCCGCCGGCGAGATCGATGACTCCGTCGGGCGAGATGTCTTCGGGGTCACATCCTTTGCCGACGTGCGAGGTCACCGGCTCGACGCCCATCCCCGAGCACTCCCCCACGCTCTGCACGGGCGGACGAGAGATGCTCGCAGAGCAGCACTTCGGCTCGGCGTCGCCCCACGGGTAGTTGAACGATCGTCCTCGCCCGCGCGCCGCGTGCTCCCACTGCGCCTCGGTCGGCAACGCGCCGCCTTCGACCTCGCACGCGAGCTTCGCGGCGGCGAAGCTCACGCAGTTCAGCGGATAGCTGTCCGCCTCGGAGGTCGTCGCGCCGCGCCAGGTGCAATACGAACGCAGAAAATCTCCGGGATCCCGCGGTTGCGGCTCCTCCGTCACGCTCTTTCGGTTGAGGAGCGCGCGGTAGCGGCCGACCGTGAACTCGGTGCGGTCCATGTGAAACGGCGACACGATCACGGGACGTACCGGCGCGGTCGGAGGTCCCTCGAGCAAGCTCGTGAGGTGGATGTCGCCGAGGATCGACGGACCACCTCGAATGCACACCGCCGACGTTCGAGGTGGGTTCGCGCACGGCACCTCACGAACCTCGGACGCCGTGCCGACGAGCGAGGCGGCGAGCGCAGAAGGTCCGGCGTTCGTCAGATCGACGACGCTCTCGGTGGGGCTCCCCGCACGTCGATTGCGATCGATGCAGGTGGTGAGCGGCTGCTGGAACGACACCGGCGCGCCGAAGCACGCAGCGGCGAGCGTGATGCGCACCGTTCGGATCCCCGCGTCGGGCTGAGGGAGCTCGACCAGGCGGTCGATGAGCAGGTTGGTCTGCGGTTCGATCGTGCTGACGGCGCCGAGCGAGCCACGCGTCGCGAGCGACGCTCGGAACGCGCGAATGCGAAGGCGCACGGTGCCCGAGGCGGCGGCCACGCCGAACGAGAGCGGCCAATCGAGGGCGTCTGGCGCAGTAAAGTCGCGGTAGTCCTTCACTTCGCGATCGTCACCGACGACGTCGACACGAACGGTGTCGACCGCAAGCGCGGGAGCGATCTCGGTTTGGTTCGGGAGCTGCCCGACGAGCACGGTGTCCGTGTCGACCTGGATGATCAGCTGCGGGCGCGCTGGAGCGTCGGGCGTCCCGCAGCCAACGACGAGGGAATGGGCGAGCACACATGAGACGCCAAGCGCGAAGGGAGTCGCGCGCGCGCGCTTCTCCCTGCGCCTGCGCGCCGAGTCGCTCGAAGACAATCCCATCCCAATTGCCACAAAACCCCCACGAGACCGAGTCGAGTGTGCGAGCGAAGCTATCACTTTTTCACACGACCGAGGCGGGTCACGTTGTAGACATTCCGTGTGGGGTGGATGTCGAAAAGGCGATGGCTCGCTACACCCATCGTGATGATCGCGATCGTCCTCGGTGTCCTCGAAGCATGCTCGAGCGACGGCGATAGCGCGCTACCCAGCGCCGACGGCGGAGGCCCCATCCCGGAGGCGAGCTATGCCGGCGACGCGTGGGGCGCGTCGTCGTGCGCGTCGTGCGTGAAGAAGGCCTGCGTGGAGGAGACCACGCGGTGCCGTTCGGAGCCGACGTGCGCGCGAAAGCTCGATTGCGTCGACAGCTGCCCCACGAGCGCGACCGGCGAGCTCGATCGCGCCTGCGCCGACGCATGTCCTGCGCCCGCCGGCAGCGCGGCGACGACCGCGTTCTTGGACTTCGAGCAATGCCGCACGGGCGGGCTCGGTGTTCGCTGCGAGCACTGCGGGGTCAGCGTCGACGAGTTCAGTCACCCGCTCCTCACGCAGTATTGTCCTGACCCATCGTACGACGCCGGACCGGACGCCACGCCCGTTCAAGAGCGATGCACGAAGTGCGGGACGCAGACGTGTTGCGGCAGCCGCTCGCGATGTCTCCAAGACAAGGAGTGCACCGCCCTTCGTTCGTGCGCGGTGGACTGCAGCTACGACGCCGGCGCCGGTGACTTCGCCACCTGTTACCAACACTGCATCGACATGCACGACGGCGCGCTCGGCATGTACTCCGAGATGCTCGACTGCGTCAGCATTCGTTGTCCAGGCCCGTGCGAGATCGCGCCCGACCCGTGCACGCATTGCCTCTTCACGACCTGCGCCGACGAATGGATCGACTGCGCCGCGGACAACGACTGCAATCACCTGTTCCGCTGTTATGGCGACTGCAAGAACGACGCGTGCCGCAACGCGTGCGTTCCTCCGCACCAGAAGGGGCAAGAAAAGCTCGGCCGAGTCTTGCTCTGCACGCAGAACAACTGCCCTGCCTGCCTGTGATGTAGGATCGCCCCCATGAGCGACGCCTCCGCTTCCTCGACATGCGCCGGATGCGAGCGAACGTCGCCGCCAGCAAAACGATTGCTTGGCGCGCGCAACGCAAAGGCCGGCGAGGTGTTCGTCTGCGATCGATGCGTGCGTGAGTGCGCTCAGGTCATCGCCGACGCGCCGACGCGCATCCCAGGCACGACGAACAGCTGCTCCTTCTGCCTGAAGCGAGAGGGCGAGGTCGCGCTCATCGTCACGACGGGGCGGGCGCGCATCTGCGACGAATGCGTCGACGCGTACCGCGCCGCGCTAGAAGCCCCGGGCAAGTGAACCTCGAAGGTCAGGGCTCGATCGTCTTGAAGAAGATCTTCGAGAGCTCGAGGTGCCCGGCCGTATTCGGGTGAATGCAGTCGGGCGCGAACCAGCTCGACCCATCCTTGAAGTGACCGACGCCGTGTCCTTGAAACAGCGTCCGAATGTCGACGGTGACGATGCTCTCGCCGTACGTCGCGATGATGTCGGCGGCGGTCTTGTTCCAGTTGTCCCAGAAGCCCTTCGTCGGCTGCTTCGGGATCGCCGAGAGATAGCCGGGACATCCGGCTTCGGCGAAATTCCCCTCGCCGTCCGTCGGGTCATAGATCGTCGCTTGGAAGATCGTCGCCTTCACGCCAGCGCCAAAGCGGTCGGGCGCCGTCAGCTCGTCGAACGACTTCTTGAGGTTGTCGCCGAAGGCCGTGCGCTCCTTGTCGTCGGTGCCGTTCAGGATCTGAAGCGCCGCCGACTGCATGTCGTTGCCGCCGATCGTGATCGTGATCGCGACAGGCCCGGCGAGATCCTTCGGTAACGCCTTCGCTTGCTTGACGAGATCGGCGGAGACCGCGCCACCCTTCGACTGCTTCACGACCTTGATGTCTGGGAGCTTGCCCTTCAAGTCGTCGGCGAGCAGATCGTAGAAGAACGGACCCGAGCCGCCGCGATCGCTGATCGAGTCGCCGAGGATCACGTACGTCTTGAACGCCGCGCCCGGCCCCGCCTTCTCACCGCCGGTGTTGGTCGTTCCGTCGCCCGGCGTGCTCGTCCCGTCCGTGGGCGCCGACGTAGCCCCGCTGCTCGACGCCGCTGCGGGCGTGGTGGTCGACTCGCTCGAGCACGCGATCGCCGCGAGCGTCGTGGCGAGGAGGAAGAGCGCCGAACGAACCGTAGTGGAGGTGGGGACGGACAACATCGTGAGGAGGAACTACCTTCTCGCGCGCAATCTCGCCATCGTGTCCTGCTTGAGACGCCAGGCGACTGTGTAAATCATGCCGCAGCAGGGCGCGGGCCCACCTCGTTGGCACGTAAAAATCAGGCTAGTCGCGCTGCACCAACGAGACGCCGAAGGTGAGCTTTGGTGTTCCCGACTGCACCGTGAACTGCGCCCGCTTGACGGTGTTGGCGCAGCATTGCGCCACGCTTGGCGAGAGACCGGAGTTTCGAACGACCGTTGCAGAGCTCACCTCGCCGCCCTTGGTGAGCTTGGCTTCGATCACGATCTTGCCGGACATGCTCGGGTCGGCGACGAGCCCCGTGTTGTAACATGCACGGAATCGCGCACGGAATCCCGCGACCACGCGCGCGGTGTCCGTGGCTTCGCCGTCGGTCACCGTCGTGCTCCCGATCTGCGCTTCCCCCTTCACGTTCTCACTTCGAACGATCGCCGCTTCGATCTCATTCGGAGGCTCGCCTCCACGAAGAATCGTGAGCGCGATGCGCGTGCGCTCTTCGCGCGACGGCATCGGATCGCGGGCGGTCAGGTCCGGGGTCAGCGTCAATGGCTCGCTGCTCGCGGACGCGGTCGCCGCGGCGTCGGAGCCGTCCGTATGCGACTTGGCCTTGAAGCAAGCGCCAGCGAGGAAGGGGACGAGGAGCGCGACGAGGAGCGTCGCGGCACGACCGGCGCGCCGGCGACGAGCGAACGCGAGCGCGAACGCGCCAAGCACGAGGAGCCACGTCGGATGAGGCGCTGGCCCTCGCGCGACCGAGCATCCACCACGTCGCGAAGAGCTCGCCGAGGCAAGCGGAGCTGGCGCAGCCGAAGTCTGCGTAGAAGGCGCCGCCGCGTCGACACCCGCGTCGACACGGGCGTCGTCGAGCCGGCGCGACTCCTCGTCGAGCAGCGTCGGGTCGATGACCGGCACGAAGAGCTTCCTTGCCTCGTCGTCCTTCGCGTTGACCTCTTCGGGCTCGTCCGGGACCATCACCACGTCCCCGAAGCCTTCACGGGACGTCTTCAAGTCGAGGAACGTCTGGACGACGAGCTCGGGGACGTTCTTGGGGATCGGGATCTCTGCCGACAGCGCGCGCTGGAGATCCGAGGAGCTCACGCGATATGACGCCCCCTCGCCCCAAGGCCTCTGCCATCGGCGGACATCGTCTCCTCGCTTGCCGTGCGCGCTGCGCTTGAACGCCACCGGGTCCATCGGCGAACGCGTGACGAGCCAGCCCGTGAGCATGCGCTTCGCCGGTCGCGAGGCCGCCGGGTGCACAGGCTCGTAATATGGGTAATAGGGAAGCGGCGATTTGAAGCGAATGCGGAGCGTCTCGCTCGTCATCTCGCGCTCGGCCGAGGCGTCGGGTGCGGCGACAACCGCCTTCTCGTCATAGCGAAGCGCCACAAAGAAGAACTTCAGCTCGACATAATGGGCTAACCACGGCTTGGCCGCTTCGGTCATCGCAAAGCCGTTATCGGCTAACCACTTGTCGAATGCGCCCGCATCGGACGCCGAGAGCGTAAATGCGGTAAAGCTCCCGACTCGAGAATGCGCCCGCATCGGACGCCGAGAGCGTAAATGCGGTAAAGCTCCCGACTCGCTGTTTGGACAGCACGATCACGGGCGGCTCAGCGCCTGCCCCACCCGCGCCGCTCCCTTTCGCGCCGCCTCCAGCGCCGCCCAAACCCGAGCGCACTTCCGGGCGCTCGTAGGGATATGTCGCGCGGAGGGCGTCGAACGGCGTGCTCTTCACGAGCGAGACTTCGGGCTTCGCCGGCGTGGGCACGACGAATCCAAACGGCTTACCCGCGCGATCGAACCGCGTCTCGCGAATGAAGTCTTCGACCTGGGTCTCCTTGTCCCAGAGAAGCAAGACCTGCTCGACGGTGAGGTAGGGCAGCGACGAGGCGAGCTCGGCTTCGCTCTGCGTTCGAATGCCTGCAAATGCTCCGCACGCGCTGGCGTGTCGTTCGAAGGGAATGGCCGCCAACATCACGGCGAGCATCACGACGAGCGTGAGGGAGAGGCGTGCACGAACGAAGACGGAAAATGCAGAGCGCATCGTCCGCGACTTCTAACACGATAAGCTCGTTCGTCGCCCGGCAAGAACGAGCTAAAACCAGCACTCCCACAGATCGACGTCGAGCCGCGCCGCGTGCACCGTCGCGCTGATGCGATCGCGTGAGCCTTGGAAGGGCTGAATCTGATGCAGTCGATAGCTATTGAACAGAACGACATCCCCGACGTGGTACGTGACCTTCGCCCTCGGCTGCGCGAGCTCGTCTTCGGTCGGATGATCGTGATCGTCGTAGAGGACGTCCCACACGAGCAGCCCTCCGTCGGTGTCCGTCGTCTGCAGCATCGCGACGACCGAGATCGCCTCGCGGCCCTCGTGGAGGTGATTGGCCGCTAGACCTTCGGTGTCGAAGTGACACACCCCGCCTCGCGTCGCGACGGGACCACCCGGCGGAAAGAC
>JBGAFW010000053.1:0-74567 GCA_044227045.1 Labilithrix sp.
GGCGCGGAGACCGTCCCGCCGAGGGTGAGCAGAGTCCCGAGCGCGGTCGTGAGCGTGCTGCTCTTCACCGCGTCATGAACCGCTGCGATTCGCTTGCCGAGCGCCTTCACGTCGGCGTCGCTCTCCATCACGACGAAGCGAAGGTAGAGACCACCGACGACAGGCTGCGACGGCCAGAGCTGGAGGCCATCGCCCACGAAGGTGACGCGCTCTCCCTTCTTCAGGTTGTACGTCTTGAGATCGCCCGCGCTGACCTCCGCCGGCGGATACACCCGCGGAGGCTGGCCGGACAGGTCCCAGCAGATCGCGGTCATGTACAGCTCGTTCGTCGCGGTTCCGAAGAGCGAGAAGTCGAACGAGTCGAGCAAGACGAGCTCTTTCACATAGAGCGAGACCGCTTGCGCGCTCGTCTGCAGTCGCGTCTGTGCGTCGGGCGACGCGGTGAGCGCGACGTTGTCGCGGAGGTTCGCGTAGAGCGGAAGGCGCCTAAGCGGATCCGTCCCGCGCGCTACTTGAATGAGAGGCCGCAGGCGCTCTTCGGTCGTGGTGCGCGTGTGGGAAGGGCGCGCGACTCGAATTTTGGTTTGCGTCTTCAGGGCCTCGCTCGCGGCTAGCTTCTTCGGCGCGCTCGCAGGGATTTCGCCTTCGTCCTCGGACATCCATGCCGCGTTGACGAGCACCCAGCAATCGTCTGCCAAGGGCTTGGCGGAGTCGAAATAGGTCCACGGCAAATAGCCATAGCCGCCCTGCCCCCAGCTCCTCGACCAGCTGTTTCGAATGAGGATGTGCGAGTCGGTGAAGCCGACAGCCATCACGGCATGACCGCCCGCGCTGCGCTCGTATCGCTTTGGATAAGGGATCACGCCCGTCGCCGCGACCTCGTCATCGAAGATGGACTTGAAGCATGTAAAGCCAAAGACGAAGGGCAAGCCGGCCTGCAATACGGCTTTCAGGTCGTCGACGTTCTCGGGCACGCGAAAGTACTCGAGCGCCTTGAAGCTCTGTGCGTAGGCATAATGAAAGGCCTCTGGCTCGTCATCGTATTTGGCCTCGTCATAAGGCCAATATTGCTCCGGCACCGCGCCAAAAATGCGAAGCGCCTTGATCGCGCTCCGGAGAAACGCGCCGGTATCTCCTTTTCCTTCCCACCCGAGATAGCGTCGCGTGACGCGATAGAGAAACCTCCTCGACGCATCCACGCTCTCGCCGCGCGTCTTGCGCTCGAAGTACTCGAGCGCGCCGACGACGGCGTGCGCAGTGCATGCTCCGATCGTGCCTTGGTCTTCGATCGGCGAGCACCACTTCCGGAGGTCGACGCGGAGCGGGCCGACGACGTCGCGGGTGGCGGGCTGCCGTACGCGCGAGCTCGCGGCGCCGAGCAAGCTCGCCGCGTGAAGCGCGTCGGTCTTGACGTCGTCGTGATCGACGTCCTCGGGCGAGACAAGGACCTCGCGGCCGAGGATCGGGATGATCTGGTTGAGGCGAGCGCGCACGGCGCCCGACCTCGCGTCGCAGTCACGATGATCGAGCGGATCGGGCAGCCAACCAAGACGTCGGATTTGATAGCTCATGGACGCGATGAGACACCGCGTGCGCGTGGCGGGGCATCACCCCGTAGGCGTACCCTCTCGAGCGTCAGTCGGGATGCTCGCTCGCCGTGAGGTCGGCGTGGTAGAGTGGTCGCGAACGCGGCAAGAGATTTGCGTAATCGGAAAGTGACGATGGCTGCTCGGACGACCGCGGCATTGGCTCTCGCCCTGGCTGGCGTGATCGCGGTCGCCGAGACGGGCGGATGCAGCGCCGACGATGTCGAGAATCCCACGCTTCAAGTGGGGCTTTTCCCGCACGTCGCGCATACGGGGTGGAACGCCACCGCGCCGGGGAAGTTCCGCGTGACGTTCGCGACCGGAGCGCCCGACCCGCAGTGGTCCATCGCGGATCCGTCGATCGCGACCATTGGTCCGTCACCTGCGCAGCCGACGATCACGGGTACGAACGTCAAGGACTTGAAGTTCGCGCTCGTGACGGCGACAAAGGCGGGTGAGACGACGATCAGCATGACGTCGCGGGGCAAGACGCTCACCGCACAGCTCGTCGTCAAGCCGTACTCGGACGAGCAGCTCAAGCTCGGCAAGGCTCGCTATGAAGACGCCTCGAGTGATCCCGCGCGGCCGCCGTGTGCGTCATGCCACGCGAAGGCGGGCGGCGTCGATCACTCCCCGCTCAAGATGGCAGGCTTCGACGACCCGACCATCCTCGGCGTCATCCAAGACGCGACCTACCCGGCGTCTCCGAGCGGCCAATCGACGACGAGCGCGTTCGCGCCGGCCGGCCCGCTCAAGTTCAACGGACACAAGTGGAACCTCACCGATCCCGAGAAAGACGGGATCCTCGCGCATCTGCGATCGCTCCCGCTCGGCGGGATTCCCTGAATCACGCGCCGCGGAGGTTCACACGCTATGATCGAGCGCGTGACCTCGATCCTCGCGCTACGTGCGCACTCGCGCTCTCGGCCATCATCGTTCGCGGCGATGCTCGCGTTGCTCGCCGCTATCTTCACGATCTGCATGTCGAGCGTGGCCCACGCCGCGTACCAGCCGCCGGCCATCAAGGGTCACGTCACCGACATGGCCGGAAAGCTCAAGCCGGAGGAGGTCGCGGCGCTCGACAAGAAGCTCGCCGACTATCGGAAATGCTCGACCAACCATGTTGCTGTGTTCATCCCGGCGACGCTCGACGGCTTCACGATCGAGGACGTGTCGTACGCGGCCTTCAACACCTGGAAGATCGGCGAAGCCAAGAAAGACAACGGCGTCCTCTTGGTCATCGCTCCGGTAGAGCGCAAGAACTTCATCGCGACGGGCAAAGGCGTGGGCGGCGAGCTGCCCGACGTGGAGGCCTTTCACATCTTGAGAGACAAGGTCACCCCACGGCTCAAGGAGGACAAGTACTTCGCCGCGGTCGACGATGGTACGACCGCGATCGGCGCGGCGCTCGGCGGCGCGTGCGCGATGGGCGGCAGCGTCGTGGCCGGCGCTCGAACGCAGCAGCCAGCGCCGTCCGCCCCCGCGAGCGATCGCCTCGAAGAGCCGAAGCCACCCCAGCCGCACACCGTCGCGCGCGTCGCCATGATCGGCGGCTTCGTCTTCCTCGTTTGGCTCGTCCTCCTCGCCCTTCGAACACCCGTCCTTGCTCAGGTCATCCTCAGCATCATCGTGGCGGGCTTCGGCATGCTCATCACCGGGATGTACACGTCCTTCCGGGGCGACTTCGACGTGAACGGCGCCGCCGATGTGTTTACGGGGATCGGCGCTGTCCTCTTCTTCGTCAACCTTTTCGTTTGGGTGAGACGCCTCCGAGGAAAAGATCGGCGCGAGGACAACGCATGGGATGGCTCGTCGTCGAGCTCGTCCTCCTCGTCGTCCTACGACTACTCGAGCAGCAGCAGCAGCAGCTCGTTCGGTAGCTCGTCGTCGTTCGGCAGCAGCAGCAGCAGCTCGGACAGCTACTCGGGCGGTGGAGGGAGCACCGGCGGCGGCGGCGCGGGCGACAGCTGGTAGCCTGTATCGCCCGTTGTATCGGCCCTTGTATCGGCGGTTGTATCCGCGCGAGGCGGGTGTATCAGGCGCGGGGCGCTGAGACACCCCACGAAATGCCGGGATTTTAGCCACTTTCTCTTTGGCATCGACCTCGCAATAGGTCGGTCACGCACGCGGACGACGACGAGACACAGAGTCCGTCGCGTCGGTTTGGTGCGCACGCAAACGAAGGAAAGGTTGGTTGAGTCGATGAGGACGTTCGTGAAGCTCGGGTCGGTGTCGTTGCTTGCTCTCGCCGTTGCATGCGGTGGCTCGGGAGGCGATGGCGGCGAAGGACAAGGCGGCGCAGATCCGAACGCCGCACAGACGCCGGGCGCAGGTGGCGGAGATGGCGTCGGTGGTCCGGCCGCGAATGGCGCCGACGACGGCGCACGCAAGTCGGCGATCAACGAGCTCGTCGGCGCGGGCGGCACGCTGACGACGGACGCGGTCGCCGATCCGGCGCCGGTCGCCAAAGACAAGCCGACGACGTCGACCGTCCCCGGCGAGAACGGCTCGACGCTCCAGTGCACGACGACGACCTACAGCCTCACGAAGATCCCGTCCGAGTTCGTTCTCCTCACGCCCAACGCCGACGTGCTCTGGCCGGGCTCGCTCGTTCAAGGAAAGTCGATGGCCTCGGGTGTCCTCGATCCGATCCCGGTCAAGCGCGCGCCTGGCACCATCACGCTGTCGCTCGCGTCGAGCGCGGCCGGACAGTATTCGAAGAAGATGGACGAGGCGTCGCTCTCCGCGGCCGTTCAGGCTCAAAACGACATCTTGAGCGGGTTTACGGGCGCCACCCCGGCGATGTTCTCGATCGATATCGAGTCCGTCTACTCGAATGAGCAGCTCGCGGTCGCGATTGACGCTCAGGCGACGGGAAAGACCTGGTCGGCCGCGGCGTCGCTCAAGTTCGACCAAAACACCACGAAGAGCCACGTGCTCATCAAGTTTGCGCAGCAGTACTACACGATGGCGTTCGACCCGCCGCAAGGAGCCTCGGGCGTCTTCGACAAGAGCGTGACCGCCGACGACCTCGCGCCGTATGTCGGCCCCGGCAACCCGGCTGTCTACGTCGCGAGCGTCACC
Source organism: Labilithrix sp. (assembly GCA_044227045.1). Taxonomy (GTDB): domain Bacteria; phylum Myxococcota_A; class Polyangia; order Polyangiales; family Polyangiaceae; genus Labilithrix. The sequence goes on from JBGAFW010000053.1 coordinate 4,671, forward strand.
TACGGCCGTATCTTCTACCTCCTCTTCGAGTCGAGCGAATCGCAGAAGAGCCTCGAGGCAGCGATCAGCGGCTCGTATTCGGGCGCAGCGCTCAGCGCGAGCGGCGCCGCCTCGGCGGACTGGAAGAAGACGATCAACAACGCGCACATCCAATCGTATGCCCTCGGCGGCAACGCCGATGCGGCGCTCGGAGCCGTCACCGCCGCGTCGCAGTTCGATCAGGTGCTCGAGTTCTTGAAGAAGGGCGCAAACTTCGACTCGCAGAACCCCGGCGTCCCGGTCTCCTACAAGCTTCGTAACCTGAAGGACTCGTCGGAAGTGAAGCTCGCGCTCACGACCTCGTACACGGCAAAGAACTGCGAAGCGATCGCGGTGGGTTGTGACGGCGTGCTCGGCTCGGGCAAGGTGAAGGACGTGTGCGGTGTGTGCGGTGGCCTCGGCAACACGTGCAACCCGTGCGCGGCGACCACGAAGATGTACAAGAAGGGCAACGGCGCGTACGTCGAGTTCACCGTCGCCGCAGGGACCCACGGGCAGATCACGTCGTTCCCCGACGGCAGCCACGAGGAGTACCACTTCCCCACCTGCCGTCGCGTCTTCTGGGGTGGTGTTCGCGCCCAGTGCAGCAACGGAACGTGGAGCATGATCTCGCCCACCAGCGTGAGCGACGACGCCGACTGCGTGCCGGCCGACAAGAACGACGGCTGGAGCGACAACAGCGGCAACGCGATCTCGACCGGCTACTCGCCCTGATCGCTAGCTTCGAAACCTCGCACGACATCTCGAGCCGCGCCTCTCAGAACGAGAGGCGCGGCTCGCGGCATTTCCGGTTATTCTCGGCCGACGCAATGCCGCTGTCCTCGACCTCGTCATCCTCTCTCGGACGCTCGCTCTTCGCCGCCCTCCTGCTCCTCACCGCCTGCAGCAGCTCGAAGGACGAATCGGCTCCCGCGAGCACGGACGCTGCGACGGAAGACGCAGGCGTGGTGGACGACGCCTCGACCGACAGCGGGGCTGGCGACGCCGCGCTCGCGTGCACCTTCCCGGTCGCGAAGACGACGCCGCTCGCGGGCGCAGCATGCGCCTCCGGCTGCGAGCTCGTGAAAGGCTCCGAGCTCGACGAGCGCAAGAACTGCATTCACGAGGTCTTCGTCGGCTGCCTCTCATGCTCGCCGCCTGCGACGTGCGGAGGAGCACCCGACACTGGTTGCTACAAAAACCGGAGCGATGGTCGCATCGTCCAGCTCGTCTCCTACGCCGTCCTTGGGAGCGACGCGTGGGTGAAGTGCACGAAGAAGGAGAGCGACAAGTTCGCCGGCCTCTTCCGCTGTCTTCAGTGACGAGTCGCAGGCCTTCTCGAGCTACGCATTGGCCACGATGATGAGCGGCGCGCTTCGCGTACCGACCAAACGACGTACGATGTGTGCCGCGTCTCGATAGGCGGTGAGCTCGCGCGTCGGGAGCTCTGCGACGAGGCCATACGCGGTAATGCGCTGTCCGGGCACAATCCTCGCCTCGAGAAAGCGGTAATTGCCACTACGCCCCATTTCTTCAATCGGCATGATGTCGTGCCGGCGGAGAAATGGATTGAGCACCTCATCCTCGTCGTTGACCGCAGGGTGGTCGGACACGTCCGCCATCGGTGCAATCGCGATGAGCGCGTCATCGATTCGTTGCCCGTCAATGCGCCTCGGCTCGTCCTCTTCCTTGGCTCCTTCGGCGTCTTCGGCTTCGTGCCCGCTCACGTCGACGAGCACACGCGTCCCGTCCTCCTGCATGATCCAGAAGCTCTCGCTCGACGAGAGCACCAGCGCCAAGGTCCACACCTCGGGGTGCGGCGTGTTGATCCCGAGGTTCATCCCGGCCATGACCCGGCGCGCCATCAATCGGACATGCCAGTAGACGGAGGGCTCGGACGTGAACGGCGCGACCATCGCGTGCTCCGACGCCTCGACCGTTCCGTCGATTCGAACGCGCTCTCCTGCGGCGACCTCTTTTGCACGCCGCGGCATCGCGCGCTCCGCGGCGTGGACGCGCCGGCGCACGCCGATGAGCTCATACGGCCCTCCGAAGAGAACACCGAAGTACGAGGTGACGTTCTTCTCGAGGAGCATCGCGTCTCTCGAGCAACACCATATCGCTACTTCGGCGAGAACAGCACGTTGATCGCGGCGACGCTTACGTCGTTGGGGCTCTCGCCGTCGCTGTCCACGATGGCGACGAGCGTGGTCTTCACCTTTGGGAAATAGAAGGCCTGCGTGTGGTAGCCAGGGATGTCACCGCCGTGGCCAATTCCTTGGCCTCCGCCGCCCGTGATCGCCGCGCCAAAGAGCATGATGCCGAGGCCATAACCGACGTTCGGGTCATCCGTCTCGACGGGCGTCAGCATCTCTTTCTGCATCGCGCTGTCATGAAACGCGCCACTGCCGAGCTTCTCGATCCACGTCGTGACGTCCGCAGGTGTCGCCACGATCGCACCCGCCGCCCACGCGCCGGATGGGTCGAGCGCATGCGTCACATCGTCGCCCGACGTCGATCGCCCCACCGCCATCTCGCCGCCCACCGTCTCCTCTCCGTCGAAGAAGGTCCCGGTGAGCCCAACCTTCTCGAGGACGCGCGTGCGGACGAGCGTCCCGATCTTCGACTTGCCGGCGGCTTCCGCGATCATGCCGAGCAAGATGTAGTTCGTATTCGAGTAGTGCCAGCCTTTGCCCGGCTCGAAGTAGACGGGGCTCTTCTCGCTGAGGAGCACGAGATCGTGCGGCGTCCATTTCTTCGTGAAGCCCGTGCTCTGGAAGGTGACGTCGTCGGTGTAGTTGAAGAGGCCGCTCGAATGGTTGAGGAGCTGACGCACCGTGATCCCGTCGCCTCCTTTCAAGTCAGGGACCCACTTCGACACTTTGTCGTCGAGCGAGAGCGCGCCGTCCTTGGCGAGCGTGAGGATGACGGCCGAGACGTACGTCTTCGTCACGCTGCCGACGCGGTGAAGATGCGCGTCGCCGATGTTCGCCGGCCCGCTGAACAGAACGCGCAACCCGCACGCCTCGGTCTTCACCGCCATGACCGCCTCGGTCGTCTTCTTGTGCGCCTTGTCGAGCCCGGCTTGAAGCTTCGCCGTCTCGGCCTTGCACGCCTCGACCCGCGGATCCGGCTCGGCGCCGGCGTCGGTGGTCGGCTCCCCACCCGAGCTGCTGCTGCTCGACGGCGCAGGCGCGGACTGCTCGGGGGACGCCGACGACGAGCACGCGGCCAGCGCGAGGAGCCCACCGAGGAGCATGGGCATCCATCGAAGGGACGTGGCGGACGTGCGATGGATAAGAAGAGAAGTCGTCACGATGCTCACTTTCGGTGTGTTTGGGGAACGCAAGCGATGTGCCCCCTTCGTGGCCGCACGATCGCTGGTAATTCATGCCGTCTCGTACAACGACGCCAGCGAGTCGTTAATGCGTTGACGGATCTTTCAAAGATTTTCACGAACGGCTGCCCTGGCGAACGGCGAGCCAAAGTGGGAGCATCTCTGCGGTCCTCTCGTGATGGTCGGCGTCGTCGATATTGGCGGAACGAAGGTCGCCGCCGGGTGCGTCTTCGTTGATCCAGCTCATGGAGGGTTGGTCCTTCGTGGCCGGCGCGAGGAGCCGACGCGACCCGAGCGCGGCCTCGGCGATCTCGTGAGGCGCGTCGCGGCCATGCTTCGCGAGCTCGCGGCGTCCGACGAGCTCGTGGGGGTCGCGATCGGCAGCACCGGCCCGATCGATCGGCAGAGCGGCGTCTTCGGTCGCGTCGACGCGCTTCCAGGATTCGAAGGCTCTTGCCTGTCGCGCGCCCTTCGCGACGAGCTCGGCCTCCCCGATCTCACGATCGTGATCGAGAACGACGCCGACGCGGCAGCGCTCGGCGAAGCCACGCTCGGCGCTGGCGTCGGCTCTTCACGCTTTCTCTACGTCACGATCAGCACGGGGATCGGCGGCGGCCTCGTCGTTGACGGCGCGATCTATCGCGGCGCAGGTGGCGAAGCGCATCCCGAGATCGGCCATCATCTCGTCGAGCCGAGCGCCGGCCCGCTCTGCGCATGCGGCGCGCGCGGCTGTTGGGAAGCGCTCGCAAGTGGTCCCGCGATGGCCGCCTATGCGCGCATGCTTCCCGGCGCGAACGTGAAGGCGACCGAGCTCACCGCTGCGTCGATCTGCGACGCGGCGACGGCGGGTGAAGAGTGGGCTCGCGCCGTCGTCGATCGGGAGGCGTTTTATCTTGGGATCGGCCTCACCAATGCGATCGCGATGTACGCGCCGGAGATCGTCGCCCTCGGCGGCGGCGTGATGAAGAGCGCGCCGCTCTTTCTCGAGATGGCGCGTGAGGTGGTCGCGCGAAACGCCGTGCTCGTCCCGTTCGATCCGTCGAGGCTCGTCCTCGCCGAGCTTGGCGGCGACGCAGCGCTCATCGGCGCAGCGCGAGCGTTTCTCGTGCAAGCCACGACACGCCCTGCTCTACCGAACCCGTCATGAACATCATCCGCGGCGCCTACTTGAACGACCTCCTCGCGCAGCCCTCGGCAGTGGCGGCGACGATCAACGAGCTGTACGCCATCACTCCAGGCTCGGCGCTCCACGCGCTCGCGAGCCGGCCGTTCGAGCGCATCGTGCTCACGGGGATGGGCTCCTCGTTCTCGGCGCTGCACCCGCTCGCCCTTCGCTTGATCGATCAAGGGCGCACGGCGATGACGGTCGAGACGTCCGAGCTCCTTCACTCGATGAAGAACCTGCTCACGCGCGCGTCGACCCTCGTCATCGCCGCGTCGCAGTCGGGTCGAAGCGCCGAGATCGTCCGACTCGTCGAGGAGGCAGACCGCTCGTTCGTGGTCCTCGCGGTGACGAACACCGCCAACTCGCCGCTCGCGACCAAGGCAGACGCGGTGATCCTCACGCATGCGGGCGCGGAGAGCACCGTGTCGTGCAAGACGTACGTCGCGACGCTCGCCGCGCTGACGTACCTCGGGGACCTGATGTGCGGCGAGCACCAGCTCGCATCCATGAGGGGCACCGTGGTCGCGTCGATGTCGCGCTACCTCGATCGCTGGGAGGACCACGTCGCTTCCCTCTTACCGCTCACGAAAGACGTGCGCGATGTGTTCTTCGCTGGGCGAGGTGCGTCGCTCGCCGCAGCGCTCACCGCGGGGCTCATCGTAAAAGAGTCCACCCGGGTGCATGCCGAGGGGATGTCGAGCGCAGCGCTCCGTCACGGGCCGATGGAGATGGCGGCGAGCCACGTCCTCGCGGTCATCTACGAGGGAGACGCGAACGTGTCCGCCCTCAACCAATCTCTCGTTCGCGATCTCGCCCGTGCTGGGGCGCGCGCGCACGTCGTCGGCGCGGCTTCCGATCTCGAAGCGCTCCGCATCGATCCGACCGCGTCTCCTGCGGCTCGTCCCATCCTCGAGATGCTGCCCGCGCAGATGATCTCGATCGCGCTCGCCGCGCACGCCGAGATCGAGGCCGGGCGCTTCCTGCACGCCACGAAGGTCACGCAGTCCGAATGACGACGGCGCCGGACGAAGCGTCGCGCCCGCCGGGCCAGCGGCGCCCTGCCGTCGTCCTCCTCGTCTTCGTCGTGTTCTTCGTCGTTTCGCTCTTCACGAACATCCTCGGGCCGCTCATCCCGGAGATCATCAGCGCGTTTCATCTCTCGCTGACGGCGGCGGGGCTCTTGCCGTTCGCGTTCTTCGCGGCGTATGGCCTCTCGTCGATCCCTGCGGGGATCTGGATCGAGCACGCGTCGGCCAAGCGCGTGCTCGTCGCGTCGTTCGCCCTCGCGCTCGCTTCGGCGCTCGCCTTTGCGGTCTTGCCTGCGTACGGCATCGCGATCGGGTCGCTCTTTGCGATGGGCGTCGCGATGGCGGCGGTGCAGGTGGCGGTGAACCCGCTCCTCCGCGTGGCGGGCGGCGAGGAGCACTTTGCCTTCTACTCGACGCTCGCGCAGCTCATCTTCGGCTCGGCGTCCTTCGTCTCTCCACGGGTCTATTCGGCGTTGGTCGGTCAGGGGCGCTCCTGGGTCTCGGTGTATTGGATCTTCGCGCTCCTCGCCGCGATCATGATCGCGGTCGTGTGGGTGGCGCCTCTGCCTCGAGCTCCACGCACCGAGGAAGAGCGCTCCGGGACGCTCGCGGCGCACGTAGCGCTCGTGCGAGGGCGCGTCGTTCCCGTCTACTTCGTCAGCATCTTCATGTACGTCGGCTCGGAGCAAGGCATCGCGAACTGGATGTCGCAATTCCTGGCGACCTATCACCAAGTCGACGCGCGGATGGCTGGCGCCGATGCGGTCTCGGTGTTTTGGGGCCTCATGACGGTGGGCTGCCTGATCGGCCTTCTTCTTCTCAAGCTATTCGATAGTCGCAGAGTGCTTATCGTGCATTCCGCTCTCGCGATCGGCCTCTTGGCGCTGGCGCTCTTCGGCGACGGCCGGATCGCGGTGCTCGCCTTCCCTGCGATCGGGCTCACGCTCTCGGTGATGTGGCCCATCATCATGTCACTCGCGCTCAACTCCGTACCGAGCCAGCGTGACCGCTTTGGCTTGCGGCTCGGCATGTCGCTCCTCTTCGTGACGCTCGCGTGGGTCTTTGCGATCGGACTTTGGGCGAAGCCACTCGTGAAGAACGAGACGGGATTTTCGCGCCAGAAGGCTTGCTGACAGCCGCCGTTTCGTCTCGTAGGCTCACATCATGTCGAAAGAGCCGAAGACCTATCTGAACCCCAAGCCCGAGAAAGGCTACGCCAAGAACCCCGAGCTCGAGGCGAGCGTTCGCGCGAAGCGTGACGATACCTCCGCCTACCTCGTCTACGCCGACTGGCTCTCGCAGCAAGGCGATCCGCGCGGCGAGCTCATCGTCCTCCAGCACAAGCTGTCGACGCCAGGGCAAGGCGGGGAAGGTGCCGCGATCTCTGCGCGCGAGGCGGAGCTCCTGGCGCAGAACGGCCACTTCCTTGGCGGCCTCATCCCGCACGGCAGCGAGCGCTACCCTGGCCGCCTCGGCGACGGCGTCGTGACCGTCACGTGGCGATGGGGCTTCTTCGACTCGATGCGTCTCTTCAACACGACAGACTGGATGGACAGCAAGTTCCCGACGCAAGCCGTCTGCGAGCGCGCCTTCGAGCTTCCCGCCGCCGCGTGCCTCCGCGAGCTCAAGGTCGGCGTCCTCCGCTGGGAGTACCAGACCCAAGACGTGAAGACGGTGATCGACGAGGCGGCGAAGGCCCCGTTCGCCAAAGACCTCTCCATTTTCCGGCTCGGTGACGTCAACGGGATCGACATCGACTGCGGCCACCACACGATCGGCGACGTGAGCGGCATCTCGAAGGCGTTTCCGAAGCTGAGCGAGCTCACGATCTGGGGTTGTGAGATCGCGCTCGGCGCGGAGCTCCTCTTGCCCGAGCTTCGCACGCTCAAGGTGCAGACGTGCGGGATGAGCAAAGCCAACGTCGATGCGATCGTGAACGGAAAGCTCGCCAACCTCGAGACCCTCGAGCTCTGGTTTGGCTCCGAGGACTACGGCGGCGAATGCTCGGCGGACGATCTCGCCGCCATCCTCGATGGCTCGTCGTTCCCGAAGCTCAAACACCTCGGGCTCATGAACGCCGAGATGACGAACGACCTCTGCGCATCCCTCGGCGACGCGAAGATCCTCCCGCGCCTCGAGAGCCTCGATTTGTCGATGGGCACGATGACCGATGAGGGCGCGCGTTCGCTGCTCCAGCATCGCAGCGCGCTAAAGCACCTCAAGCGAATCAACGTTAGCGATAACTTCCTTTCGGCCGACGTCATCACCGAGCTCAAGACCATTGGGCCCGAGATCGTCTCGACGGACCAAAAGGACAACGAAGACGATTATCGCTACGTCACAGTCGCGGAATAACCGCTTTTCGCCAGTGGGCGACGCTCGCGCTAACGAGGAAGTGATTGCACGCGAGCGTCGCTGTAGCCGTGCTCTGCGATCTCCGCGGCGCGCGCGCGGTAGGCCTCGGGCGTGGCCGGCGTCTTTGCGCGCAGGCCATCGACCATGCGGTTGTACATGCAGAACGCGGAGGAGATGAGGATCGTGAGCTGCGTGTCCTCGTCCGTCGCCCCGAGATCGAGCGCGCGGGCGATGTCCTCGCGCGTCACCGCCCGCGGGTTGCGCGCAGCGGTGCGTGCGACATGCAGCAAGGCCGCGAGCTTCGCGCTGATGCCGTCCGAGCCGCCCGCCTTGATCCCATCGATCACGAGCTCGATGCCCTTCGCGTCGGAGCTCGCGCGGCGCATGAGCTCCGTGGCAAAGGCGCCGTGCGAGTCCATGCAGTAGAAGCAGTCGTTGCCGGCGGAGACAGCGGTGGCGATGACCTCTCGCTCGGCACGCGAGAGCGTGGAGCCTGGATAGTCGTTGACGAGCAGCTCGTCGGCGAGGCCACGCAGGTGCTTGGCGAGGCCGTCCGAGAGGCGCATCGCGACGACGATGCCAGGGACGTCGGGGAGACCGCCAACGATAGGAGCTTCTTGTGCGCGTGCCTTGCGCTCGTCGTCCCGTGCCAGATTACTCATGATACCCCCTTCCCACTCGCTGACTGACTCATGGCGAGCTCGAATCTCCTTCTCCTTTCTAGTTGGTAATCGACACAATGTTGAGCGTGTTGTTCACCCTCGTCTGCAAAAGTACGCTCCCGCTCGGCCCGGCCGAGGCAAACGACACCCCTCCGGTGACGGGTAGCGTCCACAGTTTGGCGCCGCTGGCGTTCCAAGCGCCGAACGCGTTTCCGGTCGCCGCGTAGACCGTCCCGTCGTCGAGGAGCAGAAGCGCGCCGAACAAGGCCCCGCTTCCGGCTTCGACCGTCCACTTCGTCGACCCGTCCGGCCGGAGGGCGATCAGCCGCCCTTCCGTCGGCGTGAGGGTCCCCACGAGCTTGAACGAATGGGCGATGATCGATCCGTCGGACGCGAGACGTGGCGTGCCGACGAACATGGTGCCGTAGTCGTGTTGCCACGCGAGCGTGCCGTTCGAACGCACCACATGGAGCATGCCCGATCGCGTGAGCACGTACGTCGTTCCATCAGGCGCGACGACGGGGCTCGCCAGCGGCATGTCGTCGAGCGTCACCATCCACTCGAGGGCTCCGGCGCTCGAGAGCGACGCGAGCGTGCCGCCTGCCGTGCCGGAGGTCGGCGCGCCTGCCACGCGGATCGCTCCGGCCGGCGCGACCGACGGCGCGACGGTGATGCCAACGCCAGGGATCGTCGTGAGCCACTGCTCGGTCCCGTTGGCGAGCTGCGCATGGACGCCTCCTCCAACGTCGCCGAAATACACCGTACCGCTGCTGCCGATCGTCGGAGCGGTCAACGTCTCATTGAACGTGCGACGCCACTTCTTCGATCCGTCGCGACGGCGCGCCACGAGCGCGCTCGGACCATATCCAAGCGCGCCTTGCCATGCGTAATAGAGTGTTCCGTCTTCGGCGATGGCCAATGGACCACTACCCTCGTAATGCCCCATCGGCACACTCCACGACACTGCGCCTTGGGCGCTCAATGAGGTTATGTCGCTATCGGTGAATGCCGACGTCGAAAACACGCTATCGCCCAGTTTGTCGACGACGAGCTCGGTCCCGCCTTCGTGATTGGGGAGCGGCAATGTCCAAGCGATCTTCGGCGTCGTGAGCACGACTCCGGCGCCTCGCCCCGTATGCGCGGCGTCGTGCCCAACCATCGGCCAGGGAGCTCCCTCTTGCGGTCCACCACCGCCGGTCGACGGCGCGCAGGCGCTGACCCCGCTCGCGATCGTGAGCTCGAGGCCTGGTGCGCAATCGACCGAGCACGTGCTCCCCGCCTCGCAGAGCGCGGCCCCGTTGCCGGCGACAGGAGACGGGCACGCCACGCATCCAGCTCCGCAGCTCGTCGCCGAGACGACCTCGCATGTCTGCTTCGAGGCGCAGTACCGCGTATCGCCCTGGCAGCTCGCGCCGCACGTTCCATTCGAGCACGTGGGCTGAGCGCTCGGTCCAGCGCCAGGGCAAACGTTGCCGCATTGGCCGCAGTGATGAATGTCCGTCTTCGGATCGACCGCGTGGTGGTCACAGACGATCTCGCCGGGCTCGGCGTGAACCTTGACGCACCGGCCACCGAGATCGTCACAGGTCTCGTCGAGGGCGCATTTCCTCCCGCAGCCGCCGCAGTTGTCATTCGTTCGCGCGTTGATGCATCGCCCACCGCAATTCGCTTCGTCGAAGGAGCAGCAGAGGCCGTCCGAGCACGTGCCTGCCTCGCCGCATTGATGCCCGCATGTCCCGCAGTTCGACGCGTCGTTCATCGGGTTCACGCACGTTCCACCGCACGCGAGACCAGGCGCTGCCCCGCCCTTGCAATCCGTGCATTTTCCCCAGTAACAGACCTCGCCATCGCCGCAGCGATTCCCGCAGCTGCCGCAGTTGTCGCGATCGTTCAGGCGGTCCACGCAGGTGCCTCCGCAGCTGGTCGCGCAAACGCACACGCCATCGACGAAGCGTTCGAGCGGGCTACACTCGGGTCGGGTCGTTGCGCCATCTGTTGCGCGATTCGCGTCATCCTCGTTCGTCGAAGACGTGCAGGCAGCGATGGCAAAGGTTGCGGCGACAAGCGCGCCAGCTCGCGTCAAATGCATGGTCGACCCGAGGTCGCAACGGATGTGCCCGAGCGCGCGCGCCCTGAGATCAAGTGCTTGCGATCCTCAACGCGAAGCTCGCGTCGCGGACGCGGTCTACACCGCAAGGCCGCGTTCGCAGCGGTGTGACCTCGAGCACCGTGACCGAACGTCCACACGTTCCGCACCTGCGGTACGATGAAAACGCGCGATGAAGTTTCGCACTCGCCTCGTCCTCACCCTCTCCGTCGCGACGGCCGTGACGGTCGCGAGCGCGTTTGGGGCGGCCTCGTTCGTCGTTGTCCGCTCGGAAGAGGGTCAGCTCGACGACGCGCTCCGCACCGAGGCTCATATCGAGGCGAGCGAGATGGCGCAGCGGTTCGGTCGCGGCGAGGCGCTGCACGTGAGCAGTCGTGGCGGCCCCGAAGCCGATGACATCGGGCGCCTGAAGAAGTTCGCCGCCATCTACGACAAGACCGACGGACGCGTGATCGACCTGACGAACGCGACGTTCTCGCGCGGCGCGCCGCCGTTTGCCGCGATCGATCATCTGCCCAACGCGGCATTCGACTTTGGTTACGGCAACGAAAACCTCCGCGGCGTGTTCGTCGCCATCCCCGAGCACGATCACGAGGTCTTCCTCCTCGCAGCGTCTCGCTCACCGATGGAGAAGGACAACGACTACCTACGCGAGGTCATGCTGATGGCCGCGCTCTTGTCGATTGGCTTTACGGTGCTCGTCACCTGGCGCGTCGTTCGCCGCCTCACGCGTGGCCACGAGGAGATCGCCGAAGCAGCACGCAAGGTCGCCGCCGGCGATCTCGGCGCGCGCGTGGCGCTGTCGGCGGGCGACGACGAGGTGGTGCAGCTCGCTCGCGACGTCGACGAGATGGTGCGCCGGCTCGAGATCCTCGTCGAAGGTCAGAAGCGCTTCGTCGCGCACGCCGCGCACGAGCTCCGATCTCCGCTTACGGCGCTCTATGGGGAATTGCAGCTCGCGCTTCGTCGCTCGCGAAGCGCCGACGAGTACCGCACGACGATCGAAGAGTCGCTCGAGTCCGCGAGTCGCCTCAAGGCACTTGCCGACGATCTCCTCGCGCTCGCGCGCATTGGCTCCCGGTCCGAGACTCCACAGATCCCCGTCTTGCTCGACGAGGTCGCGAAGAACGCGGCGTCGTGGGTCGAACGCGAGGCAAAGCGGAGAAAAGTCGAGCTCGTCATCGATGCGGACGGATCGATGGTGCTTGGCCATGCGATCGATCTCGAGCGCCTGATCCGCAATCTGCTCGACAATGCCGTTCGTCATTGCGCCGAAGGCGGGCACGTCCGCGTCGAGGCACGAAGCGAAGGGGACATCGTGCATGTCTCGGTCGTCGACGACGGCCCAGGAATTCCGCCCGAGGATCGCGAGCGCGTGTTCGAGCCCTTCTACCGCGCGACGACGGCGAACAGCGACGAGGGCTCGGGGCTGGGTCTCGCGATCGTGCGGGAGATCGCGCGCGGACACGGCGGCGACATCCGCGTGGAGGCGGGCCCCGGCGGAACGGGTGCGCTCTTTCGCGCTCGACTCCCCGCGGCACCCGGCGGCGGCGGTCCTCGCGCCACCGCCGATCCATCCGTTCGAGACGATCCCGAGGCTCGAGGCGACGAACCTCGTCCCACGAGCACCACTCCGAAGGTAGCATCGTAGACCCCTCTCGATGCTGGAGCTTCCCTTCGCCCCTGGTGAGAGTCCCTTTCGCGCAAAGGGGAACGTCTACAAAGCGTTGTTCGACTCCGCCGACACGCGTGTTCCAGGCGGGCGCCACGCTGTCCTCGAAGACATCCGGCGAGAAGACGCGACGCTGGCGAAGTTCTACGAACAGCCATTCCTCGCAGCGTCGAGCTATGACGTCTTACCCGTCATTCCCTATGGCATGGTCGGCGCTCGCATTGCGGGAGTGTCGTATCCCGAGTTCGTGCGTGGCGGCGCTGCATTCACCGCGCGCCGCGACATGAATGGCATTTACAAAGTACTGCTCAAGCTTGCCTCGCCCGACGCGGTGGTAAAGCGATTACCGCGGATCCTGATTCAGTATTTCAATTTCGGCAAAGTGGAAGGCCGCTCGACATCCGCGCATTCGTACGAGGCGACCGCGACGGCGATCCCAAAGCCCGTTCTCCTCTGGGTCGCCAACGCGGCACAAGGATTCATTCCTGTCGTCATGAGCGCGGCTGGAGCACGCGACGTCGAGGTGAAGCTTGGACCGCCCGAGCCCGACCGACAAGAGCACGGGATCATGCTCTACCGTGCTTCGTTCGAGATTCAGTGGAGCTGAGACGCCATGTCGAGCGCGATTCACTCACTTCACTGGAAGGACGTCGCGCCGTCGAAGCGCGGACCGTTCGACCCATCCCCCGCCAGAACCCTCGCGCTCGAGGTCACCCGCGCCGCGGCGAGCAAGGTGAAGAGGCTCGACGCCGTGGATCGTGAAAAGACGGTCGCCGCGCTCGATCGCGCTTTCCTCGCTGCCTATGGCGCGTGGGTCGCGGGCTGGGACTGGGCGGCGAGCGAGCCTGGCGGCGGCGGTCCGATCAAAGGATGGTGCTGTGAGCGAGACAGCGTCCTTCGCAAAGACGACCTCGAGGCCGCCGATCCGATCGCGGCCTCGGCTGAGCGCGCGGCGCTGGCGGTGATCGAGTGGAATGATTTTCTCGTGGAGCTCGAGTCGCTCTTTCGAGAGCTCACGCCGGCAGGCACGGACGGCGCGCCCTCGTCGTCGGACATCGCGCGCGACGTCGAGCGAGCCGCTGTCAGGCTCGTCACGCTCGTCGTGACGCGCACGGGCGCCGAGGACGCTTGGTACGGGACGTTCGCGCGCCTCCTCGATTGGTACATCGAGTCGCGCGGCCTCCCTGTGGCGACGCGGCTGATCGCCGACGTCGCGAGCGGCCGCTTCTCGAGCTGGGTCGCTCCAGACGAAGCGACCACGCAGCAGGCATGTGCAGACATCGCCAACGCGGTCGCCAATGCTTCTCGCGGTGACCGTGGGGACATCGTCATCGATGCCCTCGCGCTCTGGCTCAAGATGCGACCAAGCGCCTTTTCGTCGTTTCAGAGCGCAAGAGCGAGCGCATACGACGCCATTCGAGCGGACGGCCATCGACGTTACATTTATAAGGTCGATCGCGCACACGCCGCCGAGCGCGCCGACGCGATGGAGGTCGCGCTCGACGCCTGCCGCGCGTCTGCCGAGCGCGGCGAAGACCTTACGTTCGATCGACTCGCCGCGTGGCAGGGCATCGTCCTTGGACGTCCAGGTCCCGCGCCGTTCCGATCGGGAGAGGCGTGGGCGAAGAGCGGCCGCGAGCGCTACGGTCTCGCACCAGACACACGCGAGCGCTTCGAACAGTGCCTCGCCGGCGCCAACGATGGCCCTGATCTGGTCGTCGTTCGCGCGGCGCGAGCCTACTTGGACGTCTGCTTCTTCCACCCCTTCGAGGACGGCAATGCCCGCGCCGCCCGCCTCGCGCTCGATCACGTGCTCACCCGTCATGGCCTTGGGCTGCATACGGCGGAGCCTCTCTTTCTGATTTCGCGTAGCGTCGAGGACGGCGCGTGGCAGTGGACTCGACTGGTGGATCACTTGGTGGGCACGCACCTCTAACGTGTGATTCGGGCGCTCGACGAACGAAAGATCGGACCGACAACGATGAAAGCTTTTGCGATCGACCGCTACGGCGGCCCTGAACAGCTCACGTTGCGCGATATGCCGGACCCAACGCCGGGACCGAACGACTTGCTCGTCGACGTCCGCGCCGCGAGCGTCAACCCCGTCGACTTCAAGATTCGTGACGGCGCGGTGAAGGTGCTCGTGAAGGACCGCTTCCCGCTCGTCCTTGGCTCGGACCTCAGCGGCGAGGTGATCGGCGTTGGCTCGGACGTGACGCGCTTCAAGGTGGGCGACGCGATTTTCGCGCGGCTACGCAAGGATCGCATCGGAGCATTTGCCGAGCGCGCCCTCGTCGACGAAGAGCACGCCGCACACAAGCCCGACCATCTCAGCTTCGCCGAAGCAGCGTCGATTCCGCTCGTCGGGCTCACCTCCTGGCAAGCGCTGGTCGAGATCGCAAAGGTGAAGAAGGACGACCGCGTCCTCATCCACGCCGGCTCGGGCGGCATCGGCACGTTCGCGATTCAGCTCGCCCGCCATCTCGGCGCGCATGTCATCACGACCGCGAGCGCGAAGAACAAGGATCTCCTGACGCGGCTCGGCGCGAGCGAGGTCATCGATTACAAGAAGGACCGCTTCGAGGACGTCATCCGCCCGCCCTGCCGCGTCGTCTACGACACGCAGGGCGGTGAGACGCTCGAGCGCTCCTTCGCGATCACGTCGAACGGCGGGGTCGTCGTCACGATTGGCGGCAAGCCCGACGCGAAGTTCGCGAAGGCCTGGGGGCTCAACTTCGTCCTCGTCCTCGCGCTCGGCGTCATGATGCGAAAGGTGACCCGGCTCGCCAAAGAGAAGGACATTCACTTCGAGTATCTGTTCATGCGCCCGGATGGCGCCGCGCTCGAGAAGATCGCGGCGCTGCTCGAAGACAAGACGATCGTGCCCGTCCTCGATCGAACGTTCCCCTTCGACCAGACAAAGGACGCGATCGCGTTCACCGAGTCAGGCCATGCGGTGGGCAAGGTCGTGATCACGCGCGACGCGTAGACCTCGGCTGCCTCACCTCTCCACGTTCGCGTGGGTCACCAATCGATCGGCGCTTCGTCACGAAAGAAGCGGCCGGTCGCTCCCTCTTTGGGAAGCGTGGCCAGGAAGAGCGGCGTCTTCGCGCCTTGCTCGACGCTGCGAGGCGCGTGGCTGCCTCCCATCGCGGTGCGCACCCAGCCGGGGCATGCCGCGTTGACGAGGATGTGCCGTGGATCACGCTCGAGATCCCGAGCGAGAATGCGCACGTACGCGTTCATCGCGACCTTCGACACGCGGTACGCATTGGACGGCCACCCGTGACGGGTATGCGTACCGTTCGCCACGTCGTCGATGAACCGATCGACGAAGGCGACGAGCTTCGCGCGATCGAGCGTAGGGTCGAGCACCTCTTTCCGTAGGGCCGCTCCGAGGCACGACACCTCTCCCATGCCGCTCGACACCATGACGATGCGTCCTTCGTCACGCATGAGCGGGAGGAGACGCTCGGTGAGCTTCATCATCCCGACGAAGTTCACGTCGAGCGTCTTCCGCGCGACCTTCGCGTCGAACCCATCGAACGAGGCGCCCGCGTTGTTGACGAGAACGTCAAGCCCGCCTTCGGCTTCGATGACGGCGAAGGCGGCCGCGATGCTCGCGTCGCTCGTCTGATCGAGCTCCTGAAACATGGCGCCAGACGCGCCGAGCTCTGCCGCGATCGCCTTCCCGCGCGTGACGTCACGCCCGGAGACGATGACGCGATATCTTTTACGCGCGAGGCCACGCGCGACGGACTCGCCGATGCCGCGGGTGGATCCGGTGACGAGGGCGAGCCGATGGTTCGATGATGTCTGACCCGTCATGGTGGACGAGTCTCGTGCGTTCCGGCGCTGGCATCAAGAGGCCAAACCCTACCTACGCGCGACAGGCGCGCTCGGTTCCATCGCGACGAGAGGCCGTGTGCGACGCGATGGATGCGATGAGAAGCCCCGGCGACGCGCAAACGTGATCGAGATGAGCCCCACGCGATCCTGATCGCATCCTCCGCGTTCCGTTCGCGCCGCTGCATTGTGCTGCCACGCGATCGGCGCGCGGGGCCATTTTTCCCGCGCGTCGACCCACCGCGCGCGAGACGAACGCGCCGTCGGTGCCGCGCGGCACGAGCGCTGCTCTCCACGCTTCTGGCGAGACCAACCTCGCTACTCGAATTGGAGCTTGTTCCTATGCGCTTTTTCCTTCGCTTTCGTTCGTCCGTGCTCGTCACCCTCATCGGCTGCTCGCTGGCGGTCGCGCCCGCGCTCTTGGTCGCCTGCTCTTCGCCTACGCCCGCGGAGAGCCCAAACCCGCCGTCGAAGACCAACGGCGGAAGTGACGGTGGCGTGAGCGGCAACAAGCCGAGCGGCGCGGGCAACAAGCCCACCGGCGACGGCAAAGACGCCGGAGCGCCCGGCGCCGCCGGCAAAGGGTCAGGCAGCGTCACCGGCAAACCCGATGGCAAAGAGGTCGCTGTGAAGAACGCCTACGCCGAGATCTTCGACACCCCCGGCGCCGACGCGCCCATCCGCGCGCTCTTGATCGGGCTCAGCGACTCGACGTCGGGCGCTTGCGGCAGCGAGCTCAAAGGGGACGCGCGCGGCCTCGATCTCCAGCTGACGTTCTCCCACGACGCGAAGCTTCCCGAGCCGAAGACGTACTCGTTCACGAGCTCCGGCCAAGACAACTCGATCCAGTTCTTTGCGTCGGCAGGCGGCGACGGGAGCGGCAAGATCGCGTCCGCGGGGTCCATCACCATCACGCAAGTGGACGATGCGCACGTCAAAGGCACCTTCACGGCCACGATCGACGGAAACAAGATCGACGGGGCATTCGACGCGCCGATGTGTCCTGCAGGGAGCGACGCACCTCAGGACGGCGACGCAAACGAGGACTCTTCGTCGTCAGGTTGACGCTCCTTCGAGAGAAATCCGGGAACGGTCGGGCTAGGCCAGCCGTTGTCTCCTGACAGGCCGAACGAGCCTGGATTGAAGATTTCGCCTTCGCGCTGTCATATGGGAGCGCCGGTCGTGACACGAAGGCGAAACGGGAGCACAAATGACGAGGTTTTCTGCAGGTCTTCTCCTCTCCACGCTCGCTCTTTTCCTCGCGATCGGGAGCGGATGCGCCAAGCGGTCGGAGCCGTCGGCGTCCTCGACCGAAAAGAGCACCTCGAAGTACGACCTCGGCGGAAAGGGCGGCGAACGCACGACGCCGCCCGGTGACGGGAAACGTGACGAGAAGAGCCCGAGCACCTGGAAGCGAGCGGGCTCGCAAGCCCACGCCGCGCGGATCTCGATCGGCGACAAGGAGCACCTGCCTCTGCGCGGCATGCAGATGAACGTCCGGATCGACGGCTTTCGCGCGCGCGTGGTCATCGACGGCTACTTCGAGAACGATCGCGATCGCAGCTACGAGGGCAACTTCCAGCTGCGCCTCCCCGACGACGCCACGCCGTACTTCTTCGCGTTCGGCGAGACGCGTTGGACCAAGCCCAGCGCGTCGGAGCTGAAAGCGAACGCGTATCTCTCGCAAGACGAGCAGCGAAAGATGACGCTGCTCCCTCGCGAGATGATGGAGGCGCGCGCGGCGACGTGGGTCGCGCCGAAGGAGGCGCGGATGGTCCCGAAGGACAAGGCGGCCTTCGCGTTCACCGAGACCGTGCGGAGGCAAATCGATCCGGCGCTCCTCGAGTGGGCGGGAGCAGGAGTGTTCAACGCCCGCGTGTTTCCCCTCACGCCTCACAAGATCCACCGCGTCGTGATCGGCTATGACGTCAACCTCGTTCGCGCCGGCAACGACTTCGAATACCGCCTCGAGCTACCCGACGCGGGTGACTACGCGCCGCCGCACGTCGTCATCGACGTCGCCTCGACCTCGCCCGCGATCGATCCCGCGGCGGCAGGGAAAGCAGCGACGGTGGTGGATGGAGGAAGAAGCTTTACCCATCTCGAAGATCCGCAAGACAAGGTCTTCACCTTCCGCTTCTCGAAGCTCGGTAACCCGCTCCTCGTCGGCGTAGACCCGCAAATCCCGCAGGCGGCTCGTTTTGCCGCCAACGTCACGACGGATCTTCCTGCGTCGAAGAGTGGCCCTGCGCAAGACGAAGACCGAGCCCTATTTGCGCTCGATACGTCGCTATCGTCCAATCCGGATCGCTTCAATGTCTTTTTGAAGCTCCTCCATGCGACGCTAACCAACAATCGCGTGGGGCCGAGCGCGATCAAGAAATTCAACGTGCTCTTCTTCAACGTCGAGACCACGTGGTGGAAGAACGACTGGGTCGACAACACGAAAGAGAACGTCGACGAGCTCCTCGCCCAAGCCAATACGCTCGTGCTCGAGGGCGCGACGGACATCGGCGGCGCGATCTCGGCATGCGCGCGTCCTGTTTGGGCGCTCTTGCCGGCGACGAACGCGGACCGATGGACGACGTTCCTCTTGTCCGACGGCGCGGCGACGTGGGGTGAGAGCGATCGCAACGTCATCGCGCACACGCTGACGACCGCGCGGCGCGGCCCGGTCTTCGCGTACAACACGGGCATCGCCGGCACCGACACCGCGGCCCTTGCGCAGCTCACGCGCGACACCGGCGGCGCCATGTTCTCGGTGGTGGGAGAAGACGAGGTCGGGAGCGCGAGCACCGCCCACAAGCTTCGCCCCTACAAGCTCCTCTCCGTCTCGGCCGGCGCGGGCACGGAAGACGTGATGATCGCGGGCCGACCTCGCTACCTCTATCCTGGTCAACCTCTCTTCGTCGTGGGGCGAGGAACGCCAGCCGCGCCCGCGTCGCTCTCCGTCGAGGTCGAGTCGCCTACCACCGGCAAGCCGATGACCGTCGCGCTGAAGCTCGCGCCCGCGCAGAGCAGCATGCTCGCCGTCCGCGCCTACGGGCAGGTCGCGACGAACGGACTCGAAGAAATGGGCAAATCCACGGAGCTCATCGCGAAGTCTTACGCGATTCACCACCGCGTCGCGGGCGAGACGTGCTCGCTCGTGATGCTCGAGAGCGACGCGGACTACCAGCGCTTCAACATCAAGCCGGAGCACGAAGCGGATGTCGTCGCGACCGTGCTCGCGAGCGCGACGGCCGCGCGCGCCGAGCTGCAGCTTCGCGAGTCCCTCGGCGACCCGAAGGCCTACATGAAGCGCTGGCTCGACGACCTGAAAGACAAGCCAGGGGTCACGCTGCGCGCTCCCTTCTCGGACGACTTCATGCACGCCGTCGAGCGCATGCCGCCGGAGTCGTTTTTGGTTCGACCAAAGCCGCTCGACGTGAAGGCTCGCTCGCGCGACGCGATCAAGAGCGGCAACTTCCTCGCTCAGCTCGCGAAGCCCGGCGGTCTCGAGTACGAGATGGTGTCGACCGAAGCGAGCGCGCGGCGGGAGGAGCTCGGGCCCGCGGACGCGCTGAAGTCGATGTCGTCGCTCGTCGAGCAGACGCCCGGCGACGGGATCCTCGC
Organism: Labilithrix sp.; assembly: GCA_044227045.1. Taxonomy (GTDB): domain Bacteria; phylum Myxococcota_A; class Polyangia; order Polyangiales; family Polyangiaceae; genus Labilithrix. The sequence goes on from JBGAFW010000053.1 coordinate 24,476, forward strand.
GCGTGACGTCGGGTTCACCGCGATGGAGCTCGGGTTGCCCGAGCATGCGTTCTTCTTGTTTCGTCGCGTCGCCGACGCCCGACCGTGGGAGCCGCAGTCGTACAAGGCCATGGCCGACGTGCTGGCCAAGATGGGTATGGCCGACCTCGCCATCCTCTATTACGAGGTATCGCTACAAGGCAATTGGGATAGTCGCTTTGGCGAGTTTCACCGCATCGCGGCGATTGACTATGCGCGATTCCTTCGGCGCATAGACAAAGGCGAATTGAAGACGAGCGTGCCTGATTTTGCGAAGGCCCGTCTCGCCGCCATGGATAAAGAGGTAAACCTCGACGGCGCTGACCTCGTGATCGTCATCACCTGGAATACGGACAACTCGGACGTCGACCTCCATGTCACCGAGCCGGGCGGCGAGGACTGCTACTACGCCAACCGAAAGACGAAGCACGGCGGCGAGCTCACCACCGACGTCACGCAAGGCTATGGCCCGGAGATGTACGTCATGAAGAAGGGCCGAACTGGCACGTACAAGATCCGAGCGCACTACTTCGCTCGCCAGCGCAACCGCGCGAGCGCCCGCACGAAGGTCTACGCCGAGGTGATCGAAAAATGGGGCACGCCCGACGAGCGCGTCACCGAGCGCACCGTCACCCTCGCCGAGGGCAAGCAGATGCACGACGTGCTCGACGTGAAGCGCTGAGACGTTTTGGATTCACGGCGCCGGTGAACGGGCTCAGTCGTCGTCGCGCAACGTCGCCCACGTGACCGACGACACCTTGTTACGCGCGTACGACACGAGGAGGCGCGCGCCCTGCTTGGTGAGGAGGAAGCGATCGTACCCGTGGCTGCTCGACTCGGGCTTCACGCCGACCTTCTTTCGAACGGCCTTGGCGTCGTCCTCGAACGTGATCCCCTTCGGGAGCGGCCCTGGATACTGCGCGAAGGCCACCTCGGCGCCGAGCCCACGAATGTAGCTCTTCTGACCCTTCTTGTAGAACTGCATGTCCGCCACCCCGAGCTTTCGCTCACGGCCGATCGGGAACTTCGCTCCCAGATACGCGAGGCCATTCTTCGGCGCGGCCTGTTCGTCGATCTTCTTTCCGATCGGGAGCTCCACCTTCGCCAGCGTCGCCTTGACGCTCGCGTCGGTGAGCGACTTGCCAACGATCCCGAGGAGCTCGTTCGTGAGCGCCTCGGTGAAGAGACTGGACGCTGCTCCCTTCGCCTTCGCGGATGACGCCGCCTTCTTGGGCACCGTGATCTTCTGCGCGTCGCGCTTCTTCGCCGCGGCCGCATAGATCCCCTTCGGCGGAGGCTTCGTGAACTTCGTCTGCTGGTAGTCCTTCCATCGCGCGTCGAGGATGGGCGCGAAGCGCTCGAACGCCTCCCACGTGTCGGGCACCAAGAACGGGTTCTTCACCACCTTCTTGAAGGTCGCGAGGTAGTCGTCGCTGAAGGAGATCTCATCGATCCGCTCGAGGCCGAGGAGCTTCTTGATCTCCTTCGACGCCGCTGCGCGCGTGTCGCCTTCGTCGTCGCCAAGGAAGAGGCGATGCGTGTAGCCGTAGAGGAACTTGCCGACCTCGGCGGGCACGTCCTCCGTCGTGAGCTTCGACTTGCAGGCCGCGACGAGGAGCTCGCGCCCGGTGATCTCGCGCGCCGCGAGCTTCTTCGCGTGCGGTGTGCTGGCGAGCTTCTTCGCGAGGCCGACGCGATCGGCGACCCATGCGACGAGCAGGCCCGTCCCCAAGAGCTCCGCGTGTGGAGGCTTTCCTTCGGCCGGTACGGTCGAGAAATGCAGCGGGTTCGTGGTGAGGTTCAGCGCCGTCATCTTGGTCGCACACGAAATCACGACATGGAAAGCAGCGCAATCGCACAAACTCGAGCGTGATCCGACGGGCTCGCGACGTCATGGCGCTGGGCCCGCGCCGCCCCGTCTTTGTTCGCCTCGTGACCACGCTCTGGTAAGCTCGCCGCGTGCTTCGAACGACGGGTCGTTCCTATGTCTTGGCGGCGGGCCTCAGCGTCGCCCTCTTGCTCCCCGCGCAGGCAAACGCGCAGCCTTCCGACCCAGGACGGCGCGCCGAAGTCACCTTCAACGAGGGGATGAAGCTCGCGAAGGATCAACAGCTCGAAGCGGCGCTCGCGAAGTTCGAGCTGTCGTACGCGACGTCCCCGAATGGGCGCACGCTCTTTCAGATGGCGCGCCTCGAGCGCCTCCTCCAGCAGTATGCGCTCGCGCTCCAGCATTTCCGACAGGTGCTCAAGGACCCCGCGCTAGCGCAAGACGCACGCGAGGAGAGCCTTCAAGCGGTCGAAGACTTGAAGACGAAGGTCGGCGTCATCAGCATCGAGGCGCCGCCCGGATCCACGGTCATGGTGGACCTCGTACAGGTCGAGCCCACGAGCACGCTCGAGGTCGTCCCAGGGCTCCACGTCGTCAAGGCGCGGCTCGGGAGCGAGCAACGCTCCGTCGACATCAACTGCCTCCCCGGCAAGCCTTCGATGGTGAAGATCCGCTTCGACGACAAGGGCGCGGGACGCGACGCAGGGAGCGGACAGGGCTCGGGTCACGACAACCCCACGCCAAGTGATCCGCAGAGCTCGCCGTTGCGCATCATCGTGCCGATCGGCCTCGGCGTCGTCGGCGTCGCGGGGCTCGTCACGGGTGGCGTCTTTCTTTCGAAGGCGAACGACTCCGTCGATGAGGCGCGGTCACTCGGCGTGAATTCCGGATGTGTGGGCGTGTCGAGCCCGTCGTGCGATCGCGCGCGTAGCCTTCAAGACGACTGGAAGACGCAGTCCACCGTCAGCACTGTGTCGTTCGTGACGGGCGGCGTGCTCTTGGCCGTCGCAGGTGTATCCTACGTGTTGTGGCCACGTCTCTTCGGACCGCGGACGAGCGCGAGCCGTCCAACCGGGCTCACCTCGACCCAGACCGCTCCGTTTCTCTCGTGGACAGCGGGCGGCCTCCACACCGCCATTGCTTTTTGATCGACCACTCTTCTTGATGGACCATCATTGTCGCCTCCCGCTCGGGGATGGCCGTGGACGGAGCTCGATGCGCACCCTTCCTCTCTTCCTTTCGCTCGGCAGCTTGACCACCATCGTGCTTTTGGGGGCTTGTGGGAAAGGCGACGAATGCGACTTTGGCGCGTGCGCGAGCCCAGCGAACCTCGACTCCGGCGCGGACGGAGTGAGCTCGGAGGGCTCCGCGACGGACGCCGACGCAGCGGTCACCGATCCCTGCCTCGCGACGCCGACCGATCCCAAATGCATCAGCGAGACGTCGGCGCTCTTCGTCTCCGCGTCGAGGGGCGACGACACGACCGGCCTCGGCACGCGCGACAAGCCTTATAAGACGCTCGCTTCGACGCTCGGCAAGATCACCGCCGACAAGCGCCGCATCTACATCTGCGAGGGCACCTACGCCGAAGACGTTGTTCTCTCGTCGGCGCATAGCGGCGTGAGCCTCTTCGGCGGCCTCTCGTGCGATTGGGCGAGCGCCCCAACCCAGCCTCTCTTCGGCGCCTCGCCTCTAGCCCTCAAGATCGACAGCGCCACCGGCGTCGCGATCGCCGACCTCGCGTTCAAAGCGACCGACGCCTCCGGCGCAGGCAAGTCGAGCATCGCCGCCTTCGTCAGCGGCGGCGAGGTCACCTTCAAGCACGTCGCGCTCACAGCGGGCAAAGGCATCACCGGCGATCCGGGCACGCTCGCCTCCTTCAGCTACCCGACGCAGACCGAGCTCAACGGCGTCGACGGCGCAAACGGCGGCACCGCGAAGTCGTACACGTGCCCGGGTGGCCTCTCCACCGTCGGCGGCAATGGCGGTCCTAACGGCTTCGATGGCGCCACCGGGACACCGGGGCCAGACAACAAGGGTGTCGGCAGCAATTGCAGCATGGGTGGGACGGGCAAAGATGGACAGCCTGGCTCGTCTCCTGCGAACGCCGCTGGCGCGACGACGTTCGGGCTCCTCTCCGCGAGCGGGTGGGCTCCAAACAAGGGCGCGGATGGAGACAAGGGCACCCCGGGTCAAGGTGGTGGTGGTGGTTACGGATCCGGCGGAGGCACTGGCGGCGGCGGCGGCGCGGGGGGATGCGGCGGCGCAGGTGGCGGAGGTGGTCAAGGTGGAGGCGGCAGCATCGCGCTCGCTTCGTTCAACGCGACCGTTCACATGACCGACTCCAAGCTCACAACGGTAGCGGGCGGTGACGGCGGGAACGGCAGCGGCGGGCAAGCGGGACAAACGATCTTTGGCTTCCACGGTAACGGGAGTGCGTCGTCCTGCGCAGGCGGGAACGGCGGCACCGGAGGCAACGGCGCAGCCGGTGGCGGCGGCGCGGGCGGCGTCTCGGTCGGCGTTCTGTATATGGGCACCAAGCCCGACGTCGACGCGGCGACGCTCGGCGCGGCCGTGACCGCAGCGAAGTCGGCAGGCGGCAAAGGCCCAGGCAACAAGGGCGTGGACGGCGAGAGCGCGCCCCTGCTCGAAATCAAATAGACAAAGACATAAGGGGGGCTCTTGATGCGGCGACGACGTCATGATGTCGCTTTGACGTTTACGCTCTTGATCTGCGGTCGCACGCTCGCGTGTGGGAGCGATCCGGAGATCGTTTATGTCTATATCGACGGCGGCGGCCCTGCCGACGCGTCCGCCGACGCGGTCACCGATCCATGCCTCGCGACGCCGACCGATCCCAAATGCATCAGCGAGACGTCGGCGCTCTTCGTCTCCGCGTCGAAGGGCGACGACACGACCGGCCTCGGCACACGCGACAAGCCCTTCAAGACCCTCGGGTGGACCCTCGGCAGGATCACCGCCGACAAGCGCCGCATCTACATCTGCGAGGGGACGTACGCCGAAGACGTTGTTCTCTCGTCGGCGCATAGCGGCGTGAGCCTCTTCGGCGGTCTCTCGTGCGATTGGGCGAGCGCCCCAACCCAGCCTCTCTTCGGCGCCTCGACCCTCGCCCTCAAGATCGACAGCGCCACCGGCGTCGCGATCGCCGACCTCGCGTTCAAAGCGACGGACGCCTCGGGCGCCGGCAAGTCGAGCATCGCCGCCTTCGTCGGTAGCGGAGAGGTCACCTTCAAGCATGTCTCTCTCACAGCGGGCAAAGGCCTCACCGGCGCTCCGGGCACGCTCGCCTCATTCAGCTACCCTACGCAGACCGATCTCAACGGCGTCGACGGCGCAAACGGCGGCACCGCGAAGTCGTACACGTGCCCGGGTGGCCTCTCCACCGTCGGCGGCAACGGAGGCGCGAGCGGCTTCGATGGCGCCACCGGAACACCGGGGCCAGACAACAAGGGTACAGTCGCCGGTTGCAGTGGCAGTAACACCGGCGGCGGAAACGGTGCCGCTGGGACTTCGCCCTCCGCAAAGCCAGGCGTCACGAACTGGGGGACACTTCAATCGGACGGATGGCATCCCGCGGCAGGCGCGTCCGGTGATCAGGGCGGGCCCGGCCAAGGCGGCGGTGGCGGTGCAGGTCTTGGCGGTGGCACCGGCGGCGGCGGCGGCGCAGGCGGATGCGGTGGAGCAGGTGGCGGTGGTGGTCAAGGAGGAGGAGGCAGCATCGCGCTCGCTTCGTTCAACGCCTCGGTCCACATGACCGACTCGAAGCTCACGACCACCTCCGGCGGTGACGGCGGCAACGGCGTCGCAGGGCAAGCGGGCCAAACGATCTTCGGCGTCGGCGGAAACCGCAGCGCCACGTCGTGCAACGGAGGCAACGGCGGCGCCGGAGGCAGCGGCGCAGCCGGCGGCGGCGGCGCGGGGGGAGTCTCGGTCGGTGTCCTCTACGTGGGAGCCAAGCCCGACGTCGACTCCGCGACCTTCACCAACTTCGTGACCGCCGCGAAGTCGGCGGGCGGCGGCGGCCCAGGCAACAAGGGCGTCGACGGCGTCAGTGCCGCCCTCCTCGAAATCGAATAGACGATTACGGCTTCGAGCGCTTCGCGCGATAAATCCGAAAGTCGGTGGGCGTGACCGCGCGTGAGAGATAAAGCTCGCAGTCGTCCGGAGAGATCCACGTCGGGATGTCGGCGCCCGTGGTGTTGACGGTCGCGACGATCTCCGGTGGTCCAAAGTCCATGTTCGGCGCCGGACGCGTGGCCGTCCAAACGTTGTTGTCGGCCGACAGTCGGGTCGAGGCGAAATAGATCCGCTTCAAATCGGGCGTGAGGATGGGATCGCTGTCGGCGGCGCCGCTCGGCGTCTTCAAGTCGATCAGCTCGGGCGCGGTGAACGAGCCTTCACCGAGCTTCATCGCGTGCGCGATGCGCTGGGTGGGTCCTCCCGCCGCGGCGATGTCGACCGTGATCCAGACCGATTCATCCGAAGCGACGAACGGCGTGCGCTCGTTCTCTGTCGGCGAGCTCAGCCCTTGAACGGCGAGCGGCGTCGAGAACGTGCCGGTCTTGGGGTCGCGCTTGGCGTAATGAATGTTCCGCTCGGCGCCTCCGACCCCGCGTTGGAAGAAGAGCACGCCGTTGTCCGCCGTGATCGTGGGGTGCGAATCCACGCTCCCGCTCGGCGTCTGCAGCTCCAAAGGGTGCGGCTCGTCGAACGGGAGGCTGCGCAACGCGCGCGACGCGGTCCACACGCGGAACGAATTCGATTCGCTGGTGTTGAAGTTGGCGCGAAAGAAGTAGATCGTCAGCGAGTCGGCGGTCAGGCGACCCGCCGCCGACGACACGGAGCTGTCGCTGGACTTGAGCTCCGCCACCTCGACGGCGTTTCGAAACGGCTCGGCCAAATCACACGCGGGCGGCGGCGCCGAATCGCCCGCGTCGTTTGGCGCGTTCTGATCGCTGCCACTTGCGCCATCGAGCGGCGACGTGTCGGCGAGACCTCCGCCGTCGTCGGGCGCCTTCGGAGCGTCGGCCGAGTCGAACGTCGAACATCCAATGGAGACGATGAGCCACGTCGCCGTCGCGGCGAACGTGAACCCAGCGCGTGCGCGTGCCCCAAGCGACATCGATCTCGAGCGTATCACCCGTGAACCGCGATGCGTCACGTATCCGTACACGGCTAGCCGCGCCGAGGTCAGCCCTTCTCGGTCGTCGCCGCGTCGCGCGCGCGTGTGAAGTGGATGATCGCAAGGATCAGCGCGAGCGCGCTCAGCGTCGAGGCGAGGAAGAACGGCGCGCCGACCCGCACGTCGGATCGATCGAGGCGACTCACGCGCGCGAACAGCGGGGTGCCAAGCAGCGGCGCGAGGACCGCGACGATGCTGTTGAGCGACGACAGCGATCCCATCGCGAGTCCCTGCTCGGTGGGCGGCGCGGCCTTCGAGACGACCGCGTTCAGCGCCGCGGCGACCGCGAACGAGAGAAAGTTCGCGACGCCGATGACGTACATCATCCAGCCGTGCGTGGCGACGCCATACGCGAGGTACGCCACCGTGGCAGACGCGAGGCCCATCATCACGACCCGCCGCTCCCCGAGCTTCCTCAGGAGAATCCCGAGGAGACCGCCCTGCACGACCGCCGCGAGCACGCCGACGACGAAGAGCGACGCGCCGTTCTCTGGAGGTCCCCAGCCGAAACGAAACGTCGTGAAGAGCACCCACGTCCCGTGGAGGATGAACTGCGCAAGGTTCGTCAACGCGATCACCGTCACGAGCATCCCGACGCCCTTCAGTCGAGCGAGACCGACGAGCGCGCCGAAAGGGTTCGCCTTTCGAAAGTCGATCGGTCGGCGCCGGTCGAGCGGAAGGGACTCGGGCAAGACGAACAGGCCGTAGCCGAAGTTCAGGAGCGCCAAGGCGGAGGCGACGAAGAACGGATAGCGAATGTTCACCCCACCCACGAGGCCACCGATGACGGGGCCGAGGATGAATCCCACGCCAAACGCAGCGCCGATGAGGCCGAAGCTCCTCGTACGATTCTCGGGCGTCGTGATGTCTGCGACGTACGCATTCGCCACCGAGATGTTCGACGCCAGCGCGCCGCCGATGATGCGCGTCGCCAGGAGAAGCGGCAGCGTCTTCACGAGCGCGGAGAGAAAGAACATCGTGCCGAGGCCGCTGATCGAGAGCAGGAGCACGAGCCTCCGGCCGTATCGATCCGAGAGCGCTCCGAGCATCGGCGCGCAGAGAAACTGCGTGAACCCAAAGACGAAGACGAGCGCGCCATACCAGTACGCTTGCGACTCGACCGAGGTCGTGAGCTCACCGACGAGCGACGGGATGACGGGGATGAGGAGCCCGATCCCCATCATGTCGATGAGGACCGTGATCAGGATGAAGGGGATGCTCGCCTTGCGCGTCGCCCTCTGCTCGAGCTCACGGAGCGCGTTTGCCTCCGCCGCTCCGCCTTCTTTGGATGTCGCCCCGTCGCCTTCCCGATCTTGCATTCGCTGCGGAGCGTGAGGACATCACACTTGAAGCAGCCATGCGATAGGGAACGTCGCGAACACCTTCTCGAGTCGGACCTTGCCCGCGCGATCGCCGTCGAGCGCGTGCCGCTCTCCGGTGAGGACGTTGACCAGCTCGCCGCCCGAGCCAAGGTCGATGGACGCGTCGCCCCATACGTCGCCCACCGGCCATGCGGCGTCGCGGCTCGAGGCGCCGCGAGCGACGAGGGTGTGCGCGAGACGTGGGACGACGCAGACGAGGCGCTTGTCGTCGAGGCTCCGCTCGAAGGCGATGACGTGCGGGCCGCCGTCGATCGGTCGGTACGACCCCTCGAGAAACAGCGCGTGCTCGTCTCGCCGGAGACGGAGGCCTCGCTTCAGGATGTGGAGCTTCACGCAGCCGTCCTCGTACGATCGCAGGAGATCGGCAGCCGCGGGACGTTCTTCGTCGAGCCTTCGCAGCGCGCGACGCCGGACCTCGTAGTCGACGGGACGGCGGTTGTCCGGATCGACGAACGACAGCTCCCAGAGCTCGGTGCCCTGGTAGATGTCGGGTACGCCGGGCGACGCGAGGCGCACCGCGAGCTGGGCGAGGCTATTCATCGCTCCAGGAGGAGCGACTCGCTTCGTGAAGGCGATCGCCGAGTCGATGAACGCTCGGCTCTTCGCGATCCCGCGAACGAAGCGCTCGATCGCGCCGTCGTAGGCTTCGTTCGGCGTGATCCACGAGGTGCGCTCCTTCGCCTCCTTCGTCGCTTTGTGCATGTACTCGACGAGGCGTTCGATGAAACGGTCGCTGATCACGGACTTCGCGAGGTCCTCGAACGGCAAGGCGCCGATGACGCTCTGGTAAAAGAGGTACTCGTCGTTCGTCGAGGGCGCCGCCTCGCCGTCCACGTCCGAGAGATGCCCCTCGGCGCGGGCGATCTCGTGCCAGCCAAGGACGGTATGAGCCCATTCGTCCGGCATCTCGCTGAGGACCGCGAGCCGACAACGTACGTCCTCCGTCCGCTTCGTGTCGTGCGTGGTCGTCGCCGTCATCGACAGCGGCCAGCGCGCGAGCATCGCCTGGTTGTGCGCATGCAGCGACTCGATCGGCGCGCCGAATCGACCCGCATCGCAGCCCACCTCGTTCAAGCAAGCGAGCCGATGGAAGCGATACACCGCGGTGTCCTCGACGCCCTTGGCCATGATCGGACCGGTCATCTGCTGGAAGCGCATCGCGAACCAGATCGACTCTTGCGAGCGCTCCTCGAGCAGCAAGATACGCGCGAGGAAGTCGAAGGCGCTTGGAGGCACCATACGGTTTTTGCGCTTGGCGAGCCGGATCGCGTCGCGAATGTGCGCTTCGTCATGAATGCCTCGCGCGCCATCAGGACGAACGTACGTGCGGTACACCGAGAACGCCGCGATCGTCTCTTTGATCACACGTACGAGCGACGTGAGCGTGAAGTCGCGCGCGTGGCGCGAGCTCTCCGCGATTCGCTTGAGCGAATGCCCGAGCATGTGCATCTCGCTCGAGAGGCTGGCGTCCATGATCTCGCGCTTCGCGTCGTGCGCAAGGCGGTGGTAGCTCGACTCCGTCCCGGAGAAGCGGGAGTAGAACGACGTGAGCTTCTCACATGCCTCCTTCGACGAGTCGACCCACACGCCGTTGATCGCCGCGAGGTAGTCGTAGCCCGTCGTGCCCGAGATCTGCCACGTACGCGGGAGCTCTTCGCCCTCTTCGAGGATCTTCTCCGCGAGGATGTACATCGGCGTGAGCTCCTTCGTCCCGACCGCCTTGTCGACCGCGCGAAGACGCGCCGCGCGGGCGGTCGATTGAAGGAGGTCGAAGTACCCTTCCGGATCGTAGAGGCCGTCGGTGTGGTCGAGCCGCAGCCCGGTGACACGCCCCTTCGCGATGAGGTCGAAGACGAGCTTGTGCGTCGCCTCGAACACGCGCGGATCCTCCATCCGGATGGCGGCGAGATCGTTCACGTCGAAGAAGCGCCGGTAGTTGATCTCCTCCGTCGCCACCCGCCAATACGCGAGGCGGAAGTTCTGTTCGAGGAGCAGCTCCTCGAGCGCGCCGATGTTCGTGTTGATCGAGACGATCGCCTCGTCGACGGCGGCGGCCACCTGGGGCGAGGCCGCGATGAGGCTCGTGAGCCGTCGCTTGATGACCTCCTTCTCTCTCGCGCGCTCGGTGCGCTCCTCCGGCGACGTCGAGGACGGAAGCGGAAGGTGCTTCAGCGCGCTGAGGATGCTGCCGACCTCCTGCGCGAAAGGGTCCGATGGCGGGAGCTCCACCCGCAGCGACGCCGACTCGAGGATCGCCCGATAGCTTCGCAGCGAGGCCGGGAAGCGCCGCTCGTAGTACGCGACGAACAAGCGCCCTTCGTCGCGCACCACCGAGAGCTTCCCTGCCTCGAGCTCTTCACCGAACTGCCCGCCCAACACCGGCAGGAGGACTTTGTTCCGGAGACCGCTCGTGGCCGGCTCCCAGTCGATGTCGAAGAAATCGGCGTACTCGGAGCTTGGGCCGTTCTCGAGGACGTCGAGCCACCAGTCGTTCGAGAGGCTTCCGATGCCGATGTGATTCGGCACGAAGTCCATCATGTGCTCCATCCGGCGCTCGCGGAGGGCGTCCGTCCACGCGGCGTGCTGCTCGTCCGTGCCGATCTCGGGGTTCAGCTCGGAGTGGCTCGCGACGTTGTAGCCGTGAGTGCTCCCGGCCTCGGCGCGCAAATACGGCGACGCGTACACGCCACCGACGCCGAGAGACGCGAGGTAGTCGACGATCTCGCGCGCGTGAACGAAGGTGAAGCCTTTGTTGAGCTGCAGCCGATACGTCGACGTCGGCGCGCCGCTGCGCGCCTGGAGGCCGCTCGGCCCCACCGCGCGACGTGCATACACTTTGAGCGAGCGCGCCCGCAGCGTGGTGGTCGTTCCTGGCTCGACCGTCTCGCGCGGCGTGATGCTCCGTCGAAGCGCCAAATGACTACTGGCCACGCTCGAGGCCGGCTCGTCCTCGGGCGCCTGGTCTTCGGCGGTGTCGAGGAGGAGCTCCCATCGCTGGCCGCGACGACCGAAGGGAGGGAGCACGTACGGCAAGTCTGCGCCGCTCGCGTTGAGCAGCGTGATCAAGTCGTCGTCGGCGAGCGGGCGCCCCTCTTCATCCATCGCGTCGGGTCCGGAGAGCCCGGAGCCCGCGAAGAACATCCCAAAGCTCGACGTCGCTGGGTTGTTCCAGTCTCCCTCGGCCATCAGCTCGCCGTCGTGGCGAAACCACGCGACCTCGGTGACGCCGCTGACGCCTCGCACCTCGCGCTCGCGAACGAACTGCACGCGGCGAAAGAGCGGGTGGTCCTTTCGCAGCTTGATCACCCGACGCGTGAAATCCAGCAGCTTTTTCGAGCGATCGTCGAGGTTCCAGTCGTACCAGCTGATCTCGCTGTCCTGGCAATACGCGTTGTTGTTGCCTCGCTGCGTGCGACCGAGCTCGTCGCCGCCGCAGATCATCGGCGTACCCTGGGAGATGAGCAGCGTCGCGAGGAAGTTCCTCATCTGACGCCAGCGAAGGTCGTTCACCTCCGGGTCGTCGGACTCGCCTTCGACGCCGCAGTTCCACGAAGCGTTGTCGTCCGAGCCGTCGCGGTTGTCTTCCTTGTTCGCTTCGTTGTGCTTGTGGTTGTACGAGACGAGGTCGCGAAGCGTGAAGCCGTCGTGCGCCGTGATCAAGTTGATGCTGGCCGTCGGGTTACGCCCACCTGCCTTGTAGAGGTCGGCGCTACCCGTCAATCGATAGCCGATCTCACCGGCGCGCCCGCCGTCGCCACGCCAGAACGCGCGCATCGCGTCGCGGTATTTGCCGTTCCACTCGGTCCATTTGACCGGGAATTGGCCGACTTGATAGCCGCCTTCGCCGACATCCCACGGCTCGGCGATCAGCTTGACCTGACCGATGATGGGGTCCTGATTGATGATCGTGAAGAAGCCCGAGAGCTTGTCGACCTCGTGGAGGCTGCGCGCGAGCGTCGACGCCAGATCGAAGCGGAAGCCGTCGACGTGCATCTCCTGGACCCAATAACGCAGGGAATCCATGATGAGCCGCAGGGCCTGCGGATGGCGCACGTTGAGGCTATTGCCGGTGCCGGTGTAATCGAAATAGAAGCGCGGGTCGTCGGCGACGAGCCGATAATACGTCCGATTGTCGATCCCTTTGAGGCTTAGCGTGGGGCCGAGGTGATTGCCTTCGGCGGTATGGTTGTAAACGACGTCGAGGATGACCTCGATCCCGGCCGCGTGGAGCGCCTTGACCATCTCCTTGAATTGACGGACCTCGGCGGCGACCTCCGCGCCTGCCCGATAGCGGACATCCGGCGCAAAGAAGCCAATCGAGTTGTAGCCCCAATAATTGCGTAATCCCTTTTCGAGGAGGAATTGATCGTCGACGAACTGATGAATAGGCAGCAGCTCGACAGCGGTGATCCCAAGCTCTCGCAAATAGCGAATGACCGGCTCGGTCCCGAGCGCCGCGTAGGTGCCGCGCAGCTCTTCGGGGACCTCGGGATGGCGCATCGTAAAACCCTTTACATGGGTCTCGTAGATGATCGATTTGCGAAGTGGGATGTTCGGCGGGGCGTCGCCTGCCCAGTCGAACGACGCGGTATCGACGACGACGCCGAGCGGGGCGCCGCGGCAGTCGCTCTGGTTCTTGACGAGGTCACGCTGCGCGGCGTCCTTCGCGAAGATGTCGTACGAGAAGGCGCCGAGCTTCCAGTTCTCGGGGCTGCTTACCGCCTTCGCGTACGGATCGAGCAGGACGCTGTTGCGGTTGAAGCGGAGGCCTTGCTTCGGCTCCCAGGGCCCGTCCACGCGATAGCCGTAGAGCTGACCTGGGCCGACGCCCTCGACGTACACGTGCCAGACGTATTCGGTGCACTCGCGAAGCGGAATGCGCGTCGTCTCGACGCGATCGCGATCGCTGTCGTAGAGGCAAAGCTCCACGCCGGTCGCGCCCTCGGAGTAAATCGCGAAGTTGGTTCCGCTGCCGTCCCATGTCGCCCCGAGCGGCGCAGGGCTTCCGGGACGAAGCCGCACGGCGTTGGGAATTCCGCTGCTCGTGGTCATCACTTCGTCGCTCCCGTCGCCGTCTTTGCCCGCGTGAACGAGATCAGCGCGAAGCTCCGTCCGCTCGCGAGCACCTTCGTTTCGAGCGCGCTATTGTCCCCGAACGCTCCCTCGAGCGGCTTGCCGTCGAGTCGCACATAGAGCGCCCTCGTCTCGTCGCCCAACGAACGCGTCACGATCAAGATCGGCTCGCCTGCCACGACATCGGCCCTGAGCCCTCCCCTTCCCGACTTCGAGAGGACAGCGTCTTCTCTCCGAAGACGGAGCATGCAGCGGCACGTCTCGACGATGCGTGCGTGATCCGCCGCGGCCACCTCGGACCAATCGAGGCGGGAAGATTCGAACGTCGCCGCCGCTTGCGGATCGGGGATCTTCTCTCGCTGCGAAGCGTCCGCGAATGCGTCGAACTTCGCGAACTCCTTTCGGCGCCCTTCGGTGACCAAGCGTCCGAGCTCCGGCTCGTGATCGGTGAAATAGAGAAACGGCGTCGTCGCGCCCCATTCCTGTCCCATGAAGAGCAGCGGGGTCATCGGCAAGAAGAGGAGCAGCGCCGTCGCGGCCTCGAAGGCATCGTCTCCCTTCAATCGATGACCGAACGCACGATTGCCGATTTGATCGTGATTCTGAATGCAGTAGACGAAGCACTCTGGCGACAGATCACGCGCGTCGTGTCCGCGTGGCTCTCCCGTCACCGGCGAGACGGCACCGCGGTAGAACCACCCCTCGTTGATCGTCTCCGCCAGGTCTTTGGCGCTGCCCGAGAACGCGGCGTAGTAGCCGTCGCGCTCTCCCGTAAGCCCGACGTGCACCTGATGGTGGAAATCGTCGGCCCAGATCGCGTCGAAGCCGATCTCGCGAACGACCGACGGATCGTTGCGCTCGTCTTCCGCGATGAGGAAGCGCTTGGGCGTGAGCGACGCCACGCTGTCGGCGATGTCGCGGAGCAGATGGGGCGTGCCAAGCGCCTCCGCGATCCGATCGGGGCTTTTCCCCCAGTCCCCGATCGCGTGCGTCGCGTCGAAGCGGAGCCCGTCGAATCGAAAGTCTTCGAGCCAGTAGCGAACGTTGTCGATCACGTAGTCGCGCATCGGCCGATGGTCAAAGTCCGGGGCATCGCCCCAGCCCGTCTCGCGCTTCGTGAAATACGCGTCGCTGTACGTGTAGAGGACGTTCCCGGCGGGGCCGAAATGGTTGTAGACGACGTCGAGGAACACGAGGAGACCGAGGCCATGCGCGTGATCGATGAGCGCTCGCAGGTCGTCGGGTGTGCCGTAAGGCGCGTACGGCGCGAAGTGCGCGACGCCGTCGTAGCCCCAACCGCGCTGTCCAGGAAACGCGTGGATCGGCATGAGCTCGACGGCGGTGACACCAAGGTCCGCGAGCCACTGCAGTCGCTTCATCGCGCCCGCGTACGTGCCCTCGGGTGAGAACGTGCCGATATGGATCTCGCTGATCACATGATCGCGGAGGCTCGATCGGGCAGGCGCCTCGTGCTTCCACGCGTACGTGGAGCGCCACACCATCGCCTTCGCGTCGATGTCGACGCCGTCGGGGAGGTACCTCGCGTAGGGATCACGGGCTTCTTTGCCGTCGAGCACGAACACGTAGCGATCGCCGTGAGCGACGCCGTCGACGTCGATCGCGAAGTTGCCTTCGCCGTCGGGCTCGAGCGGTACGTCGCGCTCGCCGGCGCTGCTCGTGATGCGGACGGCGCACTCGCGCGCCTTGGTCGTCCACAGCGAAAAGCGCATGGTCTTCTTCTCGATCTCCGTCTGGCCGGCGTCCATCTTGGCGCGTCGGCACGAGGACTGCGCGGTCGTGGTCGTCATCATCGTCGTCTTGGTCGTCACGAAGAGCCTCCGGCCTGGGAAGAGCTGGCGCAAAACGCCCCGCTTTTGAGCACGGCGGTGCGAATCAGCGACATCCTGACCCAAAATTCGCAGTGGTTTGCGCGGTCTTCACGAGGCGCGCGCCCTCTTACAATCCCCATGCCGCGGGCTCGCGCGCCCTTGGCTATCCTGAGAGGGTCGGACGTGAACGGAGCCGCCCACGCTGTGCCCTGGCGCTTTGCGCTCTCCTCGTCGCTGCTCACCTTCGGGCTGGCGTTGGGTGGCTGCGCGCTCCAGGGCTGGCATGCGCCCCATCCGCTGACGATCGCGTTCATTTTCGCGGTCGGGATGGGCCTCGGCGCGCACGTCGCGAACGACTACGCCGAGCGCCTCGCGCCGACCTCGATGACGAAGCTCCTCCGCGCGAAGACCGCCGGGCTCGTCCCGATCGCGATCATCTTCGCGCTGACGACCGCCCTCGTCGGATCGTTCATCATGGCGATGGCGATCGCGCAGGTTCGCGATCTCTTCCTCGCGTCGATCTTGGGCTCGCTCGTGATGGCGACGTACCCGTTTCACACACTGCTGTGGTACCGCCTCATCGAGCGCAACCTCGAGGTCGGGATCGACGGTGTGCTCGTCGCCGGCCGCGTGATCCCCTTTCGCGAGATCCGCGCGGTCTCCCATCATGGACGCACCGTGTTGATCGAGCGGATCGACGGAACCGATCCCGCCTCCCACGACGTCGCCAGCGTGGAGGTCGCGAGCGCGCTCGTCTCGAAGATCTCCGAACGACGAAAGGCCACCGCGGCGACGCTGCCCCAGCTCGCTCGCGATGGACGGCCGCTCGAGGCGTGGAAGCGGGACCTACGTTCGAACGACTACCGCACGCGCGTGATC
This sequence comes from Labilithrix sp., assembly GCA_044227045.1. Classification (GTDB taxonomy): domain Bacteria; phylum Myxococcota_A; class Polyangia; order Polyangiales; family Polyangiaceae; genus Labilithrix. Next base: position 40,688 of record JBGAFW010000053.1, read on the forward strand.
ACGAGCGACGAAGCCATCCACGTCCTCCGCTCCGGGATGGTGTCTGCCGAGGAGCGCGTCGGAGCCGCACTCGCGCTCGCGGCATCGGACAACGAAGAGCATCGCGGGCTCGTGCGCGTCGCCGCCCAAGAGTGCGTCGACCCGAACGTTCGTGTCGCCCTCTCGCGCGCGCTCGACGACTCGCTCGACGAAGAGACGATGGCGACGTTGGCGATCGGAGACCGCCGCACGTAGACCTCTCCCTCGCACGGATCCTCGTTCTTTTGGCATCTCATTAAATCAAGCACTTAGAGCACTTCCTCTCCTTATATAGGGGTGGAAGGGAGCCGGCTCAGTTCACCTGCCGGATGCAGTCGAGGACCACGTCGAGCTTCGCGGCGGCCGTCCCCTTCTTCACGCCCTCGCAGGACGCCGGGCACAAGATGATGCGCTTCGGGTTCTTCGGATCGTCGTAGTAGAAGCCACCCGTCGTGGCGCCGCATTGCTCGGGTCCGCTCACGCGCGTGAAGCTCTGCGCGGGATCGTTCTGGCCGGGCGTGAAGTTGATGCGAACGGAGTCGGGATCGACCTGACCCTTCGACGCGGATGGCTTGGGCACGACATACTCGCAGCCGAGCGCGCCGGCGCGAATGGCGTCGAGCGCGTCGAGCAGCTGCTGCTGGGGCGACACCCCTGCGTCGGTGACGCCGCCGCTGGCGTTGAACGCCTTCGGTGCTCCACCGCCGGCTTGCGCGATCTGATCGAGGTTCGCGAACGTCGCGCCCTCCATCCCGACGACGAACGTTCGCACCTTCGGCGTGCCTGCCTTCGCCGCTTGCGCGACCGCCACCACGTTCGACACCGTGTCTCCCGTGCATGCGCCCGGATCACCATCCGTCACGAGGATGATGACTCCCTCTTCGTTCGGATGCGCGCCGAGGAACTGCGTCATCGCGTCGACGCCACCTTGCAGAGCGCCCTTCATCGGCGTCGATCCGGTCGTCTCACGCGCGAGGAGCGCGTCCTTGATCGCCGTCCCGTTGCCAGGCAAGAGGTCGATCGGGACGATCGGCATGTACGAGCTCGGCGAGCATTGATCGCCCGCGTTCGGATCCGGCGGAAACACCGTGAGCCCCAACTTCGATCCGGCGGCCCCCGGTGTATCGGCGAACGCGATCATCGCTTGGCGTGCCATGTCCCATTTCGACGGCTTGACCGAGCTGCTCATCGAGCCCGACCGATCCATCACGAGCAGCATCGCGAGCGGGACGGGCTCTGCGCCGAGCGTCTCGGAGAGACAGGCGCCGCCGTCGACGCCCGGTAGCTCGCTTGCCGCCGCGTCGTCGTTGGTGAACGACTGCTGCGGTGGAGGCGACAGCTCGGAGGTATCGACGAAACCCGCGCGCGGATCGCTGCTGCTGCACGCGAGCACCAGCGCACTGGCCCCGAGGAGGAAAGGCCACCCCATCATGATCGTCTGCCTCAGGCGACGCGTCGTTATCGTTGTCGTTGTCATGGCGTCACCGTCACGTTGAGGCGAGCTTTGCCGGCGCCGCCGTTGTAGCCATCGATGAAGAGGTAATAAGGCGTCCCCGCGACCACCCCGGTGATCGTGAAGTCGCGCCCCATCGTCGAAGGGTTGGGTTGATCGTCGTCGCAGGCCTTCTGCGTCTTCGGGTCGTTGCAGGTCGTGCGCGCATAGATCACCGGCTGGTAGTCGAGGCCTGTCACCTTCACCGTGAGCTTGCCGTTGATGGGAGGCGTCACGACGACGACTCCGTCTTTGCTGCTGCCGCTGCACGAGCCGGCGTAGTTCGGCGTGAGGACCGACGTGTCGACGGTGAGGACGCCCGTGCGCGGATCGGTGCCGGTTCCGCTCAACGTCATCGCGTAGCCCGGGCACGTGTCGATCCCAACGAGCGGCTGGATCGTGCAGGTCGACGAGCAGCCGTCTCCGTCGGCGGTATTTCCGTCATCGCATGACTCGCCGCCCGACATCAGGCCATCGCCGCAGCCCGGCGGGCGCACGTCGACGAGCATCGTGAACGTGCCCTTCTGCGTCGACGAGATGCCGTCGACGATGAGGTAGTACGTCTCGCCTTTGGTCACCGAGAAGGTGATCTCTTCGAGGCCGTTGTCGGAGCTCACGTTCGAGCACACGATCGGAAGGGTCGCGGTCGTGCTCGTGGGACACGTCGAGCTCGTTCGCGCGCCAAGCGATAGGTTGAACGAGGCGCTCGGCACCGACGCGGTGAGGACGCCGTCGATGGGAGCCGTCACCTTGAACATCGCGTCAGGGCCGGCGCTCGAGCAACCCGAGAAGGTCTGGTCGTGCGCGAGGTTCGTCGTGCCGCTCGCCACCGTCGCGGTGTACGTCCCGCCGCTGGCCGCCGAGAGGGAGATCGCTTCGGCGTTCGCGCAGGTGTCGCGCGTCGTCGCGGGCTCGAGCTGACAGGTCGCGGAGCAGCCGTCGTTGTCGGCCGTGTTCGTGTCGTCGCATTGCTCGCCGCCCTCGAGCACGCCGTTGCCGCAAGCGCCTGGCTTGACGACCACATCGAGCTCGAACACGCCTCCCGCCGCGAACACCTCCGAGTCGACGATGATGTACGCCGGCTGGTTGGCGAGGACGGGGATCGAGATCTTCTCGGGTCCGTTGCCGTCGACGATCCCCGAGCAGCCGAGGTCGGCGGTCACCGCCCCGTCCGGACCGCACGTCGATCGCGCATAGAGGAGCGTGTCGAACGCGCCGACCACCGTGGCCTCGAGGAGACCGTTGATCGGCGACGTCACGTTGAAGACGGCGTCCTTCGCGTCCGTGCTGCTGCACGACGTGCTCTTCGGCTTGTAGTCCTTGTTCAGCGTGGCGGTCGAAGAGGTGACGATGCCGGTGTACGTTCCGCCCGCCGCCGCCGCGAGCGGGAGCGGCGCTCCGGGGCACGTGTCGATCGACGCGCTGATCGGCTCGAGCGTGCAGGTCGACGTGCAGCCGTCGCCCGACGCGGTGTTGCCGTCGTCGCACTCTTCGCTTCCTTCGAGGATCTTGTTTCCACATGCGCCGGGTCGCACGACGATGTCGAGCGTGTACGGCCCGGCGTACGTCGACGAGGAGGAGTCGGCGATGATGTAGTAAGGGAGGCCCGCCTTGACCGGCACCGTCAGCACCAGAGGCTCGAGCGGCTCGGTCGACTCGCGGCAGTCGAGCTGCGTCTCCGAAGAATTCGTGTCGCACTCGCTCCGGATGTGGAGCGCGGCGTTGTCGAACGTCGCGACCATCGTGGCGGTCAGCGCGCCGTCGGTGTCCGGCGTGATCGCGTAGACCGCGTTCGGGCCGCTGCTCGAGCAGCTGGCCGCCGTAAGCGTCGACGATGGGAGCCCCGTCGTCGTGCCGGCGAAGCTCACCTTACGCTCGGCGTTGCCCGTCCCTTTGAGCAAGATCCCTTGGCCTGGGCAATCGGTGATGTCGCCGCCTGCCTCGAACGTGCAGTCGGGGGCGCAGCCATCACCGGCCACGCTGTTGCCGTCGTCGCATGCCTCGGGCAGCTCGGCGACGCCGTTGCCGCAGAACGCTGTCGCGACCTCGATCTCGATCGTGAACGTGCCGGTGGATCCGGAGTAGCCGTCGACGAACAAGAAGACGGGCTGGTCTTTCGTGACAGGGACGCTGAGCTGCTCGCCGCCGGCGGATCCCGGAGCATCGTTGCAGGAGACCTCCGTCTTGGTCTCGTCGCACGACCGCCTCGCGTAGAAGACGGAGTCGAACGAGCTCGTCAGCTTGGCCTTGAGGATGCCGGTGACATCCGGCTTCACCATGTAGACGGCGTCTCGACCGGTCGCGCCGCCACACGTGGACGAGTAGTGGCCGTACACCTGCGAGGTGTTTCCGGAGACGCTCCCTTTGCGCGGGCTCGATCCGGCGCCCGTAAGCACGATCTCCGTGCCTGGGCACAAATCCTCCGGCGCGGCCGACTCGTTCTTGCAGCTCGCGGAGCAGCCGTCGCCGTCTGCGTTGTTGCCGTCGTCACACTCTTCGTTCGCGGCCTTCTTCGCGTCACCGCACACGCTTTGATCGATCGGCGTGGATCCGTCGGGCGATCCATCGATGCCCGCGTCCTGTCCGATCGCGGAGCCCGCGTCGTCGCTTGGAAGCGGCGTGCTCGGCGTAACGTTGTCCTCGTGAAGGACGGCATCGCCGGTCGCGTCGGTGGTGGCACAAGCAGCGACGACCACGGCGATCGCCGCGGCCCAAGCAAGACTGAGCTTCATGCGTTCCTCTTTTTCGGCGCGTGCAGCCCGACGCGCATCCCATCGGGATCGGCATCGTCACGCGAGCGCTCTGTCGCCCGGCCCCACCCGTTCGGGTCACCGGAGCGCGACGAAAAATTCGTACGACCCGCGTGACCCGTTCGCTGACCAGGAGCGACAACGTTCACGAGACCCCCGTGCTCTTCGATGCCGCAGCCGCCTTTGGAACAGACGTGTCAGGCACAAGCTCGTCTGCACCGGACGGCGAAGATCATGCGGAGAGCCATCCGCCCGATCCCTCGCCGCCCTCTCGAGCCGAACCATTGGCTCCTCCACCCTCGGGCATTCGCCTCCTCGCAAAGAGCGGAGGAAGAACCTACACAACAAGGGTGACGGTTGCTGCGGCCAAGGAGAAGGTGGAGAGCTCGTCTTCCTCTTCCACTTCACGGACGGAGCCTTCCTCGACGGAAGGTGCCTTCTCGACCACCTCGGCGATCGATCCTCTGAAGGGGCTCGTCGTCGACGCACGCAGCGGCCATCCCGCTGCTGTGCGCGCTCTGCTCGACGCGGTGGCCCCGACCATGCTGGCCGTCGTTCGGGCGGTCCTCGGACGCGGCGATCGTGACGTCGAGGACGTACTGCAAGACTCTCTCGTCGGCGTCGTCCAAGGGCTCAGCTCGTTTCGTGGTGAATCTTCGATGATGCATTTTGCGCGCTCCATTGCCCTACGTCGCTCGCTCGATCAGCGGCGAAAGCGTGCTCGTCGTGGGCACGAGGTATCGCTGCTTCAAGACGGCAGCCACGAGCTCGCCGTGTCTGGGGCCGATGACCCGAGCTCCTCGGGCACGGTGGCGACGCTTCGGGCGACGACACAGTCACCCGCCGCCAGCGTGGTCGCGCAACGACGACGCGATGCCTTTCGTTGCCTCCTTGGATCGCTTCGACCGGAGCAAGCCGAGGCCTTCGCGCAGCGCGTGCTCTTTGGTTACTCGAAGGAGGAGATCGCACGAGAGACAGGCGTTTCGATCGACACCGTGAAGAGCCGGCTCCGGCTCGCGAAGAATGCGCTTCGCCACCGCATCCAGGACGACCCCACCCTTCTCGAGCTCGCGGAGCTGGACGATGACCTCTAACCTCGAACCCGACACCAAGCGAACCGTCGCTTCGTCGCTTCGCGAAGCGCTCGAGGACGAGATGACGGCCGCGCCGGATGCCGACGCGCTCCTCGTCTCACGTGCGATCGACGCCGCGATGAGCAAGGCCTTGCCGGCATCCATCGCTCCCGCGAGGCCCGCGGCCGTGCCCTCGCTTCGTCCTCACACGTCACCGGCGAGGGTCGTGCGGTACGCGCTTCCGCTCGCGGCTGCGTTCGTCGCTTCGCTCGCGATGGCGGCGGCGGCGGTGTATGCCCATCGCCATCCGGCGACGACGCATCTCGACGCGCCTGCCGCGCTCCCCGAGCATGCCGCGTCTCCCACGGGCACCTCGATCGCTCCGCCCGAGCCGAGCGGCCACGCGATGTCCGTGCACGACCTGCCGACGGCGCTCACAGCGACCACCGGGCCCGGCGTGCAGATCGGATCTCCAGCGACCGCTGCAGATCTCTTTCGTGAGGCCAATGCCGAGCGCCGCTCGGGCAACACGGCCAAAGCGATCCTCCTTTATCGTCAGCTCGAGACGAAGTATCCGATGGCGCCCGAGACCCAGGCGTCGCGCGTGAGCCTCGGATTTCTGCTCCTCGAAAAGGAACGCGATCCGAAGGGCGCGCTCCGGCAGTTCGATGCGTTTCTCGAGTCGTCCGGCGACCGCGCCACGCTTGCCGAAGAGGCACGGGTGGGGCGCGCGATGTCGCTCGAGCAGCTCGGACGCCCGGGCGAGGAGCGCCGCGCGTGGGAGGATCTCGCCGCGCATCATCCTCAGTCGCTTCACATGACACACGCACGCGAACGACTGCGCGCGCTCGACGGCAACGAGTCGCAGCCGCGAGAGGCGCCCAAGGGCGAAGCTCGAGAGCAGGAGCCATGACCCTCGCGACGATTTTCGACGCGCGGCCCATTCACGCAGGTGGCATCGCTCGCTAGGTTCATGGCCGAGGGCATCGCGTGATTGGATCGAACGCCGCAGCTCGCAGATGGAGAAGACTCGGCGCCGTCTCGATCTCCACCGCCGTTCTCCTCACCCTCACCTGCCCTCTCGCGCATGCATTGCCTTCATCTGCTGCGGATACCAGAGCGGCCGAGCGCGTCACGATCAAGCTCGCCGCGAGCGCAGGAGAGGACGCCCCTCTTCACCGTGTCCTCCGCGAGCGGGCGCTCATGCCGAACGTCGACGCGGTGATCGAGGATGTCGAGTCGATCGATCGTGCGAGCGTCGTTCATCCGCCGGCCGCCGGGGCGACACCGGTCGAACCTTCGCCGACGCTCGCGCGCATCTGGATCGACGTCCCTTCCCACACGCAGGAGGACGTGACGATCTACGTCGTCGATGGCGCGTGGGAGCACGTGCTCGTTCGACGGGTCGCACGGCAGGCGAACCCCGAGGTGACGTGGGAGGAGATCGGGCACATCGTCGAGCTTGCGCTCGTCGCGCTCCGCTCGGGGCACACCATCGGCGTCGATCGCGCCGCGGCCGAGCGAGAGCTGTTGGGCGCGCCCGGCGTGGAGGAGTTGGTCGAGGCGCAGCCCGCGCCAGCCGAGAGCCGTCGATCGCCCGAGCCTCCCTCGCGCCCGTCGTCACCCGACACAACGGTCCCCGTGCGTCCGGCATCGACAACTTCGTCCCCTTGGTCATTTCGCGCGGGCGGGTTCTATGGCGTGAGCGCATATGGCTCGGGTCTCGAGCTCGCGTCGGGGCCTGGCCTCATCGTCGAGGTGCATCGCCGAGCGATCGCGCGACGACTCGAGCTCGGCGGAGTCGTCACGGGCGAGTACCGCTTTCCCTCCACCGTCGATCGCGGAAGCGCGCTCGTACGATTCGAAGGCGCCGCGATGCATCTGCTCGCGAGCGGTACCGTCGCGCTGGGCGCGCGCCACCATCTGATGATCGGCGCGGGGGGCGGCGTGGAGCTCGTGCATGCGCGTGCCACGAGCGACACGCTGAGCACGATCTCGTTCGTCGATCGAAATCTTCGGGCCACTCCTACCGGTCGCGTTCTCGCGCGCTATGGTCTCGATGCGTCGTCATCCCTGCGGCTCTTTGCAGGCGTTGGCGTCGATCTTCCGTTCGAAGCTCCGCGCTATTTGCTCACACGCGCGAACGAGAGCGAGCCCGTCGTTCTGTTCGAGCCGTGGGCGGTGAGACCCTTCGTCGTGCTCGGTCTCGAATCTCGCTGACCCTTCGGGGTCTGTGACCCGATTTCCGATCGACAGCGACTTATCGAGGCTCGCTCCTGATCTTCTTGCCGCATCGCCCTCGGCGACTCGTGCAGAAGCTCGGCTGATTCACACGCGGGCAGGGACTGACACGCTTGAGAGCTCTTCTTTCCTCCTTGGGTCTGCTGGGTATGGCGAGTGTGGTCGTGGTCCTCACCGCGGCAGCATGCAACACCCGCGATGAGATCCTCGCGATCGAGGACATGGTCGACGCGGGACCGCCGACGGTGCTCCCCGAGGCAAGCACGTCGCACGAGGACGCAGGCGACGCCGACGCGGCCGATGGCTCGGCGCCCAAGAGCACCTGTCCAGGCACGGTGATCCCGCTCACGACAGGCGCGAGTGAGCAGCGCGTCGGCTCGGTGACTGGCGACACGAGCGCGAACGGCGTGCTCTCCCAAGACAGCCCCACGTGCGGAGGAGGCAACGGTAAGGACGTCGTCTACGCGATCACGTCCGATGTGCAGGGCCAGGCGCACGTGAAGCTCGACGCCGCCTTCGACGCGCTCCTCTACGTGCGCACCGCGTGCGATAGCCCCGCGACGGAGCTTCAATGCAAGACCGTCCCTGTCGGTGGAGGCAAGACCGAGATCAGCTTCCCGATGACCAAGAACCAGACGGCGTGGGTCGTCGTCGACGGAGTGGCGGGGACGAGCGGCCCCTTCACGCTCGACGTCGCGATCGGCGCGACGAAATGCGGCGACGGCGTCGCGCAGTACCCCGAGCAATGCGACGACGGCAACACGAGCGCGGGCGATGGTTGCTCGTCGGCCTGTCAGCTCGAGACGCCTCTCGCCGGCGCAGGCAAGTGCCCGGGGGCGACGTACACCCTCGCCGGTCCGACGAGCCCGCTCGCGACGACGAAGGTAAGCTTCGCTGGAGACGTCTCCCAGCTCGCGAGCACCGCCGGCGCGTTTGGTTGCGGTGGTGGGAGCGGCGCCGATCAGGTCTACGCGATCACGCCCGCGACGAGCGGCGCGCTCACCGTCGAGCTCCACGCGTCGTTCCCCGACTCGCTGCTTCACGCACGCGGCGAATGCTTCACGAGCGCGTCGGAGCTCGATTGCCGCGAGGGACCGATCGCGTCCGTGCCGACGCGTATGACGTTCCCCGTCGTCGCGCAGAAGACCTACTTCGTCTTCGTCGACAGCGACAAGACCCCGGCGAGCGGCAGCGGCCTCTACACGCTCGACGTCACGCTCGCGGGCGCGACGTGCGGTGATGGAGTCCTGCAGTCGCCCGAGCAGTGCGACGACGGCAACCAAGCGACCGGCGACGGCTGCGCCGCCGACTGCACGCTCGAGCCAGCGCCCGCGGGGATCGACACATGCCCTGGCGCCGCGATCACGCTCGCACCAGGCGCGACGCCGAGCGACCCGATGACCTACCGGACGACCGCGAGCACCGCGCTGCTCACGTCGGGCGTGAAGAGCTGCGTTGGTCAGACGGATCGCAAAGACGCCGTCTACACGTTCGTCGCTCCGTACGATGGATGGCTCACCGCGAAGGCCGCTGCAGACTTCAACGTCGTCGTCGATCTTCGAACGAACTGCGTGCTCGAGAGCGTCTCGAGCTCCGCAGGCAGCGTCGCGTGCGGGAGCAGCGATCAGGGCGACGGCACCGAGAGGCTCGAAGGCCCGGTCGCGGCGGGGACCACCTACTACGTCGTCATCGACGGCGGCTTCTCGAACACGAACAAGGAAGGCGTCTTCACGCTCGACATGAGCCTACGTCCTTCGGTGTGTGGCAACGGCGTGATCGAGGGCGGCGAGCAATGCGACGACGGCGCGACCTCGAACGGAGACGGCTGCGACGCGACGTGCAAGCTCGAGCCCACCCCGACGTCGCGTGCCGCCGGCGGCAACTGGAACCTTCCCGGTGGCGGATACTTCTCCGCCCCATGCGCAGGCGCCGGTAAAGAGGCGTACTTCACGGTCACGCCGCCGATCGACGGCGTGATCGTCGCGAAGGTCGACGCCTCGTACAACGTGTCGATCGGCGCGCGGTCGTCCTGTCCGCCCAACACCGGCGGCGGATTCCTCGCGTGCTCGAACAAATCGAGCGGCCCCGGCGGAGAGACCTTCGCGTTCGCCGCCACCGCAGGCACGAAGTACTGGATCATCGTCGACGCGCCAGGCGCGAAAGACCTCGGCGCGTTCTCGCTCGACGTGACGCTGCAGTCTGCATCGTGCGGCGACGGGCTCGCAGGCGGCGTCGAAGAGTGCGACGACGGCAACCTCGCGGCAGGGGATGGCTGTAGCCCCACGTGCACGCTCGAGCCGATGACCGACACCGACACGTGTCCCGGCCATGCCGTCGCGCTGACCGGCGCGGGCGCGACGACGACGCGCACGAAGGTGATCTCACTCTCGACCACGTCGCTCACCTCGAGCTACGGCGGCACCTGCGGAGGCACGGGACGCGATGGCGTCGTCGCCGTCACCTCCGACATCGCTGGCACGATGACCGCGCAGCTCACCGCATCGTGGGCGACGGCGCTCTACGCGCGAACGACGTGCGCCGACGCGAGCAGCGAGCTTGGGTGCAAAGCGTACGACCCGACCAAGCCCTCCGAGGCGACGCGCGAGATCACGCTGCCCGTGCACCGCCTCCGGCGCAGCCACGCTCAACCTGACGGTGACACCATGAGCTCGACACGCAGCTTGCTTCGCTCCCTTGCCGTTCTCGGCGCGCTCACCACCTTGCCCTTCGCCGCTGCATGCAGCAGCAGCGGTCGCGACGGATTCGACGGACCGCCGCCACCGCAAGGGTCGTTCGTCTCGCAGGACGCGGGAGCAGAGCCGCCCGACGCGATGACCGAGTGCGTGAGCGCGCAGCGCAAGGCCGAGTCGGTTCCGCTCGCGATGCTCGTCCTCATCGATCGCTCCGGCTCGATGGAAGGCGAGAAGTGGGACTCGGCGACGAAGGCGGTCCGCGCGTTCGCCGACCGCGCCGAGGTCGTCGGCATGAGCATGGGCGTTCAGTTCTTTCCGCCGCTCGGCACCGGCGACCAATGCAGCTCGTCTCTCTACAAGAACCTCGCCGTGCCGATCGCTCCGCTCCCCGACAACGTCATCCCGATCCAGCAGAAGGTGCAGTCGGCGGCCGCGAACGGCGGCGCGACGCCGATGAAGTCCGGCCTCGACGGATCGATCGCGGCGATGCGTGATTTCCTCGCGAACGAGCCCGCCCATCAAGGCGTCATCATCTTGGTCACCGACGGAGACCCCACCGCGTGCGGCTCCGTCTCCGACGTCGCGAGCGTCGCGGCGGGAGGCGTGAAGCCGACCGGGGATCTCCCGAGCATCCGGACGTTCACGGTCGGAATGCAGGGCGCGACGTTCTCGAGCCTCGATCAGATCGCGCAGTCGGGTGGCTCGCCGAAGGCGTTCGACGTGGGTGCTGGCGCCGCCGCGCAAACAGCGCTCCTCGACGCGCTCGACGAGGTACGCGCAGGCGTCATCAGCTGTGAGTACACGCTGCCGCTGCCGCCTCCGGGCGAAGGCGTCCTCGACTTCGAGTCGGTCGAGATCGCCTTCACGCCGGGCAAGAACGATCCGCCGACCACGATCAAGAAGGTGAGCGACGCCGCCGCCTGCGGAGCGACCACCGGAGGCTACTACTACGACGATCCGAAGAACCCTTCGCGCGTCGTCCTCTGCCCTGCCTCGTGCACCGCCGTGCGCGGCGGCACCGTCGACGCGAAGGTCGATCTCGTCTTTGGCTGCATCAAGAAGGTGAAGTAGTGAGCCGTCGTTCTTCTCTCGCAGCCACGCGGTTCATGGCGCTCGCGCTGTCCGGGCTCCTCGCCGCCGCCCTCACCGTCGCGTGCACGGCCGCAGGCGATCTCGATCTCGGCAGCGAGCCCGACGCCGCGCCAACCGCAGACGCCGGCACGACCGGCGACACCTCCGCGCCGCTCTCCGACTCGTCAACGCAACAAGGCGACTCCGGCGACGACGGCGCGCCCCTCTCGAACGGACCGAACGACATCTGTCCCGGCGTCGCGATCGAGCTCACGAAGGCGGACGGGAGCACGCTTTACACCGGCCATGTCGCCGGGACGACCGCGACCCTCCTCAACCACTACGCGGCGTCTTGCGGTGGCGGCTCTGGCGCAGACGCGGTGTATCGCCTCGACCCGCCGCTGACGGGACGCGCCACCGCCCGCATCACGGCAGGCTTTTCGGCGATCCTCTCGGTGCGCACGTCGTGCGACGACAGCAAGAGCGAGATCGCGTGCGCCGACGACACGGGCTCCTCGGCGGGGCAAGCGAGATCGCTCTCCTTCCCCGTGTTCCAAGGCGCGCCGGTCTTTCTCTTCGTCGATGGGTATGGCGGGACGAGCGGCGAGCTCGCGCTCGACGTCGACGTTCAGACCGCCGTGTGCGGCAACGGCAAAGCAGAGTCGCCCGAAGAATGCGACGACGGCAACGTGATCTCGAACGACGGCTGCTCGGCGACCTGCACGCTCGAGGACAAATCGACGACGTCGGCGTGCCCAGGCATGGGCTACCGTCTCGGCGCGGGCACCGCGAGCTTTGCCGGTGACACCGCCTCGATGACGAACGGCGGTGGCAGCGCCACCGGCTGCGTCTCGTCCGGAAGCGGGCCGAACGCGATCTACGCGATCACGCCGAAAGTGAGCGGCAACCTCGCGTTGTCTCTCCTCGCCACGTACGAAGGAGCGCTCCTCCACGTTCGACGCGAATGTTCGGACAACGCGACGCAGACCGACTGCGCGGGCTCACAGGCAGCGCTCGTTCCGCTCACGACGAACCTCCCCGTCACCGCCGAGCAGACCGTCTTCGTCTTCGTCGATGGTGCGAGCTCGAGCGCGAAGGGTCTCTACACCCTCGACGCGACCCTCACCGCTGCTTCGTGTGGCAACGGCAAGCTCGACTCGGGTGAAGAGTGTGACGATGGCAACACGTCCGATGGCGATGGCTGCTCGGCCACGTGCGTGGTCGTGCGCGACGCCGCGACGTACACATGCCCTGGAGCGTCGGTCCGCCTCGAGTCCGCGAGCGCCGGCGCGGTGCGCACGCTCTCGCTTCATGGCACGACCGCTTCGCTCGCCGGGCAATCCGTCCCCGCGAACAAGTGGTCCACGTGCGGAGCGTCCGGCGCGAGCGACGTCGTCTACCAGATGACGAGCGACATCGACGGCTGGCTCACTGCGAAGGTGAAAGGCCCGTTCAACTCTGCGCTCGCGGTACGCGCCGCGTGCACGACGACGGGCGCCGACCTCGCGTGCGCGAAGGCGGCCGGCGGCAACGCCGAGGAGACGGTGACGATCGCCGTGAACAAGGAGACGCCCTACTTCCTCGTCGTCGACGGCGCCACGACCGGGCAAGCCGGGCCCTTCGATCTCACGCTCTCCGTGGCGCCCTCCGTGTGCGGCAACGGCGTCGTCGAAGGCGGCGAGACGTGCGATGACGGCGCGCTCGCCGATGGCGACGGCTGCGACGTGACCTGCCATCTCGAGACGGAGAAGGCACGCGACACGTGCGCGACAGCGCCCTCGATCGCGCTCACGGCCCGCGACAACGGCGCCTTTGGCGCGACGATCGTGAGCGGCAACACCAACCTCACGAACGCCACGCCCAACACGCACTCGATGAGCCCGTGCTCGAGCTGGTGGGCAGACGGCTGGTTCACGCTCACTCCTCCGATCAGCGGCGTCATGACGGCGCGCATCACCTCGGCGACGTTCCGCTCGACGATCGGCGCGCGTACGGCCTGCACGCTCGCGAGCCAGATCACGTGCGATGGGACGAACGCGCACGGCGGTCAGGAGATCACCTTCGCGGTGACCGCCAACACGCCCTACATCCTCGGCGTCGCCGGCGGGGTCGTGACGTCGGGCGTGCCGGAGATCGGACGCTTCACCGTCGACGTCAACGTCGTACCCACCGGCTGCGGCGACACGTTCCTCAACCCACCCGAGCAGTGCGACGACGGCAACACCGCCGCCGGAGACGGGTGCTCGACGACGTGCACGGTCGAGCCGCTCGCGAACGCGAACGCCTGCCCTGGCCACACCGTCAACCTGAGCGGCACCTCGCCAGCCGAGACGCGCCGCAGCACCGTCACGGTCGACACGACCTCTCTTCCGAGCAACACCGGCAGCGTGTGCGGCGGGAGCGGCCCCGAGGGGGTGCTCGCGATCACCTCCGACATCGACGGCCAGCTCTCGATCAAGTCGACAGCCTCACACGCGGTCATTCTTCATGCGCGTTCGATCTGCAACGACCCGACGACGGAGATCAAGAAGAGCGACTGCGGGTCTTCCAACCTGACGACGGTGTCGACCGCGATCAAGAAGAACACGCCTCTCTTCGTCTACGTCGACGGCCAAAACGGCGCGTCGGGCGTCTCCAAGCTTCAGATCACGGTGACTCCATGATGCCTCGCCTCGCCTCGTCGCCTTCGTCGTTCTTCACCACGCTCCTTGGCGGCGTCGGACTTGTGGTGGCGTGCGCGGCCACCGCCCTTGCGTGCTCCGCAGACGGTGAGACCTCGTCACCTCCCGGCTCTGTGAACGCCGGTGACGACGCGGCGGTGACGCTCCCCGACGCGGGCGCACCGGCAGACGCCCTCGATGCCGCGCCCGACGCTCCGCCGCAAGCGACATGCGGCAACGGCAAGGTCGAGGCGCCCGAAGCGTGCGACGACGGCAACCTCCAGGGCGACGACGGATGCAGCGCGACCTGCCAGCTCGAGGCCGCGTTCGACGGCGACGTCTGTCCGGGCAAGACCATCGTGCTCGCGAAGAGCAGCGTGGGCTCCACGCTCTCGGCGTCGATCACCGGGAGCACGAAGGGCGCCTTCAACCACGACTCGAGCGCCTGCGGCGGCGGCTCGGGCAAAGATGTAGTCTACACCTTTACGCCGGCCTCCTCCGGCAAGGCGATCGTGACCCTCACGGCGGACTACGCGGCGATCGTGTCGGCGCGCTCCACCTGCGATGTGGCGACGAGCGAGTCGAAGTGCAGCGACATCTCGGCGCCTGCAGGCGGCACGACGAAGATGGAGGTCGCGGTCTTCGCGAACACGCCGACCTATCTCCTCGTCGACGGCTATGGCGGCTCGAGCGGCACCTTCACGCTCGACATCGACGTCTCCGAGGCCGTGTGTGGCAATGGGATCGCGGAGCTCCCCGAGGCCTGCGATGACGGGAACACCGCCAACGGTGATGGCTGCTCTTCGACGTGCGCCGTCGAGGACGGCGGCGTGATCAACCAATGCCCAGGCCAACCGTTTCTCTTGAGCGGCACGAGCCCGACGGCGGCACGCAAGATCAGCTTCGCCGGCAACACGCTCACGGAGGGCCAGCAGACGCAAAACTCGACCGGATGCTTCTACCAAGGCGGCAGCAACGTCGTCTACGCGCTGAAGTCGGACGTCTCGGGCTCGGCCAAGGCGACGCTCACGTCAGGCTACGCGAAGGCCAACGTGCATGCGCGTTCGGACTGCGGCGCGAGCAGCTTTCAGCTCGGCTGCACCCAGATCGAAGCGCCGGGCGCGGCCACGATCGTGTTCCCGGTCGTCGCCAACCAGTGGTTTTACGTCTTCGCCGACGGCCACCGCGATGGATCGAAGGACTACGCCGGGCCCTTCTCGCTCGAGGTCGTCGTCACGCCAGGCGCGTGTGGCAACGGCGCGATCGACGGCAGCGAGCAATGCGACGACGGCAACGTGACGGGCGGCGATGGCTGCTCGGCCTCGTGCACGCGCGAAGCCTTCGCAGACGAGAAGGCGTGTCCGGGGCACCCGCTGGCGCTCGCTCCACAAGGCGACGGCTCACGCACGCTCTCGGTCTCGAGCGCCACCGCGATCAACGGCAAGGGAGTGATCGATGCGTGTGGCACGCTGCAAGGGTCGAGCGGTGACGAAGCGATCTACGCCGTCACGCCAGACATCGACGGGCTCCTCCACGCAGACGTGATGGGCGCGTTCAACTCCACCGTGTCGATCCTCTCGGCATGCACGGCGAAGTCGTCGGTGCTCGCGTGCAGCTGGGATGCGAACGCGTCCACCACGCCGTTCAAGCTCGACGGTCTCGGCAGCATCCCGAAGCACGTGGTCACCCCGGTTCACGCCGGCAGCACGTACTTCGTCGTCGTCGACGCGTCGTCGTCGAGCGGCCTGCAGTCGGGCGGCGTGTTCAAGCTCGATCTCTCGCTCACGCCCGCCGTGTGTGGCAACGGCGTGGTCGAAGGCATGGAGCAATGTGACGACGGCGGCACGGCCGCAGACGACGGCTGCGACCCGACGTGCAAGCTCGAGCCCATCACGAGCCGGAGCAGCTGCGGGGACGCCGAGCCGATCGCGCTCGCCGAGACAGCGCCCGCGAGCGGGGTGTATCGCGCGTCTCTCGCGCGCGGCACCGCGAACCTCCTCTCGAACGCGAACTTCTTCACGAGCTCGCTCGATGACGACAAGCCGTGCTGGGCGCCAGGCAAGAACGCCTTCTTCGCGATCACGGCGCCTGCGTCGGGTGTCCTTCGCGCCGTCGCGAAGAGCACGGCGTTCGACATCGTGCTTGGACTTCGCAAGCCGGCGTGCGCGCTCTCGGGTCCTGCCTTCGCCTGTGCCAACGACAGCACGAAGGGCAGCGAGGAGGCGCTCGCGACGCCGATCGCCAGCGGCGAGACGGTGTGGCTCGTCGTCGACTCGAAGACGAACGACGCGGGCGGCCGCTTCGATCTCGACGTCGAGATCGCGCCTTCGGGCTGCGGCGACGGGTTCTTCGTCAGCGGCGGGACCGAAGAGTGCGACGACGGCAACGCCACGAACGGCGACGGCTGCTCGTCCACCTGCAAGCTCGAGGCGGCGGTCGCGGCCGGCGTCGACACCTGCCCAGGCAAGACCCTGGCGCTCTCGACGAGCGGCGTTGGCGGAGCGAGCAAACAGCAAGGGACGATCACGTTCTCGACCGCTTCGCTCGACGCCGACTACTCGGGCGCGTGCGGAGGAAGCGCGCGTGACGGCGTCGTCCACATCGTCCCGGCGATCTCCGGAGTCCTCCGGGCGAAGATGCGTGGGATGCCCAACGCGACCGTGTATGCACGCACGATCTGCAACGATCCGAGCTCCGAGCTCTTCAAATCGAGCGCGTCGACCTGCCCGAGCGTGATCCACGACACGGTCACGTTCTCCGTCACCGCCGGCGCGGACTACTACGTGTTCGTGGATGGGCTCGACGGCGCGACGGGCGTTCCTACGCTCGACGTCACGATTTCGCCCTGACGCGTGACCCCTTTCGACGCGCCCTGCGACTTAGGAATGGGGAAGGCGGAGTCGAAGACACGATGCAACACGAGCGAGGACGTGGCGAGCGCGGCGAGAGATCGGGTGAAGACAGCGGGCTCATTGACCTCGACGCTTTGATGCGTCAGGCCGAGCAAGCATCTTCGCCCGACGTCGCGACGGCATCGCCATCGTCGTCGTCGTCTGCATCGACCAACCAAGGAAGCGCGACGCGAGAATTTGAAGCTGCTGGATCCTCCCCAAAGCCCCCGGCCCTTCCCGTTTCTCCGTCGTCTGCGTCCCCGGTCGTCGTCGCGACGACCGTAGCTGCTCCGGCTTCGCCTTCCCCCATTTTCATGTCGCCTCCGCCAGAGCGCTCGGACTCGCCACGAAGCTCTCGTCGACGATCCGTCATGATCGCGATCCTGACGGCCAGCGTCGCCGCGACATGCATCACGTACGTGACGGCGCATCACCGCGCCTCGGCGAGCGCAGCGGCCGCTCCGCCTCGCGCCGCGGTGCCTGCGCAGCAGCTCGTCGCGCAGGTCGCCGCTGGCCCGAGCTCGATGGATCCTTCACCCGGCATTCCCGCACGCGACATCGGCACGCTCGACGTCGCCCATGACGACAAGATCCCGCAAAAAGAGCACGTGGCGAGGCCGCGCGCGCAAGCAGGTGACGCACGGACGGCGACCTCACCCGGACCGAGCAACCCGGAGCTCGTCGTGCAAGAGAAGACTTCTCCGGGCGAAGGCGGACAGGAGCATCTCGGCGATGCGATGCGCAACGCCGTCGGAGA
Source organism: Labilithrix sp. (assembly GCA_044227045.1). GTDB lineage: Bacteria > Myxococcota_A > Polyangia > Polyangiales > Polyangiaceae > Labilithrix. The sequence continues at coordinate 58,334 of JBGAFW010000053.1, forward strand.
TCGCGAGCGTGCGGGCGAGAGCGCGACGCACGAGCCTTCTGGCCCTGGCGCCTCGCAGGTTCGCCCCTCGCCCGGCGCTGTCGTCGGCGCGCTCGGCTCGGTCCTTCCCAACGCACGCGCGTGTCTCGGGCCCGACGATCCGATCCGCAGCGGCCTCGTCGTGTTTCGCTCGGACGGTACCGTCGCGCGCGTCGACCTTCAGGGCGCGAAGCGGACGACCGACGACTGCGTGAAGACGGCCCTCTCGAACGCAAAGGTGTCTCCGTTTCTCGACGAGAGCTTCGCGACGCGCGTCACCGTGCGTCCTTGACCGCGGCGTTCACTCGCCAGCTGGCTCGATATGCGGATGGCTTGGACTGCCGGCCGCGCCGCGAGGCGGAAACACGAACTCGAACGGGTTCGTGAAGAAGCGCCGGAAGAGCGCGCCGACGAGCCGGAGCATGATCTTCGTCGAGCCGACACGCCACGCGTCGCGCGCGCGGAGCGCCACCGCAAGCGCGAGGACGAAGCTCACGCCGAAGTTGAGCGAGCCGATGATGACGATGCCCACCATCGCCTCGAGGTATTCGCGCGTCGCGACCACATCGGGGCCGAGCGAGCTCGCCGAGAAGACGAGCGATCCCGTCGACAGCGTGACGTGACGCACGTCGATCGGAAGCCCGAGCAGCAGGCCGAGCGTGGGCATCGTGCCGAGCAAGACGCCGAGGGTCACGCTTCCTCCGACGGACGCGACGCCGTGGTCGAGCGCGTCCGCGATCGACTTCGCGCGGCCGGCCCCGAGCATACGCTTCAGGCGCCGGTGATTCGCGAGCGCTTCTGGAAGGCGGCGGTAGGTGATCCAGTTCTCGAGCCACCCCGCGCCGATGCTCGACATCCAGAGGAGGACACCGGTGAACGCCGCATAGGGGATCGTCCCCGAGTGGATCGGCGAGAGCGAATGGATCACGTACTCGGCCTTCTTCGCCGACAGCATCGGCCCCCCAAACGCCTGCTTCCAGGCGAAGTCGAAGAGGAGCGACGTCGGAATGACCATGAAGACGTTGCCGATCGCGGCGGCGAGCTGGGAGCGAGAGATCTGCGCGATCAACGTGACGAGTCGCTCGAGCACGAGCGGGTCGTCCGGCGTCTGCGGCTCGAACAGCATGCTGCTCCGGCGCATCGCGAGGACGCCTTCGGGCAAGCTGGGCTCACGCGTACGCGATTGGAGGGCGGCGGCGAGCGCAGCGGCTGTCATCGACGGCTGCTTCGTCGCGAGCGTGAAGCCCATCGCGCCCATCGCGACGAAGCTGCCGGCGTAGTTGATGCACGCCAAGAGGCCGTTCGTGACGATGCCCAACCCGAGCGCGCCGGCGAGGAACTTGAACGCGGCGGTGAACGTGGTGAGGAACCCGCCGCCCGCGGCAGAGAGCAACATCGAGCGCCACTCTTTGCGCGTCTCGGTGATGTAGTGCTCGCCCGACTTCCCTGTTCGCTCGACGACCTTCCTCGCGAGGAGGTGGGAGCTCGCGCGGAAGAGCTCGAGGAGACTGCGTCCCTGAAATTGCGCATGAACGATGCTGAGCGCGAACCGGCCGATGTCGAACGGCAACGTCTCGAAGCTGCGCGGCACGAGCAGGACCACGAGCTGCTCGAGGCGAGCGAGCTGCGCGGTCATGAGCTCGATGCGATAGACGAGGTCGACGCTGACCCCGAACTCCTCGACGTGCTTGCGCGCTTGCCCGAGCGCGATGCGGCAGCGCTCGATCGTGTGGAGCACCGCCTCGTTGCTCGTGGAGTGCCGGGGCAGACCGACCGCCACGCCCTCGCATACGCGCGGGAGCAGCAAGAACGGCAGCTCGCTCACGGGCATCTCGGGCAAGCGATCGCGAATGTCTTGAGCGACGCCGAGCGCGGCGATGCGGGCCGCCAGGATCTTCATCGCATCCGACATCGATCCCGCGAGCGGGAGCCACGCGGCCCGAAGCGGCGACTTGGTGGTCTCGAGCAGCGACCAGAGCTTCGTCCACAGCTCGGGCGGTGAATGCTCGAGCCAATGAGCCTCTGCCTCGGTCGGGAACAGCCGCGAGATGAAGTCGGCGAAGCTCCTCGGCGCGGGCGGCAACGGCAAGAGACGGCGCGCGACGCGATCGCTTGCTTCGCGCCAGAACGCCGGCTCGACGGGGATCCCTACGTCGGCGAAGAGCTTCGTCCCGCGGAGCTCGCTGACGAGCCCGGTAAACAGCTTCGCGAAGTTCTCGCGAAAGCCCCGCACCGAAGACAGCGCGAGGATGAACGCGCGGAGACGCCGCGTGCGCTCCTCGTCGCTTCCGAACATGCCGCCGCCGTCGTGGAGCCAGTGACCAAGGTCCTCGAGCCAGAGCGATCGATCGGCATGCGCGTCAGGGACGCTCCCCATGCGAACGAGCAGCACGTGCAGCTCGGTCACCGCGCGCGCGTTCGTCAGATGCTCCGCGACGAGCGTTCGGAAGTGCTCGGGATCGAGCGCCGACGGCGACGCTTCGCTGTTACGCGGCGCCTCGGAGTCGTGCGTGGCGGTGTTCGGGGGTTCGACCATCGCGGACGAGGCTTGCGCGAACGAACCGAAAATCTAGCACGCTTCGCGGCGCTATCGAGCGAGATGGGATAGGATGAACGCGATCGATCGACCATGCGGTTCGCGGTAACGCTCCTCGTCTTGGGATTCTCTTTCTCGTCGCTCTCCTTCCTGGGGGGGCGGCCTGCGCGGCTCTCGTCGCCGGCCGCGCGCGTGTGTCCCGACGGCTTTGCCGGCGATGGCCCTCGCGAAGCCCGCGTGATGGCGATGTTGCAGCACACGGTGCATGGACGATCCAGCGCGGGGAAAACCCCCGATGACGTCCTGATGTGCTTCGGGGCGATCGATCTCTCGCTCGTGACCGACGATGGAGTGATGCTCCTTCGCGACGAGACGAGCGAAGCGGCGCTCGCCGCGCGCGTGGCGCATCTCCTGACGCATGTGCAGGTCGGGCCCGCGCGCTTCGATCCCGAACGGCGTCCTTCGACGCAAGATTGCGCCGCGTGGGTCGACGAGGTCCTTCGCGTCGAAGCGACAGCGTATGCGACCGAGATCGAGGTCGCGCACGAGCTCGGAGTGACGACGCCCTACGATTTCGACCACGGCAGCCCGCCGCGCGAAGAGCACATCGCGATCTATCTCCGGGATCATCCCGATGGATCGCGCGGCGTCGACGCGCTCGCCCGTGGCTACATGGATCGCTGCACCCGCGCCGCACGCCCGTAAGCCTCGATTCAGGAGACAGGCGCGTCGCGTGTGGGGTAGCCTCACGCGCCATGGGGATGGCACACGAAACGAGCAAGCGTGGTCCTGAACGTCGTTCGCATGCGCGCCATGTCGCGATCGCGACGCTGATCGGCGGCGGCGCCGTGGCGATCGCGCTCGGCTTCGGCGGCGCGCTCGAGCGCGACGTCTTCGCCGACGTGATTCGATCCTGTCCGCCGGGCACCACGCGCGTGATGGGTAAGGGGTCGAGCGGTCACCACGGCGGCGCGTCGTGCGTGCCGAACCCCACGCCCACCACCAAACCCACGACGACGACGTCGGCGTCCGCTTCGCCCGCGGCCTCATCGACGTCTGCGCCGGCCGCCTCGTCCGTGGAGCCCGCCGCGTCGGCGCCACCGCCCACGGAGCCTTCGGCGACGACCTCCGCAGCGCCGAGCGCGACGCCCGCGCCGTCGGCGACGCCTGCGCCCTCTGCCTCGGCGGCGCCCGCGAAGAGCGGCTGCTCTGCGACGCCCTCTTCGAACAGCAGCCTCGCAGGCAGCGCGCTTCTCGGCGTGGCGGGTGTTCTCGCCGTACGACGCCGCCGTACGAGCCAACGTTAAAGGAGCCTCATGATGCGAATCCGTCCTTCCACGTCCGTGCTTTTGTGCGTCGTCCTCTTCACGGGCTCGATCGCCACGTTGTCGTCATCGGTCGCGCAGGCGGATGCGATCCCCGCCTGTCCGCCCGATCAACATCTCGTGACCGGCACACCGTCGAGCGGCCATCACGGCGGCGGTCATTGCGAGCCGGGCGCGCCGCCGAAGCCAGCCGGATCCACGTCCCCAGCCCCCTCGTCTTCTGCAGCTTCGGATGCAAAGAAGAGCGGCTGCTCGGCGTCCCCGGTGCTCAGCTCGAACGCGGTCGATCCGTTCGCGGTCGCCTTCGTCGGCGCAGCGCTGGTCTTGGGCGCCCGCTCTCGCAGACGCCCCCGCGTCGCTCGAAGATGACGTCTACCGGAGGTCACGTGATACGTTGTGGACGTGGCCGTTCGCGTTCGTCTGATCGCCGTCGCTGCTTCGTGGAGCATCGCCCTCGTCGGGGCGTGTAGCTCGTTCGGCACGTCACAGTCGGATCCATCACTTCCCGCCGGCAACGATGGCGGCTCCAGCGATGCCTCTCGCGCCGACGGAGACATTCCTGCCGACAGCGAGGCCCCTGACGCGATCGGCCCCGCATGCTCCCACAGCAAGGCGTTCGGCGCGCCTGTCCCGGTCCCGGGCCTCCCCATCGCGGGACCCGACTGCGGGGTCATGCTGACGAACGACGAGCTACGCGCGTACTTCTCCTCGGGTACGGCGAACAACCAGCGTCTTATGGTCGCCAGCCGGCCTAGCTTGGGCGCGGAGTTCACCGCAACGTTGCTCGCGATCGATGCTCCGACGGTCACGAACGTCGACGACATCTCACCCGCGCTCTCCGACGACGAGCTCACGCTCGTGTTCGCATCGACGCGAAACAACCCGAGCAATCGGACGACCGGCTACGACCTGTTTTACGCGCAGCGAGCCAGCGCGAAGGTCGGCTTTCAGTCTCCAACCGAGCTGCCCTTGTCGAGCTCGACGATCGCCAACGATGCCTATCCGTTCATCGCAGGCTCCGAGATCTGGTTCGCCTCTGCTCGGACGACAACGCTCTTTCGCATCTTCAAGACGACCGTAAACGCGCAGTCGGGCCCCGTCGCCGTGACGGAGCTCGGCACCGGGACGAAGAACGTGATCGCTCCCGTCCTCAGCAAGGATCTCCTGTCGATCTACTTCGCGACGGTGTCGAACGGAGAGATCGCCGTGTTCCGCGCGGAGCGCCAGAAGCCCATCGATACGTTCGCCGCGATCACGCCGGTCACCGAGCTCGACGGCCGCTCCGCGGTTCCGGCCTGGCTCTCGAGCGACAACTGTCGCCTCTACCTGTGCGTGAAGATCGACACCAATTACACCATCCAGGTCGCGACGCGACCGCCCTAGCCTCCCTGATCCGCCATCCCGACTGGATCTCGGTGGGCTCGTTCGCGCGGATCGTACAGGCACCTACATCGGTGCCTTCTGTAGGCTAAGTGGCCGTAACCACACCCCTGAGCTCGGTGGCATCCCCAGTGCTTACAGGCATTTCGAGCCAGGCGTCCGACCACATCGACGGTCTGAAGACCGCGCTCGATAACTCGGCGGACATCACCGACGTCTTCACGTTCATCAGCCCGAACGATCCGAACAAGCTCGTTCTCATCATGAACGTGCACACGCTCGCGATCGGCGGCTCGAAGTTCTCGAACGCGGTCGACTACAAGTTTCGCATTCGCCCGATCGCGAACGCGCAGACGCTCGCCCCCAGCACCGATTCGAGCAAGGAGCAGGTCATCAGCTGCTCGTTCAGCGGCGGCTCGCTCTTCAACTCGAATCAGCGCGCGACGTGCACCTTCCTCTTCGGATCCGATTCGCGCGAGTCGATCACGTTCGACACACGTGGCCCGAGCTTCTATGCCGGTGGAAGCGGCGAGCGCAACGGGATCAAGGTCTTCGCGGGTGTCCGCTCCGATCCGTGGTTCCTCGATCTGGGCAAGACCGTAAAGCTCAACGGAGGTCATCAGGTGAGCCAGGGACCTGGCGCCAACGGCTTGTGGGGACAGAACGTCCTCAGCATCGCGATCGAGCTCGACAAGGATCGCCTCAACGGTCCCCTCCTCGCCGTCACCGCCCAGACGGTCCGCAAGTAGCCGCAACCTGGAAGAGACAACGGAAAGACCATGATGACCTCCACGAAGAAACTCCTCGCTGTCGGCGTCTTCGCCTCCGTCGCCGCCCTCTTCGCGAGCGGATGCAGCACCGAGACCGGCGACGAGAACGAAGAAGCTCCGGCGGGCGAGAGCCAAGACGAGCTCGCGATGCGGAAGGGCAGCGTCGACCACGCCGCGATCGTCGAGGTGACGACGATGATGCTCGTCGGTGAGATCGGAACGCAGTTCGCGACCGTCCTCGATCCCTACAACCAAGCAGACCCCTTCGCGATTCGCGGCGCCTCCTACACGCCGACGTTTCAGAACCGCCTCGCCCAGTTCGATCAGATCGATGGTCACGTCGATTGGAAGCCCGAGCAAGCGGCCGCGTGGGTCACCCGCATCACCGAAGGCAACTACCTCGTCGTCGATACTTCGAAGCCGTGCGACTTCAACAACCCGCACACCTACCTCGAGATCGAGCGCGCCCAGCTCACCGGCCGCGCCCACACGACATGCGGAGGCCGCATGCCGAACGAAGACGCGTTGGACGTCACCGCGAATTTCTTGATTCGTGGACCGAGCGCGTCCGCCCAAGACGAAGGCGCCATCACGGACGGCGTCGACCAAGCGACGAAGCAAGCCACGAGCACGTTCCCGTATCTCGGAGAGATGAACGGCTTCTGAGGGCTTCTACGACGGCTGCGACGAGGACCGCGAACGCGCATTCTCGGTCGCCTCACGTCGATGCTCCGCTGGCGTGCGGTTGGTCCAACGTCGAAAGGCACGATGAAACGTGCTGACGTCGGCGAAGCCGAGCAAGAAGGCGACCTCCGGGATCGAGAACGACGGCTCGGACAGATAACGAAGAGCGAGCTCCGATCGGGCCTCATCGAGCAGCTTCGCCTGTGAGGTCCCAAGGTCGCCGAGCCGGCGCTGCAGCGTACGCTCGCTCATCCCAAGCCGCTTCGCGATCTCGGGCACGCTCGTGCGACAGAGCTTGAGGCCCTCGATGATCGCCTCCTTCGCGCGACTGCGGATGTCATCGCTCGTCGTCGCGGGAAGCGACGCGAGCATGGCGTCGCCATGACGCTCCAAGATGATCGCGAGCTGCGGCTCGGGCCTCGACATCGGCAGGTCGAGCGCCGCGCGATCGAAGAGCATGCTGCTGAAGGGCGCGTCGAAGTGGAGCGGGCAGTCGAACACCTCACGCGCCTCGCGGTCGTCGATCGGTCGCGCGTGGGCGAAGCGCACCTCGAGCGGCCGGAGCTCGGTGCCGGTCATCTTGCGTACCCGGAGGAGCACGCAGGCGAAGGCGAACTCCGCAGGATGCCCGATCGACGTGTGCGCTCCGGGTGCGTAGCGCCGCTCGAGGCGAGCGTTCTCCCCTTCCTCGACCAGCGTGTGCTTCACGCCGGTGCTCACGATCGCGAAGTAGCGCTCGAAGCGCCCGAGTCCTTCGCGGAGGTCGCTCTGTGCCGCCATGACGTAGTCGATGACGTCGAAGTGGTTGGGAGGCAGCGCCTTGGCCGCCCGAATGCCGAACGCGCCTCGTCCGCTCGCGTCCACGTCGCGCCATAGACCGAGCCAGAGGTCGTGAGGAAAGCGCGTATCGGGGTCGGCCACTTGGTCGGGTGTCACGCCATAACGCTGCAAAAGCGCGGGGATGTCGAGCCCAGCGCCTTGCGCCACGAGCAGCGCCGCGCGGATCACCTTGCAGCTGACGCTCGCCCCCGAAGTCGACACTTGCAGCATCCTACGCGGATCCGCCACGGCCGGTGGCGCAACAAGCAAAGAGGTTGGCAGCCTGAGCCATACCCGGGTCACGACGGTCTTCGCATCTTCATGCGTGTCCGGAGGCGATGACCGCCGGACGACAACGGCAACGAGATCAAACGACCGATCGAAAGAAAGATGAGACCCTCCATGTTTTCGCGCTTCGCAACGCTGGCGGTGATGGCTTCGATGATGGCATTCGCGGCGGGCTGCTCGAGCACCCCAGGCAACGGCGTGGCCGCGTCCGAGAAGCGCACGATCGCGGCGCCCTTCGGTGAGCTCGAGATCAACACCGTGAACGCACGCGTCGTCGTCGATCCGACCGTGACGACCACCGAGATCGAGGTGCGAGGAGACTCGAACCTCGTGCCCATGGTCCGCACGCGCGTCGAGGACGGCAAGCTGATCGTCAACGCGGGTGATGGCGACGTCGATCCCAAGCTCACCCTCGAGGTCATCTTCAAGACCCCGCACATGGGCCGAATCGACGCGACCGGTGACTCGCGCGTCGACATCACGATGACCTCGGACACGACGCTCGAGGTCAAGGCCGCGGGCGACGCGTGGATCGTCGGTCACGGCAAGATCGCTCGGCTCGAAGGCGACCTGGCGGGCAACGCCCACCTCGAGGCGCGCGAGCTCGTCGCGAGGCAAGTCGATCTCGACGCCGCGGGCTCCTCCGTCGTGACGGTCTGCGCGACCGAGTCGCTGAAGGTCGACCTCGCCGGAAGCAACGTCACCGATTACTACTGCGACCCTCGCCAGGTGGACGACGAGGTCTCGAGCAACGCCCACCTCCACTATCGTTGAGCGGTCTCGAACATAGCGAAGCAGGCCGCCGCGACGATTCGCGGCGGCCTGCTCCTTCACTCCCTCGCCTATCCGCGCGTCAGTCCATGCCGTCGCACGCGGGGAGCGGCTGCGGGCACGACGTCTTCGAGACGCGCGGGCGCGTCTGCTTGCAACCGGCGACGCCCGTGAACTCGTTCGTCGGGCGGAAGTCGACGAAGGCGCCGTCGTAGCCTTCGGTGATCGCATGGTTCGCGATGCTCACGAACTTCGTGTTCGTCACGAACGCCTTCGGCGGCTGGGCCGTGAAGATGATCGCGCCTTCATGCTCGGCGATGTTGCTGCAGGTGTTCAGGATGCAGCCGCAGTCACCGCCCGCATACTCGATCTGGACGTGGTCGAGCGTGTTGGTGTCGCCCGGGATGCCGCCGAACCAGACGCCCATCCAGTCACCCGCCTTCGGCGTCGCAGCCGCCGACGTCAGCACGATCGGCTTCGCGGCGGTCCCGAGCGCCCGAATCGCGGCCGTCGATGGCTTGTCGGTCGTGAAGTGCTGGACCTTCAGCGCGCCGCCCGCGCCGAACTTCATCTTCACCCCGGGCTCGATCGTCAACGTGACGAGCTGCCCGTCGGTGCGGCCGCCGATGATGAGGCTCGTGCCGGTCGAACGCCCAACGTGGTACGGAACGCCGTGGTCGTGGATCGTGCTGTCGGCGAGGATGCCCGACCCCGCCGTCTGACCACCACGCGGATCGAGGAGGATCTCGTCGAGGGCGTTGCCGGTGTAGCTTCCGGAGGGAAGCGCGTCGAGCGCATGCTCTTCGATCTCGATCGCGTAGGGGAACTGCTCGCTCCCCGACTCCTTGATCGTGAGGTCGTGCGAGTTCGGCATGAACGTCGCGCCGCGCTGCATCCATGCGCCGGTGCCGCGCGATTTGGTGATCGTGACGTGGTCGATGAAGACGAGCGGATCGGCTCCATCGACGCCATCGCCCACCGCGGTGAGCGACGCGCCATGCTGGAAGTCGTCAGCGCCCGCGCCGTCGATCGTCACGTAGGCGAGCCGCGCCGTACCGGGCGCTTCGACGAAGATGCTTCCCCAGCGCGCCCCGTCTTTTCCGGCGAAGCGAATCGGCTTGTTCGCCGTGCCCTCCGCGATGAGCGCGCCTTGGTTCGGGGTGCCCGGGAACGCGATCTGGAGATACGCGTCTTTGGCGACGAGCACCTCCGCGCACGGCTCGATCGTCAGCGTCCTCGCGTTGCGCACGGTCACGTTGCCTTCGATGATGTGAGGGCTCGCGTCGGCGGCCCACGTCTCGTCGGCGGCGATGTCCCCCTTGTGAAGCGTCGGCCCCTTCGTCGGGGCCTTGCATGTCTCGACGGGCGTGGGCGTCGTCCCCGCGTCGTTGCCGGGCACCGTCACCACGGGACCACCCGTAGAAGACGACGAGCTCGACGACGACGAGCTGTCCTCGCAGGCCACGGTGGCAACGGCGAGGAGGGAGAACATGGCAAATCCGAGAGATAGGCGGGTCATGATTTCTTTCTGGGTTTTCTTCGTTGATGGTGGTGTTCGAGTCGTGTGTCGGGTCGTCGCGTCCTTGCGACTCACTCCGGGATGAACGCGCTCGGCATGAGCGCGAGGCGGCTCCACGTCATGTCGGTGCCTGCGACGCAGTCGGGCTTCGTCGCGGGGCTCGGGTTCTTGAAGCCGCCGCTGATGTCGCGCGCCTGGTAGCCGACGCGCGGATGCCCGGCGGGGTCGAGCGCGATGGATGGGCTGTGGAGGAACCATGCGCCGACCGTGCAGTTCTCGTAGAGGAAGATCTCGTCGGGCTTCATCTCGCTGCCGAGCTCCACCTTCGAGAGGTTCCACTTCGCATCGGCCGTCGCGCAGTTCGCTTCGTCGCACGCGTAGAGGCCGATGTTGTAGTTGATCGTGTAGACGAACCGCGGGTGATCGTTCGCGTCGACGGCGATGTCGACGCCCGCGCCGAGCTTGTCGCTGTCGCTGATGACCGACGCCGTCCAGTGATCGTGCGTGCAATCTTCGTCGCACTGGAAGTAGACGACGGCCTTCTTGTCGTCCTTCTTTCCAAGCTCGACGAGGCGGGGCGCGCCCGACTTCGTCAGCGCCACCGAGATCGAGGGCGTCACGCGTACGGCCTCGTACTCACTCTCGTAGATCGGAAGGAGCCCGATGCCGTTCCAGCTCTTCTCGTTGCCGCAGTCCGCAGCACACTCCAAGTAGGCGCCGGTCTCGACACCCGACGAGCTCTCTGTCTTTCCGACCGGCATCGTCGTCGCGACGTGGGCGACTCCCTTCGCGTCGAAGCGAAGGCTCGAGCCGCGCCAGATGTCGTCCGCGATCTTGTTCTGCGTCCAGCTCGCGGCCTCGTTGCAGTTGTCGTCGCACGTGACGTAGAACGTGGCGGGCGTCTTCTGCCCAACGCCGAGGAACGCCTTGTAGACGTGCATGAGGAAGCGCGGGTGGCCCTGGGCGTCGAGCGCAAACGCCTCACCGGTGGCCGGGCGCGCGTAGTACAGCTTGAGCGCGCTCGAGAGGAGCACCTGCGGCTGGCCCTGCGCGTCGAGCGCGAGCATCGCGTTCCCCACCGTCCCGTCCGTCTCGAACGGGACGACCTTCATCTGCTCGGGGCCCGTGCACGTCGACGGGCAGTAGGCGTAGAACGCGCCGCCGCGAACGTACGCCGGGTAGAGCGCGTGAATGCCACCCTTCTTGTCGATCTCGATCACCGGCGCCGAGGTGTTCGTCGGCTCGCCCGTCGGCAAGAAGAACTTCGCCGACTGCGTCCCGCTGTTCGGATCGCCCGCCACCGGACCGCCCGAGCTGCCGTTGCCATTCGCGCCCGTTCCTCCTCCTCCTTTGCCATCGGACGTCGTGCAACCGACGGCCGTGCCGAGGAGAGAAGTGACGAGGGCGAGACCGAGAACCGAGTTACGAATGAGCACGTGAATTTCCTTTTCGAGTTTCGTTGTTGTTGTTGTTGTTGGAGTCGTTGGTTTCGAGAGAGACAGTGGTGTGAGCGAGCGTTGCGTTACAGCCTGCTGTCACGTCGGTTTTTCCGGTCGCTCGTGACGGGTTGATGAGTAAGGCGACATTGACGTTGCGGAAGCTGGTGACCCCTATCGGTGTGACGTAGTGGGGTCTTCACGCGCCGATCGTGACGTGCGCTTCACAGTCCGAAGTGCTGGACCAGGGCCGACCAGTCATCGGCGCGAAGCAGCGGTCGAATGTCGGCGAGCAGGCCTGCGAACACGTCCGGCGGCGCTTGTTCTTTCACAGTCGAAAGCAATCCAAGTCGCGAGGCGCGGTTTCCTGCGGGAAGCATGGCGCGAAGCCACACGACCATGTCCTGCGGCTGGATATCCGCGACGATCGCCGTGTGAATCGCCTCGAGCTCAGCGCTCGTGAAGAATCGGTCGAGCAGCGGCTGGACGACACGCTCTTCGTACGCCATGTGCGCGAGCGTCTCTGCAACGAACACGCTCACGTGGAGATAGAGGGTGTTCCCAATCGACGTACGCGCATCCTCCGAGTCCGCCGTGTCGAGCGCACGCATGAGCGCGCGAAGCTCCGCGACGTGCTGCGCGTGGTCTTCATGCTCCCTGTCGAGCGTCGACAGCGTGTTCGGCGCACGTTCGGCGAGCGCAGGCCGCACGTGCTTGTCTTCGTGCGCGATGTGGCCATCGCAAGCCCAGAGCGCGACCGAGAGCTCGGCAAGGACGCGCTCGACGTCCGCTTTGTCCGGGAACGTCGCCTGGCCCATCGAGACGAGCACGTTCGCGAGCATGTAGCGCAGCGTCTTGTGCGGCGCTTCGTAGAGGTCGACACGCGGCGTGCCAGGGGCAGCGTCCGCCTGCACGCCGCTCCGACGCGTGGAGGGGATGCCGCTGTTCGGTGGTGCGGGCACCGAACGCGCCGTGTGCGCCGTTTGGGTGACATCCGCGTTGCCTACTGCGTGCGAGCTGCTGTTCATGGATTCTCCGGCGTCGGGTGAAGGGCATCACGCTGTTGCTTGATGCCCGGCGACGACTTGAATCTGGCAGCGCGAACGAAACCGCGTCCCTAAAACACTCCTAAGAGTCCCTCGAAAGGATCTTAATTGGATCCTAACCGCCCGCCGGCCCTCTCGACGGGCGGAGAACCCGCGCGAGCTAGGCGCTCTCTTCGAGGAGAAGCGGCGCCGTCACGTCCACGCGAAAGCGGCCTCGCGCCGTCGGCACGACCCGAATTTGCGCGCACTTTTGCTCGAGTCGTTTTCGCAAGAGAACGAGGCGGCTCTCGAGGTTGTCGCGAATGGGTGGCAACCCGAGCCACGGATCGAGCCGTAGCTCGCGGTTCGTGAACTCCGTGCGGCCCTTCTCGGTGTACTCGCGCAAGATCTTCCAGAGGATGCGGCCTGGGACGTTGCGGACGAGGTATTCATCGCCGGCGAAGACGCAGTCGTCGCTCTTGAAGAACCGAAGCCGAAGGGTGGGCTCCTGGCTCGGCTCGGAGGCGGTGAGGATCGACGGGCGCGAGTCCGGGATCCGATCGGGGCTGTAGTCGGCGGGCTCTTCCGTGTTGTTGGAGGTGCTCTTCGCGTCCTTCGCGTCCTTCGCGCTCTTTGCGTCTCGAACGTCCCTCTCGTCCTTCTCTTCGCGTTCACCACGAAGCGTCATCGTCTCGATCGCGCTGGCGATCTGGTTCGCGATGATCTCGAGGAAGGCCTCGTGCCATTCTTGGAACGCGGCAGGGCGCTTGCTCTCGACCGCGATGACGCCGACGAGCCTGTCGTTGGCGACGAGCGGGATCGCCATCTGGCTCTGCGCGTCGACGAGCCCCGGAAGCGGGATCTCCGGCTGAAGGCCGCGGGCGCCGGTGGCCCGCTGCACGCTCGTGCGGATCGCGCGGCCATAACGGAGCTCGGCGCCGACCCCTGCGACGCGGAGGACACAACGCTCGCGCGCGACCGTCCCGATCAGGCCTTCGCCGAAGCCGACCTCGGCGCCGACGCCGCTGTCACCGTAGCCTCGGCCGGCGATCGCGTAGAGACGTGTCGAGCTCTCGTCCGGCAAGAGGATCATCGAACACTCGAAGCCGAGCGCGTCGTTGAGCGCCTCGACCGTCTGCGCGTAGAGATCTTCGAGGTCTTTCGCCCGCGAAATGCGCTGCGAGACGACCTGCAAGCTCGCCATCTCCGACTTCGCCTCCGTAAACGGCAGGTCGAACGGCACGTTGTCCGGACGATGGATGAAGCCTTCGATCTTCTCGACCGAGATCACGTCGTAGACGTCGGCCGAGAGGAGGCGGAAGACGCCGGCCATGCCGACGTGCGACGCGATCGCGTCGATGCGGCGGCTCATCGTCTCGAAGAGCTTGCCCTCCGTCTCGGCGTGGTCGTACTTGACCACGACGCGAAACGCATCGAAGACGAGCGGATCGTAGAGCTGGATCGTCGCCATCGGGTTCACGAGCACGTTCTTCTTCGTCTTGTTGAAGAACTGACACGACAGCGCGACGCGGCCCTCGTCGACCATGAAGACCTGGCTCAGGTAGGTGACGTTGGGGATGCCCGCGGCATCGCACGTCGCGATCAGCGCAGGTGTGACCCCCTGAAAGCACCGCGCAGGCAGATCGGAGATCTTCATTTCGACGGCGCCGCTTCGAAGGAGGACATGAGCGCGCCGGCGTTCGGTCCCGGCGTCTGGTGGAAGATGTCGGTCGCCCGAAACGTCACCGCCAGGCTTGGCCATACGGTGAGGTGCTTGGCGAGGGCGCGGGGGATGCCGGTGAAGTAGAGGACCTCGATGAAGGCGCCGTGGTAGCGCGCGATCACCTGGCGCTCGTCCTCGTTGGCGTCACGAATTTCCTCCAAGATGCCCTTCACTTGCAGCGTTCGATGGTCGAGCGCCGCGGAGAAGCCGACGGCGATCTGTCCGTTCTCACGGAGGTTCGCGACGGCGCGCGCCGACGTCTCCTTGGGCAAAAACACCGTCAACCTGCGGCGATCCGGGTGAACCAGCGCGCCGACGCCGCGGGTGGCTTCGGGAAGGCACTTCGCGTCGCGCGTGCCCACGAGAATGGAGACCCCACTCTCGAAGAGCTCCACGACGTCCTCTGGAATGAGCTGGGTCATCGAGAACACTCTACTTTACAAGCTTTCTCGCTCGGATGGATGCCGAAGCGACGCTGGGTGTCGCGCGCAGGTAGCTCCACGGTTCCGGTTTGCGGCTCGGCGCTCGGCGGCCGCGGCCTCGCCGAACGTTTCTCCGGTTAAGATCTTCTCAAGGATCTCTCAAGAGCAGTTTCGGAGCGCTTCCGATTCGCTGAGCCCATCGTGTCTTCCGAACAGAGGGAAGACCATGACGACCGGACGAATCGAAGACGACGCAGCGAACGAGACACACGAGACGGTACAACCCGCCGCAGCGAAGCAGAAGAGCTCGCTCTTGAAGAAGATCGCGAAGCGCGCGGGCATCGCGCTCGCTGTCGTGGTCACGGGCGCCTTGGCGCTCGCGCTGTACATCGACATCGACGGCATCCCGAAGTACCCCGCGCCGAAGATCGAAGGCGACGCGGCGCGCCCAGTCGTCGCGACGCCCGAGTCGCTCGAGCGCGGCGCAAAGCTCGCGACGCTCCTCTGCGCAGGCTGCCACGAGGACGAACAGACGCATCGTTTCACCGGCAAACGGATGAGCGACTTGCCGCCGGAGTTTGGCGTCGCCGTGTCGAAGAACATCACCAAGCATCCGACGAAGGGCATCGGGTCGCTGACGGACGGCGAGCTTCGCTACATCTTGCGAAGCGGCCTTCGTGCAGACGGGACGTACGTGCCGCCGTTCATGATCAAGCTGCCGCATACCTCGGCCGAAGACATCGACGCGATCATCGCGTTCCTTCGCTCCGACGATCCGCGCGTCGCGGCCTCGGACGTCGACCCGCCGGGCGTCACGCAACCAAGCTTCCTCGCGAAGGCGCTCGCGCATGGCGTCTTCAAGCCGCTTCCCTACCCCACAGCGCCCGTCGTCGCGCCGCCGAAGAGCGACGCCGTCGCGTATGGTCGCTACCTCGTCTTCTCGCTCGACTGCTACGGCTGCCACTCGGCCGACTTCACGTCCGTGAACACGATGGAGCCCGAGAAGAGCCGCGGCTACATGGGTGGCGGAAACGTGATGCGCAGCGCGGACGGCACGGAGATCCGAACGGCCAACCTCACGTCCGATCCCGAGACAGGGATCGGCAACTGGACCGAGGCGCAGTTCATCCGCGCCGTGCGCAAAGGCTTTCGCCCGGACGGACGTGTCCTCCGGCCTCCGATGGAGACGCGCCCGCAGCTCGACGACGAAGAGGTCGCGGCGATCTACGCGTACTTGCGTACGGTTCCGAAGATCAAAAACAGCTTCCCGCGTCCGAGCGACTCGCCCGCGTCCGTCTCGCTGACGAACAACGTCCGCGGTAACGCGCTTTACCACCAGTATGGATGCGTCTCTTGCCATGGTGAGACCGGCAAGGGAGCGGTGGGCGATTTGCAACGTGCGAACGAGACGTACCCCACCGACATCGAGCTTCGCCGCTGGATTGACGACGCGCCGTCGATGAAGCCGAACACGAAAATGCCCGGTTGGAAGGGCGTGATCAAAGAAGAAGACTACCC
>JBGAFW010000054.1:0-74276 GCA_044227045.1 Labilithrix sp.
CGTGATCACCGCCGTGATCTGCATCCCGTCGCAGCGAATGACGCGCTTGATCGATGCGCCGCCGCTGCTCGCGCCTCCGCCTTGCGATGACGAAGCGCGGAGATCGAACGTCGTGCCGTCGATGGTCTTGAGCTCGATGCCCGCCGAGCTCGCGCTCGCCACCTCGAAGATGAAGTGCTCGTCGGCGCCGTTGCCGTCCGTCACGTCGAACGAGGCTTGCGTCGATCCGTGATCGCCCGCGAACGTGAACCATGTGCCGCGCAGGACCAGGGTCTCTTCGTGCGTTGTGGGGACACGTAGCCACGGGTTCCACGCCCACGGCTCGCTCGACTGGGTGCGACGCACGTACTCGATCTCGAATTTCTTCCCGGCGCTCAACGTGAGCCGCGCGACATACGATCCCGAGAGAGGCCGATCCTCGATCGCGAAGGTCCCGGTCGATGGAAGCGACGTGAGCGCGTCTTCGCTGCTCGCCGAGGGTTCTTCGTCGACTGGCGACGAGCACGCGGTCCCCAAGACGAGACCGAGGACGGAGACGAGGAGCGCTGTCTTCGAGGACATCATCGCGCTCGTCGTAGCGCGTTCGCGGCGACCGGAAAGCATAAGTAGGCAAATGTAAGATTTGTGCCTACCAGTCAGTTTTCCGTTGTGAATCAAGGTAGATAGCGAGGCGGTTTCGAGAGCTCCGTCCAACGCACGAACTCCTTGGACACGAAACGGACGGCTGCCATCTTGGCGGCGCCGCGGACGAGCGAAGGCGCTCCCTCGACAAGTCGTCGCAAGCGCGGCTGTCTCGCGATCGAAATCTTCGCGAGATCGTGAGGGCGCACGCGCTCGCGCGCGAGGCACGCTCTTCGCTTCGGGGCGAGATGTGCCGTCATCGCTGCCGGACGAATTGCTCCACTGTCCGACGTGTCATCGCGACATCGTCATCGATGTCCTCGATCGACGTAGCGTCGGTGTTCGCGTCACACGCTGCCCGTACCCGTCGTGCGCGAAGGCCGTCGTCGCCCTGACGACGTGGTACGAGATTCACCCGCGCGAGGTGTATTCGCCGAGAGAGGTCGCGAGCAAGTTTCGCTGGCGCCTCGTCGACGACGCGCCGAAGTTCTTCGTCGCCGAGAGCATCCTCGCGCTCGCGATCACCGCCTCGGGCTACGCCATTCATCACGTGGCCGTGACCACCGCGGATCAGGTCGCGGACTACCTCACGCGCGTCGGGATCGTCGTCGGCGCGATCGGGCTCGCGGTGCCCGCCACCAGCGCGGCGATCTTCCTCGCGCAGTGCCTCGTGCGGCGCGTGCTCGATGATCGCCGCGTGCTTCGACGCGTCGAGCTCGGGCTCCCGATCGAGCCGGACCGCTTCACGGATCCCGGCTTTCGCCTGGCGCCCGCGCCGCGCAGCTATCGTTAGAGAGCCTGTCGTTTCGAGACCCGCGGAAGCGTCAGATGCGAATCTCCGGCGGACGCGGGCCGGGGAGCGGCCGAACGATGCCGTATTGATTCGGGATGAAGACGTCACGCCATCCCTGCTCGATCGCTGCGTTGAGCGTGAAGTGCGGATTGGCGAGGTGCGGGCGGGCGAGCGCGCAGAGATCGGCGCGGCCGCTCAAGATGAGCGTGTTGATCTGGTCGGCGCTCGAGATGTTGCCGACCGTCATCGTCGGGATCTTCATGTCGTTGCGGACCATGTCCGACCAGTACGCTTGGTACATGCGTCCGTAGAACTTCGGCCGCGAGTCGGGCGTCGTCATTCCCGCCGAGCAGTCGATCAGATCGACCGCGCGCTCCTTCAGCGCGTGCGCGAGGACGAGGACGTCTTCGTCTTGAATGCCACCCGGCAGCCAGTCCGTCGCGGAGATGCGAACGCTGAGCGGCTTGTGCTTCGGCCACGCGGCGCGAACGGCCTCGAGCACCTCGAGCGGGTACCGCATGCGTCCTTCGCGCGAACCGCCGTAGGCATCCTTGCGGATGTTCGTGAGCGGGGAGAGGAAGCTCGCGAGCAGGTAGCCGTGCGCCATGTGAAGCTCGAGCAGATCGAAGCCCGCTTCGTCGGCCCAATGCGTGGAGCGGACGAAGTCGGCCTTGACCTGATCCATGTCGTCGCGGTTCATCTCGCGCGGCACCTGGCTGTCCGGGAAATACGGCAGCGGCGACGCGCTGATGATCGGCCAGTTGCCGGCGTCGAGCGGTCGATCGCTGCCCTCCCACATCAGCTTGGTCGACGCCTTTCGTCCAGCATGACCGAGCTGAAGCCCGATCTTCGCTTCGGTCTGCGCGTGCACCGCCTTGACGATCTTCGTCCAGGCCTCCTTGTGCTCCGGCAAGTACATCCCGGCGCACCCTGGTGAGATGCGGCCCTCACGCGAGACGTCGGTCATCTCGCACATGACGAGGCCGGCGCCGCCCATCGCGCGCGCGAGGTAGTGCGTGTAATGGAAATCGTTGGGCAGGCCGTCGACTGCAGAATACATGCACATCGGCGAGACGACGACGCGGTTGGCGAGCGTGAGCTCACGCAGCTGGAGCGGCGTGAACATCGCAGGAGCCCCCGCCTTCGCCCCAGGCGTGCGGTGCTCGTGCCACGAACGAACGCGCTCGGCGAAGGCCGGATCGCGGAGCTTCAAGTTGTCGTACGTGATGCGCTTGCTGCGCGTGAGCAGGCTGAACGTGAACTGCGTCGGCTCGAGGTCGCGGTAACGCTTCACGTTCTCGAACCAGAGCAGGCTGTCTTGCGCTGCCTTCTGGATGCGCTCGACGATCGGACGGCGCTCCGTCTCGTAGAGCGAGAGGGCTTCACGAACGTCGCTCGTCGACAGGAGCGCCTTCACGAGCGCGATCGAGTCTTCCATCGCGAGCTTCGTGCCCGATCCGATCGAGTAATGCGCCGTGTGCACGGCGTCTCCCATGAGGATGACCGGCGCGCCCTTCTTCGGGATGTAGCTCCAGTGCTCGTTCTTGATCGTGGGGAACTGGACCCACTGCGACTTGTTCGGGAGGAGCTTCTCGCCTTTGAGGTGCTTGCCGAACAGCTCCTCGAGGTACGCGATGCTCTCCTCGGTCGTCTTCTTGTCGAGGCCTGCCGCGAAGAACGAGTCCTCGTCGCATTCGACGATGAACGTGCTCGTGTCCTTGTCGAAGCGATAGGCATGCACTTGAAACATGCCGTGCTGGTTCTCTTCGAAGTAGAACGTGAACGCGTCGAACGTCTTCTTCGTGCCGAGCCAGATGTAGCGCGCCTTGCGGAGATCGATCGACGGCTTGAACTCACTCGCGAAGCGCTCGCGGATCTTGCTCTTCACGCCGTCGCCCGCGATGACGAGGTCGGCGCCGCCGAGGCGCTCGACGATCTCTTCGTGGTTGTCGACCTCGGTCTCGAACATGAGCTTCACGCCGAGCTCCTCGCAGCGAGCCTGCAGAATGGCGAGGAGCTCTTTGCGCGAGATCCCCGAGAAGCCGTGACCGTCAGAGCGGAGGCACGTGCCGCGGTAGTGGACGTCGATCGCGGTCCAATGCGCGAAGCTCTTCGTGATCGCTTGGTGGGTGGGAACATCGTTCTCTTCCAAGTACGAGAGCGTCTCGTCGGAGAACACGACGCCCCAACCAAAGGTCACGCCCGGAGCGTTGCGCTCGACGACCGTGATCTGTGCGTCAGGACGCGCCTTCTTGTAGAGAAGCGCGAAGTACAAACCGGCCGGCCCACCGCCAATGCAAACGATCTTCATCTCGTTCTCCAGCTGAGAACCGCCCTCTTAGCATTGATGGGGCGCGCCGCGAACGCGCGGAGATCGCAAATGAGGACGCGCGCAGAACGCAAACGTTGCGGGATTTGCCGCTCAGGAGACGTCGAGACGCGACTTCTGCCCTTCGATGCCGAGCGCCTTGGCGATGGCGTCGAGCGCGGCGTCCGAGCCGCGAAGCACGTAGTACGGCGGCAAAATGGGCGAGTCATCACGCGACGTGACGCGGAGCTCGCGCACGCCGCTCCGCTCCGCTTCGCCGCTCTTCTTCGCGTCGACGACGAAGGTGCCGTACCCGTCTTCCCAGGTGCTCTCGAACGAGCCCGTGCGATGGGCGATGAAGCGGAGCACGAGCGTGCTCGAGGCGAAGAGCCCGCCTTGCGCGACCGCGACGCGCTCGGTCGTGATCCTTGCGCGCGCGCGCAAGAAGACGAGCGTCACGTGAACGGCGCCGCGCCGAGGCTTCTCGGAGATCTCGACGTCGTGTTCTGCGATGAGAGATTCGCCCGGCAGTGGCTCGAGACGCTCGAGGAGATTCTTTCCTCGACGCAGAAAGCCACGAACGAGAAGGACAGCCGTGACGAGACCGAAGCCAATCAAGACGACCGTGGTCAGGCTCGGTGAGCTCATTTCTCTCGCGTCGCCCAACGTCGCGTTGCGTTCCCCCTCGATCGTCCCGTGCCGAGGAGGGGTGACTTCCTCGGCACGGGCCCGACTTTACTTCTTCACACGTTTCGTTTTCCTTCACTCCGCCTAAGCGGCGACGAGCCGGCGAAGCTGAACGCGCATCAGATCGAAGCTGGGCGCGTTGAGCCCGCGAGCGCGGCGCAACAGAAACAGAGCATGGTGTACCTCCGCCTCATCTGGTTCGGACTCGTCTCCATCGAGAAGATTGCGATCCCTCGCGAGCGAAAACGCCGCTGAGAGCTCGTCACCTTCCGCTGAATCCAAGTACGCCAGTGCCTCCTCGAGTGAGAGTGACTCAAGGGACGTGATGATCGTGGCCATCCACTTACCTCTTTGGCCGCTACGAGCAGCCGATTCAAAAAAGACAGCGTCGGGGCACCCGTCCCCAACGGCAGAGTGAGGCACTTCACTTTCGCTTCGATCCACGCCGTCAGGTCCTGTGCGTCCCTTCGTGGGCGTGATCGTCGCTCGGGCAGAGTCCTCGGTTGTATGCGCCACACGCGGATGCGTATGGACGCCGAATGGCGCAACGATCGCTACGGATCGGCCGGTTCGCAAGGGCGTACCGACATGATCCTTGAGCAATCGTTTGCTTGTGTCGCCACAAGGCTGGCCCATAGCGAAGGCGCCTTGCGGGTTCGGTTTTTCGATTCCTTCCGGTGCGGGGCTGGTGTTGCCGATGATGTCGCCCTCTGCACGGAGAGTTTCTTCCTGCGGGTCCCGCCGCATGGTGCCGACGACGGAGCTTGGCGCTTTGGTTTGAGGGACGCCTACGCTGGCTTCATTCGCCAACGGCGCCTCACAACCTCGCCAGCACTCGTTCGGCATCACCCTCCCAAGCTCGAGGGGTGACGAATCACCCCACGCATTAATGAAGTTACGATCGCGAGCGCAGATGAACCACTTTTCTTGCGCATTTCGGGGTGCCGATGTAGGCACAATACACGTATCTCCGTGTGGTCGCCGCCGCGGCTCGTGTTTCGTGCGCGTTTCACGGTCAGGCGAAGAAGACACACGCCTCTCGAGGCGAACGCATGGCAAGCCTGTTTTTTCGAGGTGAAGCTTCTGCGGCAAGAGATCGTGATCGCGGGTAGACACTCGATCGGTAGACACAGCAATCGGCAGGCCGCGGGCTCTTCCTGACCAAAGCCGTCGGCCGTCATCCGTTCATGCGACGCCTTGGGATGCGTTTGGGACGGTCGATTCAGCGCTTCGGCGCGTGATGGACGAGGTCGTCGACCTCGAGCCAGCGCGCCATCATGCTCCCGGCGTGCTGCGCGTAGTCGATCCGAAGCACCCAATCGACCGGGCTGCCGGGCACAGCGCCGCGCACCGCCACAGGATCCGCAAAGAGATAGGCCGGCGTGCTTGGTTCGAGGAACTGGTTGCGAAGCACGAACGCGAGAGAACGGCCGAGCTCGTGCTCGACGAGCACACGCTCCTTCTCGCGTTCGAGACGGTTCGCTTGCTGCTCACGAACGAGCACGTGGAGCAGAGCGCCGGAGGCTTCTCCGCGGCTCGCCGCCGGCGTCACGCGCGGCACGACGAGCGGCCCGAAGCCGAACGCGCCGTCCACGTCGTACGGCATCTCGCCTTCGTCGACCTGAAGACGCCGCTGGTACTCATGCCACCGCGAACAGAAGTCGAGCGCGTCGTGGTTCGGCGCGCGCTCCCAGAGCTCGGCCACGGCCTGACAGGTCCAGTGCTCCTCGCTGTAGTAGTAGCGACTTCCGAAGAACGTCCAGCCGCTCCCCGAGATGTGCGCGAGACCTCGCTTGGCCGCGTCGAGATCGCGCGGGTCGTTCGTGATCGCATGCGCACGCGCGAGGGCGAGCGTCGCCTCCCCGCTGAAGTAGAGAAACTGCACGTCGATCGGCTTGCCTGATTTGCGATCGATCTGGTGCATCAGCTCGCCGTCGGGTCGCTGCTGGCTTCGCAAGAACGACGTCAGCTTCGCGATCTCGTAGCGGTAGCTCTCGTCCGCCTTCGTCCTGACGATCTCGGTGTACGCGATGATCGCGAGCGCGCTCGAGCCGATCTCGGCGATCTCTGCCTCTTCTTCCGTGATGCACTGCTGCGCGCCACACGCCCTCGTCATCTGATCGCGCAGGCGCGACGCAGCGCGGAGGCATGCGTAGCGGAGGAACGGGTCATCGAGGATCGCCGCCGCTTGTGCGAGGAAGAACGTCGAGCCGGAGTGACGTGGCCAGTTGTATCCGCCGAGCGTCTTGTTCGACGTCGCCTCGATCAAGTAGCGGTAGCGCCCTCGATCGTCGACGTTGCGCGCGAGGTGCATCGCGGCCTCGCGGAGGCTGTCGGTGACGAGCTGGCGGTTGAGGTCCTTCTCCGTGATGTGAGCGGGCCTCGTCGTGTTGGGTGTGTTCTTGGGCGGAACGCGCTCGAAGCGAACGCGCGTGAACGTCGCGCGCTGCTCGAGCACCTGCGTCGTGACGCCGAGCTCTGCGGCGAGGATCGCGAGCACCGTCGCGCGGTGCGTCCCGAAGCCAAACCCAGAGTCGGGATAGACGGTCGATTTGTCGTACGCCTGCGCGCTCGTCAAATCGTCGGCGGTCGCGAAGGCCGTCTTGCCATCGAGCGAGGCGCGTACGCCGTCGCGTCCCGGGACGAGCGAGAGCTGGAACACGAGCGGGTGCATGAGGATCGGCGCTTCGCCCGTGATGCGCTCTTCGACATGGGTCGACTCGCGCGCGTTTGCCGGCAATGCCGCGCGGGCATCGGGTTGACCAAAGGAGCGATGCACGCGGACGCCGTTCTTCCACCAGCTCTCGACGATCGCGTTGTCGATCGCCTTGGGCGAAGAGAGCGTGAACGTCGTTCGGACGATCACGCACGAGACGAAGAGCACGATCGCGTAGCCGCCGAGGAGGCGACGTAGCGTGCGCGGGCTCATGCGTCGTCGTCTTCTTTCGCAGCGGACGCGCTCTTCTTGGTCGCGTCGTGCTTCTTGGCCGAAGCCTTCGCCGTCTTCGCGCCATCGGTCGTCGCCGCCGTCCGCTCGACCTTCACCTCTTCGATGATCGGACGAGGTCGTGGATGGACCCACGCGAGCTCGATGGCCGGGAGGACCACGACGTACGGAAGGACGAGCGCCGCCACGAGCCCAAAGACAACCCCACCGCCAGCGCCAACCTGACCATACACGCCGCTGATCCAGCTCGCCGTGAGCGCCAGCGCGGCGAAGAGCGCGAGGCCGAGCACGAGGACGACGCTCGCCGCGACGCGCGTGAGCTTCTCGGCGACGCTCATGTCGCGGAGCAGCGCGACGCCCGACGCAAAGAGGAGAAGCCCCATGACGGCGGCGCCGGTGTCGACGACCCACCACCTCGTCGGAAGGAGGCGAAAGACGCCTGCGACCACGGCGATGGAGAGCACGACGTTCGCGATGCCGAAGCCGACACGCGCGCGCTTGTCACGTTGAGGGATTGCCGCAGAGCTGCTCATCGGGTTCTTTCGGGCCGGAGCCCGTTCGCGCGAGCAGCTTACTCAGAACTGACCGTAGATGAACGGCTCTGCTTTGGCTCCGGCAGCGAAATGGAGGACGTAGGCACAAACCGCGAGCGCAATGCCCTGAAGTAGCGCGGGGCTACGCACGAAGGTGCCTTCGATTCGGCGGTAGATCCCACGCGGGATGAAGTGCGTCACGAAGCCAAGCGCCAGGATCGCCAAAATGCGCACGGTGAGGTTCGGGGCAGCGAACGAGAGCTTCGCCATCCGCGTGAGCATGAGCATCGCGTGGGCGAACGTCGGCGCGCGGAAGAAGATCCACGCGAAGCACACGAAGTGAAACGTCGCGATCACCGCGAGGACACGCTTCGGCGTGAGGACCTGCTGCGCGAGCGGCACCTCTTCACCACCCGAGACGGACGAAGCGCCGATAGGCTGAATGGGCCTCGGTGAATGATGACGCCGCTGCCACGCGCGATTGAACGCGAGCGCGCCTCCGTGCAGGGCTCCCCAAATGACGAAGTTCCACGATGCGCCGTGCCACAGGCCGCCGAGCACCATCGTGAGGAGGAGGTTGCGATACGTCTTCCACGTGCCGCCGCGGTTACCACCGAGCGTGACGTAGAGATAATCGCGCAGCCACGTCGACAGGGAGATATGCCAGCGGCGCCAGAACTCTTGCAGATCGGCGGAGGTGTACGGCACGTCGAAGTTGCGCGGCAGCTCGTAGCCAAAGAGCTTCGCGCTTCCGATCGCGACGTCGCTGTAGCCGGAGAAGTCCGCGTAGATCTTGATCGCATACGCGTAGACCCCGACGAGCACCTCGAGAGACGAGTAGCGCTCCGGGTTGTCGAACACGCGGTTGACGAGGTTGAGGCTCAGGTAGTCGCCGATGACGATCTTCTTCATGAGGCCTGTGGCGATCAAGAAGAGGCCCTGCGCCTTCAGCTCGTCGCTCGCGAAGGGCTCGCGCGCGAGCTGCGGGAGCATCGACCTCGGTCGAACAATCGGCCCGGCGACGAGGTGCGGGAAGAAGCAGACGAAGAGGAGGTAATCGAGGTAGCGATCGGCGGGAGGTATCTCGCGCCGGTAGACATCGACCGTGTAGCTCATCGTCTCGAACGTGAAGAACGAGATGCCAAAGGGCAGGACGAGCCGGAGGTGCGTCGGCGAGAGCGTGATGCCCATCCACGACGCGACCGTCGCGACCGAGTCGGCGGCGAAATTGAAGTATTTGAAGACCGAGAGAACGCCGAGGTAATAAAAGATCGAGACGAGAAGGAGCGCCTTGCGTGCCCCTGGGCTCTCGGTGCGCCCGAGCATACGGCCGACGAAGAAGTCGATCGTGCTGCCGACGAAGATGATCGCGACGCAGAGGAGCGTCCAGCCGAGCGGGCCGAGCGGGACCTCCTGCTCCTTCGCCGCGTCGTACGTGCCGACGAAGTAAAAGAGGTAGCTCGCCAGCATCAAGAACAGCGGACGAAGAAACGATCGCCGCCGGAGCGCCCAAAACGCGACGTACGTGACGAGAAGAAACGCGCCGTAGACAGGACTGTTGAAGAGCATCGCCCGATAGAGGCTTCACCTCCGAACGCTCGAGCGCGCGCGCGCGTGGACGCCGGGAGTGCCGCCTGTTCGGCATACTCCCCAAGGCGCGCAAGAACGCAAAATTAAGCGAGCGTTATCTTGCCGGCGATCGCTCCGGCACGTTACACACGCGCGTCTGCGCCTTCCAAAGGCGGCGACCGGCGACGGCGGAGCGGGAGCTCGAACGAGACGACGAAGCCAAAGACGGCGCTCGCGACGAGGATCGGCCCAGCGAGCCCTCGGATCGAGGGTGGCGCGGCCGCGAGGAGCAGCATCGCGAGGCTCATGAAGAAGACGAGCGCCCAGATCAAGAGCGGCACCCACTTGCGGAGGTAGCGCGTGACGACGGCGAACGTCGCCCCGACGAGCCCGCCGATCGACGCGGCCGTGACGTACGCGACGACGAAGACGACGTCGAGGTCGACGCCACGCGAGGCGGCGACGTGCTCGAGCGGCTTCATCAGCGCCGCGGGATCCATCCCGTGGACGACGCCAAGCGCGGCGAGCCCCGCCACGAACCCGACGAGCCCACCTGCCACACTCGGGGCGATGCGATCGGGAATCATGGCGTAATGGCTGGTCACCTGTGAATCTTCGTCCTCTATGTGCGCCGGCGGCGGCGCGGCGGGACGCGTGGAAACCTTGGTCCGGACGAGCGGCAACGGAATTTCTTCGTCTGCGTGCGTAGCCATGAGGACGCCAAAAGCATGGTCTGGGCCAAGCTCAACACGCGGCCGGCATGATGCGATCGAATCGTCTGCTGCGGAGTTGCTGTCCGCCCTCGCGCGTTCTATTCGTCGAAGCGGCTGGGGAGCATCACCGATGAGCATCGCGAACGACAGCAACACACCGCCTGGCAACCCTCCGACGGGAGACGAAGGACGTTCCTCTCACCCGCTTGGCGGCAAGACGACGATCGCGCTCGTCGTGATGATGGCGATCCTCGCGGTGCCTTACACGACGTCGAAGCTCTCGCGGTATCGCGTCGCGCGTGCTCCTTGGGAGAAGCCCGACGTCACGGCCGAGGCGATGGCGATGGCCGAAGCGTCGAAGGTCGCTGCCCCGGTCGCCTCGCAAGGCGAGATGACGCTGCAGGCGTCGAAGAACGAGGCGACCGTGACGAACGCGCTGCCCGAGACGCCCGCGCTCGCTCAGCCCGCCGCCGCCGCGCTCGCGAAGGCGAAGGGATCGATCGCGATCGATGATCCTTCGGGTCATGCGCTCGACGCGTTCTATGCGCGGCTCGCGAAGACGAAGAAGCAAGAGCCTGGCGCCGTCACGCGCATCATGCACTACGGCGACAGCGTCATCACGAGCGACTACGTCTCGGGCACGATGCGCCGGAAGATGCAGGCGGAGTTCGGAGACGCCGGGCATGGCTTCATCCTCGTCGCCAAGGCGTGGGACTGGTACTTCCACAACGACGTCATCCAAGGCGCCGGCGAAGGCTGGAGCTCGAGCCGCATCACCGGCCCGTTCAACAAGGACCTCTGCTACGGGATCGGCGGCGTCAGCTTCATCGGCGCCCCGGGCGCGGTGAGCTGGTACGGGACTTCGACGGGACAGACCTACGGCAAGAAGGTGTCGCGCTTCGACGTCTATTACATGGAGACGCCCAACGGCGGCGAGATCGAGCTCAAGGCCGACGGCAAGGCGGAGAAATTCTCGACGAAGGGCGACAGCAAAGCGTCACGCATCAAGTCGTTCTCCGTCACCGACGGTGAAGCGAAGATGACGATGAAGGTGGTCTCGGGAAGCCCACGTCTGTTCGGCGTCGCGCTCGAACGTGACGTCCCCGGCGTCGTGTACGACGCGCTCGGCGCCAACGGCGGCCGCGGGGAGCTCCTCGGCAACATGGACGGAGCACACTGGAAAGAGCAGATGGATCTCCGCGATCCAGGGCTCGTCATCCTCCACTTCGGTACGAACGAGAGCGAAGTTGGAATGGCGAGCCGTGAGGCCTACGAGAAGACGCTGCGTGCGCTCGTCGACAAGCTCAAGGCTGCCGCGCCGAAGTCGTCCGTGCTCATCGTTGGCCCGCTCGATCGCGCCGAGAAGAACGAGTCGACCGGCGCGATGCACACGAAGCCCGTGATCAAGAAGCTCGTCGAAGCCCAGAAGAAGGTGGCCGCCGAGGCGAACGTCGGCTTCTGGAACACGTACGAAGCGATGGGCGGCGAGGGCTCGATGGCCACGTGGGTGAAGAAGGGCCTCGCCGGCAGCGACCTCACGCATCCGTCACCGCAAGGCGGTGAGATCCTCGGCGACCTCCTCTACAAGGCGGTCACGAGCGGCTTCGAGGCGTGGCAGGGCAAAGGATCACCGCCCCCGACGACGAACTGAGTCGCCGTCAGTCACACTTTGCCTTCACCGGGTGGTGAGCGCGCTCAGGGCGCGCAGACGTTCGCGTCGCAGAAGAACGAGCAACACTCCGAGTCGTCGGCGCAAGCTTGGCCGTTCGGGAAGCACGCGGGCGCGGGGCCAGCGTCCGCCGGAGGAGGCGGCGGGGCGGCCGGCGTGGCCGAGCGCGCGAAGTCGAACGACTTCGACGACGTGTTGCCCTTGGGATCCCAGAGCGTCACGCTGACGGAGATCTTCGTGATCGCGTCGGCGACCTCGAGGAAGCCATCGGCGTCGTCCTTCACGCTGCACTTGCCGTTCGCGTCGACGGCGAGGTTCGTGAGCGAGTAGCGGAACGAGCGCATCGGGTTGTCGACATCGGAGAGCGGCCAGCCGCCGCTCACCTGCGACTTGGCGCTGCCGAAGTCGATGAGCTGGTTGGCGCGGAACGGCGCGGCCGCGGCGATCGACTCGTAGAGGTTGTCGAGGTTGCAGCGGGCCGACGACGCGACGACGGCGCCGTTCTGATCCTTCACCTCGTACGCGATCGCGGAGACCTCGAGGTTGCGACCCGACTCGTCGTCACGGTCGACCGCTTCGACCACGAGATCGAGCTTGCCGTTCACGAGCTCCGACTGAACCTTCGCGTCGGCGTCGGCGATGTAGAGGCCCTTCGCCTCCGGCGCGACGGCGTCGTGGTAATTCGCGCCGAAGAGCGTCGCGGGGTTGAGGAGCTTCTTGTTCTCTCCGTCGACGAAGTTCACCTGCACGTGCGCGAGGCGCGACGAGTCGCTCACGGGCGCCGGCGCGAGCTTGCCGAGGATGTCGCCCTTCGTGACTTGCACCGGCTCCGTCGCGGCAGCGAGCGCCGAGGTCGCGGCGACGTGCATCAGCTCGGTGATGACGTGCGAGACCGGGTCGTAGATCGCGACGACCATGCTGTAGGGCACGGTGACGGTCGAAGGCGAAAGGCGGTTGCCGCTCCAGTCGAACACGAGCGCGAGGCCATCGTGCGGCGCGACGACATCCGGCGCGACGTTCGATGCGGAGCGCATCACGTCGAAGCCGGTGTGGTAGGGCCAGGCCGGCGCGAAGCCCGTCGTGTCGACATGGACATCGAGGCCGCGACCTTGGAAGTGCTCCGCGATCTTGCGGTACGCCTCTCCGTCGTGACCGACGTCGAACATCGTGCTGTTCGGCAGGAGCATTCCTTCCGAAGTGGACACGTCCTCGCCCGCGCTCTCCGAGCAGGCGGCGACGACGAGGGAAAGACAAGCGAGGGATGCAAAGCAGCTGGAACGAGCAAACATGCGCGGCGCTATAGCAAGCAAACCTACATTGTCCACTCAGTTTCGGAATTCTCTCATCCACCTGAAAAATAGGACGATTCGCATCCGAAACGTTGCGCAACGTTGAGGTGCAAAAGCCTCTATCACCTGGCTTGGGGAGGGCACTTCTTAGCAACTGGATTCACAGGGGTTCGGTAAGGTTGAAGTGTGGCGACCTCACGTCCTCCCGCACGGAATTCGAAGCGACCATCGCAGCCACCCGCACGATCGAAGCGCGCGACGAAGGCGCCTCCGGCCCATCGCAAGACGATGGAGGTCCAGATGGCCTGGCTCGATCCCGAAGACGAGGCCACGACCGAGGCCGCCGCACCACGAAGCGAAAACGCGCCGCCCTCCTCACGAAAGAAGCCGCCGCGTCTTCCTGGTGCAGCAATGACGTTGCCGCCGATGCCCATCGTGGGCCCGAAGACGGAGCGTCCCCCCTCTGCGCAGACGCGCCGCATGACGACCGAGGTCGACATGCAGTGGGTCGAGCTCGTCGACAACGACGACGCCGTGCCCACCTCGGCGAAGAAGCGACGTGCATCCTCTCTGCCGCCGAAGAGCGTGCAAGAAGCGACGAAGCCGCGCCCGGTCAGCAAGAAGCCGATCCGCCGCGAAGACGACGAGTGACGCCTCTGCCGAAGTCCGCGATGATTTCGGCAGAGGGAGAGACGCGCTCTGCCGAAGTCCGCTACGGGCTCTCGTGCGTGTCGAGCGACGGATCCGGGGAAGGCGGGAGCGTCGACGCGGCGACCGGGAGGTCACGCGTGACGCTCGGAGGGAGGCCCACGTCGCGCCGCCAGCCGGCGTAGGCGCGCATCAGGTCCGCGGCGAACGAGCCGCCGAGCTGCGCGTAGCCATCGCGTGTAAGATGCACGCGATCCTTCTGCGCGCGGGGTGTCTCTTCGGATGCCCACGCCGCGATCGAACCGGCGCCGCCCATCGCGGCTTGCTGATCGTAGAACGCGCAGCCTGCCGCTTCGGCGACGCGCTTTTGCGCTGCGATGATCTCGGCGATCTTCGGCGCTGTCACCCACGTCTCCTTGTCCTTCGCGTCCTTCGCGTCGGACGAGGCGGTCGCGCCGAGCGACGCCTCCTTCGACGTGGCGCGGATCGCGCGATCGGGAGGGCCGAGGAGCAGACACGACGCCGTCGGCACCGCGCGCGCGACGCGACCGAGCGCGTCGACGAGCTGCCGTTCGTACATGTGCTGCGGCATGTCGAGGTCGGTCGACTCGTTCGTGCCGTACGCGAGCACGACGAGCGACGGCGAGCGATGCTTGAGCTGCTCGGCCCAGTGGTGCTCGTTCCACGAGAGCGCGGTGGTGACGCGTGCGCCGTTGATCCCGAGCGCGTCGAGGACGATGCCATGCTGCGCGCGGTCGAGCGACATGCCGTACACGCGCACGTCGCCGTCGCCGACGGCGCGGATCTCGAGCTGGTGAGCGGAGGACTCGGAGATGTCGAAGGCGCGGAAGGCCGACGCGGCCTTCTCTGCGCGCGTCGAGACGCGTACGACGCGGACGCCGTCGACGAACACGTCGAAGGCGCCGCCGTTCGGCTGCTCGAGGTAGTCGAGCTCTGCGCGCGAGGTCTTCGTCGTTACGTCGGTCCACGCGCGCGCGCCGTGCTGGCGCGTGAACAGGCCGATGCCGGAGAGGCCATACATGCCGTCGCCGGTGAGTTTGCCGCGCTCGACCTTGGCTTTGTCGGGAGCCCACTCGGTGGACATGCCGACGCGCACGCCGTCTTGGAGGTAGCGCTTCCACGGTCGTCCGATCGCGACGAAGCCGCGGCCGCCGTCGCCGAAGCGCGTCTGAAGCGCGCGGCGCACGGCGCCGGTCTGGATGTCGGCCGCCGTATGGGAGTCACCGAACTGCGTCACGCGCACGTCGTCTTGCGCTTGGCCGGCCTCGAGCTTCGCGAGCGACTCGAAGAAGCGACGAAGCGAGGCAGGTCGCTCGAGCGCGCCGACGACCGAAGGCGACTTTCCCGCCACGATGTCGACCGGCTTGTCCGCGATCGGCCGTCCGTTCGCGTCCGTCTGCGTGAGCCCGGTCTGCGCCGTCGCCTGAAGCCCGTCGAGCGGTGACGATTTTGGCTTCGACACCGCCTCGCCGCATGCGGGCAGCGCCGCAAGACTTGCGAGGAGAAGGGCAAATGTGGAGACCGCGGCGTGACGCACGACACCCAATCCTCCCATACGGTCGCGCGCGGGCAAAAGTTTGTTTAGCGTGGCGGCGTGGCCGCGGGTGACGACAAGGAGGGGGGTGCGGCGGGGGAAGCCGCCAAAGAGCCAAAACCCGGCTCTTTGTCGCCGGAGCCTGCTCGCCAAGGCTCGGTCCGCCCGTCGGCGAGGCCGTCGCGCCCGCCGTCGCTTTCTCCGCTCTCGAAGGCGCCTGGCACCGGGCCTCGTCACAACTACCGCCTCCTTTTCGCTGCGGTGTGGATCATCACGCAGCTCACGTTGGTGCTCACCGCCGATCGGCGTGTCGACGGCGCCTTCGGGTTCCGGATGTTCCCCGAGTCGTCGTGGATCAAGGTGGTCCTCTATCGCGAGGTGACCGCCGAGCTCGACGGTGGCGCCGTCCTGACGCGCGTTCATGTCGACAACGGCGTGTGGACCGCGCGCAACGCACGCGGGAAGCTCGAGCAGCTGAGGTGGTACGACCGGGTACCCTCGCCTTTCTGGCACTTCGATCGCGAGATGCCCGCGTCGTACGGCGCGAAGACCCAGCTCGAGCGACTGCAAGGCGCGCTCGACGACGTGGCGACCCACACGCCCGAGGACGCGGAGACCGAGCGGCTCGTCCTCGAGGTCACCGTTCATCGCAATGGCCGTGAAGCGGTCGTGCATACGTTGACGAGCCCCACACGCATTGTGAACGCGCCTGCCGTGCCCGCGCCCGCGCCGACGCCAACGCCCTCCTCGCCACCACCGGAGACTCCATGAGCGACGAAGGCGGTGGCGGAATGCTGGCGCGCTTTCGCGACGAGATCGCGGACGGCTTCGTCCTGGGTCCGGTGCGTGCAGCGATCGGGGCGCTGCTCGGGTGGCATGCGCTCGCGGCCGCCGAGGAGCTCGCGAAGGTGGGCTACTTCGGCGACGCGTTTCATCTCCCGATGATCCCCGACGTGTTCGTGCCGTCGCATCGCGTGTATGCGGTCATCCTCGCCGCGCGCGTGTGCCTTGCCGTGATGGTGGCGATCGGCATTTGGGCGCGGCCTTCGCTCGCGATCAGCGCGCTATTCGGAATGTGGTTTCTCCTTTGCGACCGAAACCAATTCCACCACAACCGTTATTCCCTCTACTGCTACGCGCTCCTTCTTTCGCTGACGCCTTGCGATCGATCGTGGCGAGCGACGGAGCCGTCGGTCCCCGAGCCGCGACGCGGGCCGTTCTGGGCGGTGCATCTCGCGCAGCTTCAGGTGTCGATCGTCTATCTCGCCTCGGGCGGATCGAAGCTCCTCGACGCCGATTGGCGTGATGGGCTCGTGATCGCCGATCGGATCGCGCGCTACGGGCACGTCTCGATCTCGATGGGCGTCCCGAAGAGCGTCATCACGTTCTTGAGCTCCGCCGATGTGGCAAGCGCGGTCGCGAAGCTCGCCATCATGACAGAGCTCGTCTTGTGCGTTGCCCTCTGGCTCCGCCCGACGCGCGTGATCGCGCTCTGGTGGGGCCTGTGGTTTCACCTGCTCATCCAGGTGACGTCGAAGGTGGAGACGTTCAGCATCCTCGCGCTGACGCTCTACGGCGTCTTCGTGACGCCGGACTACCGCGCGCGGACGATCCGCTTCGATCCCTCTCGCTTCTGGGGAAAGGTCGCGAGCATCGTTCCGCTGCTCGACTGGTTCGGGCGCTTTCAGGTGCAGCCGTGGGAGCCCGACGATCAGCCAGGCCACTCCGTCGTCGTCGTGCGCCGCGATGGCGAGCGCGCGACCGGCGTGCGCGCGTTCGCGATGATGACGCGCTGCCTGCCGCTTCTCTTCCCGCTCTGGGCACCGGTCGCCCTCCTCGCGAGCTTCACGAAGCGCGGAGATTTGACGACCGGAGGCTAAAGGTCGCGTCAGTCGACGTAGTCGACGCCGCTGCAGTTCGCCTGCACCCAGCTGCGGTTCTCACCGGAGCAGAGGTTCGACAGGCGCACGTTCGGTCCGGGCATGCAGTTGATCGTCCCGGCGCTCGGGCAGACGAGCATCGACGTGACGTCGATCGCCTTGCGGTTGTGCGTCTCGACGCCGGAGAGGAGCTTGAGCGTTCCCTTCACGTGCGCCTGCTGGCCACTGACGAATTGGTTCTTCTCACCGGCGTCGAGCACGAGCTCGTACATGCCTTCGCTCGTGTAGAAGCCGTAGCCGGTGGTCTCGCCGCCGATGCCCATCACGTGCTCGAGCTTTCCGTCGAGCGAGAGCGCTTGCCCTTCCTGCGGCCCGGGCGGCGTGTCGTTCGAGTACTTCGTGACGGTCGACCCGTTGTGCGTCTCCTCGATGACGATGAGGGCGGGGATGACGTTCTCACAAAGGCGCGAGCGGTTGTCGGTGATCTTGATCGACCAGCTGTCGCTCCCCTTCTTGTACTTGCCCATGTACGTGCGCGTTCCGCAGTCGGTGCCGGCGAGGCGGAGTCGGTAGTCGCGCGGGTTCGGGATCACCGCGATCTCGCACATGCCGCCGACCGCCTCTTCGAGGTGGGCCTTCGATACGCTCGACGTCGCCGAGAGATCGAGCTTGGTGTGGACATCGCAGCTCGGGTTCGGCGACGCATGCGCCTCGGCGTAGAGCTTGAAGCTTCCCGGCGTCACCTGCGCGGTCTTCGCCTCGGACTCGCTGACCTCGTCACCGTCGGCGGCGTCGTCGGTGCTCGTGTCGGCACCGCACGCGACGAGGAGGGGAATGGCACCGAGCGCGAGAAGGGCGACGAACGAAAGCTTCATGGGAATGACCTCGACAGACAGGGGACCAAGGAGACCCGTGCAGGTGAGGTCATCGTCCAATTTGGAGAGACCTACATTGGTGCACGTGTCGGCATTGGTATGAATTCCGACCACCTCTCTGTCAAGCGATCACGATCTGAAACTGAGGCTTTAACCTAAAGCATCATTGAGTTTTTTCACTTCTGTGCTGGATCTCCAGAGCACCAGCCTTCGAGATCATTCGCGAAACCACCAGCCGTCCTCCACCCACCCCTACCGAGGAGCGGTGAAGTGAGCGCGGACACGCTCAGGGGTCAGCGCGGTGTCGTAGATGACCACTTCGTCGATCACGCCGTGGAAGGTGTCTGTCGATTTGACCACCTCCGTTCCAAACAACAAAGGTGCGTCGATCGTTGGCAGCGCTCCCGTCGCGGGCGTCGCGCTGGCTACACCGTCGATGGTGAGCGTGAGGCTCGCTCCGTCGTAGACGGCCGCGATGTGTCGGAAGGCCGGACTTGGTGGAAAAGAGACGGTTGTCCGCTGGTCGGCGCCGCCGACGTTGCGCTCGAAGTTGAGGGTGCCGTTGTAGATGAAGATGGCGTACCCGATGGTGGGATTTCGAAGCTCACGCGTGAGGATATGGGCAAAGCGTGTCGTGTCCGTGACCGTGAGCCAAAGCTCGAGGCTGAAGTGCGCTGATCCGGCGAAGGAATACGATGGGTCTTGGCCCAGATCGAGATACCCACCATCAAACTGAAAAGCCGTTCCGCTGGCTCCCTGGACCCCCGCGATCAGCGTTCCCATCCGCGTTCCCGTTCGCTGCTTGCTGATCTCATCGAAGAGATGCGGGGACAGCGGCATGCCTGGCAGTGCGTCCTCCATCCGCCAATAGGCGATCGGGTGATCGCTGAGGACTGCGTCTGCGTACGCGCTCTTCGACGCGTCTATCTTCGCCGCGTCGGAGGGCTCGGCAACGCTCGACGCGTCGACTTGCCCCACGGAGGCATCGACAGCATCGACGGTGGACTCGAATGGTGTGCACGTCGCCATACCAACGGAGAGAAGCCCCAATGCTCGGATGACACGCACGCCTCCAGAGTACGGCGAGCACGCAAGATCGCCAACGCGCGCGGTCCGCTCGACGTGACGCCCGGGAGCTAAGCCCACTCGGTGCGCTGCACGACGGGCAGCTGCAGCGCGCGCTCGCGATCGAGATCGAGGTTGCCGACGTGGAGGCAGAGCGGCGTCTGCACCCATTTGTAGATCGACATCGTGAACAGGCGCGCGAACCGCGACGCCCATGCCTCGATCTTCGTGGCCTCGTACTCGGGGAACATCGTGAGGAGGACGTCACGCACCTCGCTCGGCGACATCTTCTCGCCCGCGTAGAGCGCGAAGCACGCGTCGAGCACGGGGAACGGCATGAGGTCCTTCTCGTCTTCTTGATCATCGGCGAGCTCCGCGCTGGCGGGCTTCTTCAGCGTGAGCAGGATGCCTTGCATCTGCGTCTTCTCGAGGAGGTAGTCGAGCAGATAGTTCACGACTGTCTTCGGGACGTTGGCGATGACGCTGATCGCGCCTTCCATGTCGCCGCCGATCGTCGTGTAGCCGACCGCCTTCTCGCTCATGTTGCTCGTCTGGAGGAAGAGGCCGTTCGCGGAGTTCGTCCACGTCCACATGCGCTCGGCACGTACGCGCGCCTGCGCGTTTTGCCGTGCCATCTGCCCGAGCTTCTCGCCAGGCTGGAGCATCTTGGTGACGGCCTCGAGCTCGCGCTCGAACGCGTCGTCGATCGCCACGACGGCGAAGGGCGCGTCGAGATCCTTGGCGGCTTGCTCCGCGGCGGCGTGCGTCTCCTTCGACGAGTAGCGTGAGGGCATGAAGAAGGCGCGCAGGATCTCGCGTGCCTTCGCTGCCTCCGCTTCCTTGCCGAGGTGTCCGAAGCGGCGCGTGATCCAGCGGCGGGCGATGTAGAGGCAGATCAGGCTGTCACGGCCGCCCGAGAGCGCGACGCCGATCGTCTTGAACGCGCCCGTCTTCTCGAAATAGTCGCCGACGCCGAGCGCCAGCGCGTCGAGGAGCTCTTCGCAGAAGTCTTCGCGTGGCGTCGTCTTCGGCGGGCCTCCGGGCAAAAAGAAGCTCTTGTTCGCCGGCACCGGATACGTGAGCGCGCCGCGATCGCTCGTCTTCGCTTCGCTTCGAACGCGCTTGATGAGCAAGTTCGTCGCAGCGAACGTCTCCTGATCCGCGCGCCACGTCGTGTTCTCGTTGCGCAGGCGGCGCGTGCGGTCGAGATCCACGTTCACCGACGTGAAGCCTTCCTTGTAGCGCTCGGACTCGAGGACGATGCGGCCGTTCTGCGCGACAAAGCCGCCGCCGTCGAACACGAGGCCGTCGTTGGCGCCGACGAGGTTCGCGTAGACGATCGTGCACTGGTTGTCGCCTGCGCGCGTCGCGATCATCTCACGGCGCGTCGCGACCACGCCGAGCCGGAACGGCGACGCCGAGAGGTTGATGATGATCTCAGCGCCCGCGTACGACCGACGACGCATCGGGCCGTCGGGCGACCAGAGATCCTCACACACCTCGAGCGCGATGGTGCCGAAGTCGAGCTCGAAGATGAGATCGCCGAACGGGATCGGCTCGCCTCGCGCCGCCCCCATCGCGCCTGGAGGATAGATCTCGTCGACGAGACCCGGGACGCCACGCGCGAAGACACGCGCCTCGTAAAAGACGTTGTACGTGGGCAGCTTCTCCTTCGGGACGACGCCGAGGATCTTGCCGGCATGGACGAGCGCCGCCGCGTTGTAGAGATGCGAGCCGCGCGCGACGGTGAGACCGAGCGCGAAGACCGTCGGGAGCGCTTTCGTCTCGCTGGCGAAACGCTCAAGCTCGCGCCACTGCGCGTCGACGAAGGCGCGCCATTGGACGAGGTCTTCGGGCGAGTAGCCAGCGATGAGCTGCTCGGGAAAGGCGACGATCGTGGCGCCGTCCTTCGTCGCTTCATGCGCGAGCGCGAGCGCGCGATCGATGTTCGAGCGCACGGCGCCGACCGTGGTGTTGACGTTTGCGACCGCGATGC
This sequence comes from Labilithrix sp., assembly GCA_044227045.1. Taxonomy (GTDB): domain Bacteria; phylum Myxococcota_A; class Polyangia; order Polyangiales; family Polyangiaceae; genus Labilithrix. The sequence continues at coordinate 21,149 of JBGAFW010000054.1, forward strand.
GGATGAGCCTCATGGGACGGTTCTTTCTCGATGGACGGACAATCGACCGGTCGAAACGTAGGTTCTATCGCGCCTCGCGAACAAGCCTCTCGATTTGCTCGACGAGCTGAGGGGAGGCGACCAGCTTGCGCAAGACGGGCTCTGGCTCGATCCGGCGGAGCTCCGCCGGCAGGCTCGCGATCTCTTCTCGTGCGTGCGCGCGTGCTTTGGCCAGGTCGGCGCGGACGTCCGTCTCCTTCGTGACAGCGTCGCCTCGCCAGACGGGCAAGAGCATTGGACGCGCGCCGTTGCCCGGCGAAGGCTCGCTCTTCAGCGAGACGAGATCGTGATCGGTGTACCGCCAGACCTGGAGCTCCGAAGGAAGCGTCGCCTTGCCCGTCCCCTTCGCGACCTTCATCGTCATCGCGCCGTAGCCGTTCACGACGAGCTTGGCGACGCAGCCGATGCCCGTCGCGGCGTCGGGCGAGCAGACGATGTTCTCGCCTACGCCAAAGCCATCGCAGACCTCGCGAAGCTCGGCGACGCGATGCTCGTCGAGCGCGTCGGAGACGTAGATCTTCGTGTCGGCAGAGCCGAGGTCGGCGAGGATCTTGCGCGCGTGAAGGATGGACTCGGTGGTCACGTTCGAGTCGATACGGATCGCTCCGAGCGTGCTGCCCGCGCGCTTCGCGCCTTCCACCGCGAGGCGAATGCCGCGATCGGTGTCATAGGTGTCGACGAGCATCGTCGTCGGGAAGCCCGCGAACGTGCGCGCATACGCCTCGAAGAAGTCACGCTCCGTCTCGGCGCGCGGGACGCCCGGGCGCTCTGCGGCCTGGATCGCGAAGTGGTCCATCGTACCGGTGCTCGTGATTCCCCATCGGGCGAACGCGGCGACGTTGGAGGTCGACGCGACACCGGCCACCCACGCCGCCCACGCCGCGTCGAGCGCCGCGGCGGGGTGCGTTCGGCGCTGTCCGAACTCCATGACGCTCTTGCCGTCGGCCGAGAGGATCACGCGCGCCGCCTTCGACGCGACCATCGACATGTGGTTGATGAACCCGAGCCACGGCGTCTCGATCAGCTTCGCGCGAAGCAGATCGGTGCGCACTTGAAGCAGCGGCGTGTAGATCGACAGCGGCTTTCCGTCGATGAGCACCGGTGAGCCGTCGGTGCGCGACGCAGGGCCTGCGAACGCGGTCGACCCCTCCTCCATCGCGTCGATCGAGCCCTTGAACCCACGAAGCGCGCGGAGGCGCTCGACGACGTTCGGTCGCGCCCGAAGCGCAGGTCCGATCGCGGCGTGCGACTCGAGCGCGTCGAGCTCGCTGCCGTCGAGCGACATCTGCGCGGCGTGCTCGAGGATCCGGCGGAGCCCGGAGAAGAGGACAAAGCGCCGGTTCTTCGGCATGCGCCGGAAGAAGAACGACATCGTGACGTCGTGATCGAGGCGACCTTCGTCCGCGTGGGTGAGGAGCGTCGTGAGCTGGTAGGCGTCGATGCCGAGGGTGGGGAGTGTCATGGGGGTTTCGCTGCTTTAATGGTGGGGCCGCCAGATAAAGTGTCAATGACTCTATCTCGGCCGAAGTGGACGACACGGGCGCCCAAACCGCAGGAAACACCAGATTTGGCCGTCGTGCCCGCCTTTGATGAGGCTGCGGAGGTCCTGGGTGGGGAGGTCAGTTGGTCGAGCGGTCGGCCACCGAGTGGCGCGGACGCCGGATCCAGCCGTCGATCTTCGCGCGCGCCGCTTTGGGATCGCCGCCGGTGCCTTCGAAGCCGACGAGGTAGACGTGGTCGTCGTACCAGCCGGTGACGAGCGCGCGTTTGCCGTCGGGGTAGATCGTGAGGCCGCTACCGCGATCCATCCCGGGCACGGTGAAGACGCGCGCCGTCCAGTCTTCGGAGCTGCCGACGTGGAGCGTGTGCACGACCTTCTCGGTGGCGGTGTCGACCGCGTGGATCATCGAGTCGTGGTAGCAGGAGATGAAGAGCATCTTCTCGTCGGGCGAGAGCGCGAGGTGACGGGGGATCGGACACGCCGAGAGCGTGTGGCGATCGCTCATGTCGGGTCCCTTGAAGATGTCGATCGACGCGCCGTTGAAGTTCGCGGCGAAGAGGACGCCTGCGCGCGTCATCGCCATGCCTCGAGGGTTCAGCCCGGTCGTGGGCAGCGTGCGGATCGCCTTGCCGGTCGCGATCTCGATCTGCGTGACCGACTGACCAGACCAGTTCGCCGCGAAGAGGAACTTTCCGTCGGGTGACGGAACGAGGATCTTCGGATGAAGACCGACGTGCACCTCACGGGTGACCTTGCGCGTCTTGAGGTCGACGAACTGAACGCTGTCGCGGCGAAAATTCGACGCGTAGATCGTGGAGCCGTCGGGCGACAGGACGCTCTCGACCACGATGCCGGGCACGTCGATCTGCGACTCGATCGCGAGCGTGCTTGCGTCGTACACCGTGATGTTCTTGCCGTTCTCCTGCCCGAAATTCGTGACGTACGCGTGCTTGCCGTCCGGGGAGAGGCTCACGCCCTTCGGCATCGAGCCGGTGGCGGCGACCGCCTGAACCTCGACACGCGGCGGCTGCGCATGCGTGACGGCCGGCGTGGCGACCGTGAGGAGGCCCAGCGTGCCCGTGATGAACGCAGCAAACATGCGACGGCGCGTGGTCATCCCGTCCTGTCTATCGCGAACGTTGGCCCCAGGGCAACTCGGGGGCGCGCGGACGTCAGGGCGCGTTGACGATGATCGGCTGCACGACGGCGGCCTCGGGTGCGGACCCGATGCTCGCTTCGACCACGTCCGCGATCGTGCGGTAGCGGCGGTAGAACTTCGTGACCTTCACGACGTAGTCGCGCGTCTGCGCGTAGGGAGGAATGCCGCCGTGTTGAATCACGGCGTTCTCACCGGCGTTGTACGCGGCGATCGTGAAGTCGAGATCGCCGTTGAACATGTTCGCGAGCACGCGCAGGTAGCGCACACCCCCCATGATGTTCTCGCGCGGATCGTTGATGTCTTTGACGCCGAGCCGCTCCGCCGTCTCGGGCATGAGCTGCATCAGGCCGCGCGCGCCGGCCGAGCTGACCGCCCGCGGGTCGTAGTCGCTCTCGACCTTGATGACGGCGCGAATGAGCTGCTCGGGGATCTGATAGAGCGAGGCCGCTTGACGAATGTGCTCGTCGAACTGCGTGAAGCGCGAGACGTCGCGGTTTTGTGGAGCGAACGGCGCCACGCCAGGCCGAACGGTGCCAGGCGGCGGGCGCTCGGTGCTCTTCATGTACAGCTTCGCCGACGGGACGCCGGGCTTCACCGTCGTGAAGTGCACGACGCCGTCGGCGTCCGTGTACTGGTAGATGTCGGCCGACGCGGTGAATGGGCACAGCACGACCGCGAGCACGATACCGCCACGCGCAAGGATGGCACTTAGCGATGAACGTGCGGTGAGCTGAGCCGGCATCGGGGACAGGTTAGCGATCGTGCCGCATCCAGGGCTCTCACGCAACTTACCTCGCGAGGCCATTATTCCTCTAGAGTGCGGCGGCGGCAGTAGGTGTACGTCGCTCTTCATCGCTCTCGGCAGGCACACACGTGGATAGCTGGCAGATTCCTCTGATTATCTCGGCGGTCGTCTTCGCGGCCTTCCTCATTTTCAAGATGAGACCCGCGGTGACGCCGGGCGCGAGGGCCTCCGCGGCGGCGCTGAACGAGGCGAAGAAGCGCGTCGAGGCCGCCAAGGACGACGCCGCACGCGCGATCGCGCTGGCCGACGCTGGTGACGCGTGCGCGAAGCTCGGACGAACCAACGGCGCCGTCGGCTTCTACCTCCGTGCGCTTCGCGCCGACCCGAAGGCGACCGCGATCATCGAACGAGCAGCGACCGCGCTCGCGCGCCGGTCCGCGGCGCTCGAGACCTTGATGTGGCGTCACCTCGCGGCGCATCCGTGGACCGGCGATCATCGCGAGGCCGCGATCGCGGGCCTCCGCACGCTCGAGCGCGTGTACCGAAAGAAGCGCCGCATGCACGTCCGCGCGCAAGCGATCGCGCATGCGCTGAGCGCGCTCGGCGCGTCGCCGGCGCCTGCGACGATCCCTCCCCCGAAGGCGTAGTCAGACGCGAACGCGCCGCATCATGCGCGTGCGGATGACGAAGTAGACGAGCAGCGCGAAGAGCGTGGCGAAGACGCATCCAGCGATCAGCTCGACGGTCTGCGCGACCGCTTCGCGCTTCTCTTCCTCGAGCATCCACGCCTTGCCGAGGGCAGGAGCTTCGGTCGGCCACAGATGAATCGGCGTCGCCTTGCGATGGCGAAGCGCGAGCCAGTCCATGAGGCCGGCGACGGTGATGTGGACCATGAAGCCCTGGTAGATGCTGCGCGTCTTCATCGAGAGCGATCCGAGCGCGATGCCCGCGACGATCGCTCCACACGCCTCGAGGTAAGGCTTGCCGTAGTGGATCATGCAGTACGGGACGGCCATCACGAAGATGGCGCCCGAGCCGAAGCTCCGGCGAAGCACGCCGAGCCAGAACCCACGGAAGAACATCTCGAGGGCGAAGAACTGCACGAAGTACATCGCCTCCCACACGAGGAAGTCGAACCAGCTTCGCGAGGAGAGCTTGTAGAACGGGTAGTACGTCCCGAAATCGGGGCTCTGCGAGACGATCAACATCGCGGGGAGCACGGCCGACAAGAAGAGGCCGTAGATCCAGGCGTGATCGAAGAAGCCCTTCGTGCGGAGACCGAAGTCGAGCAGGCTGTCGCTGCGGTAGAAGAGCTTCCAGAGGATGAACGGGAGCGCGTAGCCAAACGAACGCGCGAACGCCCACCAGCCGAAGCCGTAGAGGTCGTCGAATTTCTGGAGCTGCATCCCCGGATGCGCCGCGTCGAGCCGCGAGAGCATCGGCGAGATCGTGGTCTCGAAGTAGGCGCGACCGCCGTAGTACTCCTGCAAGGTGAGGATCATCGCGATCATCACGAGCGCGATGAACGGGCGATGATCCATCCGCCCCTGCGAGAGGATCTCGGCGCGATGACGATGCGAGTCTTCGTCGAGCTCTCGCCACGTATCGCGGAAGAAGAGCCAGACGAGCGTGAGGATCGCGACGAGGAGCGGGATCGGGAGGAGCGCTTTGTAGTCTTCGATGAACCCCGCGAGGCCGGTGAGCTCCTTGCCGCCCGGGCTCGCGGCGCGAGGCAACGCGCTGCCGAGCGAGGACGCGAGCGAGAGGATCGCCGTCGATGCAGTGGTCACGTCAGGCCGTCCGTCGCTCGAGGTGTGTGGATCAAGCCGTGGGTGGAGATGAGGACTCGGCCATCTCCGCAGCGCGTGCGAGGCGCGCGAGCGAGACGTCGCGGCCAAGCACGAACAGCACTTGGAAGAGACCAGGGCTCGCCGAGCGACCGGTGAGCGCGACGCGCGCGGACTGCGCGACGTCTTTGATCTGGAGCCCGGACTTCTCGAGGTACGCGTTCGTCGCGGCCTCGAGCGCCGCCTCGCTCCACTCGGAGGACGCGCCGAGCGCCTCCTTGAAGTCGCGAAGACGTGGAGCGGCGTCCTTCACGAGGAATTTCTTCACCGCCTTGTCGTCGAAGACGGGCTCGGCGCGGAAGAAGTAGTCGAGCATGTCGGCGGCCTCGACGAACGTCCGAGCGCGCTCGCGCACGGTGTAGATCGCCTTCTCGACGGCCGGCTTGTCGACGCCCGCGAGGCCTCGCCCGTGAAGGAAAGGCAGCACGCGCTCGGCGTACTCGCTCGTGGGCGTGAGCTTCTCGCTCTTCAGGTGCTCGTGGTTGATCGAGAGGAACTTCTTGTCGTCGAACTTGCCGTCGCCTCGGCCGCAGGCGTTCCACGAGAAAGCCTCGATGAGCTCCTCGCGCGAGAACACCTCTTGATCGCCGTGCGACCAGCCGAAGCGTGCGAGGTAGTTGAGCACCGCCGCCGGCGCGTAGCCTTTGTCGCGATACTCCGTCGCGCTCACGGCGCCGTGACGCTTCGAGAGCTTCTCGCCGTTCGGCGCGAGCATCATCGGGAGGTGCGCGAACTCCGGCGGCTCTTTTCCGAGCGCCTTGTAGATGAGGATCTGCGGCGGCGTGTTGATCATGTGATCGCGCCCGCGCGCTACGAGCGTGATCCCCATCGTGACGTCGTCGACGACCGCGCCGAAGTTGTAGAGAGGGATGCCGTCCGATCGGAGCAAGACGAAGTCTTGGTTCTCGACGTTGGGCGTCGTCACCTCGCCGAAGACCTTGTCGACGTAGGTCACCTCGCCGTCGGTGGGCGCCTTGAAGCGCACGACGAACTTCTTGTCGGCGGGTTGGTCGGTGCGGTTTCGGCACGTGCCCGGATACTTGAACTGCGCCTTCGAGTCCTTCTTCTTGAGGGCCGCGCGCTGCGCGTCGAGCTCCTCTTTCGTGCAGTAGCAACGAAACGCGTGGCCGCTCGCGATGAGCTTCTCGGCGTACTCCTTGTAGAGGCCGAGCCGCTCCATCTGCGTGTACGGACCGTGCGCTCCGCCGACGCCAGGCCCCTCGTCCCAGCCGAGCCCGAGCCACGTCATCGCGTCGAGGATGATCTGGCGGCTCTCGTCGGTCGAGCGCTCCTGATCGGTGTCCTCGATGCGGAGCACGAAGGCTCCTTTGTTCTTACGCGCCCAAAGCCAGTTGAAGAGCGCGGTGCGGACACCACCAATATGCAAATAGCCCGTCGGAGACGGCGCGAACCTTAGGCGCGGCGAGGTCATGATGGGACTCTATTGCGCACACGACTATCACGCCTAGACGGGAACAGGTCCGCCGAATGCGCCGAGGGCGCGTGCGATCCAGAAGAGGATGTCGAGGATCATCACGATCGCGACGAATGCAATGGCAGCTCGTCCCCAACGTGGTCGAACGACGAGCCACGGGACGCCGTATTTCAAGGTAGAGGCGATCGTAGCGACGGCGAAGATCGCCTGCGAAACAAGCGTCGGCACCGCCAACGCGTGCATCGAGAGCGACGCGCCCACCTGGCCTTCCACGAGGAGGTGCAGCGCGCGCGTCATTCCGCAGCCCGGACAGGGGACATGCAGGAGCCGCGCAGACGGACACTGAACAACACCCGTCACGAACGGCAACGCCGCGATAGCCCATACGAACGTCACGAGCGCGGCCATACGGACCGGGGAACGGCCCGGGCGATCGGGGGTAGCCGCAGCTGGTCCGGCAGGCGAATTCATGGGAGGCTCGAGACCACGGGTGCGTATTAGCATTCCCGTAGCACTCTGCTCGCCGCGGCGGCCAACCACGAACACACGAGGTCTGACGATGAACCAACAGAACATCTCCGCAGCGGGCGGATACGGACCTCCGGGTGGTGGTGGCTACGGACCTCCGGGCGGCGGCGGCTACGGACCTCCGGGCGGCGGCGGGTACGGCGCTCCACCTCCCCCTCCGGGTGGCGGCGGCTACGGTGGTCCTCCGGGTGGGTATGGTGGTCCCCCAGGCGGATATGGAGCTCCGCCGGGCGGCTTCGGTGGACCTCCGAACTTCGGTCCTCCTCCGATGAACGCGGGCTACGGCGGACCGATGGGCCCGATGATGGGCGAGCCGCAGACCGGCCTCGCGATCGGCGCGCTCGTCGTCGGCATCCTCGCCATCCCCGGCGCGTGCTGCTGCTACTCGTCGATCCCGCTCGGCATCGCCGCGATCATCATGGGCGTCATCGCGATGAACAAGGCGAAGATGTCGCCGATGACCCATGGCGGACGAGGCATGGCGATCGGCGGCCTCGCGTGTGGCATCGTCGCGCTCGTGATGACGGTCATCGTGATCATCATGGGTGTGGGCATGCAGCTCATGAACGAGCTCAATCACTGATCGTCTCAATCACTGATCTTCCAATCACTGATCTCGGCTGCTGATCTCTGCCAGCAACAAGCAGCAGCTACCAGCGATTGCACGTCCGCGACGCGAGGACGGGGCTCACGATCGTGTCGCATTTCACGCGCACCGACTTGAGCATCCACTCGACGTTCGGGCGTGCGCGTTCGAACACCTCCTTCGCGCCGCCCGCCTCGACGAGGAACAGGCGATCTTGCGCGGCGTAGATCGTCACCCAATACGCGTAGGGTTTGTCGTCCTCGTCGTGGCCAAACTTGAGCAGCTTGCCTTGCGTGCCGTCACGTGAGGCGACGTCGCTCACGTCGAGGAGCGCATAGCCCGAGACATCACGAAGCTGCAGCGTGAGCGCCTGCGTCCAGAACGCGAGGTCGCCGCGCTTCTCGTCATCGATCACTCGAACCGCGACGACGACGCCTTCGGGTGTGGTCGCGCGATAGTCGTAGCTCGCCTGATTCTCGAGCGGGACGAAACCGGGTGCAGTCTTCACATCGAACGGCTTGCCGCAGCCAGCGACGAGCGTGACGGCGCCGAGCAACAGGGCCGCGAAGAGAGCGCGAGGAGCGTTCTGGGTGCGCATGATCACTTGTCCTCCGAGAGCGAGAGAAGAGAAGGAAGGTTGAGCGCGCCGAGCCACGGAAACGGCAAGCGCTGGCGGGTCGCCTGGATCGTCGCGCCGCGGGCCTCGAAGGCGACGGTGATGGTCGAGAACGCGATGCGGTCCTTCAGCACCTTGAGCCTTCCTTCGAGGCGCTCGAGCTCCTCGGTCACGCGGTGCAGCTCCTTCTCGATCTCGAGCGCGTTCTTCACGTCGGCCTTCGTCAGGAGATCGGTGAGCCGCTTCTGCATCGCCCGCGAGTTCTTGATCCGGATCTCGAGGTCGACGTGCTCGTCGGTCACGTCTTCGGCCTGGATGTCGCGGTGGAGGACGTCACCGATCTTGTCGATCGCGGCGAGCGTGGGCTGAAAGCGACCGCGTGGAATGCGGATCGTGATCTCGCGATCCTTCTTCGAGCCGAGGTAGCCGCCGTTGTCGTTTGCGATCTTCTCGACCGCGGCGAGACCTTGATCGACCTGGTAGACGGCCATCGAGAAGCGCGCCGTGTAGATGACGAGATCGCGGCTCGGCGCGATCTCCTTCGCGGGCTCCGCCTTCGCGGGATCGGCCTTGGGTGGCGCCCCGGGCGGCGTGGCAGCTGGCTGCCCGGGCGCGGGCGGAGGAGGAGCGGGCGCCGGCGTCGTCTGCGCTTGGGCGACGCGCTGGGGCCCCGCGAACGCCACGTCTTCCGACTTCTTCGCGTCCTTGAACGACTCTTCGCGCGTAGAGTCGTTCGGGACCGTCTTTTCGCTCACGGGAGAGGCCATCACGGACTGCGGATAGCCTGCGTTTCCGGCCGTCCCCGTCGCGTTGGTCTTCGCCTCGACCGGGCTCATCGGAGCGCGATCCGCGGCGCAGCCCGTCAGGTGTACGAGCGCAAAAATCGAGATGACCCCGAGCGAAGCCGAAGGAATACAAGCAAGCCGAGACACCATGGCGGAGACCTCCACCTCGTCGAACGACCGGCAAGCGCGCGCCTTACACCTCGGCTTTTGACGCGCGGCCGGGTCCGAGGTCGCGCTCTCGGCCATCGCTTGCGATGGGCGCGCTTTTTGTGTAAGTGGACCCTCCTTTAATTCCGCACGAGTCATCTCGTGCAAGACGCCCACCTGGGCAGAATGGCTAGAGACATCATGAAGAGCCCCATCAGCGCGGTCAAAGAGACGTTCGGTGACAAGGCGAAGCTCGTCGCAGAGCTCGAGAAGTTCACGAAGGACGAGGATCTCTGGGTTTCGCGCCTCAACTCGAACAAGGGCCTCGCCCATGTCTCGAACGCCAAGCTCCTTCGCCTCCACCGCACGTTCACCGCGGTGAAGGAGAAGTTCGGCAGCCGCGCGAAGCTCATCGACGCGATCGCGGAGATCGAGAAGCGCACGAAGGACGACGGCTACAAGGCCCGCCTCGGCGCCTATCCCGTTCCGCGTCTTTGGGACATGTACCAGTCGGTCTCGAAGCGAAGCGCGGCCGCGGCGGCGAAGAAGAGCGGCGAGAAGAAGCCGGCGGCGCCGAAGAAGAAGGCGGCTCCCGTCGCTGCGCCGAAGAAGAAGGCTGCCGCGAAGAAGAAGACCTCGAAGTAGGTCTCGTCACGCTCGGAGCGTTTGGGAACCAGGCGCGCTGGTTCCCGGCGCGCTGAGTGACTTAACGAACATCGCGTGCTCGCGCTCTCGAAACGCCAAAACCCGAATTGCGTCGCGACGGGCGACGGGATGCATTTTCACATTTTCGCGCCGCGCCGTTTAGGTACGCTGCCCGCACGAGACCATGGCGAAGAAGAAGAAGCTCAGTAACGCAATCGAGATCGGTGAGAGTGGCTTCCCGCGCATGAGCGAGATGTTCGTGCCGAAGGCCATCTTCTTCACGCATGGTGTCGGCACGCACAAGGATCGCTTGTCGTCGTTCGAGCTCGCGCTTCGCGACGCCGGCATCGAGAAGGCGAACCTCGTCACCGTCAGCTCGATCTTTCCGCCGCACTGCCGCGAAGTGAGCCGTAAGGAAGGGCAGAAGTACATCATGCCCGGCCAGATCGTTCACTGCGTCATGGCCCGCCAAGACACGAACGAGCCGAACCGCCTCATCGCCGCGTCGATCGGCCTCGCGCGCCCGAGCGATCCCGCAAAGTATGGATACCTCTCCGAGCACCACAGCTATGGCGAGACGGCGAAGAAGGCCGGCGAGTACGCCGAAGATCTCGCCGCGACGATGCTGGCGACCACGCTCGGCATCGACTTCGATCCCGAGACCGCCTGGAACGAGCGCGATCAGACCTTCAAAATGGCCAAAGACATCCTGAAGACGCGCAACGTCGTTCAAAGCGCAGAAGGCAGCGCGAAAGGTCACTGGTCGACCGTCGTCGCGCTCGGCGTCTTCATCTTCTGATCAACTTCTCTCTCTGATCTCTCAGACGAACGATTGATCTTTGGATCGATCTAGCGAGGAAACGCGTCATGCCCGAGGTAACGCTGCGCCACGAGATCGACACGGACGAAGACACGTTCTGGGCGAAGATCGTCTTCAACGAAGAGTTCAACAAGAAGCTCTACGAAGGCGCGCTGAAGTTTCCTGGCTGGAAGCTCCTCGACAGCAAAGAGGACGACCTCAAGATCGTTCGTCGCGTGCAGGTCGATCCGCCGGTGGGCGATCTCCCCGGTCCGGTGAAGAAGGTGATCGGCGATCGCCTCGCGTACACCGAAGAAGGAACCTTCGACAAGAAGGCGAAGCGCTACTCGTTCAAGGTCACGCCGAGCACGATGGCGGAGAAGACGAAGGTGAGCGGCGAGCTGTGGGCAGAGAAGATCGGCGACAAGAAGATCCGCCGCATGTGCCGCATCAGCGTCGAGGTGAAGGTCTTCATGGTCGGCGGCATGGTCGAAGATCGCATCATGGCCGACCTCCGGTCCTCGTACGACAACAGCACCACGTACACGAACCAGTACATCAAAGAGAACGGTCTCTGATCGACGCGGCCGCGCGGCCCGTCACTTCCCAATTCGCTCCTTCGGTGGCTTGCCCGACCGCCCGAAGAGCTTCTGACGCGCAGCGCCTGCGATGAGGAGCACGGCGGGGTGCGCGATCTTCCGCTCGGCGGTGACGACATAGAAGCGCTCGCGTAGCGGCTTCATCGCGCCGATACGACGAAGGCCCTGAGTGAGCGCGGGCTCCGACGCGATCGCGTCAGGCGCGACGATGAGACCAGCACCTGCCTGCGCGAACACGGTCATCAGCGCAGGGTCGGCGAGCTCGCCCACCACCCGCGGCGTGATCTGCCGCGCTTCGAGCCATTGATCGATCTCACGGCGCAGCACCGTCCCCGTCATCGGCAAGAGCATCGGCGCGCCCGCGAGCGAGCGCGGGAAGTCCTTCTTCGCCTCCCGCGCGAGCTTCGCGATCCCGAAGACGCTCACGCCACATTCTCCGAGGAGATGGCTGTAGACGTTCGCGTGCGTCGGCGCGATCGGCTCGTCGGTGATCATCACGTCGATCGCGTGCGAGGTGAGCTTGGCGATGAGCCGCTCGGGCACGTCCTCTTCGCACACGATGCGGAGATCCGAGCCCGGGACGATCGCAGGCTCGAGGATGCGGTAGGCGACCACCTTCGGGATCGCCTCCGAGATGCCGACCGCGAGCCGCGTGGGCTTTCCGGTCGGGCGCCCGCGCACGGTGTCGACGAGATCGGTGCCGAGCGAGAAGATCTCGTCGGCGAATCGGATCACGGTGCGCCCCGCCTCCGTGAGCACGAGCCGCCTGCCCTCGCGACGAAGGAGCGTCTCGCCGAGCGTCTCCTCGAGGAGGCGGAGCTGCTCGCTCACCGTGGGCTGCGTCACCCGGAGCTTCTTGGCGGCGCGCGTCACGCTCCCTTCGCGGGCGGTGACCCAGAAGTAGCGGAGGTGGTGAAAGTTCAGCGAGGTGTCCATCGCGGGCCATCCATAGGTTTAACCTATCCACTCGCACGAGAGAATCGATTGGCGATCACTCGGTCGCCGACGCACAGCTGAATCTCATGGCCGTTCCACCACTGCTGGTGGGGAACGAGGCGAACGGTGGCGCTGTCTCGACGACGGCGACGCTGTGGATCTCGTTTGCCCTGCCCGTCCTCGTTTTGCTCGCGCTCGACCTCGGCATCTTCCTCAAGTCTCCGCGCGAGCCCACCGTCAAGGAGTCGCTGGCGTGGGCGGCCATTTGGGCTGCGCTTGCGGCTGTGTTCGGGATCGCGCTCGGGAGCACGCTCGGCGCGCACGAGGCGCTCTCGTTCTTCACCGCCTATGTCGTCGAGCAGGCGCTCTCGGTCGACAACCTTTTCGTGTTCCTGCTCGTCTTCGGTGAGCTCGCTGTCCCAGGACCCGCGAGAAAGCGGGCGCTCGCGTGGGGCGTGCTCGGCGCGCTCGTGCTTCGCGTCGTCATGCTCGGCGCCGGTGCGTCGATCCTCGCGCGCTTTCACGTGCTCACCTGGGCGCTCGGCGCATTGCTCGTCTTTGCTGGAATTCGCGCGGCGAAGAAGCTCTTGCAGGAGGGGTCGCGCGCGGCCTCGCCCTCAAATAAGTCCTCCGGTGAGAAGCCAAGGCCGGACCGCTCGCTGGCGGCGCGTCTCCTCGATCGCTGGATCCCGCTTCACGATCGCTTCGACGAGGATCGCTTCACCACCGAAGTGGGCGGACGCACCTACGCGACGCCGCTGCTCCTCGCGGTCATCACGATCCTGTTCGCAGATGTCGTCTTCGCGCTCGATTCGCTCCCCGCGGTCCTCGGCATCTCGTCGTCCCCGATCGTCGTCGTGACGTCGAACGTGTTCGCGGTGCTGAGCCTTCGATCAATGTTCTTCCTCGTGTCGGCGCTGCTCTCGCGGCTTCGGTACTTGCCGCACGGGCTCGCCGCGGTGCTCATCGTGGTCGGTGGAAAGATGATCCTCGGCTCCGTCGTGGAGATCCCGACCTGGCTCTCGCTCTTGTCCGTGCTCTCGGTGCTCGGCGTCGCGGTCGTCGTGTCGCTCCGCTCGTCCCTCACCCCTTCCCCGCTCCCGTCTGCTGCCATCCGAGAAAACAAAGGAAACACCGATGCTCGGTGATGACCCCTCATCCTCGACAAGAGCGGCTCCAACCGGGCGGCCGCAGCCGCTGGCTCGCGGCGCGCGAGAGCACGCAAGCGCGCGCCTACAAGTGAGGTGCTCCTCTTCGGCGTGACACGCGCTCCCTCCGGCGACGGCTCGTCGACAGCGCGACCGGCGAGCGGCGCGGATGGGCTCGATGATTCCGTGGATCTTGCTCGCGAATTTCGCGCTGCCAAGAGCGGCTCGAACGTAAACGACGCGGCTCGTTCCGTTTACGCTTCTTTACGGCCCCGGATGCGGAGGTCACAACACGATGAAGTCGTTTGCTCGAAGTGCATTCCTTTCCCTTTCCCTCGCGACCGTCTCGGTGTCTGCCGTCGCATGCGGCGGCTCGGTGGAGCAACCCCAGACGACCGCGAGCGCCGCGTCGAAGGCACCTGTCGCGCAGAATTCGCACGGGATGGTGAAGGTGTTCGGTGATGCCCTCGGCGAGGTCGCCCTCCGCCCCGATCAGCGCACCGAGATCGAGAAGCTCGCCGCCGACGCCGAGACGCGTCACGCGCCGCTCGCCGCCGACAAGAAGGACGTGATGCTCACGTTCGCCGATCAAGTCGAGAAGGGCACGATCGATCGCGCCGCGCTTCAACCGAAGATCGACAAGGCGACCGCGGACATCGAAGCCGCGCGCAACGACGATCGCGCCGCGCTCGTGAAGCTCCACGCTCTCCTCGACGCGGACCAGCGCAACGCGTTCGTCGACGCGCTCGAGAAGCAGATGCACGCGAAGCACGGCGAGCACGGCGCGAAGGGTCACATGGGCGCCGCTGGCTTCATGAAGATGAAGCAGCTCGCCGACGACTTGAAGCTCACCGACGAGCAGCGCTCGAAGATCCACGACGTGATGAAGGAGGCGCGCAAGGAGGGCTTCGAGGGCCACAAAGGCGAGGGCGGACCGCATGGTCGTCCTGACTTCAAGGCCGAATGGAAAGGCCATCACGGCGGAAAGAAGGCGATGGAAGCCTTCCGCGAGGACAAGCTCGATCTCGACAAGGTCGCGCCGCCGCACGACGTGAAGGCGATGACGAAGCTCGGCGCCGATCATATGACGGGCTTCGCGGAGAAGGTCCTCCCCATCCTCACGCCGGAGCAGCGCAAGATCGCCGCCGACAAGCTCCGCGAGATGGCGAATTCGGGCGACAGCCTCCTCGTGCACTGAGCTCGCACGCGCTCGCGTCACGAGCGTGTTGGCGAAGGCCGTCATCCTGTAAGGGTGGCGGCCTTTTCGCGTCAGTGTTGGTCGGCGCCGATGTCGTTGCCGCGCGCGTCGCCATCGATGTCGAAGGTGCCCGCGATGGCCGCCGCGAGCATAGCGCCATGGCCGATCGCGGGTGACGTCGCCTGGAGATGCAGGTCGCCGGTCGACGCCGAGACGAAGGCGGGCTGCTGTCCGCTGATCGATCCGGCGCCTGGCTGCGCGCCGGCGACGGCGCCGGCGTAGAGGTTGTGATCGATCGTGTTGCCTTGGTTGCCGGCGCCGTCGACCTTGAGCGCCGCGGTCCCCGTCGACGCGACGAGGATGTTGTTCGCATACACGTTGTTCACGTTGCGGTTTTGGAGCAGCAGCGCCGTCTTCGCCCAGCTGTCGCGCGCGCTGTCGACGATCGTGTTGTGCACGACGCTGCAGCCTTCGGCGCGGCCGCCGCCGGGGCCATTTCCAGCGTCGTAGCCGCCCGTCGAGATGCCCGTCACCCAGTTGGTGAAGAGGAAGTTGTTCCGGACGATGATCTCGCTCGTCGCTTTGCCGGCATGCTCGCTCGCGAGCTCGACGCCGATGTCGCAGTGGTGCGCGGTGTTGCGCTCGATCGTGATGCGGCCACCGCCATCGACGTAGAAGCAGCCGGCAGATCGATCTTGGCCATATGCAGGGTTGCCTCGGCTCGTGATGTTGTAGGCGACGTTGCCGCTGACGACGCCGTCGCGCGCGCGATCGACGCTGGACGACCCGAGATCGTCGCCGGTGCAACCGGTGCACGTGCCTTCGTAGCCGATGAAGTCGAAGGCGATGTTGTTCGCGTCGTGCACGGACGTTCGAAGGATCGTGAAGCGTCGAACGTTTCCGTTGACGACGAGCGCCTCGCTCGCGCCGAGGACGAGGTCCTGGAGCTCGGACGCCTCGACGACGACGTCTTCGATCGGGTCGGCGTTCGTCCCATAAATCGCGATGCCGTGCGCGCCGCCGTCGGCCCCGCCCGCCTCGGCCTTGATCTCGCGGACGAGGACGTTGCGAAGGACGATGTCCTTCGACGCGCCACGCACCCAAACGCCTGCCGGGAAATTGCCGCCGGTGCCGGTGAGCTTCGCCAGCGCCAACCCTTCGACGACGAGGTGCGATTTGTCCGTCACCGCGACGAGCGCGGGAAACCCGACGCCGGCGCCTTTGCCCGAGCCGTCGATCAGGGGCCGCGGCTCGCCACACGCGGCGCGGAGCGTGATCGGTTTGTTCGCGAGGCCCGATCGCGGGAACGTCACGAGCTCGTTGTACGTTCCGCCATGGACGAGGACGGTGTCGCCCGGCTGCGCGAGCGAGAGCCCCTTCGTGATCGTCCGAACGGGCGCCGACGCGCTGCCCGCCGCGGAGTCGGAGCCGTTCGCGGCCGCCACGTGGACGACGATCGAGGTCGGGCTTGGTGGAACACACGGCGGCGCGGTCTGCACGCCCGCGGCAGCGCCGGTCGCGAGCGCCGCGTCGGCGGCCTCACCTTGTCCGTTGCCGTCGCCTCCCCTCGCGCCATCGCTCGCCGTGCCTCCGCTCGTGTTGGTCGAGGAGCACGCGAGGAGGGTGGGCGATGCCCCGACGAGGAGCACGAGCGCGAAGGTGGCGAGCCGCATGAGGCGTCGATGTAAGCATTTCCGTTGCCACCTTCGTTGCTTGGGGCGTACGCGTGGTGATGCGCGCTTTTCGCAGGGAGCCGCTCTCGCCGAGCGTCGATCATGGTCCACCGAGAGGCGCTCTGTCGCGCGCGCGAGACAGCGGTCGCTTTCGATAGCGCGGGTTTCGTGGAATTTTCCGCGGAACTTTGCGGCTGATTTCTGCGTTCGCCTATAAGAGACGGCATTCATGAGCGCTCGGGCGACAACCAAACGGAGCTCTCGCGGGCTCGGCGTCACGCTCGCCGCATGGGAGATTTGCAAGAAGGACGCGCGCATCGAGATGCGGACGCGCGAGGTGCTCGCGACCGCGGGTGTGTTCGCGATCGTGATCGGCGTGCTCGCGAGCATGACGTACTTCGTTCATCCGAAGTACAACCGCGCGACGGCCGCCGGCACGATCTGGATCGCGGTCTTCTTCGCGGCGGTGCTCTCCTTCAGCCGGATCTGGCAGCGCGAGCGTGACGAGTCTGCGCTCACCGGCCTCCTCGTCGCGCCGATCCCTCGCGCCTCGATCTTCCTCGGCAAGGCGCTCGCGACGTTCGTGACGATCTTGATCATCGAAGTGCCGCTCATCGCGCTCACGATGTTCTTCTTCGCGATCGACTTCACGCCGCCCGATAACGCGATGCGCGACCCACGCGCCGTGCACGATCCGACGAGCACGCACGTCCTCGCCTTCGTCGCGCTCATGGTGATGGGCACGCTGGCGCTCTCGCTGATCGGGACGCTCTTCGGCGCGATGACCGTCCGGACGCGCGCGCGCGACCTCGTGCTCGCGATCGTCCTGTTTCCGTTGCTCTCGCCCGTGCTCGTGTGCGGCGTGGCAGGCTCACGCAACGCGTTCGAGACACAGCCGTTCGACGACTACAGCGGCTTCCTCGGCCTGATGGCGCTCTTCGTCTTCGTCGGTCTGGCGATGGGCATCGCCCTCTTCGGCGCCCTCGTCGACGATTGAACGTTGCTCTCGCGTCATGCGCGCAAGATGGTCGTGGCGACGGTGGCGGCATTGGCGGTGAGGGCGGCGGCGTCGAAGGGGATGCCGGTGACCTCGCCGGCGGCATAGATGCCGTCGTGGATCGCGCCGGCGTCGGTCTGGACGATGAAGCCGCGCAGCGGGTCGAAATGGACCTTCGCGCCGGCCTGCTCGCACAGCTCGTAGGCCGGAGAGCGCGGCGCGTCGATCAAGACGATGTCGGCCTTGAGGGTCTTCTGTTCCCCGCTCGTTAGGCGAACGCGTACGCCCTTCGCGCGGCTCGTTCCTTTGATCTCGAGCGGCTCACCGTGCACGAGCTCGACGCGGAGCGACTGCGTGTGGTGGACGGCGGCGCGGGCGAACGACTCGCCGAACGGACCGCCGCCTGGCGCGACCACGACCGCGACGCGCTCGCCTGCGGTGATCCCGCGTGAGAGGAGCCAACCCGCGGCGCGCGCGCTCATGACGCCCGGGACGTCGTTGCCTTCGAAGGCGAGCGCGCCATCATGCGCGCCGACGGCGAGGATCATCGCGTTGGCCTCGACGATCTCGGCGCCGTCCTTCTCGCTCGCGACGAGGAGATCGCGTCCATAGACGGCTCCCGCGGTCGTGCGCTCGCGGAGGCGAACGCGGCCTTCTCGGACGAGATCGAGGAACGCGGTGTGGATCGCCGCGAACGAGGCGGCGTCTTGAGGAGCAAGCGCGGTGATTCCGCCGCCGGGCACGAGCTGATCGTCGATCACCTCGACCTGGCGGCCGGCCTGCGCGAGGCGCGTCGCGACCGCCATACCCGACGGACCTCCGCCGACGACGATGACGTCGAGCTTGCGGCGGATCGCCTTGCGCGGCAGGGGTGACGCGGCGCCTTCTTCGTTCTTGGGGAGCTTGCCGAGACCGGCGACCCTGCGCGCGAAGCCCTGCATGATCGTCTGGATTCCCGGGACGCCAGCGAAGAGCTCGTGGTGGTTCATCCCGTCGGGGAAAAACCAGTCGGTCATGCGCAAGAGGTCCGCGTCACGAGGACCGAGCCGATTCTGCGAGACGACGGCGGCGCCTTCTTCGGCGGGCACCATGCACGTCATCACGTTCGGCATGTCGTTGACGCGCGCGAGGCAGCCGTCACACGCGCCGCGAAAGCAGGCGGGGCTGCGCGGTCGATGAAACTTGGGGCTACGCGCGATCGTCAGCTTCTCGGCGGCGATCAGCGCAGCCGCGAGCGGCTCTCCGCGCTCGGCCTGCAAAGGCTCGCCGTCGAGCGTAACGGTGACGGGATGGGTGAGCGGGCGCGTTCGCGGCATTTTTGGACGCGGCACTTTACTTTCGATTGCAACGTCGGGGACACTGTCGAAACGTAGAAAATGCGGCTCGGTCTACTTGGTCCAGCCGGTGGGGACGTGGGTGCCCTCGGTCGGGGGGCCGAGTTTCTCCTCAACGGCGCGCGTGTTCACCGCGCGATTTACCTCGGTAACGACGGGGCGCTCGATCGCGCAGTGGCGGCGTGGGCTCGCAAGCTCGTCGGTGACGACCCGAGCGACGAGGGCGCCTGGGCGCGCGCCGCAGACATTGCGCTCAAGGGCACGCCGCAACAAATCGACCGGTTCGTCGCGACCGAGCGCGCGCGTCTACGCTTGAAGTCACTCGAGGCGCTTCCCACCGAGCAGGTGTCGCGGACGATCGAGATGGTGGGGGATCGCGTCGCCGTCCTCATCTACGACAAGTCGCAGCTCGATGAAGAAGACATCCTCGCGGCCAACATCCTCCTCTTTGGAAAGAGCGACGCTCCGCTCATCCGCAAGATCGGCGCGCGCTGGTTCGTCACGCCCGGACCGATCAACGCGAAGGGTGGTGGCCTCGCGGTGCTCGACGACGAGCAAGACGAGGTCGTCGTCACGATCTTCGATGTCGCAGGCAAGATCGCCCAGCGTGAGGTGCTCACCGCGCCCAAGTCGGCCAAAATGCGCGAAGCTGGAGAAGGTTGAAGGTCGCATGTCCTCTTCTTCTTCGCACGGCTCGAGCTCTTCTCACGGATCGAGCGCAGCGCCGATCAAGCTCGAGTCGCTCCCGAAGGGCGCCGACGCGGGCTTCATCGGGATCTTTGGCGGTAGCTTCAACCCGCCGCACATCTCGCACGTGCTCGCGCTGGCCGTCATTCACGCGCGCTTCGACGTCGAGAAGCTGCTCGTCGTGCCGACGTACCAGCACCCGTTCGCGAAATCGCTCGCGCCCTACGAAGACCGCGTGAAGATGTGCGAGCTCGCGATGGGTTGGCTGCCTCGGGTGGAGGTGTCGCGCGTCGAAGAAGAGCTCGGCGGCGAGAGCCGGACGCTCCGCACGATCGAGCATTTGACGACGAAATACCCTGGCGTTCCGCTTCGCCTCATCGTCGGCGCCGACATCATGGTCGAAGCAGGCAAGTGGTACGGCTTCGAGCGCATCGCGCAGCTCGCGCCGCCGATCGTGCTCGGTCGCGTCGGGGTCGATTTCGACGGCGCGCCCGCGGCGGTCTTGCCGGAGATCTCGAGCACCGAGGTGCGTGCGGCGCTCGGTCAGGCGGATGAAGCGGGCTCCCGACGCATCGAAGCGCTCGTGCCGCGGCATGTGATCGACTACGCGCGTACGAAGAAGCTCTACACCTGAACGCGGCGAAGTCTCGACGCGCGAGCCGAGCGGACCGCATAAGATGGGCGCCGTTCGATGGCTGCCTCCAAGACCCAATCCAAGCGTCCGCGCGTCTCTTCTTCTTCTTCTTCTGGCACCAAGGGTTCGCGCCGGGAGACGACGAAGGTCTTCATCCTCGGCGCTGGCAAGGTGGGGCGCGCGCTCCACGCCGCCTTACGCAAGGCGAAGATTCCCGTCACGCTCCGTCCCGCGCGCAAAGGCGTCCCGACGAGCCCGATCGACGCGACGATCGTCATCCTCGCGCTGCGTGATCGACAGCTTGGTCCCGTCGCAGGAGATCTCGCCGCCTCCGCCGTCGTCCGGCGAGACGCGGTCGTCGTGCACAACGCCGGCTCGCTCCCGGCCGACGTGCTGCTTCCCTTGCGTGGTGTATGCGCCGGCATCGCGCAGATGCATCCGATGATCTCGTTTGCGTCGCTTCGCTTCTTCCCGAACCTCGAGCGCGGCCACTGCCACGTCAAAGGAGACCCGATCGCCGAAGAGCGCGTTCGTGCGCTCGCCAAGAGGATCGGGATGACGCCGCGCACGTTCAAGAAGCTCGACACCGTCGGCTACCACGCGGCCGCAGGGCTCGTCGCCAACGGCGCCGCGGCGCTCGCGGCGATCGGGCAAGAGCTGCTCACGCGCTCCGGCGTCCCGAAGGTGGACGCCCCGAAGATGCTCGGGCCGCTTCTTCGGAGCGTGGCCGACAACGTCGAAGCGCTCGGCTTCCCCGACGCGCTCACCGGACCCGTTCGGCGCGGAGATGCGGGCGCGATCGATCGGCAGACGCGTCTCCTCGAGGACATCTTGCCTGGGGCCGTTCCGCTCTTCGTGGCGAGCGGCCTCGCGCAGCTCCCGATCGCGGCGAAGATCGGGGACGCCTCGAAGAAGCAGATCGAGGAGGTCGGCGCCGTCCTGCGCGAGGCGATGGCTCGCCAGGTCGCCGGGACGGCGGGAACCAGCGCACATCGCCGCAGATCGGGAAAGTGACGCCTTCCACTCGGTATCTGTGCATGGGCTGACGCCAGGCTGTGGCGGAGCGGTGTCCTTACGGCAAACCCTCATCATTTCAGCACGTTGGAATTTTTCGGCCGCAGTCAAGACGTGGATCACGTCTTGCACCTTCACGAAGCAACTTCGGAAGGCAGCGAGTAGCCAGCACTACCCTTCGAAGGAATCGGACGCGATTTCCAATATTTCGAGCCGTACATCACGTTTTTTCGGGCCATGCTTAAAGGCCCTAAGAGACGTGACCGAAATGAGGTCGCTTCCTTGAATAGGGCGTTTCTTCGAGTAGGTTTCGTCGGCTTGGCACTCGCAGCTCCCCTCCTCCTAGTTCCCTCGAGCCGAGCGTTCGTCGATCTCGACGAGCGTCTCGTGTCGGCCTCGAGCGGAGTCGTGATCGTTCGTGCACCTCTCGACGTGCATGGACCGATCGTCGCTCACGCTTCACGCCGTCTTCGCACGAGTGGTTGGCTCCCCGTCGATGCCGCAGTTCGCATCGGTGCACCTCTCTTCCGAGAAGTCGCCATGCACCTCGGCCTTGGCAACGTTCCTTGCGATCCGGCGGCATGCGCCGATGCGATCGCGATGGCTGCTTCGGCGCAGCGCGCGGCGATCGTCGCGCCGCTCCCGAAGGAAGGAACGTGGGATCACGCCGTGGCGATCGAGCTCGTTCGATCCTCGCGCGTGCTCATCGTCTTCGTGACCGCGAGTGAGCCGCCCGCATGGGACGGCGCGACCACGTTCGAGGTCGTGGGTGACCTCGGCGCGAACGAGAAGCTTCGCTGGCTGAGCGCCGTCGCCGAAGAGGCGCAGCACGATCTTCCGTCGACCGATCTTCGTTCGCTCGAGGCGTGGTGGGCAAAGGCTCGCCGCGTCGTGCCCGAGGCGGCGCCCACGTTCGACGATCTCACGCCCGGCGCGCGTCACGTGCTCACGTGCCTCGCGCTCGCAGGACGATCTCTTCCGGCCGCGGCTCTCGCGAACCTCGCCCAAGGCAGCGCGGAGGCGTCGGTCGACGAGCTCGTTCACGCAGGCCTCGCCTCGT
Organism: Labilithrix sp.; assembly: GCA_044227045.1. GTDB lineage: Bacteria > Myxococcota_A > Polyangia > Polyangiales > Polyangiaceae > Labilithrix. The sequence continues at coordinate 43,261 of JBGAFW010000054.1, forward strand.
TCACCGCAGGTCTCGTCTCAGCCTCACCCTCGTGCCAACTCGGCTCGCTCGAGGCCAGCGCGACGACCGAAGCACGTCTCGCCGTCGCGAGCTGCCTCGCTGGCGACGTCGGCGGATTCGATCCCGATCCCTGGGCGCATGCTCGCGCCGCGGAGCTGCTCATCAGCGCCGGCGCATTCGAGGAGGCCGATCGGGCGATCTCGAAGGCGCTCCGCAGCGGAGCCGATCCGCAGGTGAGCGGCGAGATCGCGTCGCGTTGGTACGACGCCGTGATGCCGATCGTGGGCCAAGGCGGCCTGACGCTTCGGGTCAAGGCGGCGCAACGCTCGCTCCTCCTCGGCGAAGCCGCGGACGCGCAGCGGTGGTGCGAGAGCGCGGCCGCGCTCGACGGAGACGATCCCATGATCAGCCTGCTGATGGGCCGCGCGCTCATGCAGCTCGGTGATCTCGTCGCAGCGCGCGTTTGCCTCTCGAAGGCGGAGAACGCGACGAAGAGCGAGACCAGCCCCGAAGGTGACAAGCGCGAGCTGTCGGCGCGCGTCGCCGCGGAGCGCGCCGAGGTCAGCTACCTCGGTGGCGAGCTCGAACAAGCAGCGGGTCATGCGCTTCGCGCGATCGACCTCGCGACCACCACCACCACGCGTCTCGCGGCGCGCGGCACCCTCGGCAAGATCCTCCTCGCGCGTGGCTCCTGGGAGCTCGCCGATGAGCACTTCGCCGAAGACGCGCTCACGGCGTCGTCGGCGGGAGAAGTCACCGCCGAGCTCCGGGCTCGCTTGAACCGCGCGATCGCCTTGCTCTCGAAGGGTCGTCTCGACGAGGCGCGCACGCTCCTCGATCGCGTCCTCGAAGACGGCACCCGCCTCCGCGAAGAACGCGCCCGCGCCTACGCCCTCTCGAACCTCGGCCTCGTCGCCTATCGCCAACACGATTACGGCGCGGCGCTCACGTACTGGGAGCAGACGGTTCGCTTCCCGCAGGCGCTCCGCGGTCGTCTCGCCACCGCGCTCACGATCGCCAACCTCGCGGACCTTCGCCTCCGCCTCGGCCTCATCGATCACGCCGAGCACGCCATCGCCTTCGGAAAGAAGCTGCTCTCGGGCAGCGCCCCTCCGCGATGTGCAGCGCTCTTCAAGTGGGTCGCGGCGCAAATCGCGCTCGCTCGTCGCAACACCGAGCTCGCACGCCGCGAGATCGAGAGCGCCCTCGTCGACGCGCAAGCGTCGGGCGATCGCGACTGCCTCGAGTCGGCCTACGTCGTCGCGGCTCGCGTCGCGCTCGAAGACGGTGACCTCGTTCGTGCCGCAGCCTCGCTCACGCACGCCGAGACCATCGCGAAGAGCCCGCGTGCTCGCGCCGAGATCGCCATCATCCGCGCGGCGCATCTCCGCGCGATGGGCCAGCCCGCGATCGAGAGCGCGAACGAAGCGCTCCAGGTCGCGCGTCAGTCCGGTGAGGAAGACCTCCTCTCCGAGATCCACACGCTCCTCGCGCTCCTCAACCGCGACGCCGGCGACCTCCAGGCCGCCCAAGCGCACTGCTGCCGCGCGATCGCGGTTCGTGATCAAGTCGCGAGCGGCCTCCCCGTCGACATTCGCGCGGCGTTCCTCGCGAAACCCGACGTCGTCGCGCTCTCGCGTCTCCAAGCCTCCCTCGCTCACGACAGCGAGATCGAAGAAGAGACGCCGCGCACACAGCGTGTTCTTCCGCGCGCCGAGTCGAGCGCACGCGAGATGATCGGCGACGACCCGGCGATCCGCAGCCTCGCGGTCGCGATTCGCAAGGTCGCGAAGTCGAACAGCACAGTCCTCATCCGCGGCGAGAGCGGCACGGGCAAGGAGCTCGTCGCCGAGGCGCTTCACCGCGCAAGCGATCGCGCGGTAGGTCCGCTCGTCAGCGTCAACTGCGCAGCGCTCGTCGAGACGCTCCTCCTCTCCGAGCTCTTCGGACACGAGAAGGGCGCGTTCACCGGCGCGTCGGCTCGCCGTCGCGGTCGCTTCGAGATGGCCGAGGGCGGCACGCTGTTCCTCGACGAGATCGGCGACATCTCCCCGCGTACACAGGTCGCCCTGCTTCGCGTGCTCCAAGAGAAGACGTTCGAGCGCGTCGGCGGCACCGCCCCCATTCGCGCAAACGTCCGCGTCGTCTGCGCGACCCACCGCGATCTCCGCGCGATGGTCGAGCGCGGCGAGTTCCGCGAGGACCTCTACTACCGCTTGCGCGGCATCACCCTCGAGGTGCCCGCCCTCCGCGCTCGTCTCGGCGACCTTCCGAAGATCGCCGACCACCTGCTCGGACGCATCGCCGCAGAGCGCAACGAGCCGCAGCCGAAGCACCTCCAGACGGACGCGGTCGACCTCCTCTGCCGTCACCGCTGGCCGGGCAACATCCGCGAGCTCGAGAACGTGCTCCGCGCCGTGTCGCTCTTCGCCGAAGGCGACGCCATCACGGCCGCCGACGTCATCGAGAACGTCGATGATCTCCGCCTGGTTGCCCAGGCAGGACCGTCCTCACAGCCCCCGATCTCGCTCCGCGGTCCGTTGTCGATGGCCCCACCGAGCGTCAGCGCCGTCCCACACAGCGGCCCGCTCAGCGCGCCAACGTCATTGACGAGCGTATCGGACAGCGAAGATGATGAGGACGACGGCCTTTTGCCGGAGGACGAAGCGAACGCAACAGCCGTTGCCTACGCCCAAGTCCGACAAGGCGCCGTCTCGCTCTCGGATATGAAGCGTCAAATCGAACGCGATTGCATCGCGCGCGCTTTGATGGAGACCAAAGGGAACATCACACGGGCGGCGGCGCTTTTGGGGATGAAGCGTCCGCGACTCTCCCAGCTCGTAAAACAGTACAGTCTTTCAGTGGCCTCTTCGGAGGGGAATCAATGAACCGCGTCATCACAAGCCTTTCTGCTCTGGCTCTTTGCTCGCTTCTCGCCGCGATGTCGGTGGGCTGCGTTCACAAGACGATCATCGAGCAAGAGGAATCGTCCGAAAGCGATCAGACTCAGAGCTCCGAAATGGTCGGCTACGACAGCAACGGAGACGAGACGTCGACCACCGATCGCCCCGCGCGCACGCTGAACAATGCAGCCTGCACGCAGTGTGGTCCCTTGCCCGATCCGTGGACCACGATGGGTCCGCTCCCTGATCCGTGGCAGGCCAAGCACCCATCGTCCGCGGCCGCCGAGCCCGACACGTCGAAGAGCGGGAAGACCGGCAGCGGCAACAGCCACAAAGACTGAGCCTCGAGCAGCAGCCCAAGCGCTGCCCGCCCCCTTCGCCTCCGCGGTGAAGGGGGTTTTGCTTTGCCGAATCGAGGTGCTGCGCAGAATGAGCTAACCTCCTGCCGGTGGAGGACCTACGCGCACGAACCACGCTCTTCTGCGGCGTCATCGCCTTCGCGATCGCGCTGTCGATGCTCCTGCGTGGCCGGCGTCCCGCGCACTGGCTCTTCGCCGCGTTCTCGACGTGCGTCGCGTTCTGGTACGTGAGCCAGTCGCTCGCCGGCCTCCTCGAGGAGCCTGCGCGTTCGCGCTTCGATCGCGCGACCGCCGTCCTCACCGTCCTCCTCCCGCAGTTCGCGGTGCATCTCTTCCACTCGATCATGCCGCTCGAGGCGCCGGCGAAGGGCGCGATGGCCGGCAAGCTCCCGCGCATCGCGGCGATCGTCGGCGTGCCGATGCTCGCGATCGCGATCTCGCCGTTCGAACGCGCTGGCCCGGTCTTGAAGGCGCTCGCCCTCGGCGGCGTGTATTTCTACGTCTTCGGGCTCCTCGCCGTCGCGCTCACCTCGCTCTGGCGACGTGGCGAGAAGAGCGCGTCGCGCGCGATCCGCGATCGCCTTCGCTTCCTCGCAGGCGTGGGCGCGCTCGCGATGACGTTCACGCTCGCCGACTTCGTCGCGTTCCTCGGCGTCAACCTACCGCCGATCGGCGCCGTGCTCGCGGTCGTGTTCCTCTTCGTCCTCGCCGAGTCGCTCACGCGGCCGCGGCTCGCCGACCTCTACGAGCTTTCTGGGCGTCTCCTCGTCTCGACCGCGCTCGCGTTCGCGCTCGCCGGCATCTTCTACGTGTTCATCACGTACATCGGTCGCTTCGGCGCGATGTACCTGAACGCCGTCCTCGCTGCGATCGTCTTCCTCGTGCTCTTCGAGCCGCTCGAGCACGAGTTCGAGACACGCATCAATCGCTTCTTCTTTCGCGAGCGTTACGACCTCGAGTCGAGCGTCGCCGAGCTTCGGCGGAGGCTCGCGCACACACTCGAGACCGAAGAGATGATCGAGGTCGTCATCCAAGGCCTCGAGCGCTCGCGCCGCGTCACGACGTGCGCCGTCTACCTTCGCGACCAAGACGGCAACGGCTTCGATCTCGTCGGCGCGATCGGCGCCGCGCCCCCGTCTCGGCTCGAGTCGCTCGCGATGCGCCCGCTGCTCGAGAAGCTCGGGCTCTCGATGTCGCTCGAGGAGCTCGCGCGCGAAAACGAAGGCCTCGAGTCACGCGGCACGAGCTCGAGCACCGGCGCGGAGTCCGACACGCCGCACGAGACGATCTCGCCCATCCTCACCGCCGCCGAGGCGCTCGGCACGCTCAAGAGCTCGGTCGTGCTCGCCATTCGAGGCGACTCCGAAGAGCTCGTCGGATTGCTCTGCGTCGCCGACGATCGCGTGCGCGACGCGTTCACGCCCGAAGAGATCTCGCTGCTCGAGACGGTCGCCGCGCAGATGGGCGTCGCGATCGCGAACAGCCGCATCTACGCACGCATGAAGGAGCGCGATCGCCTCGCCGCGCTCGGCTCGATGGCGGCGGGTCTCGCCCACGAGGTCAAGAATCCGCTCGGCGCGATCAAGGGCGCCGCGCAGCTGCTCGAGGAGGTCAACCAGCAGGCCTTCGAGCAAGATCCGACGACGAAGGAGTTCCTCGGGATCATCTTGGAGGAGACCGATCGCCTGAACCGCGTCGTCGGGAGCTTCCTCGACTACGCGCGGCCGCATGCGGGCAACCCCGTCCCGCTCGACATCAACGGCGCCGTACGCCGGAGCGTTCAGATCCTGAGCAGCCAGAAGACGGACGACAACATCGACATTCGTCTCGAGCTCGCCGATGAGCTCCCGCGCGCGAGCATCGACCCCGAGAAGCTCCGGCAGGTGCTCATGAACCTCGTGCAGAACGCCATCCAAGCGATGCACGGGACGACCGGACGCGTGACGATCATGACGAGCCACCGCCGTGCCCCGCGCACCGCGTGGGTCACGAGCTCACCTCCCAGCAACAACTCCGGTCGATTGCCGCCGGACGACGCCGAGGTCGTGGAGATCACCGTCGCCGACACAGGGCCCGGCATCAGCCAGAAGGTCCTCAAGAACCTCTTCGTGCCCTTCTTCACGACGAAGGAGCAAGGCACCGGCCTTGGCCTCGCGATCAGCCAGAGCATCGTTCAGAACGCGGGCGGCAGCATTCAGGTTCAGTCGCAGCAAGGCTCGGGCACGCGGTTCACGATCACGCTCCCCGCGTCCACCGACGTCCTCGCGACGCCCGTCCCGAGCTTGTCGCAAGCGCCGGCGCGCGCCGCCGGGGAGTGAGACTCAGCCGCGCGGGCGAGACTTCGGGCGAAGCGTCTCGTCGAGTGACGCGGCGAGGTGTTGAGCCTTCGAGCGACCGGTGCGCTCGAAGAGCTGCACGAGCGAAGGCATCGCCGACTTGAGCGACGGACGGCTCGCGAGCGCGGCTCGTTCACGGACGCTCATCGTCTCGCTCGGCTTCGTCGGCATCGCCGACGGGCGAGGATCACGAAACGACGTGCCATGAACGAGCTCGTACTCGGCACGCAGACCGTCGAGCCGTGACAGCTCGCTGTTCATCCGCGCGGCGGGATCCTCGTCGAACAAGCCGTACTGCGCGCGATGTCGGTCGTAGAGCGACCAGTTGCCGGTGCGCGCAGCGCCGCGAAGGATCGCGAGCAGCGCGCGGTCGCGGGCCGACGGCGGGGCGCCGCTGAGGATCTCGCTGGCGCTCCGGGCGAGCTCGTCCGGATCGGCGACGGAGAGCGCTTCACACATCGCCTCGTGCCATGCGCCGAACCGAAGATGCTCACCCACCTCACGAAGATGGAGCGCGGCGCGGGCATAGAACTCCGGCATGTCCTCCGGCGGTCGGCGAGCCGCGAGCCAGAGACGCCCCATGATGAGGTGGGTGAGCGACGCGTCTTCGAGCCGAAGCGCGCGGTCGAGGTCTTCGAGGATCTCGCGCGACCACGCCCACACCGCGAGCTGCTCCGAGAGATACTTCTCGTGGACGAAGAACGAAGGGTCGTGCGAAGCCCAGCGGCCGATCGCGGTGACGATGTGCGGGCGAAGACGCGTGGCGGTGACCGGATCACGAACGAGATCGATGAGGCGGCGGGCCCAATACGCGTCGTCGGGTGACGACTGCATGCGGCGCACGACGTTGTCGAGGATGTCGTATTCGATTCGAGCCACGGGTTCGGAGCACATGATGGTCTTCTCTCGAGTCACTTCGTCTTCGCGGTTGCGTTCGGTCGATGCTGCGTCAGTTCTGCGCGCACACCGGTAAGGTGCCGGCGCCGCGACCGTAGCTCTTCTTCGTGTAGGTGGACGCGTTGCGGCGGCAGGTGCATCCGTCGTTCGAGTAGCCGGACGGGCACTTCGAGCAGCTCGAGCCGAAGCCGCACTTGTTGTACCAAGGGCACTTGCTCGTGTTCGCGGAGAGGATCGACGGGTCGCGCTGGCAGAACGTGCCGGTGTCGTAGTACGTCGACGCGCAGATCTCCCAGCACACGGGGCCGACGCCTTTGTATCCACTCGAGCACGCGGGGTAACAGAGGCCGTTCTGAAACTCTTGGCCTGCCGGACAAGCGCAGTTCAGCCCCGTCGCCTCCGTGCCAGTGCCGTCGGTGTTCACCGAGACGTTCACGGCGCTCTCGTCACCTTCTTCGTCGCTCGTGGCCGGAGTTTCTTCGCCCGCGGCGGCGGGGTCGTTGTTCGCGTTCTCGATCGCGTCGTCGGGGCCGGCCGCGCATCCCATCGCGAAGAAGAGAGAGGTCGAGACGGCAGCGAGGGCGGAGAGGATGCGGTTCGTGGCCATGATGGTCTGTCTTTCGTTTGTCGAGGGAGGTGGCTCACGCTCGCGCCGGGTCGCCAAGGAACCGCGTCGCGTCTCGTGATGACCACTCTCTTCGCAAACTCGAGACCAACTCCGAGAGGCCGCCGACCCCACAAAAAGGCCGAAAATCAGCGGGGTGTATCGCGGATACACCCCTGATACACGCGATGTGTATCGTCGCCCCGCGCCTAGCGCAGCGTGGTGTCGATCGCCATCGAGCGAAGGAGCGTCTTCGTCACCGGCGTCTTGCCGGCGATCTCGACGAGGCGTGTGCGCTGGTCGTCCGTCAGCGGCTTCTCGATCGCGATGCGCCGCTCGACGCGCTCGGCGCCGTCCGCTCCGCGGAACATCCGGAGGTCGATCTTGACCGTCCCGAGATCCCAGTTCTTCCGGCCGGCGTACATCTCGAGCGTGATCGCCGTGCACGCCGCGAGGCTTCCAAGGAGGAGCGCGAACGGCGCCGGGCCTTTGTCTTGACCGCCAAGCACCTCGGGCTCGTCGGCGCTGATCGTGTGATGGCCGAGGCGGATCGACTGGACGTACTTCGTCGCGCCGCTCGTGCTGTGGGCGGACGCGACGAAGCCGTCCTCCTTCGGCTCAGTCATTTTGCATGAGCCCTTTGATCTTGCCGCTCGGGAGGAGCTTGATGCCGCGCGACGCGGGCACCTTCGGCAGACCCGGCATCGTCATCATCTCGCCCGTGAGCGGCACGAGGAAGCCCGCGCCGGCCGACAAACGAACGTCACGGACGGTGATCATGAAGTCACGTGGGCGACCGGGCAGCGTCGGATCATCGGTGAGCGACAGCTGCGTCTTCGCCATGCAGACGGGGAGCGAGCCGGCGCCGAGCGCGACGTATTTCTCGAGGCTCTTCTCGGCCGTCGTGGTGAGCAGGACGTCCTTCGCGCCGTACACCTTGCGCGCCACTTTACGCATCTTCTCGTGCGGCGAGTCGCTGAGCTCGTAGATGTACTTCGGCTTCGGCGGGTCCGCGTCGGTCGCGTCCACGACCTCGCACACCGTCTTGGCGAGATCGATCGCGCCTTCTCCACCCTTGCCGAACCCCTCCGAGCGCGCCAGCCGCGCTCCGAGCGCGCCGACGGCCTTCTCGACGATCGCGATCTCCTCGGGCGTGTCGTTGGGGAAGACGTTGATCGCGACGATCGGCGCGAGGCCGAACGCATATGCCGTCTCGAGGTGCTTCTCGAGGTGCTCGATGCCCTTCTTGAGCCGATCGGCGTTGGGCTCGCCGCACTGCTTGACCGGCGCGCCGCCGTGCATTTTGAGCGCTCGGAGCGTCGCGACGAGGACGAGCGCGCGCGGCCAGATGTTGGCCTGCCGGCACTTGATATCGAGGAACTTCTCACCGCCGAGGTCGAAGCCGAAGCCTGCCTCGGTGATGGCGTAGTCGCCGAGAGACATCGCGAGGCGCGTCGCGAGCACGCTGTTGCAGCCGTGAGCGATGTTGCCGAACGGACCGCAGTGAACGATCGCCGGGCCGCCCTCTTCGGTCTGCACGAGGTTTGGCTCGAGAGCGTCGCGGAGCACTGCGGTCATCGCGCTCGCCGCTTGTAGATCGCCCGCCGTGACCGTCTTGCCGTCGTAGGTGTGGCCGACGACGATGCGAGCGAGGCGCTCTTCGAGGTCTTGGTAGCCGGAGGCGAGCGCGACGATCGCCATGATCTCGCTCGCGGCGGTGATGTCGAAGCCCGTCTCACGCGGCACGCCGTGCGCCTTTCCGCCGAGGCCCACGATGGTGCGGCGAAGGAAGCGGTCGTTCATGTCGAGCGCGCGTCCCCAGCTGATCTGCCGCGGATCGATCTCCCCTTTGTCGAGGATGTTCTCGCCGAAGTACGTCGCGTTGTCGGCGAGCGCCGAGAGGAGGTTGTGCGCCGTCGTGATCGCGTGAATGTCGCCGGTGAAGTGGAGGTTGATGTCGTCGGCGGGCGTGAGCGACGCCTTCCCGCCGCCCGTGCCTCCGCCCTTCACGCCGAAGACGGGCCCAAGCGACGGCTCGCGAAGCGCAAGCACGGCGTTCTTGCCGATCCGTCGCATGCCCATCGCGAGGGCGATCGAGGTCGTCGTCTTTCCTTCGCCGGCAGGCGTGGGGTTGATCGCCGTGACGAGCACGAGGCGACCTTTTCCGCGCGGCTTGCGATCGAGGAGGCTGAGCGGGAGCTTTGCTTTTCCTCGGCCGTAGGTGACGTAGTCGTCCGAACCGAGTCCGAGATCCTCTGCGACACGAGCGATGGGGCGCGGTGTGTAGTCCATGGTGTTTGGTCCTCTGCGTGTCGCTTGATCGACGCGCGTCGTCAACGCGCATTTCCTGCTTACGAGATCCAAAACGAGCGCCGCGATCTGCCGCGAGCACGACGAGGGATCGTCCCGATCACGGTCCGTCGGGGTGGTCCTCGGGTATGGACAACGATCCACCAGGCATCCCAGTCGGGACGGCTTCAACGTTGATATTTCCGCGCTTTTGTGGGTCTTCCAGGCAGGCACACGACATGCACCCACACTGTACGTCCCGTGTCTCCCTTCCGTCTTTCCCGCGCCCTCTTCCTGCCCGCCATCGCGCTGCTCGTCGTGGCGTGCTCGGCGGCCACCGACGAAGAGACGGACGATAGCAGCGACGCCGTCACCTCCTCGCTTCGATGGCAGCTCCCCGCGAACGTCACCGCGATCGGAGCGCGCGTTCGGCTCACCTACGACGGCCCGCCGAAGTGGAGCTCGCGCGCATGCTCGGGCGGGCTCAAGTCCGGATCGAAGAAGCTCGGCGAGTTCCTTCGCGACGAGTTCTCTCAAGTCGACTCGATCGGCGGCTACGCCTGCCGTCGCAACACCGCGAACGCCTCCGAGCTCAGCGTGCATGGCACGGGTCGAGCCCTCGACGTCTTCATCCCGAAGACGAAGAGTGGCGCCGCGGACAACGCGAAAGGTGACAAGGTCGCCAACTGGCTCGTCACGCGTGCCTCGAAGATCGGCGTCCAGCTCGTCATCTGGGATCGAACCATCTGGCGCGCGAACGGCTCGAACGACTCTGCGTACCACGGCCCGCATCCGCACGACGATCACATCCACGTCGAGCTGACCGAAGAAGCGGCCGCGATGAAGATGCCGTGGTTTGCCAACCCGGTGCTCGGCGAAGACGACAGCGACAGCGGGATGTTGGACGCAGGCACGTCACGCGACACGGGAACGAGCGAAGAAGATCCTGGCGGCGGCTCGAAGGGCGATCCGCCTCCGTCGTCCACGAAGGACGCAAGCTCGCCTCCGCCACCACCACCTCCACCACCGAAAGACGCCGGTCCCGCCGCCGATCCCACGCCGCCCGATCCCGCAGATCCCGAGCCCGATCCGGGCGAGACCGAGGCCGACGCGGCCGCGCCCTCCTCGACGAAGCCCGAAGATCCCGCATCGTCATGGGGCGAGTCGAAGGACACAGGCGACGACGGTCCGGGCGAGCGAAGCTCGATCACGCCGAGCGAGAAGTCATCGTCGAAGAAGAGCGCAAGCGACGAGTCCCAAGTCGCCTCGAGCGGCTGCGCCGCGACGCCCTCCTCCACGACATCGAACGCGAGCGCCTGGCTCGTCGGCCTCTGCGCGCTCGCCACCTTCGCGACGCGCCGCCGTCGCCGCTGATCAGTGCGCGTCGTGGGTGAGCGCGTCGAGAAGCGCCTTCGCCTCGGCTCTGCGATAGTCGCCGTACATGCCGTTGGCGAACACGGCGAGCTCTTGCTGCGCTTCGACGCGCCGGCCCAGACGAACGAGCGCGAGCGCGCGGTTGTAGCGCGCTTCCGGCGCGAAGCGGCCCGATGGCGCGGCGGCGAGGTAGCGGTCCCACGCGGCGAGCGCGCGCGCGGGATCCTTGTCGTTGAAGTGGATGCGATGCGCCTCGGCGAAGAGCGCGGCGTGCGGATCGGACGCCGACGGCGCGGGCGTGACCGGAGCGGGCGGCGGCGCGGGATCGCGAACGTCCGGCGCGGGCGCCGGCTCCGAAGCGACCGGCAGAGGCGCGGGCTTCGGATCGATCGCGCGCGCGACGACGGGTGGCTGCGGCGGCGGCGTGACCACCGCGACGCTAGGCGCTGGCGCGGGTTCTTCCACGCGTGGCTCGGGCGCCGGGTCATTCACAGCGAGCGGTGCAGCCGTAGGCGTCGGCGTGACCGCGCTCGCGATGGGCACGGCCGACGCAGGTGATCGCTCCGAGTGCTCTTCCCGCGGAGGCGGCGACGCGTACACCGCGTCGAGCATCGAACGCACGGTGGGGAGACGACCGGTGACACCTGCCCATGCGGTCGACGCGAGGAGCGCGGCGGCGGCAGGGAGAACGAACCAGCGCACCACCTTCTGCTTTCGCTCACGCTTGCGCGTTCGAAACAGGGCGCGCTGGAGCGTGGCGTTCGATTCGTCGTGCGTGCCGTCGTAGCGGTCGCGGACGGAGCGGAACGCGGAGGCGAGATCGAGATCGTCGTTCGAAGGATCGACGTCATGCTGATCTTGTTCGTTCGTCATCGCGGCTCGCCTCCTTTCTTCGTGGGGGTGGATGTCGCCGAGCTCATCCCGCGCTTGGCGAGCAGCTCGCGGAGCTTCTTCTTTGCATGAAAGATGCGTGTGCGCACCGTGCCCTCGGGGGCATCGACGATCGTCGCGATCTCGGCGCTGGTGCGCTCTTCGATTTCACTGAGCACGATCGCGACACGCTGATCGAGCGGGAGCTCGTCGAGCGCGCGCATCAAGTCGTCGGCGAGCTCGCGACGCTCGAAGTCGTCTTGCGGCCCTCCATACGAAATCGGCTCGGGCTCGCGCGCAAGCCTCGCGAGCGCGGCGCGGCGACGGGCGGCAGAGCGGACGTGGTTCTTCGCGTGGTTGACGGCGATCGAGACGAGGAACGTTCGCAGCGCGCAGTCGCCGCGAAAGCGACGGATCGCCGAGGGGAGCGCGACGAACACGTCTTGCACGAGATCCTCCGCCGCCTCGATGTCGCCGACGAGGCGCTGCGCGAACGCACGGATCACGATGTGGTGCTGTTGGTAGACGAGGCTGATCGCCGACGCGTCGGCGCTCGCGAGACGCACGACGAGCGCGTGCGGCGTGTCATCCCCACGCGCAAGCCCGAGCTCGGGTTGAGATGCTAGGTGCGCCATCGCAGGGAGATCGAGATCGGGTGACGAAGGAGAAGGGGAAGGCAAAGCTCGTCCATCGGCCGAGGTGGTTCGGCTTGGGGAGGTGCTTTTGGGGCTCTTGGACGGTTCGTCACCGCGACCCGCGGAATCGTTCAATGCAATTTGCGAAATATCACCTTTGCTCCAGACGAGGGCATTTCGGCGGAAATCATGGGGGATCTCGAGGCGTCCTCCGACGGATTCGCGCGGCCGAGGCTCAAAACTGCACGCCACCCTGGACCTCGGGACGGACCACCTCCCGCCCCATGTCGACGGAGATGGGAGCGCGCACACCGCCCCCAGCGAAGACGCGGAGGTGCCGGAAAAACGAGTAGCCCACGATCCCGTGGCCGGCGATCCATTGGTTGGTCGCGCGATCGTCCTTGCTGGGATCGGGCGTGATGTTGCTGTAGGCCGCCTCGACCTCGACGTCGAACGAGTCGGGACCGAGGAGCGGAACCGGGATGTGACCACCAAGAGCGACCGTGCTGCCGACGCCGGAGGTGCCGAAGCCTCCCTCGAGCGTCCCGTATTGCAGCGCGGTGATCGTGTAGACGTACTTCGTCGCGAACTTCACGCCCACGTTCGTGTAGTGGAGGTTCGACGCCCACGCGATCGGGTGCACGCCATGACGTGAGATGCTGACGATGCCGAGCGCTGCGCCATCCACCTCGTCGGCGATGTTGACGATGCCGAGCTGCGTGCCGCGCACGCGACGCCCGATGTTGACGACGCCGAGCTGCATGCCGTCGACGCTCTCCGCCACGTTCACTGGCGCGATCTGCGCGCCCGCGACCTCGTGCGTCGCGACGTTGGCGCCGCCGGAGAGGTCGACGCCCTTCATCGCGCCACGCGTGACGTTGAACGCGCCCGACAGACGGACGCCCGTGACGCCGCCTCCGGCGACGTTGCCGCCCGACGTGAGCTGCACGCCTCGCACGTCTTCGGTGGTGATGTTCACGACGGTGCTCGCCTGCACGCCGGCGAGCGAGCCTTGCGTGATGGCCGCGCCAGCCGCGAGCTGAGCGCCCGTCGCGCCGCGCGAGGCGTGCACCACGCCGCTTCCTCCCTGAAATGCACGCACCGCGCCGACGTGCGAGTAGAGAAGCGAGAGGTCGGCCCATGTCCCGACGTGGGGACGGCCCGCGTTCGTCGCGAGCGGATACACGATCGCCGCGCTCGCCACGACCTCGCCGTCGGTGGTGGGCGCTTCGGGATCACGCCGGGGCGCAGGCGGCGGTCGAGTGGGCGCCGGTGGACGCGCGGCCTCGACCGGAGCGGGTGCGCGCGTCGCGAGCGCGTCGAGGATCTCGCGGGCCTCGTCGCGCGCGAGGTTGCCGGCAAGCAGCACCGCCTCGCGCTGAATCGCCTCGTCGTCGCCTTCGGCTTTTACGGTTCGCTCGAGCACGCGGCCGCCCGCATGCACCGCGCGAACGGTGAGCTCACGCGCGCGAAGACGAACGGTGATCGCCGCGCGCGCTGGAGGTGGCGCGCCTGGCGCCGAGCGAACGACGGGCGACCCGAGATCGGCGCCGATCCGCAGCGCGAGCAGCTCGAAGCTCACCGCGCTCGGCTCGTCGCTCTCGACGTCGAGCGTGTAGGCCGGCAGCGGCGCGCGCTCTCCGTCCGCCGGAGCGTTGTCGTCAGCCCAGACGGAAGGCGCCGTCAGGAGCGTGCATGCGAAGGTCGTCGCGACGAGCGACGCGATGCGATGCGACCTACCAAGAAGGAGACCGGAGGCTCTCACGGCAGCTAGCTCCTTACCTCGAACCGACACGTGTAGGTGATCTCCGTCGCGACCGGGGTCCCATCTTTGTCGATCGGAGGCTCCCAGGACGAGCCGCGCACGGTGCGCTCGCAGGCCTGACCGAAGCCACCATACGACTCGGACACCACGCGAATGTCACCCACGCTTCCGCTCGGAAGGATCTTCACGCGAAGCACCGCGGTCCCCGAGATACCGGAGCGCCGTGCCTCGAGAGGATAATTTCGCTCGAGCGCGAGATCGAGCCCGCTCGGAGCACGCGGCCGGCGCGCGAGCGACGCGGCTTCGACCACGCGCGGAGCGGGCGGCGCGACCGGCTTGGCTTGCGATGGGCGGAGGGCGGCGGGCGCCGCGCTTGGCTCCGCCGACCGAGGTCGCGGCGCAGCGACCGCGATGCCTGCGCCCTCGCCCGAGAAGACGGTGCTGCTGAAATCGAGCGCCGCCGCCGTCTCGTGTTGCGTCGCGGGCGGGCTGTCAGCACGCGGCTCGGCGCGCGCGGGAGCTGACGGCGCCACACGCGCGGCGACGAGGCTCTTCGCTGCTTTGGGCTCCTCGACGGTCGGCAAAGGAGGTGGCGGCGGTGGCGGTGGGAGCGGCGCGTCGATGATCGTCATCGTCGGAAGGGCCGGACGATGCGCGACGCGACGCGCGGTGGGGAGCGCGCCGAACACGACGATGTGAAGCCCCACGCTCGCGCCGAGGATCCACAGCAGCGCTCCGTGGCGACCTTGGTCTTCCGACCACGGCGTATGCGCGAGGGCGATCATGGACTGCCTGCTCCTTCGCTCGCGGCGGCGCTGTTCTCTCCTCGGACGACGATCGCGATCTTCTGGACGCGCTCGATCCGCAAGATCTCGAGCGCGTGCACGACCGCTTCGTGCCTCGCGTGCCCATCCGCCGCGAGGATCGCGGCGACCTGAGCGTCGCGCGCGACGGCCTCACGTGCGCGCAGATGGACGGCCGCTTCGTCCACCTTGTCGGTGTCGAGATAGAGCGCGCCCTGCTCGTCGACACCGACGACGAGCGGCTTGTTCGCGTTCGCGGCGCTCGAGTCGCCGGTCTTGGCCTTGGGGAGCTCCACCGGGATGGTCTTCTGCGCGAGCGCGGTCGCGGTGACCATCATGAGGACGAGGAGCACGAGCACGACGTCGACGAGGGGTGTGACGTTGATGTCGGTCATCAGTCCGTCGCGCGAGCTGGAGGAGGAAGCCATCACGCCACCTCCGCGGCCGCGCTCGTGATCGTGCGGCGTTCGTCCTTCACGAAGGAGAGCATCTCGCGACCAAGTGCCTCGGCCCGCGCGACGCGTCCCGCGATCTGCTTCTGGAAGAAGTTGAAGAGGGCCACCGCGGGGAGCGCGACGAAGAGGCCCACCGCGGTCGCCGTGAGCGCTTCGCCGATCTCGGACATCAGCGCGGTCGAGACCTGTCCGCCGCTCGCGTCGAGCGCGTGAAACGCGCGAATGATGCCGATCACGGTCCCGAGCAGGCCGACGAACGGCGCGTTCGATCCGATCGTGCCGAGCAGCGCGAGACGTCGCTCCATCACGAGCTTCGTGAGCTGCGCTTCGCTCGCGAGCCGCTCTTCGACCGCGGCGGCGCCGCGTGGCAAGGCGCCGAGGCCTGCGGCGAGCACCTGCGCCTCGATCGACTTCGACGCGACGACGACGCCTCGCGCAGCGACGAGATCGCCACGCCCGAGCGCGCTCGCGAGGTTTCGCCGGAGGGCGCCGATGTCGTCACGCGCGAGGAAGAGGACGATCGCGCGCTCGATCGCGATCGCGAGGACGATCACGCTGAGCCCCGCCAGGAGCCACATCACCCATCCTGCGCCAAGTCCTGCGAGTGCCCGCAATTTGCTCTCGATTTGCATCTGCTTCCTTCTTTCTCTTTCCTTTGTCTTCTCTCGTTGTTCTTCGTTGCTTCGTTCGTCGGGTCACGGTCGTTTCACGCACACGGCGCGGCGCGCGAAGGCGGTCCCTCCGCGCCCATCGCGGAGAATGAAGAGGATGTCGACGAGCCGACTCGTCCCGTCGGCGGGGACCTCTTCGGCGCCGGGAGGTGTCCACTTGATCTCGACGTCCTTCGGCGCCGGCTCTTCGGGATCGAGCGCGGAGTACTGGCGATCGAGCTCCCCGGCCGTCACGACGTGCGAGAGCACGAGCGACTCGCGTGTGTTTTGGGGCGTGCTCGCGATCTGGCGCTGCTCGTCGTGGAAGTGAAAGACGAGCGTGCGCTCGCCTGCGTTCGAGAGGATCACCGGGACGTCCGGCGTGCATGCGCGCGGCGCGCCGAGCACCTGGCCGTCGAGCAGGATGTCGCCCGTATCGATCGCGGGGTTGTCGTTGTCCGTCTCCGCAGCACCTGGCGCAGGACGCACGTGGAGGTTGACGGAGCCGAGCAACGTCTTCGCCGTCGCGACCGAGCACGTCGCTTCGAACGACCTCGCGTCGAGGGCGATCGTGCTCGGCGTCTCGTCGACGCAGAACGCAGAGAGCATGAGGAGCTCCTTCGCGTCGCCGACCGCAGCGCCCGGCGGCGTGTCGATCTCGATCGCGACGAGGCCGTCGTCGTCGGCGGTGGTGTTGCCCGAGCCCGATCCGAGCACGGGGCCTTCGCACCTCGGCGAAGGGAAGTTGCCCGTGGGCGACGCGCAGATCGCGTACGCGAACGAGACGCGCTCCTTCGCGGCGGCTCCTCGCGGAGAGGCGAGCAGCCACTTCACCGTCGCCTTCTCCGATGGCGCGACGGTGGCGCGTGCGGGGTCGTTGGTCGCCTCGATGCGCGCGCCGAGGAGCCGACTTCGATCGACGAGCCAGCCACGTTGAATCGGATCGTCGCAGCCCACCGCACCAGCGAACGCGATCCCGAACACGGCGAGGAGGTACCGCGCCGCGCTCACAGCTCACCTCGCAGGCCAAGGCTCGGGAAGATCGGCAGCCCGGCGACGCCTTGGCGCTTCGTGTAGTCGTAGCTGTATTGAAAGCCGTCTCGGTTCGGAGAGTTGAGGACGTTCTGGACGTCGGCGTACACGGCGAGGCTCCACAGTTGAAAGGTCCACTTCTTCTCGACGCGCGCGTCGAGGCGCATGAACGACGGGTTGCGTTCGCTCATCGTTCGCCCAAGGCGAGGCACGTAGACGTCGGTGGACGCGTCGTACGAGCTCGCGACGACGGGCGTGTAGGGCGTGCCGCTCGCGAAGCGAAAGCTCGCGCCCACCTCCCAGCCGCGGCCGAGCCGGTAGACGCCCGCCGCGTTCAGCGTGTGGGGTTGATCGCGATCGAACAGGCGCCACGGCTGCCCTTCGTCGCGCCGCTCGCTTCGCATGAGCGTGTACGCGAGGAAGCCAAAGAAGCGGCCGGTCGGCTTCATGCGAAGGAGAAGCTCGCCGCCGAAGATGCGACCTCGCTGATCGTTCACGAAGTACGGTTCGCGACCATCCGGCGTCCCGACGACGATGCCGTCGATCCACTTCGCGAAGCCTTCGACCGACGCCGTCACGGACTCCCCGACGACCTTCTGCTCGACGCCGGCGCTCGCGTGAATCGCGGTCGTGAGGTCGAGGTTCGGGTTGCCGATCGGGCTCACCGCATGCGGCTCGGTCGGCGGCTGCGAGAAGTGACCCACGCCGGCCTTGAGCGCGGTCTCGCTCGTGACGTCCCAGCGCGCCGAGAGGCGTGGATCGATCGCGCCCTTCTTCACCAGATCGGTGTAGTCTGCACGCACTCCTGGCGTGATGAGCACGCTCGGCACCGGGCGAAGCTGCGCCTCGACGTAGGCGCCCGGCTGCCAGAACCACGTATGTGCGTCGACGTGCACCTGGCGCTGGTTTGCGAACACCATCGGCTGATCGCCTTCGCCGGTCGTCGGCGCGATGCCGGTGTAGCCTCCGGCGAAGTAGTTCCCCTGCACATCGAGCCCGCCGATGAGGCGAACGGCGGGCGACACGACCGCGCTCCACTCCGAACGTCCTTGCAACGTGTCGATCCCGAAGTGGATCTTGCCGAGCGTGCCGAACTCACCGGCCTGGTCGAGGCGTCCGTAGGTGAGCTCGGTGTTCTGCTCCGAGCCGCCTTTGAAGCGATGGCGCCATCCGAGCTGCACGCGGTGAAACGTGTTCGAGTTGTCGAACGTGCCACGGATCGAAGGGTCGACGTCGGCGGGCTTCTTGAGGAGGATCGCGAGGCGATCGCTCGAGCCGTACCCGAGCAGACGGATGCGGTCGGCGTCGGTCGGGCGGTAGGTCATGACGCCCTGGTAGTCCCAGTACACGGGCGCCGACGTGATCGCGAGGTCGGCCGTGCTCGCCGCGGAGTTGAGGACGGCGTCGATGTTGCTCCGGCGCGCCGCCGCCATCACGGCGAGCTTCTCCCCGATCGGCGTCTCGACGACGAGCGAGCTGTCGAGCAAGCTGACGTCGAGGGCGGCGTGAAAGCGATCGGTGCGTGGGTCGCGCACGCGGACGTCGATGACGCCGCCGACCTTGCGCCCGTAGCGAACCGAGAAGTTGCTCGGGTAGAGATCGACGCGATCGATCACCCGCGAGTGCATGAAGCTCGTGAGCCCGTTGAGGTGATAGAGGATCGGCACCGGCGCGCCTTCCGCGTACACCTGGCTGTCGAACCCCGCGGCGCCTCGCAAAATCGGCAAGGTGTCGCCGTTCGTCGCGCTCGGTCGCCCCACGCCGGGCATGAGCTCGACGGCGCGAAGAGGATCGCCGCGCGTGCCGGCGACCTTCGAGAGCTCCGTGCGATCGAGCGATCGCTTCGTGACCTCACGCGCAGGCGCCTCGACGCGCGCCGTCGCGACGAACGCCTCGGGATCGGGCGTGAGCTCGAGACGCATCGTGATCTCGGTGATCGTCCCGGCGTCGAGCGTCTCGTCGACGCGCATCGGGACGTGACCGTCCGCGGTGGCGACGACATGGGCCGCGCCAGGCGCGATGCCTTCGACGCGAAAGGCTCCCGCGCCGTTCGTCTTCGTCCGGTACGCCGGTCCGGCGTCGGTCGTCACCACGACGTCGGCGTTCGCGATCGGCTTTCCGTCGTCGCGATCGCGAACGACGCCCGCGACCGCCGCGGGGTTCGCGATCGTCGCCGGCGCCTGCGACGGCTCGGGCGCGGCGGGCGGCTCGTGCGCGGCGAACGCAAACTCGAAGCGAATGCGCGCCGCGGCGGGCTTGCCGTCACGCGTCGCGGGCTCGAACACGAGCGCGCGCCCTGCGTCGAGCGCAGCGCGATCGACGGCGTCGTCTCCGGAGGATCGCGAGACGGCGGCGTTCGTCACCGCGCCGGCGACGTCGATGTCGAGCGAGAGCTCGACGGTCAACCGCGGCGCCGCGACGTCGCTCGCAGGTCGCGGATCGATCGCGTCGACGTACTTCGAGAGCTTCGGCGGGGTCATCGCGGGAGATGGCGCGGGCGGCTCATCGGCGCGCGCTTCACCAACGAACGAGCCTCCAGCGGCGAGCAGCGCACAAAGCGCCGCGCCCCGTCCGAGGCGACGGACGAACGAAATCTTCACGAGGGATTCCTGGCAAGGGGACGAGTGGACACGCACGCGCGCGAACGCACGCGAGACGAGGGAGACGGCGCGCCTTCCTACGGCGGCGAAGGCAGCGGCAACGCGTCTCGGATTCGCCCTTGTGTCACCGCATCCCGCGGGTCCGTTCAAAGAAAAGTGACGGGGCGTGTACCTCCGGCGCGTGGGATGGACGTTGGCGATGGATCATCGCTTCTCCCTCCATCCCCTCCACGCGAATGAAATTGCAGAATTGACGGCAAATTCGAGGTGCGAGATGTAGGTATGCTGCTTGCTTCGAGAGAGAGGCTCGATGCTGCGTCACCTGTACGGTCTCGGTCTCGCGTGCTTCGCGACGCTGATGGCGGCGTGCGCTGCGCCGAGCGAAGGCGACGAGACGGACGCGACGGAGGCCGCCGCGACGGCGACGACGCATTTCGCCGCCGACCCGAGAGCGACGCCCGAGACGGAGACCGTCCTCGCGAACCTCCGCTCGTTCGACTTCCAGAGCTCCGATCCGTTCGACCATCGCGTCCTCATCGGCCAGCAGGAGGCGAACGTCTCGAATCGAAGCACCTACGGAACGTCTCCGGTCACCTCGGACATCGAGCGCGTCGCGAACAAGGCGCCCGGCCTCGTGAGCTACGAGCTGTCGTCGGCCTATCCAAACGCGACGTCCATGTTCGACGTCGATGCGTTTCGCCAAGGCCGTGACGCGCTTCGCCGGCTGATCCTCGATCAGCACAAGAAGGGCGTCCTCGTCAGCCTCGTCTGGCACATGCGCTGTCCGAAGACGGCCGGCGATCGCGATCGCTATTCACCGAGCGAATGCCCGGCGGACTACACCATGTCGGAGCTGCTCGAGCGCAAAGCGAACGGCCAACCGGGCGCGCACTTCCACGAGTGGCGCGCGATCCTCGACGAGCTGGCGGAGCTCTTGTGGTCCTTGAAGGACGAGCACGGCAAGCTCGTTCCGGTGCAGATCCGGCCGTTCCACGAGCTCACCGGCAACTGGTTCTGGTGGGGCAGCCAAAACGATCCGAGCGTCTACGCTGCTGCGTGGCGCGAGATGGTGAGCTACCTCCGCGACGGTCGCGGGCTCCACAACACGCTCTGGGTGTTTTGCCCTGCCGCCCCGAGCGACACCGGGCTCTTCGCCTCGTTCTATCCTGGCGACGCGTTCGTCGACGTCATCGCGTTCGATCGCTACGACCTCGGCAGCGGCTTCGATCGCGGCTACGCGAGCGACCTGCGGGTCATCGGTGGCTTCGCGAAGGGCCACAAGAAGGTCGCCGCGGTGGCCGAGGTCGGGCGCGACCTGCTTCATCAGAGCGCCTCGCCCGATTGGTTCTCGCGATCGATGCTCGAGCCGCTGAAGCACCACTCGTTTGCGTACGTCGCGCTCTGGCGAAACGCGCCATGGGAGAAGTTCATCCCCGAGCCCATCGACGGCGCGGCCGCCGCCGACTTCGCCAGCATGAGCCGCGACGATGGCGCCCTCTTCGCTGGCAAGCACGATCTGTATCGCCTGCTCCACGTCGAGACGCCGCCACCATGATCGACTCGATCGCCCCGGTTTTTCGTGGTGCTGGAGAATTCTAGCGTCGATCCGATTTGTTCATTTTCGAGGGAAGGTTCTGGAGAATTTCGACGAAGCGACCTTGCGCATTGCCTGTTTTGGTTCAGAGTCGGAGCCGCGCATCTTCGTGTGCGTTCGTTGGTCGTGCGTCTCCGTTCACGTTTCGTTTCGGAACGAGAAGCGCATCCACAGCGAACAGCGGCTCACGTTTGTCGTCTAGGAGGTCTGGTTGCTGAACGCTCGTCTTGCATGGGTGATGTCTTACGCCACTGTCCTCGCGGCGGTTGGTTGTGCGGCCCCTTCGTCGAACGACGCCACGGGCCCAGGCGAGTCCTCCTCCGAGGACAACTTCACCGCGGCATCGATGGGACTCTGGACGCTCGACGGCACGCCGCAGTCGGGCGACATCGAAGTGCTCCAGCTCGGCGCGCGAAACTACGCGAGCCTCACGCACCAACCGGCCACGCGAGCGGCAGGGCCGATGGCGGCCGCGACACCTGGCGCGCATCCGTCGACGACCTCTCCGGCGCAGCCCACGATCGTGGAAGAGACGTACGGTGATCTCTGGCGGAGCGGTCCAGCGGCTGCGACGCTGCATGCGACCGCGGCGTCCTCGCTCGAGGCCGTGAGCGCCACGCCGTCGTACACGGCGTCCGTGTCGGGCGACGTCCTCAAGCTCACGAGCGACAGCGGGCGCGTGCTCACGTACCGCCGCACGTACAAGCTCTATTGCGTCCCCACCGACCGCAGCATCGAAGCGACCGCGCTCGTTCACATGGGCAAGTCACCGTCGATCATCGGGATCAACGGCGACGGCCAGATGTTCCCCGAAGAGGGCACGTACAGCGCGTCGGTCCGCACCGACGTCCTCTTCCAGCTCCGCAACTACGAGATCGTGAGCCACACGAACGACGGCCGCACGATCGTCATGAAGTTCGCGTGGAGCGACATGAACAAGTCGATGATCGACGGGACGATGTCGATCGTCGGTGGTCCCTCCGGCGTGCCTGCGACGCCGATTCAG
The DNA here is from genome assembly GCA_044227045.1 of Labilithrix sp. Taxonomy (GTDB): domain Bacteria; phylum Myxococcota_A; class Polyangia; order Polyangiales; family Polyangiaceae; genus Labilithrix. The sequence goes on from JBGAFW010000054.1 coordinate 65,433, forward strand.
TGCGAGCGCGACCACTCCTGATCGCGGTCAGTGAGCGCAGCACACCGACGTGGGCTCGCCGCGGTGGACGTTGTCCGCGGGTGTTCCGCCGCTCGCGATGCACGCGCCAAGGTTGTCGAGCACCGACGAGACCGCCTTGAGCTTGACGCCAAAGTCGTTCGCCGAGATCGGGAGCGTGACCGTCGTGCAGTTGTCGCTCGAGGAGATCTCGGTGCTGAGCCCGTTGCACAGCTCTCCTTCGAAGATCTCGACCGCGGCGGGCGTACCGCCACATCGCATCGGCGGTGAGCCCGCGAGCACCGAGCACGCGCACGGAGCGCAGGCGCGCTTGTCCTCGAACACCTCGGGGTAGAGCTTCACTTCGTTCGGAAAGCCTGCCGGACATGCGCTAGGTGCGCCGGGTTTCGCGCGCACGCACTCGCTCGTCGAGTCGGGTGTGCCTTCGACCACGCAGGCCGTCACGCGCTCGGTCCACGGAGGAAGCAGGGTCGCTTCTCCACCACCTGCGTTCGACTTGCAGGGATTCTGCGGCGGCGTGACGGTGACGTTGCAGTTGTTCGTTGTGAGCTGCGTGAGGAGCCGCTTCGTGCACCCGTTGAGCGGAAAGACGAGGTAGCTGAGGCCGCCGTTCTCGCAGAGGGTGCTCTCCGTGCAATGGAGGACAGTGTCGCAATCGGCGGAGACCGCGCACGAACAGTCGCTGCACGTCGCCTGATCGTGGATGGGACCCGCGAGCCAGCGCTCCTCCTTGGCTCCTGGCTCGGTGCAAGGCAGCGGCCCCGTGGCCGCTTCGAAGGGCGCTTTGTGCAACGTCACGATGTCGAAGCCCGCGGGGACGGGCGGGCACGTTCCCGTCTGCGCGCAAAACGGCGTGGACGAAGAGCCCTCGGCCGATGCGTCCGCGTTTGCAGGAGGGGCTGGCCCGTCTTCGGACGAGCCCACGAGGAACGTGCCGCACCCGATCGAGAGCGCGGTCACGCAGGCAAGCGCGATCGAGCGCATGGCACGCTCTCCACCGGGTCGCTCTCCACGGATCGCCTGTCCCCGCACGATGATCCCATCGTAGAGCACGCGGCAGATCGGCCGTAGCGGGATTCGATCAGCCGTAGCGGGATTCGAACAGGGCCCTGACGTTGGCGAGGCTCGGATCGCGCATCATCGAGAGGGAATGCTCGGCGTGGCCCTCGGCGAAGCCGTGCGGCCTTCGTGAAGCTCGTCGACATCGCGAAGAAGTACGCGATGCCACGTGATCGTGTGACCAGGATCGCGCTCATCTCGGCGTCGGGCACGTTCACGCAAGAGAGCGAGAGATCGACCTCGCGTCCGTGGTTCGCGGCGAGCACGGCTTGACGGACCTTCACCGGATCTCGCGCGTCGAGCTCGATGACCTCGTCACAGAGGCCGAGCGCGCGAAGATCTTTGGCGAAGGGCGCATGGCTCTCGATCCCGACGATGCGCGCGGAGGGTCCGCCGCGGCGTCTCGCCTCGGCCGCGCAGAGGATGCCGCTCTTGCCACCTGCGCCGAGCACGCACACCGATGCGCCAGGCTTCACGAGACGTGCGACCTGAGGAGCAGCACCGGCCACATCGAGCACCGCGAGCGCGAGCCGATCAGGGATGTCGTCCGGCATCTTCGCGTATGCGCCGCTCGCGAAGAGGACCGCTTCGCCTTCGACGTCGAGCTGCGCGCTGATCCTTCGAACGGCGAGGACGCGATCGATCCGAAGAGGTGTCAGCGAGAGCGACACGAGCGTCGCGACACGTTGCCCTACGGTGAGCGAGCGCGCGTCCGGTCGATCCGGCGAGACCTGGAGGACGCGACCGAGCAGCATCCCGCCCGAGCCCGTGACTGGGTTGTGCTGTTTTCCACGACTTGCGACGGTCGCGAGGACGCCCTCGGTGACCCGGCGCACGGCGACGTCGTCCGGTTCGTCCTCCACCTTGGTCGAGCTGGTGCCCTCCTTAATAGAGGAGGCAGGTGCCTCCATTTGACGGAAGCTCGCTGCATCGACGTTCAGGGTGTTCACCTCGAGGAGAAGCTCGCCCGCGAAGATCCTCGAGAAATCGTTGTCCAGACGGCGCGCCGGCTGGGGGAGCGCGCCAAGGGGCTCGAGCGCCCGGTGGGTTCCGTAGGGCTCCCCGCCCCCAACTTGGGGTCTGGAAGCGCCAGCATGGCTGCCCGTTTTGTCGGTGGTTTCCATCGTCTCTTCTCTTTCCACTACCGCGACTTGACCACGTTTGGCCCCTGTCGATACTCTCGTGATCGACAAAAAGAATCCGGAAAAGAGTCGAAAACTCCACCGAATGAGTGGGAGGCGATCGAAGATCGGGATACGTCGTGCGGTGAGCTTTCACCCGTCAGACGTCACCGTTCCCATCGTCTCCGTGATAAGCGTTCGAAGTCCTCCGAAAATCGGAAACTGAGAAGGTTGCTGTTCCCCTGACGATGCAAGATCCCGCCCCCAAGGCATCTCCAGTGCCGTCAATCCGTCCCGCGGGTGGACGCTCCTACGTCTTGCGCTTCATCAGCGGCAAGTACCAGGGCGGGGAGTTTCCTATCGTCAACGACAAACCCATCATCGTGGGTCGCTCGAGCGATCTCGACATGGTGCTCGTTGAAGACATGGTGAGCCGCAAGCATGCGCGCATCACCATGCAGCAGGATCAAATCTGGATCGAAGACCTCGGCTCGACGAACGGGACCTTCGTCAACGGTGAGAAGATCAAGCGAGCGCGCCTCAAGGAAGGCGACCGCGTCCTCATCGGAACGTCGATCCTGAAGGTCATCGCCGGCGAAGGCTCGCGCGACTCCACCGACGCGAAGCGCGATCTCGAGAACGTCGCCGCGGCTCGCCGCACGACGCAGGCCCGCACGATGAGCGGGTCGATCGAAGAGGTCCCCCTCCCCGACCTCCTCCAGCTCTTCGCCACCTCGAAGAAGAGCGGCGTCCTCGTCATTCGCACCGAGAGCGACGACGTCGGCAAGATCTTCATGAGGAAGGGCATCATCTACTACGCGTCGATCAACGATCTCGACGACGTGCCGCCCATGAAGAGCATCTTCCGGATGCTCACCTGGCAAAAAGGCCTCTTCGATCTCGATCCGCCGGACGAGCGCGAGTTCCCGAGCGAGATCAACCTGAGCGTGCAGGAGGTCCTCATGGAGGGTCTCCGCCAGCTCGACGAGTTCAACGAGATCCGCAACGAGCTCCCCGATCTCAACACGCGCCTCGTGCTCTCGCAGCCGGTGATCCCGCCGCTCCGCGATCTGAAGCCCGAAGAGCTCGACATCCTCCAGCTCGCGCACAACTACGGCCACCTCGAGACCGTGCTCAACAAGAGCCTCGCGACGGACCTCGACACGGTGCAGAGCATCTTGAAGCTGATCAAGGGCTCGTATCTGCGCCCCGAATAAGCGCGCACGTGTCGTGATCGCTCTCGCTCGGCGACGTCTCGCTGTCCCCTTCTTGCTCGTGGCGGCGAGCGGCTGCTCGAAGAACGAAGAGTACGCACGCGAGCGTTTCGGCGTCATGCATAGCTGCCCGGTCGACACCGTCACGATCAAGAAGCGACCCGACCTCAAGTGGAGCGCCGTCGGATGGAGCGGATCGAACGAGTCGCCGCCCGCGGAGGTCGCGGCCGATCCCGTTCGCCTCGCGAAGTGGAAAGAGGATCAGGCGAAGACGTACGAGCCGCTCATCAAGTCGCTCGACGAGCACGACGTGTACGAAGCGCACGGATGCGGCCACGACGGCTACGTCGGCTGCAAGACGCCCGCGAAGACGAACGGGCCTACGCCGCGCTACGTCTGCGAAGTGGCCAACGTGAAGACGCCGTCACCGGCCGGCTCTGCGATCAAGTAGCGAACCGACGGGTAGCTGTCAGCGTGCCGGCGCGTTGCCGATGGCGCGAACGAGGCGTGCGAAGCTCTGGAAGCCATTCTTCTCGTTCTCTTCGTCCGTGACGTTCACGGGCATGCGGTGTTGCCTCACCGCGACGACATTTTGGTCGGGGAAGACGACGAGGTATTGGCCAAGCCAGCCGTCCGCGCGAAAGCCGACAGGCTTCGCCGGCTCGATCGTGAACGGTGAGCGATCATCGCGGAGATTCGCGAGGAAGGCGGCGCGCTCCGATGCGCTCAGCAGCGCGCCGGCCTCGATCCAGTAGGCGGCGCGCGTGTCGAGCTTGCGCGCATGAAGCGGCGCGAGCTTCATGGCGATGGCGGGATCGAGCGACGGGGCGTAGCTCTTGAGGCTCTTCTCGCTCTGAACGAAGTATGGCCCTTCGTTCTCGACCCACCACAAGAACCCGATCCAGCTTATGTCGGGCCGCGAAGGCCCCGTCGACGTCGTGACCCACGACTCGGGCAGGATCTCCCGCTCTTCGTAGTGTCCTTTTGCGAGGAGCATCTCGCCGATCTTGGTGAGATCGCGCGCGCTGAGCGCGAGGCCCGCGTAGGTCTCGACGTTGCCCTTCTTGTCTTTGTCCCACGACCACTCGCGAATGCCGAGCGGCTTGAAGAGCTTGTCGTCGAGGTAGACGTCGATCGGCTTGCCCGCCGACTTCGCGATGACCTCGCTCAAGAGCTGCGTCGCCTCGTTGTTGTACGAGAAGCGAACGCCTGGCTCGTCGACCACCGGAAGCGCGCGCACGTAGGCGAGGCGATCCTCCGCGTGGTTCATCGCCGTCGCGGTGGGCTTGTGCTCGATCCCCGTCGTGTGGGTGAGGACGTGTCGCAGCGTGATCTTCGCCTTCTTCGGATCCTTCGCGAAGTCGGGAAACCACCGCGAGAGCGGCGCGTCCAAAGACGGGATCTTCTTTTCGGCGAGCAGAAAGCCGATCGCGAGCGACGAGAAGCTCTTCGTCACGGACATCGTCTCGATCGGCTCGCGCTTCTGACCGAAGTAGCGCTCGACGATGACCTTCTTGTCCTTGATCACGAGGAGCGAGTCCGAGTGCGTCGCCTCGGCCGCGCCGATCAAGCGCTCGATCGCGATCGACTCGGGCGTGACGCTCGCGAGCGCCACATCATCACCATCTTCGAACCGGCGCGGTGGCTTCCACGTCGAGGGCTTCACGTTCGCGAACGCGGGCACCACGCCGCTCCGCGCCGAGACGGACGCGATCTCGTCCATGTGCTCCCGAACGAGCCGATAGAGCACGCGGTAGTGGTCGCCCTCCCAAAACGCGAACGTTCGCTTCGCTCGCTCTTCGCCGACGAACCCCTTCAGCCCTTCGTACTCGAGGTAGATGATGGGAAGATGCACGTAGTTCATGCGCTCGCTGTCTGTCTCATTTTCGGGGGGTCGGCCCGCGCTACGCGCGGAGCCTCCGGACCCATCCGGGTAGCCGACAGGGAGCGAGGGGAACCGCAGGCGAAGCTCGACGACGGCGCGCTCGGTCGCGTCGTGGCTCGCGATCATCTGCCAGTGGAGCTGCTCGTGGAGGAAGGTCGAGAGCAGCTGGTCATCGTCCTTCAGATGCCGCGTGTGGAGCGTGAGCACTGGATGGCTGTGGGGGATCGCCTCCTCGTCGATCACGATCGTGCGCGTGAGAAGCCACCGATCGACGTCGTAGTTCGTGAGGAGGCGTTCGAGCTGCGCCTTCGTCGCCTGCTCGCTCGGCGATCCGTGCGCGAGCGTGATCGTGGTGCCCTTCACGCCCCGGGCACTCTGCTTCGAGGATGGCGCTGGCGCCTCGGCAGGCGCACGGCTTGCGCATGCGCTCGCTGCGAGGACACCGGCGAGGAACAAGCTACGGGCGGAGCTGGGCATGGGGCTCACCTTCCAAGACGCGAGCAGCCTCACAGATTCCTGGCGCGCCGTCATCATGCGCATCATCGCGCGCAATCGAAGATCGAGCACGCACCATGACGGACCGATCACGGGCGGGCGCGCCAGCGTCCTGGCATACCCACTGCACTCAGGGCAGGCGAACATGCACGATCGCGTCGGTTTCGAGGCGTTTCGCGCGAGTCTCTCCGCCCCCGTCTGACGCTCACGTCAGGGAGGTGTGGTTTTCGAACGACGGGTTCGGCAAATCCTTCGAACCGTCATGAAGGGAAGCTTCTGATGATGGACGATTCCAAGCTTGGCGTTCTTTCCTCGGCGACATCACGAATCGCTCGGTCGGCTGGCGCGCTCGCCATGTTGGCAGGAGCGGTCGTCCTCGGTGACGTTCGCGATGCGCAGGCCTGCGGTGGATGTTTTCATCCGCAAGCGGAGGTCGGCTCGAGCGTCATCACCGATCACCGGATGGTCTTCAAGGTCTCGACGAACGAGACGATCCTCTGGGACCAGGTCCGTTACACGGGGTCCCCACAAGAGTTCGCCTGGGTGCTCCCCGTCCGTGAAGGCGCGAAGGTGGAGCTCTCCCGCGACGCGTGGATCGCGGCGCTCGACGCGACGACCGGCACCACCGTGCAAGGGCCCGAGCGGTTCTGCAACGGCGGCGGCGGATCGTCGTCTGGCGGAGGCGGCGGCTGCGGGAGCGTGGGCACGACCGCGCTCTCGGACAACTCGGCCCGGTCGAGCGGCGCCGCGGTGGACGGAGGCTTCTCGGGAAATGGAAACGTGTCCGTCGTCTCGCAAGGCGTCATCGGTCCCTACCAAGCCGTCACCTTGCGCGCGAAGGACGGCAAAGGCATCAGCGACTGGTTGATCGAGAACGACTTCGCGATCCCCGACAACGTAAAGCCCACGATCGACGCGTACACCGCGGAGAAGTTCGACTTCATCGCGCTTCGCCTCCGTCCAGGTCAGGGCGTTCAAGCGATGCGCCCGGTGCGCGTGGTCTCGCCTGGCGCCGACGCGTCGCTTCCTCTTCGCATGGTCGCCGCAGGAGTCGGCGCGAAGGTGGGGCTCACGCTCTGGGTCGTCGGTGAAGGTCGCTATCGCATGCAGAACTTCCCGAACGCCGTCATCGACGACACGAAGCTCACGTGGGACGGCAAGCTGTCGAAGTCGAACCTCGTGGATCTCCAGAACGCGGCCTTCGCGTCGAACGACGGGCGCACATGGCTCACCGAGGTCGCGATGCGCGCGAGCGTCTCGTCGGAGATCTTCACGCAAGGCGGCGGGCTCAGCCTCTATGCGACCTACAACTCGGCCTGCATCACGCGGCCGCCTGAGCTCGTCCAATGCAACGCCGACGAGCTTCCTCCGTCCGACGGAAAGCCGAACAACGTCACCGACGCGGGCGCCGACGCCAGCACGGACGGCGGCGACGGCGGCGACGGCGGCATCGGCGACGGTGAGACCGACGCGTCCGTCACGAACGACGCAGGCAGCAGCGGCAACAACGGCAACTGCACCAAGGTCGTCTCCGGCTGTGAGGGCTTCGACGATCTCGAGGTCGCGACGCGTGGCCTTCACGCGTCGGATGTCTGGATCACCCGCCTTCGCGCCGATCTCCCCGTGAATGCGCTGAACGCCGACCTGCGCCTCGAGGCCGCGGATCAGACGCCGCTCAGCGGCACACACAAGACGGACAAATTCACCGATCCCACGTTCGATCCGTGCGCCGGGACCGGCAACAACGCGTCCCCGAACAACAGCAGCGATGACGGCTGCGCCTGCCGATCGACCGCACGCAACAGCGGATCGCTCGGGACGTGGCTCATCATGGGTCTCACTGCGGTGCTCGCGTCGAAGATCGTTCGACGACGCCGCCGCTGACGACATCCATCCTTCCTCGGGCCAGCAGCTCCGAGGTACGCTCGGCACATGCCGACGATCGTCATCACGGGCGCATCCATGGGAATTGGTCGCGCCCTCGCGCTCCAGTGGGCTGCTCGAAAGGCGACGATCGTGCTCTCGGCGCGAGGCAAGGAGGCGCTCGACGGCGTGGCGCACGAGGTGGAGCGCAGAGGTGGGCGCGCCATCACCGTCGCCGGCGACGTGACGAGCGACGCCTACCGCGTCGAGCTCATCGGGCGCGCCGCGAAGGAAGGAGGATCGATCGACGTGCTCGTGAACAACGCGGGCCGCGGCTTCTATTCCCCTGCCCTCAAGATCGATCTGGCGGAGATGCGAAAGGTCTTCGAGCTCAACGTCTTCGCGCCGCTTCATCTGACGCAGCTCGCGGCGCCGCACCTCGAGGCGTCGCGTGGCACGATCGTGATGCTCTCGAGCGTCGCGGGCGTCGTCGCGGCGCCGCGCTATGGCGCGTATGCAGCGTCGAAGTTCGCGCTCGAGGCTCTCTCGATGGCGATGCGCTCCGAGCTCGCCGAGAAGAACATCAAGGTCGTCGTGATTCGTCCTGGCCCCGTCGACACGCCGTTTCGCGCGAACGCATCGCGCGCGGAAGGCGAGGTCGGATACGACGCGCCGGATCCGAAGGCGCAGCCGGCCGACGCCGTCGCGTCGATGACGCTTCGCGCGGTCGACAAGGGGACCGCGATCGTCGAGACGAGCAACTTCGTTCGCCTCGCGTCGACCGCGTCACGCCTCGCGCCGCCTGCGCTTCGCATCGCGCTTCGGCGGATGGCGTCGCGACCGGCTCCTTAGATCAGCGCTTCGTCCAGAACAGAAACGTGTGGTTCTTCTCGCGGAACGGCACCTCGACGGTGACGCGGCCGTCCGGCCATTTCGAGAAGAACAGGTCGTGGCGAGGCAGAAAAAGCGCCTTGGCGGAGGGCGCCGACATCGGATCGACGTGGGTGGGCTTCTCTTCGTTGACGCCTAGGACGAGGAGACCTCCCTTGCGCAGGCGCGCCGCGCTGGCGACGAGCGCGCGCTCGACGAGATCGACCGTGTCGATGCCATAGCCGATCACGCCGTTCATCAGGATGACGTCGAAGGGCTCTTCGTCGGCGAAGAGCGTGTCGAGCTCGCACACGTCACC
>JBGAFW010000055.1:0-69029 GCA_044227045.1 Labilithrix sp.
TACAAGCCTGGGCAGACGCGCCAGACGGCGATGGCGATCACGAAGGCGCGCTATCCAAGCGGGACGCCGTTCATCCAAGCGCAGGAGGACCGCCTGCTCCTTGCGTGGTTCACCGGCGCGCCCGACACGTTCGACGGCGTGGCGTCACGCATCGAGACCGCGGTCCACGAAGGCTCGCACGTGTGGGGCGCCAAGCGATTCAACGGTCGAACGAGCACCTACTCGGTGCGAAGCGATCTCTCGATCGAGACGCGCCTGCTCAAGACCTTTCATCGTAGTGAGATCGTCTCACATCACGTCGATCCCAAGAGCGACTCGTACGTGCACGTGTACTTGGAAGGATCGAGCGGCGCGCAAGGCTTCGATACGCTCCTCGACGAATACAACGCCTACACGCATACGCTCGCCGCACGCTATTGCACGCGCGATCTCCTGCAACCCAACATTCGCATGAGCACGCGTGATGGCATCTTGACGATGATGTATTACGTGGAGACGTATCTCGCAATTGCACGTCAAAGCCACACGACGGACTACGCGGCTATCTTGGCGGATCCGCAACATCGGAAGCTGATCTTGACGGTGTGGGATCGCGCGGAGTTTTGGCTTCGAAAGAGCGCACCCATTCGCTCACTCGGCATTCACGACGAACGAATCACCCAATGGGTTTACGACGCCGATCGCCTCGCGGAAATCGCGCGCGTTCGCGATGTTCACTGAGCGAAAGACTGCACATTAGCGTGTCTTGGGCGTGAGCTCCCATTCCACTCCACGACGACTGAGCTCTGCGCCATAAATCGAGTCTTTGCGCATTCGCCGCGATAGCAAAGTAGCGATGCCGGTCGCCAGGACGAGCGGGAGCACAATCGCATAGTCGCCCGACAGCTCGAAGACGAGCACGGACGCCATCAGCGGCGCGTGCGTCGTCGCGGCGATCACCGCGGCCATTCCGACGAGCGCATAGCTCCCTTCGGAGCCAGGTATACCAAGATAAGCGCTCACGGCGTGTCCCCACAAAAGGCCAAGCCCACCCCCGATGAAGAGCGACGGCGTGAAGACGCCGCCGGGGCTCCCGGAGGACACCGACGACGTGGTCGCGACGGCCTTCGCCACGACGAGGATCGCGACGAGCCCGAGCGCGTAGTGCTCGTCGAGGAGCAGGTTGAGCGGCTCGTAGCCATTGCCCGTGACCTGCGGATACGCGATCGCGAGCGCGCCCACGATCGCGCCTCCGAGCGCCGCCCGAAAAGGCTGCGGGATCTTCGTCCGTGCGAAGGCGACCTCGCCACCAGCGAGCAGGCGCATGAAGGCCTGCCCTGCGAACGCAGAGAGCACGCCGAGGAGCGCATGCGCGATGAGCTCTTTGGGCGTCGAGAACGAGAAGGCACGCTGGCCGTAGATGGGCCCGCCGCCGACGCTGATGCGGAGGAGCACGGTGGCGATGGCCGTCGCCATGAGCACCATCGTGAGCGACTCGATCGCGACGAACCCCGTCACGACCTCGATGACGAACAGCACCGAAGCGAGCGGCGTGTTGTACGCGGCGGCAAACCCCGCCGCGGTGCCCGCCGCGATGAGCCCGCGCCCGTAAATCCCAGGGATGCGCGCGATGTGGGCGACCCACGCGCCGAGGCTTCCGCCGAACTGGATGAGCGGCCCCTCTCGACCGACGGAGTTGCCCGTCGCGATCGCGAACCACGATCCGAGCGCCTTCCATGCCGTCGCTCGAACGGAGAGCCTCGATCGCCCGAGGACGACGGCTTCCATGACATCTCCGACACCGCCCGTCGACTTCGCGCCGATACGCGCGATCGATCCCGCGAGGAGCCCGCCCACCGCCGGCGGAATGACACGAACGTACCGCGGCAAATGCTCGAAGACGTCGAGCACGTCACGACCCCGGAAGAGCGTCGTGTAGACGAACGCGAGAGTGAGACGAAATGCCATCGCGAAGCCCGCCGCACCAACCGCGACGATCACGAGGGCGACGAGCACGCGCGCGAGCTCGCCGAGAGACAACGTCGCCGGACGGCGCTCGCTCGGCGCGATCGCGTTCTGTCCTCGCTCGGGCTCCTCGTCGGGTGCGGGCGACTCTGGCTGCGTCATCGGGTCGTGCGGCGGCGGGGGCGGGAGCAACACCGCGGCCCTCATCATGCATGGAGAACGCTTCGAAATGTCACGAATCGAAGAGTACGCGCTCATCGGCGACTGCCGGAGCGCCGGGCTCGTGGCCCGAAACGGGTCGCTCGACTGGCTGTGTCTGCCTAGGTTCGACTCGGATGCCTGCTTTGCCGGTCTCCTCGGAACCCACGACAACGGCTTCTGGAAGATCGCGCCGGTCCTCCCGCTCACCGCCGTCCAGCGTAGATACAGAGAGGGAACCCTCACGCTCGAGACGCGGCATACGTGCGCAGAGGGGACGATCCTCATCACCGACGTCATGCCCGTCGGCCCGACCGCGCTGAAGAACACGCCCAGCGTCGTGCGCGTCGTCAGCGGCGTCGAAGGCGAGGTTCGCGTCCGGTCCGAGATCGCCCTTCGCTTCAACTACGGCAAGACCGTCCCGTGGGTGCAGCGCGCGACGGCGGAGTCGGGTGGAGGCATCCAGGCTGTCGCCGGCCCCGATCTCGTCCGCCTCTGGACGACCGCGCCGCTCGTCGGTGAGAACCTCCGCACGACCTCGGATATGGTGATCCGGCCTGGCGATCGCGTCCCCTTCGTCTTGCGCTGGGCGCCCTCCTGGACGCCAGAGGCGAGCTCGCCGATCGATCCCGACCGAGCGCTCGCGGAGAGCGACGCGCATTGGCAGCACTGGTCGCAATGCTGCAAGACCGAGGGGCCATATGCTCATATCGTTCGGCGCTCGTTGCTCACGTTGAAGGCGCTCACCTTCCAGCCCACTGGCGGGATCGTTGCAGCTCCAACGACCTCATTGCCCGAATGCATCGGCACGACCCGCAACTGGGACTATCGCTACTGCTGGCTACGCGACGCTGCCTTCACGTTGTACGCGCTCATGAGCGTTGGCTTTCGTGACGAAGCCCTCGCGTGGCGCGATTGGCTCCTCCGCGCGGCCGCCGGAGCGCCGGAGCAGCTTCAAATCATGTACGGCGTCGCAGGCGAGCGCCGCCTCGAAGAGCTCGAGCTTCCGTGGCTGGCGGGCTACGAGAACAGTCGCCCCGTGCGCATCGGAAACGGCGCGGCCGATCAGCTGCAGCTCGATGTGTACGGCGAGCTCGCCGGCACGCTCTACCTCGCGCGCAACATGGGGCTCGACGGCGCCGCCGGCTGGGCGCTCGAGCGCGCGCTCCTCCGCCATCTCGAGAAGGCATGGCGAGAGCCGGATCATGGCATCTGGGAGGTACGTGGTCCACGGCGGCACTTCGTTCACTCGAAGGTGATGTGCTGGGTCGCCTTCGATCGCGGCGTCAAATCGATCGAACGATGGGGGTTGTCGGGTCCGCTCGATCGGTGGCGCGCGATCCGCGATGAGATCCACGCCGACATTTGCACCAGCGGCATCGATCGCGCGACCGGCGCGTTCGTGCAGTACTACGGGTCAACCGAGCCCGACGCGAGCCTCTTGCTCCTCCCGATGGTCGGCTTCCTGCCGCCAGACGATCCACGCATCGTGAGCACCGTGCTTTCGATCGAGAAGCGGCTGCTCATCAACGGCTTCATTCAGCGATACGTGACGAAAGCGCACGTCGACGGCCTGCCCGAGGGTGAGGGAGCGTTCCTCGCGTGCTCGTTCTGGTTCGTCGACGCGCTCGCGTTGATCGGCCGCCGGGACGACGCTCGCGCCCATTTCGAGCGCTTGCTAGGCTTGCTCAACGACGTCGGCCTGCTCGCCGAGGAGTACGACCCCGTCACGCGCCGCATGCTAGGCAACTTTCCGCAGGCGCTGTCGCACGTCGCCCTGATCAATTCGGCGCACAATCTCTCGCGTGAAGAAGGGCCGTCGCTGCAGCGCCATTCGATGTAGCGCATTTCGGTGTATCTTCTTCGCGCGCGAAAGCGCGCCACCATGGCTGCATCGGTCAAGAAGGCAGAGAAGAAGCCGGTCAAAGAAGAGCTCCTCGATCTCGACGGGCACGAGGTCCGGATCACCAATCCGACGAAGATCTTCTTTCCGAAGCTAGGCCTCACGAAGCTCGATCTCGTGCGCTACTACGTGAGCGTCGCCGAGGGCGCCGTGCGCGGCGTGTATGGGCGCCCCATGCTCCTCAAGCGCTTCCCCGATGGCGTCGAGCGTGAGGGGTTCTACCAAAAGCGCGCGCCCAAGAAGCGGCCGGACTACGTCGAGGTCGCGACCTTCAAGTTTCCTTCTGGCCGTCACGCGGACGAGGTCGTCGTGCGCAACGTCGCGGCGCTCGCTTGGGTGATCAACCTCGGCTGCGTCGACCTCAACGCGCATCCCGTGCGCGCCGAAGACATGGACCACCCCGACGAGCTTCGTATCGATCTCGATCCGGTGCCGGGCGTCGGATGGCAGCAGATCATCGACGTCGCGCTCGTCGCGCGCGACACGCTCGCCGACTTCGGGCTCGTTGGCTTTCCGAAGACGAGCGGCTCGCGCGGCGTCCACATCTGGGTGCGCATCCATCCGCGATGGCCGTTCGAGCTCGTGCGTCGCGCGGCGCTGGCCTTTGCACGCGAAGTGGAGAAGCGGGCCCCGAAGATCGCGACGGCCAAGTGGTGGAAGGAGGAGCGCCAAGGCGTGTTCCTCGACTACAACCAGAACGCGCGCGACCGCACGACCTCGAACGCGTACTCCGTGCGACCGACGCCCGACGCGCGCGTGTCGATGCCGCTCTCGTGGGAGGACCTCGCCACGTGCGATCCGGCCGCGTTCACGGTCAAGACCGTGCCCGCGTTGTTCGCGAAGAACGGCGACGCCCACGCGCGGATCGACGACGCGCACTTCTCGATCGAAAAGCTGCTCGCGCTCGCCGACAAACAGGAAGCCGACGAGAAGCTCCCCGACGCTCCGTACCCTCCGCATCATCCAAAATCGGCGAACGAGGCGTCGCGCGTCGCGCCTTCCCGCGCGAAGGGAGCGCCAAAGCGGATCAAGCTTCCGGTGATCACGATCTCGAAGGCCAAGCTCAAGGCCGACGCCCTCGAAGGGCTCGATCGATGGAAAGCCAAGCACCCGGACGTCGCCGCCCTCCTCGCGCCAGAAGACGTGCTCGTCGACAACATGCGCGGCCGTCACTCGGCGTGGTGCCGCGTCCGCGTGAACCTGAAGAACGTCCCCGAGGAGATGCGCCCCGCCGAGGTGCCGCCCGATCCGGACTACGATCCGATCGTGGAGTGGCAGCGCGACTAGCCTTCCGTCCGCAGGGGGTTCCCTGCGGTCGTGGACCCCCTCACGAGAGAGCAGCGACGCTCGCGGTGCGCTCTCGCTCGCGGCGCTCCTCTTCCTCGACGCGCACGCGAGGAAGGTAGCGGCCGCCTTCGTACGTCTGGAGCCAGCGCACGAGGCGCTCGCGGACGTCGAAGCGAAGCCGCGCTAGCCGATCCGCGTTCGATGCCGAGAGGAACACACGCACCTCGAGCGTCCGCTCCTTCGCGTCCGTGACGTGCACCTTCTGTGTGCGGCGGTCCCAATCCGAGTGCGCCTCGAGGATGTTCGACAGCTCCTTGCGGAGCTCGTCGACGGGGAGCGTCCAGTCCACGTTGAGAAACACGGTGCCGTGGAGCTCAGCCCCAGCCTTCGTCCAATTCTCGAACGGCGTCTCGAGGAAGCGCGACATCGGGACGATGAGGCGGCGCTCGTCCCAGACCTTCACCACGACGTACGTCAACGTCACCTCTTCGATCGTCCCTTGCTGATTCTCGACCACCACGACGTCGCCGATGCGGATCGGCTGCGTCGCCGACAGCTGGATGCCCGCGACGAGGCTTCCGAACGTTCGCTGCGCGGCGAAGCCAAGCACGATGCCCGCGATGCCGGCGGACGCGAGGAGCGACACGCCGACGTTTCGTACAACCTCGAACTGCGTGAGCATCAACGCGATCGCCACGATCCCGATCGCCACGTGGATGACCCGTCGAAGAACCCGGATCTGCGTCGCGACGCCACGCACCCGAAGATCGGCCTGGAGCAGAAGCTCGCTCTCGCGCTGCTCTTCGTCGTTCACGCTCGAGCGCACCGCCTCTTTCGCGCGCTCTTCGAGCACGATCGACAGCACGGTGATCGCGCGAATGAGGCTCCACGCGACGGCCGCGATCGTGATCATCCCGAGCACGCGCGCGAACACCTGCGCCGCGGCCGCCGAGAGCGCGAGCGGATCGGTGAGGAAACGAAACGCGATCACGCCAAAGAAGAACCGTGACGGCGCGCGGAGCCCGTCGACGAGCTGGTCGTCCCACGTCGCGCGGGTGCGCTGGGTGATGCGCATGAACATCCGCGTGGCGATCGCGGTCGACGCACGGCCGATCCCGTACGCGACGGCGATCGCGGCGATGACGCCGAGCCATTGCCAGAGCGCGAGCGTGCCGATCCGCTTCTCGAGCGCCTTCGGTGCGTGCGTCTCCATGAAGAGCGGGCCGTTCTCTTCGTAGAGCCGCGGGATGCTCGCGACGGTGGACGCCGAGATCGACCAGGCGCGATCGCCGTCTTCGGCGCGCGAGAGCGTGATCGGCACTTCGCTTCGCTTGACGCGCACCGAGCCGACGCGTTCGGTGGCGGCCCCATCCTCGGGGCGACCGTTCGGGTCGTCCGAGAGCGTCGACGGCTCGATCCACATCGCGCGATCGAGCACGTGGTGGAGCATCTCCGCGAGCTCGGGTCCCTTCCCTGCGCGCTCATCGACCGCGATCAAGTGGAGGTCGAGCACGTCGGCGGCGCGCGCGTACTCGCCGGCCTCGGCCGCCTCGAGGAAGGTCGCCATCGCGCGCCGAGGCGTCGATCGGTCGACGGTGGTGGTGGCGTCTTGCGCATAGGCCGTCGTCCAAAAAAGACCCACGACGACCGTGAGCGCGAGCGCGAGGAGAGCATGCGCGACTCTCCACCTCGAGACGGCGGAGGACGGTGAGCCGAGACGACTGCGCGACCACATGATGAGGCCTGTTCTAACGAACCCTCGGCGCCCGTGTCACCAAGCGCTAGCCGAAGATGCGTCGAATCTCGATCGCAGGCGTCACTTCGAGCTGATCGTAGCGACAGTCCGCGACGGGCTTGTCAGGGCGCCATCGCTTGAAATGCGTCGCATGACGGAAGCGATCCCCCTGCAAATGGTCGTATCCGACCTCGCACACGCGCTCGAGACGGAGCGGCTCCCACGACAAATCCTTGCCGCGATTCCACCGGCTCGTCGCCCCCGGCTTGCGCTGATGGGTCGTGGCCGCTCCTTCCCCCTTCTCTTCTTGCCACTCCGCCCACTTCCGCCACGGGTGGTCCTCCTTCGCGCCTTCGCGCAGCGGCTCGAGCTCCTTCGCGAGCTCGGCGCGGCGCGCTTGGGTGAACGAGGCGCAGATGCCCGTGTGATGCAGGACGCCCTCGTTGTCGTAGAGCCCGAGCAAGAGCGAGCCGACGTGAGTCCCCTTTCCGCCTTTGTACCAGCGAAAGCCGGCGACGACGCAGTCCGCGGTGCGCGCGTGCTTCACCTTGATCATCGCGCGCTTGTTCGGCATGTAACCGAGGTCGATCGGCTTCGCCATCACGCCGTCGAGGCCGGCCCCCTCGAACCGCTTGAACCAATCGGTCGCGATCGCCCGATCACGCGTCGCGGGCGTCATGTGGATCGGAGGCTTCACGTTCGCGAGCGCCACCTCGAGCTTCGCGCGTCGCTCGAGCTGAGGCATGTCACGAAGGTCCTCGTCGTTCCACGCGAGGATGTCCCACGCGACGAAGGACGCAGGCTTCTCCTTCGACAGCATCTCGACGCGCGACGCCGCAGGGTGAATGCGAAGGAGGAGCGCGTCGAAATCGAGGTGATCGTTCGTCGCGATCACGATCTCCCCGTCGAGGACGCATCGCTCGGGTAGAAACTCCTTGAACGGCCCAGCGAGCTCGGGGAAGTAGCGATCGAGCGGCTTGAGATCGCGACTCTGCGTGTGGATCGTGTCGCCGTCCTTGAACACCATCGCGCGAAAGCCGTCCCACTTCGGCTCGTAGAGCCACGTGTCGCCTTCGGGGATCTCGTTCGCGAGCTTCGCGAGCATGGGCGCGACGGGTGGTTTGAACGGGAGCGTCATGATGCGCTCCCCGATATACCACGCGTCGATGAAAAGGGGCTCGCGTGAGCTTCGTCAGCCGGGCAGACGCGCCGGTCCACGAACACGATGCGCGATCGCGCGCGCCGCAGCGCCGACGAGGTAAGGCAGGTCGTTCACGAAGTAGCGCTCGAAGAGACGCGTCGGCTCCTGCATGAACCGGTAGAGCCACTCCAAGCCCGACTTCTGGAGCCAGAGCGGCGCGCGCTGGCGCACGCCTGCGGCCATCTCGAACGATCCTCCGACCCCGATCGAGACGGGAACACCAAGCGCGTCCTTGTGCGCGGCGATCCACTTCTCTTGCTTCGGCGCTCCGAAGGCGACGAGGAGAATGTCCGGGGCCGCCTTGCGCACGATCCGACGAATCTTTTCTTGCTCTTCCTTGGTGCTGAACGTCTCGAACGGCGGACAGTACGTCCCGGCGATGCGCGCCCCTGGATAACGCTGCTTGACGATCTCCGCCGCCTTGTCCGCCGCTCCTTCCACGCCGCCGAGGAAGAACAGCCGCAGGTTCGCCTCACCTGACACCCGCGCGAGCTCCCAGAAGAGGTCGCTGCCCGCCACGCGCTCCGGCAATGCTTCACTCGAAGCGCGCGATCCGAGACGCGACAGCCACACCACGGGCGCTCCATCGGCGACGACGAGGTCGGCCTTCTTGTACGCGTCACGAAACTCCGGGTCGCGATCCGCGATCACGAGGTGATCGAGGTTGCCGGTGCAAACGTAGCGAGGACGGTCGTGACGCTTCGCCATGCGAACGATTCGGCGAATCGTCTCCTTCATGGTGACCTTGTCGAAATTGAGATCG
This sequence comes from Labilithrix sp., assembly GCA_044227045.1. Taxonomy (GTDB): domain Bacteria; phylum Myxococcota_A; class Polyangia; order Polyangiales; family Polyangiaceae; genus Labilithrix. Next base: position 9,032 of record JBGAFW010000055.1, read on the forward strand.
TCGACGACGACGCGAGGAGCACGAGAGGAGAGTGGAAGGACCTGAGCAACCATGTTCTTGGCTGCTCTCTCTTGCGAGCGTTGTGCCGCGCGCACGAGCTTCGGTGTCTATTTTACCGAGCGGGGATGCCACGTAGCATCCTGCCACTACCGTGATCACTCTCCATACGTTCCCGGGGCTCGATGGGCTCGAAAGCCTCAGTCCGTTCTGCATGAAGGTCGAGGTGTACCTGAAGCTCGCGAAGCTTCCGTACGTCACGTCGGTCGGAAATCCCGCCCGCGCGCCGAAGGGAAAGATGCCGTACATCTCGCAGAGCGACGGGCCAACCATCCCGGACTCCACGGCAATCCTCGCCTACCTCGAGAAAAGGAGCCCCGCGCCGTACGACGAAGGAATGAGCGAGCAAGAGCAGGCTCGAGCGCGCATCGTCCAGCGCATGATCGAAGAGGGGCTCTACTTCGTGCTCCTCTGGACCCGGTGGGCGGATGAGCCCGGCTGGGCAAGGATGAAGAGCGTCTTCGATTTCGTCCCGTCCCCAGTGCGGTGGATGGTTGCCTCAATGGTTCGAAAACGCGTCATCGGCTCGCTCCACGCGCAAGGAACGGGACGGCATTCGCGCGAAGACATCTACGACATGGGCGTCCGCGATTTGCATGCATTATCCACCTATCTCGGCGACGGGCCGCATTTCACAGGCGATCGCCTCCGCACCGTCGACATCTCTGCCTATGCCTTCTTCGCGAACATCGCTCGGTTCGACGTCGACACGCCACTCCGCGCCGCCATACGGGAATCGAAGAGCTTGACGGCCTTCCTCGAGCGCGTCGCGTCGGAGATCCCGAAGAAGACGTGACGAGCCCGCGCGCGCGTCTACGCGACCTCGACGATGCGGATCGGGAGCTCACCAAGGTGCCGTCGCAGGAGCGGGAGCGCGACGTTGTACACGGGCGTCCCCACGCGCGTCTTGCCCTCGAGCGATCCACGATGCGCGTGGCCATGAAACGCGACGTTCACGGGGTAGCGCTCGAGCGGCTCTTCCAGACGACTGCATCCGAGGAACGGAAAGATCTCCTCGGGCTCGCCGATCACGGTGTCGCGCACGGGCGCGTAGTGCAGCACCGCGACACGGCGCTCGGTGCGGAGGCGGGCAAGCGCCGACTCGAGCTTGAGCGACTCGTCGAGCGCTTCCTTGACGAACATTTTGATCGCAGACTCGCCCCAGGGTCCTAGTGTGCCTCGCCCGAACCCGCCGGCGAAACCTTTGACGCCAGCGAAGCCAACGCCGTCGATGGTCTGGCTATCTCCATCGAGGACCTTCACGCCCGCGTCGCCGAGGATGTGAGCGACTTGGTCCGCGTGCCCCGACTCAAAGTCGTGGTTGCCGAGCACGGCGAGCATCGGGATCTTCACGACGGCAAGCTCCCGCGCGAGCACGTGAGCCTCCTCGACAAGGCCGTAATCGGTGAGATCACCACACAGAAGAAGGACATCGGCGCGTTGATCGAGCTGCGAGAGAATGGACTTGAACGCGCCGGCTGACTCCTTCGTGCAATGAAGATCACCGACCGCCGCGACGCGCATTGGCTTCGTCGTTCCGGCCGGCGTGAGGGAGCCATGCGAGGCGTCCTCCGGTGGAGCAAGCGACAATGAGCGGGTGCGCGATTCGATCTCATTCATGAGCTGAGGAGAGAATCTCGACGCAACCGATGTACCTGCCGAGCGAGGACGGGTCGCGGTTGTCGCGTTTGTCACGCCGTGGCTGGCGCATCGCGGCGTGGAACGACACTTGAAGGATAGTCAGTTGAGATCATCACCATGGCAGCCTCCCTCAAAGCACACGTGCCGCTCAGCACCCGTCGCATGGTCCGCCCGATCGCTCGGCTCTTCTACGAGGACACGCTGCGGGCATTGAACGACGCTGGCGTGCCCTTTCTCGTCGGCGGTGCGCTTGCCCTGAAGCACTTTGCAGGTATCGCTCGCGATACGAAGGACCTTGATATTTTCCTTCGCAAGCGCGACCTCGACCTCGCGATGGAGGTGCTCGCCGACCGAGGGTTCGACACCGAGCGCATCTTCCCTCATTGGCTCGCGAAAGCGTGGTCGGGTCCGCACTTCGTCGACTTCATCTTCGACTCGGCCAACGGCCTCTGCCCGGTCGACGACGCCTGGTTCGAATACGCCCACCGCTGTGAGCTGTGGGGCGTCAACGTCCTCGTCAGCCCCGCCGAGGAGATGATCATGAGCAAATGCTTCGTCATGGAGCGCGAGCGCTTCGACGGAGCGGACATCTATCACTTGCTCGAGGCCTACGGACCCAAGCTCGATTGGGGACGGCTCATCGACCGCTTCGGATCGCACTGGCGTGTGCTCCTCGGCCATCTCATCTTCTTCTCGTTCGTGTATCCGCAGAAGCGGCACTGCATTCCGAAGCGCGTGATGGACTTGCTCCTCGATCGCGCCAAGGTGGAGAACGTCCCCGAGAACGTAAACGTGTGCCGTGGCACCTTGCTCTCGCGAGAGCAGTACCTGGTCGACGTCGCGGAGCGTGGCTATGCAGACGCGCGCATGGCGCCATGGGGAGCCGTGACGGCCGAAGACATCGCCCGATGGACGGAGGCGATCGGCACCGGGAAATAGAGTGTGGGTGCCGCGCGGGCGGCGCTTGTTGGGTCGAATCGCGATTCAGGCGAGAGGGAGACTCTTCTCCTTCTTTCGCGTCGGCGAAGGTGCCGGCATGCCGACACCTTATGGAGTGGTGCGGACGCACGAAGCGCTGGCCCCGCCGGCCGATTGTCTTGGTGGACGTTGTTGCACCCTTCAGTCCGTTGCCAGACCGAGGTCGGCCTGTTGCCAGACTGGACGGAACGGCCTGCAACCCGGGTATCTGGCCGCGTTTCTCTAGTCGTTTCGCTCGGCAACGCTGGGCGTGCTCGAGGCACGAGCTCGCGTCCTCGCGGCGCCATGTTCGTGATGTCTCCAAACGCATCGACTCCCTCCCTGCTGCCGTTCCGTTCTGTTCGGTCCGTTCGCTCCGTTCGTTCCGTTCGTTCCGTTCGTTCCGTTCGTTCCGTTCGTTAGTCACCGGTTCTCATGCGAACGATCCACTTTTCTTCTTCGGTCGCTCATATTTCACCGGACCACGCGAACGAACCTTGCTCGGCCAAGGTGATGGCGCGCGTTTCTCTTGTCGTTCCGCGATGAAGGCGTTGCACAAGAGCGAAATGCCGGTGCGCATGATCGGTTGCTCCCAACGAATCCGCTGGTCCCTCTGTTCCCGTTCGCTAAACACCGCTCGAACGGCAAACGATCATTTTCTTTCTTCATCGGATGTCGTTTTTTTGATCGGAGGTGGCCTGTCGGCATGCCGACAGCCGACCGACGTCGCGCTCCGTTGCCCGACCGACGTCGCGGTCCGTTGCCTGACCGACGTCGCGGTCCGTTGCCCGACCGACGTCGCGGTCCGTTGCCCGACCGACGTCGCGGTCCGTTGCCCGACCGACGTCGCGGTCCATGGCCGGACCAAACCTGACACTTCTTTGTCACGCGCGGCGACACTTCGTGCGTTGACCCCTCCTGGCGCGCTTCGTAGAGATGCTCGTCATGAGCGACACCACCGGCAAGCCCTCACGCATCACGGTCGATCGCAACGGCTTCGTGCTTCACATCGGCGTCAATCGCCCCGAGAAGCGAAACGCCTTCGATGTCGACATGCTCAACGAGCTCGCCCGTGCCTACGAGCGCCTCGCGGACGATCCCGAGCTGCGCGTGGGGGTCGTTTACGCCCATGGCGAGCATTTCTCCGCGGGGCTCGATCTCGCGAACGTCGCTCCCGTGGTCGCGGAGAAGGGGCCTCGCGCCCTCGGCGGCTCGTGCAAGTACGACCCCTTCGGCGTCTGGGCCGAGCCCGTCCCAAAGCCTGTCGTGATGGCGATTCAAGGCATCGCGTACACGCTCTCGATCGAGCTCGCGCTCGCGAGTGACATCGTGATCGTCTCGGAGGACGTCCGCTTTCGTCAGCTCGAGATCGGGCGTGGGATCATGCCCTTTGGCGGAGCCACCTTCCGCGCGCCGCGCGAGCTCGGCTGGCGCAACGCGATGCGCTTTCTCCTGACCGCCGAGGAATTCGGTGCCGAGGAGGCGCTCCGGATTGGGCTCGCCCAAGGCATCACGCCGAAGGGCAAACACGTCGAGGAAGCGACCCGCATCGCCGAGCTCATCGCGAAGCAAGCGCCGCTCGCCGTCCAGGCCACGCTCGCAAACGCGCGCATCGGGCGCGCCGCCTCCGCTGCAGCGGCCCCCGAGCATATCCGCGCTCAGCTCCCCATCCTCATGGCGAGCGAAGACGCTCGCGAAGGCCTCCAGAGCTTCATCGAGCGCCGCGAAGCCAAATTCGTCGGTCGCTAAGGCTCAGTGCTATCGCATTATCGCCAGCCCGATAGCGCGTTATTCGGGTTTACTCGATAAGCCTTTAGCGAACGCGGTCAGCGTCACGCTCTTGCGCTTTGCGCTTTGCATTTCGCTCGTCTTCTTCGCGAGCCTTCGGGCTCACATAGAGAAGGCGACCGTCAGGAGCGAAGATGCGAATTTGACGTCCGTATGCAGCGAGGACCATCGTCCCGTCGGGATGCACCGTGAAGCGACGCTCCTCGCGGATCGGAGTCGCGGGGTTCAAACCATCGATGAACGGGCTGAATTTCCCACCGATGATGCGATGAACGTTCTGCGTGTACGACTCGGCGTAGCAAAGCAGGTAGACGACTCCGCGCGCGTCGACCCCATACCCCTGCACGCTCTTCGCATTCTCGGGCAGCTGCACTTCGTAGAGCTTCTTGCCCATGCGGTCGAAGCACACGACACGCCCGCTCTTTTGCAAATACGTGCGCCCATCCCAGCCAATGCGAATCTCGGGGTCGTAAATCTTCGTGGGCTGATTGCCGACCGCTTCGAGATGCACGGAGTCCTCGATGTCCTCTTCGGGAAATGGCCGCAGCTTGTCGGCGAGGATCCCTCCGAAGAGCCCTTGCCCAGGTGGCCACGTGGGCTGCGCCGAGCCGTCGGGCGCGCAGCGGACGAGACGCTCGCGCTTCGAGATGAGGATGGTGCCATCGTGGTCAATCGCGACCGCGTGGGCGCGGGACAGGTCGAGCGAGAACTGCTCGGCGTTCTTCGGCTGTTCACCGCCGAGCTTGCCGATCTCGACGCCGTCGCCGGCGCGATAGAGGAGCGCCGAATAGCGACGCGGAGACCAGACGAACAGCACGCCGTCGTTTCGCCAAAGGACCTTTGCTTCGTCGTCGACCTTGAGGCCCTTCGTGATCCACTTCGTCTTGAGTTGGTTATCGAGCGCGAACAGCATGTACGTGTCGCTGTTGAATCCGCCGTCGAGCTCAGCGAGGCCGTAGACGTTGCCGTACGCATCGCAGCAGAGATCGTAGAGCGAGCCCCATTCGACGTCGGCCCGACCGAGCGGGCGCGGGAGCGTGGGATCGTGCACGAGGTAGAACGTGTGCGGCTCGTTCTTTCCGGTATGAAGGCGCGCCCAGACCGCCTGCGGAAGCACGACGAGGATGCTGCAGTACGGACATCGCACCGCGCGCGATCGCCCGTCAGGCTGGATGTTGCCGCCGCAGTCTGGACACTTCACGCTGACCACCTGCGTCGGGTCGGGGATCGGCGCGTCGGGTGTCTTCAGCTGCGTGCCGTCTTCGTTCAGAAGATGCGTGATGCACGGAAGCATCGGGGCGAGCTCTTTCGGGACAGGACGAACGCCAATCTTCGCGCCACATCCGACGCAGAAGCAGCGACCGTTCACGCGCGCATTTTGCGCGGAGCTCGGCGGAAACACCTGGCCGCAGGCGGCGCACTTCGGCGCGTGCGCCGTCGCGATGACCCACGCGTTGTCGTCGTCGAAGCGAAGCTGAGCCTCTCCATGCGGCAGGCTCGGGCCGTCATTGCACGCGGCGTCGAGGAACGCCTGCCAGCGCTTGGGCGGCAGCTGCTCGATCTTTCCGCATTTCGGGCATCGCGCGCGATCGACGATGGCCCCGAGATGGATCGTCGACTGGCACGCGCCGCAGCGCACGTGCATCGAAATCGCGATGGTGATGGGCGCGACGGTCGGCATCGTCATGATTCTTACCTGCTGGCTCGGGATGCTACGCTGCCGGGCGATCTGATGACGAGCGCGAAAGACGAGCATGAGACCCCGGAAGACGCCGTGACCGCCGAAGCCCCCACCGACTTCACGGCGGCGGTCGAAGCGCTCCACGACGGTTGGGTGAAAGCGATGGGCGTTCGCTTCCTTCGCGTGACGAAAGACGAGGTCGTCACCGAGCTCGAGATCGGACCACAGCATCTGCAGCCGCTCGGCATCGTCCATGGCGGTGTCTACGCAGGCATGGTCGAGACGACGACGTCGATCGGCGCTGGCGTGAACGCGATGATGGCCGGACGCTTGAGCGTCGGCCTCGAGAACCACACGTCGTTCCTCCACGCCGCGCGAACCGGCAAGCTTCGCGCGACCGCGCGACCGCTCACGCGCGGCTCGCGGACGCAGGTGTGGGAATGCGCGATCACCGCGAGCGCCGATGGAGACCGCGTCGCTGCGACCGGTCAGGTGCGCTTCCTCGTGCTCGAGCGCGACTCGCGACTCGCTGGAGCCGGCGCCGACATCGTCTACCCGACGCCCGCCAAGCCATGAGCACGAGCGAGGTCGAGCGCAATCGAGAGCGCGATCGCCTGATCGCGGGACGCGAGGTGTGCGAGCGCTGCCGTCGTCCAAAGTCAGCCTGCTATTGCGCGACCATCACGTCGATCAAGACGAAGACGCGGCTCCTGCTACTGCAACATCCCCGCGAACGCTACGTCGCGATCGGCACCGCGCACATGGCGAGCCTCTGCATCGAAGGCTCGGAGCTCCATGTGGGCATCGATTGGAGCACGTCCGAGCCGCTCGCCCGCGCGCTCCGCGATCCCGATCGTCCGGCGATCTTGCTTTACCCCGGCGAAGGATCGGTCGACATCGCGCGGAACCCACCACCCGGCCCCGTCACGCTCGTCGTGGTGGACGGCACGTGGTCGCAAACGAAGAAGGTGGTGCGCACCAACCCGATCCTCTCGGCGCTCCCTCGCTACGCGTTCGTCCCGCCGCGCCCAAGCGAGTACCGCATCCGAAAAGAGCCAAACGACACCTCCGTGTCGACGATCGAAGCGCTCGTGCACACGCTCACGGTGCTCGAAGGCGGCAGCTTCGACGCGCTGCTCGAGCCGTTTCGCGCGATGATCGATCACCAGATCGCGTGCGAGGCGCGCTTCCGTGGGACGCAGAGTCGTCATGCACAGCGGCGCGCCCGTCCCAAGCGGCTTCGCGTGCCGCGCGTGCTCAGCGAAGAGCTCCACAACGTCGTGCTCGTCGTCGGCGAAGCAAACTCGTGGCCGTATGCGATGCGGAAGGACCCGCACTACCTCGACGAGCTCGTTCATTGGGTCGCGTTTCGTCCGTCCACCGGAGAGTTGTTCTCGTACGTGGTTCGTCCCAAAGGTGAGATCGCGCCGGGCACCACGCTGCACACGGGCCTCGACGACGCCTCGCTCCGAGCGGGCGGCTCGCTCGAGGAGCTCAGCGTCCGGTGGCGAAGCTTCGTTCGTGATGCAGACGTGATCTGCTCGTGGGGGCACTACGAGCGCAATCTGTTCGCGCGCGAGCTCGGCCCGCGTGGAGGCTTCATGCCGCCGCGCCAGCTCGACCTTCGCGGCATCGCACGAGACGTCGCGCGTGGCACGGTCGGATCGCTGACGGAGTATCGCGACAAGGTGGTCGGCACCGAATCCCCCGAGACACCACACGCAAGCGCGGCGACCGTTCCAGGCCGCGCAGGCCGAAAGCTCCGCGCGCTCCTCGAGATCGTCGATGCGTTCCTCGAGCTGTCGCGACGCGCGGCCGGCTAGTCGCGTCTAGTCGCGGTCGGGCGCTGAGGTCGCGGGCGGAGCGCCGGCATCCTCGTCGGACGGAGGAGGCGGGCGCATGGTCGGTGGAGCTTTTGGTGCTTCGAACGACGCCGGCGCGGTGAGGGTGACGTCGCGGATCGAGGAGTCCTTCGCGCGGTCGACCTCGAAGACATGCGGGACGACTCCGCCCTCGGGACCTGCGCCCGCGACGAACATGACGCGATAGACCTTGCCTGCCTCGGCTTGCCAGGAGACGGGCAAGTAGCGCTCGGCCGGGGCCTTGGCATTGCCGACGATCACCGAGTGCTTGGCGGGCAGCATCTCGATGTGGAGACGCGAATCGCTCTCGAGAGGCGCCGACACGTCTTCGTTGTCGAGGAGCAGCAGTCGAACGGGCTCCGAGCCGTTCACGCGCAAGACGGCGATGGTCTCGGGAGGTCGAACGTCACCGCGGTACTGCTGCACGATGAACGTTGGTCCCATGCATCCAGCCAGCGCGATCATCACGCACACGACCAAGAGCAGCGCCTGGCGAAGACGCAATCCGCGCACCATCCACAACATCAAGCGAACCATGCCACGAGGAACCCTCGGGGCGTGCAGACTTTTGGTTTTGCGAAACCTTGGGTTGGCTCGACCCGGGCGATCCGCACAGCTGGGCTCGCGGATGCATGCATTCTGCACCTTTTATCGCTGCGGCGTGCCCTCTTCCTTTCGTCCGATCCGACCCTGCGGCGGACGCTTGAAAAGCCCGCTCGGCGCACGGTTTTCTGATCTTCGAAATCTGATTAAGAGGACACTCGACTGACCGGCGGGCGTGTCGCATCGCCGAGAAGGCCAGGAAAACAGGGGCGCGCGAGAAAGCGCGGCTCTCGCACCTCCGCATCTCAAGTGCGTTTCGGACGAGGTCGCCGTTCGCGTCGTTGTGGAAAAATAGGGTTTTTCGCGCGAACATTCCTCTGTGACCCAAGCCGCGGTCCACACGAGCACCCTCGTGCCCGGTTACCGACTGGATCGGTACGAGCTCCTTTGTCCCGTGGGCGAAGGAGGCATGGCGAGCGTTTGGGTCGCGCGCCTCGTCCGCAAGCATGGCTTCGAGAAGCTCGTCGCGATCAAGACGATCCTCCCCAAGTACGCCGAAGACGAGACCTTCCAGAAGATGTTCCTCGACGAGGCGCGCATCGCCTCGCGAATCGATCATGCCAACGTCGCGCACATCCACGATCTCGGGGAAGAGGACAACATCCTCTACCTCGTCATGGAGTGGATCGACGGCGACGCCCTCACGCGGCTCCGGCGCGCGATCATCAAACGTGGTCATCCCTTCCCTGCCGACATCGCGCTTCGAATCATGGCCGACGTGTGCGCGGGTTTGCATGCCGCGCACGAGCTCCGAGGCAACGACGGCTCGCCCCTCGGCGTCGTACATCGCGACGTCTCACCACAAAACATACTGATCAACATCGAAGGCGTGTCGAAGGTCATCGACTTCGGCGTCGCCAAGGCGGCCCACCGCCTCGTCGAAGAGACCAACACGGGCTTCGTCAAAGGAAAGGTCCAATACATGGCACCCGAGCAAGCGCTCGGGCAGCCGGTGGATCGACGTGCGGACTGTTGGGCGGTCGGCGCGGTGCTCTATCACCTCCTCGCGAACCGTCCTCCGTTCGAGGCGGACAACCAGCTCGCGATGTTGCGTGTGCTCACCGCAGGCGATCCGGCGACGCCGCTTCCGCCCAACATCCCGTCCGCCGTCGCGGAGATCGTGATGCGAGCGCTGTCGCACGATCCGACGAAGCGCTTCCAGTCTGCCGCGGAGATGCGTACCGCGATCGAGCGTACTGGCCTCGCCGCGACGACGGACGACGTGGCCGAGTGCTTGCGAACGTACCTGGGTGAACAAGCCGAAGCGCGCCGTCACGCGCTCGCCGTCGCGCTGCACACCGCAGGCGCGCGCGCCGAGATACAGCAGCAGCGCCAACAGCAAGGCTTGCCGCAGAGCGGCGGACACCCGGCCTCGGCGGTCTACTCCGCTTCCACCGGGTCCGACTCGGGGACGCGTCCACCGCTGAACCCGATCATGCACTCGCCGGTCGCCGCCGCGGCAGCCGCGGTCGCCGCCGATGGACACACGAAACAGAGCGCAAGCGATCGACGCGTCGAGCCTTCGGATCACTTCGCGCTGACAGGTCCCGAAATCCCCGCCGCGCGGCCGGACAATTTCGCCGGAGGACGGCCTCCTCCTCCTCCATCCCCTCAATCATCCCCTCAATCCGGATCTCCGACGCAATCCGGACCTCCGACGCCGGCCAACACACCGCGGATTGCCGGTCGTCCTCCGCCGGTTCCACCGCCACGTCCAGGGATGGCGCCGCGCGCCGCCCTCGCGAGCGCTCCTGCGACCGTGACGGCGCCTGGCCCATTCGCGGCCCCGCCGCTCCCCGCCGGAGCCCGCGGCAGTGATCCGAACCTCGGCTCGCGTCCATCGGTACCCGCCGCTTCTTCGTCTTCGTCTCCTCCTCAGCAGCCCACATCGCAGCCGCCCGACGCCGCGGCGACGCAGCCCCTTCCCTCGTCGGCGTTGCCGATCGACCCAGGCCCCGTCCATCCAAACATGGTGAGCGGCGGCTTCGGCGATTTCACGGGAGTCCCTTCGGCGCCGCCCTCGGTCGACGCCGCGTTCGGTGGTCTCTCACCGACCGAGGCGATCTACGAGCAGAAGACCGAGCTCATGGTCGCGCCACCGCTCAATCCGCCGCCCACCGAGCCGGTGACGGGAGGCGGACAAGGATCGCTCGGGCTGGCGTCGATCAGCTCGTCGGTCGCGACGAACCTCCCAGGCGTGAAGCGCCGGCGAAATCCTGTGGTGCTCGTCGCGGCAGCGGTCGTGGGTGTGGTGGCCGTGCTCGCGATCAGCGGCCTGGCGATCGATCACTACCGATCGTCCGCGAAGTTCGAGCCCAAATTCTCCCCGCTGCCGCCGCCGATGGCGACGTCGGGCACGGGCGTCGAACCACCGCCACCGCCCATCACCGCCGCGACCGATACGTCAATTCCGACGACGCCCGTCACGGCTCCGCCCACTCCGCCAGCGACCACCGTGGCACCAGCACCGTCGCCGACTCCATCCCCCGTGATGGCGCCAGCGCCAACGCCAACGCCGAGGCCGACGCAACCTCACGGTACAGCGGCGACGCCGATCACCAAGCCCACTCCCGCAGCCCCAAGCTCTGCGAAAAAACCAAAGCCCAATGTCCCGCCTCCTCCGAACGACGGCTTCTAAACGCATCGCTCTCATCGCGGCGCTCACCGCCGTCACGACGTTTGGTCTCGTGACAACGACCGCCGAGCCAGCATGGGCGCAGCCCGCACCGGCGCAACCCTCCGAAAAGGAGAAGGAACGCGCACGCGAGCTCATGGCCCAGGGGCGTGAGCTTCGTGACAAGAACGACCTCACGGGCGCGATCAAGTCGTTTCAGGGCGCCCACGACATCATGCACGTGACGACGACCGCGTACGAGCTAGCGAAGACGCAGCAGCTCGCCAACCTCTTCGTCGAGGCTCACGAGACGATCGTGATGCTACGCGCCATTCCGAGCACACCCAGCGATCCGGAGCCGTTCAAAGAGGCACGGGTCAAGGCCGACGCGCTCGACAAAGAGATCCTCGAGAAGATGCCGGCGCTCAAGATCTCGGTGACGTCGAGCGATCCCAAGATCACGCCCACGGTCACGGTCGACAACCAACCGGCCTCGACCGACGCGCCGCGCAAGGTCAACCCTGGCAAGCACGTGGTGGTCGCCAAAGGTGGAGGCGCCGAAGCCAGCTCGGAGGTCAGCGTCAATCCGGGCGAGACGAAGGCCGTCGACCTGCGCCTCGATGCCAAGTCCACGATCGTGGTGAGCACGCCCACCGAGACGAAGAAGGGCCCCGTCCCGCTCGTCTCCTGGATTGGATTTGGCGTCGGCGCAGCCGGGCTCGTCGTTGGATCGATCACGGGCGTGATGGCGTTCTCTCAGAAGAGCGACATCGAAGACAAATGCCCGGACAAGAAGTGTAAAGAAGAGAACCGCTCTGATCTCGACAGCGCGAACGACATCGCGATGATCTCGAACGTCGGCTTCATCGTCGCGGGCGTCGGCGCCGCCGTCGGCGTCGTGGGTCTACTCTTCTTGCGTCACAACGAAGAGCCCCCGCCGGCCACCGGCTTTGGATGGAAGAACGTGCACTTTGCAGGCAACGGCCTGCGCGGCACCTTCTGAGCGCGCCGCGTTTTCGCTTTACATGGACAGCGCGTCGGCAGCCGACGTCACGTCGTGCTCTTCGCCCGTCGCCGCGATCGCTCACCCCACGACTCGACCCACAAGAGCCTGTCGAGCACCTGCGGCCCGTCCAGCACCGCGAGATCGTGCGCCGCCGCGAGCGCGACGAGCGCGTCTTCGTGATCGCTGGTCTCTCGCACGAACCAATCGAGCATTGGCAAGAAGGCTGTGACCTTCGCCGTCGGAGCGTCTGCGGTCGTGGGCTCGGGGACGAGGTCGAGCGCAAACCAAAGCGCCGCGTCATCCATCAGAGGAATGAGCTGAGGACGGAGGAGCGCCAGCACCTTGGTCACCGCCACGAGGCTGGCGCCGTCCTTCTCGTGACCGACCACGAGCACGCCGAGCGCGTCGACGAGCGATCGCCGCTTCTCTTCGGAGAGCTCGCGCCATTCTTCGGCCGACATCGAGTACTCGAGCACGTCGAGCAGATGGATCCAGGCCTCGACCGCTGGCTTCGCGAGCCATCGCTGCATCAAGATGGATGACGCCTTCGCGTTGACCATCCAGCTCGAGGGCATCGCGAGCGAGAGGAGCGCACTCGCTTCGACGCCGTTCGCCTGCAGGGCGCGAAGGACGTGCGCGTTGCGGTCCCACACGGACGCGCCAGGGAGTGAACCTCGCCAGCGGAGCTTCTCGAGCGGCTCCTCGATGACGAGCCGTTCATCCTTGCCGCCGCGCGTTCGCGTGATTTCGAGCGTGAGCTGGGTCGTCATCGTTGTCAGAACAACGCATACACGAATGGCGCGATGTAGCTAAGCCCACCTGTGAGGAGCAGCAAAATCGATGCGAGAAGAAGCACCAAGAGGAGTGGCGCGAGGAAGAAGCGCTCGCGGCGCACGAAGTAGCCGACGAGCGATTTGACGGTTCGAAGGCGCGCAAAAAGCTTCATCGTGTTCGCGATGGCTCCCGCTCGAAGAGCAGGTCCCCAAGGAGCATGGCATCGACGGGATGCGCTGTGAAGAACGCCAGGGCATCATTTGCATTCCCGACGATGGGCTCGCCAGGACCGTTGAGCGACGTGTTGAGCAGCACGGAAACACCGGTCCTCCGTTCGGTCTCGGCGAGCAATCCGTCGAAAAAAGAGCCTGCAGAGTCTGCCGTGACGGTCTGCACGCGCGCGGTGCCGTCCACGTGCGTGACGGCCGCGAGCGCATCGCGGGCCGCCGAGCGTACCGGGCTCACGCACGTCATGAACGGCGTCATGTCGTTCGGACAGGGAGCCTCGAAAAACTCGCCCGCCCGACCGGCGCGAATGGCCGGCGCGAACGGCCGAAACGGCTCGCGCTTCTTGATGACGCGGTTGATGCGCTCCCGCACCGACACATCGCCCGGACGCGGCACCGCCAGGATGGATCGACACCCAAGGGCACGCGGCCCCCACTCGAAGCGGCCGCGACAAACGGCGACGATCTTGTCGCGATCGAGCAAGCTCGCGACGGCGTCGATCGGATCGCTCGTCGCTGCCGTCGCCCTCAGCCCGAGAGCCGCCGCCGTCTCGCGCGCGGTGTCGATGTCGATGTCTTCGCCAAGCGCCGCCGTCGCCAAGGGCGGAGGCCGTTGGTCGCCACGTCCGAGCGCGCCGAGGATCGCGGCCCCGAGCGCGCCGCCCGCGTCACCTGCCGCGGGATGGACCGCCACACGTTCGAACCCGGACTCGCGAAGCAGCCGCGCATTGGCCACCGCGTTGAGCGCGACGCCGCCCGCAAGGCACAGCGCCTTCGCCGAGGTCCGGTTCTTTGCCTCGCGCGCGAGGGCGACGAGGGCCTCTTCGGTCACCGCCTGCAACGTCGCGGCGATATCGGCATAACGTCGATCCTCCTCGGACGACTCGAGGTCCCAAGGCTTGCCGACGGACCGCCGAGGCCCAAGGAGCTCTTCCATCTTCGGCGAGAAGCCAACATCACTGCCCGTGTCGTAAGCAAAATAGGGCAACCCGAGCTCGAAGCTCGCGTCCTCTTTCGCGACAAAAAGGCGCCGAAACTCGTCGCGAAACCTCGCTTTGCCGAACCCTGCGAGGCCCATGACCTTGTATTCGCCTTCGTTAACCTCGAATCCGAGATAAGCGGTTAGCGCGCCGTACAAGAGCCCAATCGAATGAGGGAATCCAATCTCGGCTACGAGCGAAAGCGCTGTCCCTTTTCCGTGCCAGATCGCCGTCGTGGCGTGCTCGCCGACGCCGTCGACGGTAAGAACTGCGGCGTCCTCGAAAGGCGACGTGAAGAAAGCGCTCGCCGCATGACACCGATGGTGATCGGCATGCTCTACCTTCGATCGGTCAACGCCGAGCGTCTCCGAGATCGCGTCGAGCACCCACAGCTTGGAGCCGAGTTGTTCAGCGATCGCGCGCGGGAATTGGCCTACCGACCTCGGAAACGACCGCAGCAGCCAGACGAGCACGCGTTCGAGCTTGGCGAACGGGTTCTCGTAGAACACGACGGCGTCGAGTGCGCCTGCCTCGATCTTGCCGGCGCGAAGGCATGCGCGCGCCGCATGAAACGGCAGCGACGGATCGTTCTTGATGCGCGTAAAGCGCTCCTCCTGCATCGCGGCGACGATCTTGCCGTCCACCACGAGCGCCGCGGCGGCGTCGTGATAGTGCGCTGAGATCCCAAGAACCGCCGCCATGCTCGACCGATCGCTAGCGCGTTAGCCAGCCTGTGCGCTCGGGTCGCTTCCAGCGGACGACGAAGACGAAAGGCAGCAGGGTGACGTAGAGGATCGTCATGCTCACAGCGTAAAAGACTCGCGCGAGCGCCTGTCCCGCGCGCCGCCAAGCCCGAAAGCTCTCCCAGAGCGCAATCCGCCGGAGCTTTCGCCGCGCCGCCGCGTCATCGTCGTTCGAGCAATGAACGAGCAGCTCTTTGGTGTAGCGCTCGTGATTCGTCTCGTCCGCGACGAGCGCCGCGAACAGCGCACGCAGCTTGGCGTCGCCGCGCCGCTCGAAGTACTCCGCATAGGCCTCGAACTGCACGCGCCCGCGGTGCTCGCCGCGATGAACGAACGCGAGAAAGCCCACCTCCCCGAGCCGATCGTAGAGCCGCTCACAGTCGGTGCGGGGGTGTCCCCAGACGGGCAGCCCGAGCGACCGCCGAATGTCGGCCGCGTGCGCGGCGAACATCGTGGCGTGTCGATCCTCGTCGAGCGCATGGCGAAGGTACATCGCGCGCCGCTCGGGCGACGTGCACTGCGCCGCCGCGGCCCGGAGCTCGAGCATGCTCTCCTGCTCGGCGAGCGCGAATCGAAACAGCTGCTTGGCCGTCCGCCGTCGCGTCGCAAACGCGATCGGCGCGGTGACTCGGGCGAAGAAGAAATGGCTGCTACGCATCAGCGTTGCGGCTTCGTCGGCACGATGATGCACGCTCCGCTCGAGCAGCGTTGCCATTGACGAGGCCCACCATCGGGTCCTCCATCCGGCGGAGCGTATTCGGAGTACTTGTTGATCTGTCCGAGGTCCACCGGCACCCGCTCGTTCGGCTGGTACGAGTTCCAAGCAGCCGCGAGATCCTGGTAGTGAGCGAGCGTCCCCGGGATTGATCGCTCTTTGATGAGCTCGATCCATTCGGCAAAGAGCCTTATGTGCTCTGCGAAGATCGCGCCTTCGCCCGCGTCGGGCGCAGCCGCGAGGAATGTCGTCGCCGCCGCGCGCATGGGCTCGAGCTCCGGCGGCTTCCACCTGCAAACATCGTAAAAGCGGTGATGCGTCTCCTGGTAATCCTCGGCGAAATGGCAGGCCGAAGCGAGCTTCGTCGCCGCGTCGCGCGCTGCACGCGCGAGCGCCACGGTGTGAGGGTCGTCCGGCGCGCGCCCTTTGGTCGGCGGTGCGGAGCTGGCCACGACACCCACGCCCGTTCCCGTTCCCACGTCCGCCCCTGCACCACCCGACGAAGGGAGCGACGCTTTCAGCGCAGCCGCGTTCGCTGCGGCTTGGTCCTTGTTCACCCCGTCGTCTCGACACGCGACGACGAGCCCACCGAGCATCCAGACGACGACGACGCCCGCGCGAACCAGACGCGTAGACGTGCGTGCGGAAGCGGTGCTGCTCGGAAGCTTGGTGCTCGTCGGCGTGGTGCTCGCAGCCCGACCACGCCCTTGGTGAACGGAGATCACATGCACACGTCACCGCCTTGCCAGCGTGTGCAGCGTTGTCCGTTCTTGCAGGTCGACGCTACGGCGCCAGCCGCGGCCCCAGCAGCGCCACCTGCGCCCGCCTTCGGGTCGGTCGTGCAAAGCTCGTGGCAGCGACCAGCCGCCCCCGCGCGCGCAAAGCCAGGTGGACACGTCGCGGGATGGGCGGGGTCGCCCGCGTCGCAAGCAAGTAGCTTCGGGCAGTCGCTCGCGTACGTGCGCGCGCAGTCGCCGTCGGGGACGACCGTTGCGTCAGCGCATGTTTTGCCCGGATTCTGCGCCATGAAACACTTGCAGAATACATCGGTCTCGGGCGACGCGCCCTTGATGTCCGCGCGTGGCCCTTGTGGCTTGGTGAAGCCGATGTCCGCCGTCACCGTGGGCGTTCCGGTGGCTGCGTCCGTCGCCTTGACGACGAAGTCGCGCGACGCGCCTTCGTACGCGAAGGTCGCTTTCACGTCTTGCCCCGGAAGGATGGGCGCGATGAGCATCGTGTGACCGGGAACGGATCCCGCCATGACCTCCGTGCCCGACGTAACGACGACGCCGAGCGCCGCTGGCTTGTGACGACAGAAGATGCCGAGCCACTCGCGGACCTTCTTGGTCTCGCATCCCGCCGGATCCGACTCGCGAACGGCGATCTCGGTGATCGACGTCCACTCTTCGGGCTTCGGCGGATAGGACCGAAACGGCGGCAACCCTTCACCGGGGATCGCGACCTTCGGCGCACGCAGCACCTTCGCGAGCGCCTCACCGACGGCGCGATGCCCTTTGGGAGTCATGTGGAGATCGCCATCGAGGAATGCGCCCGGCTCGGCGTCGCTCAACGCTTGGAACGCATCGAATCCGTCGGCACCGATCGCCTTCGCAGCGATGACGACATCCTCGTTGAGGACCTTCGTGGCCTCCATATCGATCGGCTCGCTCACGCCATATTTGGCCCACTCGGCCTTCGACACTTGCACGTCGATCGGGAGCGCGACGACGACCAACCGCGCGCCGTGACGGTCGCACGTCGCCTTGGCGTCGCGCAGCGCAGGCGCGAGCGGCGACATCGGGACGACCTTGGCGGGCGGTGATGCTTTCAGCTCCGCGGCCTTCTTGGCCATCTCGTCGCGCTGCGCGAAGAGGTCGATGGTCTCTTTGTCCTTCTTCTTCTCTGCCTGCTCGCGGACCTTCTTCTCGAACGCGACCCGCAGCGCAGCCCCGCGGCGAATGTGCTCGGCGTTGATCTTGACGTCGCGTCCTTCTTCTCCGTTACGCGCGTTGACGATGTCTCCTGGATTGAGCCTTCCAGCCTCGAAGAGCGCATCTTTCGGGACGAAGTTGGGGTTGTCCCAATCGTATTTGTCGTCTCGCACGTCCTCATAAGGGATGTCGTTGATCACCTTCGAGTCGAGCTGCTTCGCGACGATGTTGGCGCGGTCGTCGGCATATTTGATCTGCGCCTCACGAAGCTTCGCGAGCCGTGCCGACTCGACCTCGGCCTGCGAATGCTCCGCCTGCGCCGCACCCGCCGCATCACCAATGTCTCGCCATGTGCCTTCGGACGCGAATCCTTGCTCACTCGACTTTTCACCGCGGCCGTAGAGCCAGCCACGCAACGCAAAGACAGCGTGCGAGTCTGTGTAGAGGAACGACCGCCCGGGGAACTTCGTCACCGAGGTCGGCGCGGTCTCTTTTCGAACCGCCCAACCGTCCCACACCACGTGCCGCTCTTTGTTCTTTCGCTTGGCCTCGAACAGGTCGTTGGCGAGGTTGACGACATACACGACCGTCTTCGCAGGACGCTTAGCGAGCGCCTCTTCGATGACCCCGTTGTATTCGGGTGGCCCATAGGTCGGGACGCCAAGGTTGCGCACGAGGTGACCACCACCGAGCGAGCTCTGAAGCACGGCGCTGAACGTCTCGTTCTCCTCGACGCCGAGCCCGAGCACCTGCGAGTCACCGACGACAATCACCTCTTCGGTGGTCGGTGACGGCGCCGGCCACTCCGCACCCCGATACCCTTCGCTGTTGATGCGAATGCTGGTGATCGGGTTCTTCGAGAATCGAACCTTCTCGGTCGCGTTGGGCCGCAGCCTCACGCCCCGGTCGGCATCCTCGATGTACACGTTGAGATGCGGAAAGGATCCCCCATCGCGGACGTAGAACGCTCCCTCCGCGACGAGGAGCCCGACCCCAAGACCAAGCGCCACACGAAGCGCATTCCGCGCGATCGTGGAGCGCCGATGCTTCTTCGCGCCAGCGGCGGCGGCCGAGCTCGTCTCCGTGCTCGCCTCCGTCGAGGGTTTGTCTGGTTGAGGGATCGCCTCGACGCTTCGCTCGTTCGGACTCATCAATGCTTTCCCTTTGCCCTACGCACGAGCGGTCATCTCGCTTCCGCGAAAGCCCATCTTAACATCGTGTTCCCACGAACGTCTTCCCCGCGCTACGCGACGCTGCACTTCGAGTAAACCCACTTGCCCACATGAGGCACAAGCGCCCTTCGGAGCTTCGCGAAGCTGCCCGTGCGACCCTTGGCGCGACCTTGGCGCGACCAGGCAACCCTGGTCAATGAGCTCTCTTCGCTGCCTCAACTTCAGCCAAGGCAACCTTGCAACCGCGGTCGTCGATTCCGCGTCGCGTCCTTCGCCGGCAACCCTCGTCAACCACGGCAACTCTCGCCGAACATGCGGTCTGCCCGAGAGTTGCCGTCTGCCTCCTTCGCCCCTCAGCAACCAAGGCAACCTTGCTCAACCACGGCAACTCTCGCCGAAGCATGCCGCGATCTGCTTCCTTCGCCCCTCAGCAACCAAGGCAACCTTGCTCACCACGGCAACTCTCGCCGAACATGCCGCGTGCCTCCTTCGCTTTCGGGCCTTTTCAGCAACCAAGGCAACCTTGGTCAACCACGGTGGACTCGCGCCGAAACATGCCGCGTACCCTCAACCAAGGCAACCTTGGTCAACCACGGTGGACTCGCGCCGAAACATGCCGCGTACCCTCAGCAACCAAGGCAACCTTGGTCAGCCACGGTGACTCGCGCCGAAACATGCCGCGTACCCTCAACCAAGGCAACCTTGGTCAGCCACGGTGACTCGCGCCAGGCCGTACTTTGCGTCCTTCGCCACCTGACCTCCATCGACCAAGACAAACTTGGTCAATCACGAGGACTCTGGCCAGCGTAACCCGCGCGCCCGCGCCCTTCCCGGCAGCCCTGGTCAACCACCATGACTTCTGACAAGTACCCCCCAACGAGTCCCTCCTTCGCTCCTCACCTTCATCAACCAAGGCAACCTTGGTCGCGGGGAAGACGGCTATCCGTTTTCAAGATGAGGACGATGACGTAACCCCCACCGTCAACTGAGTCAACATCCCCTCATCTTCTAGAGAACGCGGACGACCTTGCCGAACGGGGGCAGAAACGGATCCTCGTGGGTGATCGCCCAGAGAGTTGGGAGTCGTGAGGTGGTGGGCATCTCGCCGCGCCCATCGGTGAAATAGATAATGCCCTCGAGCTCGTGGGATTGCGGCCCACGCTCAGCACGGGCGAAGACCGGCTCGAAGTCGGTGTCTCCACCACCAAGGAATGGACCGAGGAGCTGGGAGACGAGTGGATACACGCGATGGGCAGCCGCGTCGCACTCGACGATGGTGACCCGCGCGTGCCGGCCAAGCTCGGTGACTTCGCGCGCAACGCGAGCGAGCGTGTCTGCGCTCATACTTCCGGACGTGTCCAGCCCGACAAGAAGCCGCGGCTTTGGGGGCCGTCGCGTGCGACCCGGAATTTCACCAATACGTGTGGGGAATCGGCGATTGGGCTTCTTATAGTCGGGTTGAATCAGCCTTCGGCGTGGAAATGCGCTCGCGAGAACGCGACGCCAATCGAGAACGCGATGAGGACTCGTTCGCGAGCCGAGAATGACGCGATCGATCTCTTTTGCCATCCGCTGGCGACCGGGTTGTGACCCGTCCTCGCCGCCTGGCTCGCCGCGCAAGTGGACCTGAATGGCGCGCTTCATTCGCTCGATCTCGTCGGGGATGGTCGGAGCGCCGAGCCCCCAACCCCGATTCCAATTCCGCGACGTCGCGCCATCGCTCCGCGCGTCGAGGAAGTCACCGACACCCGAGCCACCGGCGCGGCAACGTCCGGGCCGATGTACGTCGAGCATCGACGACGACCACCAATCGAGCAGCTCGATCGCGCCACACTCATGAGCCTCCGCGAGAATCGCGTAACGCTCCATCGTGCTCTGTCCAAACTTCACGCCGAATTGCTCGAACATCGGGATGTGAATCCCGCCCGGAACCTCCTCGGGGTTGACGAATTCGTTCGCCGAGAGCTCCATCGCGATCTCCATGATCCGGGGGTGCCCGACGTGATGGAGGTTCAAGTTCTCGAGATGCCCGAGCACGACGTGCTGGATCTCGTGCAGTAGAATGCCTGCGCGATGCTGAGGGTTCTTTCGAAAATAGTCCGTGTTCACGAATAGCTGGAGGCGTCCGCCAGGGTCGTCCCAACGTCGCATCGCGACAGCCATCGTGCTCACCACGTGCGTCGAGATCGGATCCATCCGCGAGATCACACCGGTGTAGTGCGGAAACCGCTCGAGAAAGTGCGTCTCATCGAGCCACCGCTCGAACCATCCCACGCGCAGCGCAGGCTCCTGTGCCTCGCGCCCATCGCGCGACTGCGCTGCTCCTGGCACGATCATGACGATGACGAGGACGCGGAGTGTTTTGCAGAGGACGCGCGAGCCATTGCTTCGAGCGGCTGCGTGGGTTGATGCGACCGAAGCCACCGATCGAGGTCGCGCGCAAGCACCGGCCCGGCATCCTCGATAAGCAGGGCGAGCTGGCGGCTTCGCTTCTTGTCCTTGGCGATTGCTCCAGCCTCCGGTTGTGCACGAATCCAGCGCAAGACGCCGATGACGACGAGCCGCACGCGATGAAGCTTCGACTCCCGTCGCCATGCCTGCATCGATGCGCGAAGCGGTGAGCCCTCGTACCCATCGATGATGCGTGAAGGGAAGATCTCCATTCCCTTGAGCAGCCCTCCCGCTGCCTTCGACTCGACCGCGGTCTCGAGGCACTGGTCACGCAAGTCACCTGGGAACGCCTCGAGCAACTTTTCGACCTGATCAATCGTGACCGCGCCAGAAAGAGCGTCCGCCGCCCACTTGTCACGTCCAAGCGCGTGCCGGATGCGTGATGCCACCATTGTGACAGCGTCGACCCGCTTGTCCTCCCCCAGCTTCTTCATCAGCTCGTCGAGAACAGCAGCGCCATCCGCAGCGAACAAGACGTCGGTGTCGAGCGGTGGAGTGATCGGATACTCGTTGACTGCATTGGTCACGAGCAGCGCCCATGCAGGTGGGAGATAGCCCCGTAGAGAAGTGCGAACCAAATCGCGATTCTGAAGCTCCTCCGGTTGAAGCACATGCAGAACGTCGGAGGCGTAGGACCATGAACGCGGTGAGGTCTTCGGCGCACACCGAGAGCTGCAAGAAACGCGAGCGCAGGGCTGGGTCGAGCCGGTTGACTTGGTAGTCACCGTCCTCCGGATTGACAGCTGCCACGCAAATCCAACCCGGAGGGAGCTCGTACGAATGGAGCCGACGCGCCGAAAGCAGCTGCAATGCCGGCTGCATCACGGGGACCTCCGCGCGATTGAGCTCCTCGAGCAGCAGCACGCCACGTCCACTCGTGGGTAGCTCCGCAGGGCTCGCATAGTGCGTCTTCCCATCACGGATGACGGGCAACCCGACGAGGTCCGGCGGCTCGAGCAGGCTGAGGTCGAGCACCGTCATGCTCATGCCGTGCGCCTGCGTGAACTGCGCGATGATCTGACTCTTTCCGATACCCGTGGTCCCCTCGAGAAGCACCGGCCGGCGAGCCCGGTAGGCGACATCGAGCAGCGCAAGCACCCGCTCGCCAATGGGCATCGAGAGTTGGGTTGAGCTCTCCTCGTCGTCCGCGGAGCGCCGGTGCCCCGCCGGACCGTCGACATCGAAATCGGCTCGCCGTGCCTCCGTCGAGACGCGTGTCCCAACGACGGGGTCCTGCCCTTTCTTCTTTGCCCCACCGCTCGCGGCGGACGCACCTCCCTCACCCTTCGCCTTCGGCACGCGAGGCTTGCTCATCCCTCGGATCCCTTCCGTGTACTATGCACTCGATCTTCGATGACTGGTCGCAGCGCAAACCGGCCCGTGTAAGCCTTCGTAATCTCCCAGGTACCGCTGATCGCACCGTCGCGATCGAGGACACCACGGTACAAGATGCTGTGCGCGCGTTTGTACGTCTTGATGAACCCGACGCGTGTTTCACCTTCGACCGAACGATACTCCCCCTCGATCGTGAACTCGCCGAGACCATCCACGCCATCCCCACGAACCACCCCATCAGCGAGCTCGATCGTCACGCGCTGCGGATGGCGCGCGCCGTACTGTTCGTAGTACCCACTCCATTCGCCTGAAAACAGCCCACTCATCACGTTTCGGATTTGCCGCGTACCAAACACGAACAGTCGTGCTTCGTCAGCAGGGTTCGTCAGCAGCGTTGGGTACGCCGTCGGGATTCGCCATTAGGGTTCGTGGAGGAGGGTTGCGTTCGTCGTCGGTAGTTCGCTGGTCAGATTGGTCAGCGGGGTCGTTGGCAGCTGTTCCGTCGGCAGGGGCTTGTCGGCAGAGCTCGGCGGCGAGATTGGGCAGCGGACGATTCGCGTGGCGCAAGCCGCGCTTCGACACCGTCGATGGGTTAGCTGAGCGCCTGTACTCGTTCGGCAAGACGTTTACGAATGTTTGGCTCGCTCGCCATGGTTCCTGGCTTTTTTGTGTCGATCTCGCTCCAGCACGCGTCATCCCACCAGCAGAACGACAAGGGTTGCTCGAAGCCGTGGCCTTTCTTTCGAAGAGCCTGATCCATCGCAAAGAAGATGTCGCGCTGTGGCAGGCTCCAATGCTCGATATCGTGCTGCGCTCCGAATCCAATAACCTCGAGGCCCTTCGGCGGAAAGAGGTATCCAACGCCGTAGTTCCACCCATAAAGGCGGTAGCGCAACGTCCCCTTCTCATCCACGACCTCGGCAGCCTCGATGGCAAGCTCCTCGTTACCGAGAAATGACGCGAGGTCATCCCCCAAGATCGCGGAGAGCTGCTCGCGCTCGTCCCGATGAAGCTCGCTCACCGACGTCGGCTGGCGACGACGGACAATCGACAAGCTCATGAGAATCTTGGGTCGGAACGTTGACCTTCGATCGCGCGTGTTGATGATCTCGGCGACGACACCGCCATAGACCGCCGCTGGCGTCGATTGGCGATCCGTGGATTGGCGATCCTGCACGACGGTCTTCTTCCTCGCTGACGCGGCCGTTGACTTCGTCTTCGCTGCAGCGCGCGCCCCTCTTGAGTTGGCGTTCCCCTTCACTTTCGTAGACGCCGGTTTCGCTGCTCCGTCCAAAACCGAGCGGCCCGAGGTCGAGCGCGCCGAGCTCCCGTTGGCTTTCGCTTTCGCTTTCGCGTTCGCTGTCGCTGCGTGCGCTTTCACCTTCCCAGCGTTTCGCCTGTTGGTCGCCTTCGTCTTCGTCTTCGAACGGGGAGTCGAAGACTTCGCTTTCGACGCGGCCTTCGCCTTCGCTTTCGATGGTGAGCTTTGATCGGATTGCGCGCGGCTCGCCCTCGACCCTGTCACCTTTGACGCCACGCCGTCCCGCGTCCCCTTCACGCGCTTCGTCGTCGCGCGCGGAGCGGTTGACTCCGTCGTCGGCTCCGTTCTTGTCCTTGCCTTCTTCGCCGCCATCGCGTGCGACAAAGCTACAGCAGTTTTCTCGTCTAGAGCACGAGCGGATGCGGGTTGTTGCCGAACGGGTTGGTCGGCGCTTTGAGGACCTCGGCGAGATACGCCCACATTTGCGGAATGTCACCGGTACCCGCGGGCATGTTGACGTCGCCGTCGACCTTACCGGTCGATCCGATCTTCACGTACTTCCCCATCACCGTAACTGCGCAGTTCGGCTGATGATCCGAGCCGGGGAGACTCCGCGCGAAGTCGCCGAACACCGCGACCGCGATGTTGCGCTCTGCGTCGTTCATCAGCCGGTTGATGAAGGTGGTGAGCGCAGGGAGGATGCGCTCGTTCATCTTGTTTCGAACTTCGCTTCCGTCGGTGTCGCCGTGACTGTCCCAGTCATCATCCTGCGCGATGACGACATTCGCCCCCGCGGTGATCATCAGCTCGGCGGCTGCGACGCGCGAAGCAAATCCATCGATCGACGTCGACCCATTCAGGTTGTAGGCGTTCGAAAGGTCATCGAAGCTGAACTGCTTCAGTGGTTTGCGAAGGACCTTCGTGGCGGTTGGATAGGCCTCGTTCAGCGACACCAACGCCGTGGGATTGCCGTCGATCGAGCTCTTTGACATCGCAGCCGACCGTTCGAGGGCACTCGCTGTGATGTCACGCGCGGGTAGCCTCGGATCGTTCGCCGCGGCACCAAGCGCCGAGATCGTCGCATCCATGTCGCGGATCTGTTGAAGCGTCACGTCGCCTTCGGGCGTCTTGTCGCCAGGGATGCTGTCATCGCCCACGATCGCAGCCTTGATCGCGGCATCACCGCCGAGCGCGGACGCCAACTGCAGCACGTAGCTCTTCGACTGCGTCGACCACCACTTCTGCATCTGGCTGTCATCGTGGTCCGTAAGACCGTGATTGACGCCGATCGTTGCCATCTTCTGCTTCGCGATGTCCGGCAACTTCCCATACGTCGAGGCGTCGATAACGAGGCCGTTGCCTAGGTCTTCAACGTTCGCCGCAGTGTCCACGCCGAACTTCCCGTTCAACCCACCGGCCGACGAAAAGAGTGCGTTGTAGCCACCCTTCAAATAGACGATGAGCAGCGCCGGCTTCTCGCCATCGGCGCGCGCTTCACCCTCCCACCCAAATCCCGAACCCACGAGACGTGTCCCTACGGCGGCCCCCGCTGCACTGAGCGCGCCCTTGAGAAACGATCGACGAGAGAGATTGAGCTTCGACATGTGGCTTCGGGAGGTTCGACGAATGAGCGGGTCAGCGGGTGAATCGTCAGTAGGTGAGAAAACCTGCGGAGCTGAGTAGCGCGGCGCACGTGTACGCCCACCGACGACGCGGCGTAGGCTCGCTCGCCGAGTCGGTCAGCGCGACCTGCGCGCACGAATCGACTTCTTCCTTCGTGGCCGCGCGGCTCCAAAACTTGCGCGCCATGCTCGCGCAGTTCTGCGCCGCAGACTCGGGCGTCGGCGCGTTCGCGTATTCCGCCGGAGCCTCCGTGTACGTGAGACAGCCGTCGAACGCGACCCTGAATGCCGAATAGACCTGAATCGCACTCGCGTGGGGCTCGCTCGAGAACCGCTCCGGCGGATTTCCGAAGGACGCGCCGGCTTGCTGGAGGCTCGCGGGAGCTACGCCGATCGTGCGCTCGTATTCGCCTTTGAGCGCGCTGTACGGTTTGATTCGCGCGCGGTCCGTGCCGATCGCGGCGTTGACGCGCTTTTCGGTGAGCTCCGTTCCTGCGAATCCCTTGTACTTGGTGCCGACGTCTTCGCACTTGGGTGCGGCCGGGTCATCCACCTTGTTGTTCTTGCGCGTGAAGCCGTCGTCCGTCGCATCACACCCCGAGCAGCCGGCAGAACCGGCAGCGAGCGCGACGATCACGAGGGTCGTAAAGCGGTTCATCTTGATCATTGGCAGAACGATGGATGCGTCGCGACCGCCTGGATCGCGGACTCGATGGTTCCTTTTGCGGTGAACTCGGCCATGCACGAATCGAAGACTGGCCCCTCGCAGAGGTTTTCGTCGCGTCCGTAGAGGTAGTTGAAAGCGAGACGACACTGCCGAAACTTGAACGCGTCCGAATCGACGAGCGCTGTGACGAGCTCCTTGTCGTTCGACACCATGATTCCACCGAGGACCTCTTGCGGGCCATCCTTGGGTGGATCGAACGTCATCTCATCACCGCTTCCGTTGCGGCGAGTGAGCACCTTGGCCAGCTTGTCGAGCGCGTACCAGTTCTCTTGATGACAGCTGGCGCACGGCTGCTTCTGCCGCCCGCTGGCCGAGATGTCGACGCCCGGCTCATTGGTCACCGCTACGAGCTTCAACCCGATCGTGTTCTGCGCGATGCGATAGGCAGTGCTGATCTTCAGCCCTTCGAGCTCGTTGCCAGCGTACCGACGAAGCCACACGTCACTGCGGAAGTATCCGAGGCCGTCGGGGTCGTCGGCGATCGTGACCTTGCCTTGGTCGTCTTCGGTGAGCTTGTACGGCCCAACGAACATCTCGCGCCATGGTCGCTTGTTCTCGAGGATGTGCTTCGTCATCCAGTACGCCGCGTCAGCGCCCGGAGTCTTGCCGGGGTCGCGGTTGTAGGTCGCGTTGACGAAGCGAGCGAGCTTCTCTTGAAACGCCGGCGTGCTCAGCAAACTGCCGGCCTGTGCTTGCGGATCCGTCGCCGAGCGAAGCGTCGCGTTCGGACTCTCACCCGTGATGGCGATCGACAAGCGTGTCGCACATCGCTCAGCACGAGCAGCCTGATCGGGATCGTCCGCCTTCACTTCATGTGCGGCGAGACCGAAACCAATCGCCACACCCACCAGCGGAATCCATGCAAGCCTGCGCCTCGTCAGCAATCAGCTCTCCTCTGCTCCTCGAAGTATCGCACGTCGCTGTGTCTGGGGTAGGCGGATCGATTTCCGCTACATCCAAAGGATACGTCGTGTCGGATGTGTTTCTTCGCCTGGCGCGAAATCCCGTGATTTTCCGCACCAACTCCCAGGCTCGCGACCGCCCAGTGAGTCACCCGCGATCCAGGCGAACAGATGCTCCATCATCGGTCCGGTCGCCTTGAGAGCGAACCGCGGTCGGCTCGCGAACGTGGTCAACCACTTCGTCCACCCTCGATGCACGAGCGCAAGAGCACGATGCCCATGCGAGCTCGCCCGCTTCTTTCGTCGGTGACCGCAGCACACCACGCTTCACGCGCAGAGCAAGACACAGCCTTGAGGCTTCCACCCTTTGAGATGTTCGTGGGCACGCCGTCCACGGCGCTCGCATGACCCTAGCCAGATGGCCTCGCGGAGGTGGCTTGCGCGGTTGGCGCCTCGCAGTCCACCATCAGTTGTTTCCGTTCTTGCGCCTGTCGGCGTCGTTCACGTGCTTCACGAATTCTGCGCCGGATGAAGTCACGGCCAAACACTTGCTCGGCTGCCAGCCGATTGTGCGTGGCGCAGAGCACTCTCGTGTTGGCGACCGACCCCTCGCCACCAAGAGCCTTCGGGCTCACGTGGTCAATCTCGAGGTAGCTTCGCGCGTCGCAACGCACTCCGGCGTCGCTGACAAAGGAGCACTGTTCTCCATCACGCTCGAAGACTTCGCGTCGAACAGCACGCGAGACGGTCACGCGTCTCCGATCTGCAGAGAGATTGGATGCGCTCGGCTCAACAGGCCGACCCTCCATTTCCGCCAAGGGCTCCGTCACAATTGGTTTCGTCGAAAACTCTCCTCCTCGCATCGCAAGCGCCAGCAGCGATGACGGCGGTTGGTCGACGGTGGTTTCGTTCGACGTCGCCTGATTCGCCATGTCTTGAGTAGCCTCACTCGCGACCGCGGGCTCCGTCACGACCGGCACCTCCTCCAGCTGCTTCGGCTCCGCCTCTTTTGTCTCTTCCTCCTTCGCTGCCACCTCGTTCTCCGCCTCGGTTGGTAGAGAGGCTCGCTTGAGCATCGCCAGGCGCTCGCGCTCCAACTTCTCGAGGAGGAGATCAACCGCGACCCCGACGACGAACTCGTAGCTGCCGCTGCGATTACGGTGACTCATCAGATCGCGAGCTCGTTCCAACTTTTGCTTCAAGTCCGTACCGATCGTGATCTGCATCTTGTGACGCGTTGCCGACAGCGCCTTCAGCACCTCGCGAGACTCGCCAGTTTGCTTGCGGTTCGCGTTGTGTCGAAAAGGCGACTCCTCGAGCGTCGACGCTGTTGATTGCACGTCGCTTGTACCACCTGATTCGGCCAACGCGAGCTCCCCGTCTGCTGCCGTCTTCCCACTCTCCCTTGGCTGAGGTTCCCGTTCGCGAAGCTGTATGGGGCGAATGGATTCAGGGACATCAGGCTTCGGAAAGCGCACCGCAAGAAGGTCTTCGATTTCGCTCACGGTTCGCCCACGCGCCTCGAAGAGCAGATCGAGACAGTTGGTAGGCAGCATGTAACCCGAGAGCTTGGCGAGACCCGTGAGATGGATATCCCCCGTCGCCAGAGCCTCGAGGACCCATGGATAGATCTTGGCGAGCCGAGCCACCGCGATGCGAGGACCTGCTTCGTTCTCACTCATTTGCAGTGCTTTGAGGCAGTACGAAAAGAGAGACCGGTAACCCATGAGTGCATAGAGCGATCTCTCGTCAACCTGGGCGAGATATCGCAACATGGTCACCATATGATTTCGCACGCCGCCACAAATCGATTGAAGCTCCGCGTGCAGCTCTGCATTTGACAGGGACTGAAGATGCATGAACACCACTCCTTTGCGCTCTTCGAGCTTCAACTCGCCAAACAGTCACGGACCCGGCGGACCATCGCTCCATTGGTGCCAACCAGACGACGATGGCAACCTCGATGGCTCCGTGGAGCCGGTCGCGTCGACGATACGACGAAGGTCGACCGCCTCCCGTTCGGCGACAAGCGAGCTCTATGCCGACGTTCGCATCAAGCGATTCTCGACACTTCCAAGAGTGACCATATGGCCCGGGCCAGTTTTGCCTGGCCCCGGGCCAGTTTTGGCCATCCGACAACCGTTCGGCGCCGGTCGAGCGGTGGCCGCTACCAGCCTGTCTTTCCACTGTCGAAGCGCACGTGCCGTTAGCAAGGAAACCCAAAGCTTCGTACGAACAATCAACATGACGAGAACGCAGGCTCATCTCATCAAAGTTGAGTCCCAGACCTTGCGATCAAAGCCGGGCTGGTTATGAAGCTCGTTCGCTTTTGGTCTTCACTTCGAATCTACGCAGGCTGCGAACAATAGATTACGCCCAAACACCCTCGCCCGATCAGGGCAACCGGCTTCAACAGGTTGCGTTCTGTCGTCCACCCGAACGAGCTGGCTCAAATCGATGAGCGCTCCCATCAAAGCTCGCCTCGGGAAACGTGCCGACTCAATCTCCCTCGTCAACAAGGCAACGTGGTCTCATTACCGAACGAGCTGGCTCAAATCGATGAGCGCTCCCATCAAGCTCGCCTCAACCAGGAAGCGGCGGCTCGACCTCCCTCGTCAACAAGGCACAACGTCGTCTAATTCAACCGAGGTAAGTCTCGGCCCCAACCACGGACCACCTCGGCGTCATCAACAAACAAGCACCTCGGATCCATCATCAACCAGGGCAAACCTCGGCATGAACAGGCAGCCCACATCAACCAGGGCAAACCTAGAAATCATCGGGCACACCGCACGGCGCGGATGTCGGCTCCCTCATCAATCAGGACAAGCCTCGGCATCAAGGCAACCTCGGTTCCCTCGTCAACCGTGGAAGAGATCGGTGTCGCCGTTCGCGGGCGCAGGTCTATCAAGGGGATCAGCGGGGATCACGACGACGCCGCGCCGTGAGCGCATCTAGATGGCTTCGGCGGGCTTGCAGGGGCGTCCATCCTCACGGATTGCCCGAACGTGTCGCGCGAATGGGAGCGCGTTGGTCGCGGAGTTCAGTTCGCAACGAGCTCCTCGCCTATCAACAACAGAACGCGTGAGGTGCACAGGATTTCCTGCTCGACAATCCGCTCGCTCGCGCATACCTCCTAGAGCATGGCGGAGCCGACACGCGATCGCGAAAAGAGTAAGAAAGAGGAGTTGTATCTCGGGGCCATGTCGATCATGGCAGCGGCGGACGGAACGATCTCGTCGGTGGAGACGACGATGATCCGCTCGCTCGCGTCCGCGATTCCAGAGCTCGAAGAGGCGGAGCTCACGACACTCATCCAAAACGCCACGGTCGCAATTCGCTCGGCGGCCGATCATCCGGAATGGGTTCGAAAGAAGGCATTTGTACTTGGTGTCGAGGTCGTTACCCGCGGCAACGAAGCGGCCTATGTGGATGGCGACGCCAACCTTCGCGGCATTGGAATGCTCCAGCGTTGCCTCTCGCTGCCCGATACCTTCACCAACGCAGCGCTCTCGGTGGTGGGCTACAAATACGTGGGCGGAGAGGTTGACGCTTCTGTCCTCGAGACGCTCGTGGACGCGATGCTCTATGTCGCGACGGCATCGCGTACATCCATTGCTCGACTTCGACGTGTCGCGAACATCCTTGAGATGGTGCCTCAGCTCGGGGGGCGTGAAATCATGAGCCTCTTCCACGTGCCCCGCTTGATCGCCGGCAAGCCGCTGCCGATGTTCGACAAGTCCGGAACGAACATGTTGACCGAGCGTCTCGCGAAGCTGCCAAAAGACCAACAGCACGTCATCGACAAGACCTTCGTGCTCGCTTGCGAGGCCGCCATTGCACTTGGTATGGATCCCAACACAGCTGCTGCGCTTTCCTCCGTTGAGCAAGCCCTCGAGCTATCCACGAACGATCTTGCGAAGGCGGCCCGCGAGACCTGGTCGGCCAAGTATGCAAGCGCTCCCTGGACCGGCTTTGGGCCAGGCTAGGTTGAAGATTACGCGCGCGCCATACGGACATCCAAGCCCAGCACCTGACCCACTAGGCAGTAGCGTAGCCATGAAGGAAGGGGCTCCTTCCCCGCGCTCGCCAAGGCGAAGGCGGCTCGCCTCACCGTCCTAACACCTAGTCGGCGTAGGCAGCGTGGCCGTTTGGATACAGCAGCGGTTGGGCGTCGATGCGGATTCCCGAATGGGCGCCTCGGCCTTGTTCGCGATAGACCACTCTCCGGTGACCGATCTCATCCGCCAGCCGAATGGCGGATTGTTGCGCGCGACGTGCGGTCGATGACCAACCGTCGTAGCTCGAACGGGGTGAGGATTTCGACTAGATCGCCGTGGCCAACAAGAATGCGTTTCGAGGCATCCGTGTCTTCGATGCGTGCCGCGACGACGTCGATGCGCTCACCTTCTTCGTCTCGGTCTTCGTCGCGCGTGACGTCACCGAGCGAGAGGACGCGGACATCACACATCACGAGGCGATCGCGCAGCATCGTGAGCGTCTTGGTGGATGTCCGGAAGGTCACCTCGAGGCATCCTCCGAGGCGAGCGAGTGCGTCTGGCCTCGGTGACGCGATGGTGAAGTCGGCGTCGTCTGCCCATCTCCAACCGTAGGGCTTGGCGCGCTCGTCGGCGACGATGGGAAACACGTCGCAGAGCTCGTTGAGGTCACGTTGAATCGTACGTCGATGCACTTCGACGCCGTGGCCGCGCAGACGCGACTCGATCGTTGCGGTGTCGATGCGCCTTGGCGGGCGCGGGAGCATGAGCAGGATTCGCCATTGGCGAAGGATGGTGGCGGACATTGCGTCACGACCCGTCGTACGGCGCGACTCCGCTCCATCCGCACGTGCGAATAGGCGTGACTAAAAGCGCGTTCAGGGTTGCGACATGACATGTCGTGGCGCGTCGATATTTCGCGCCAATCCGAGCGTTGCTGAGCGCGTGAGCAGTCCACTCTAATCGCACGTGCACTTGGAGTCGTGCAGCTCCGCAGGATGCGTCGGCACAAGGAGCCCGACGACCATGAACCATTCCACGACCGAGCTCATCGCGAGCACCATGACGCACGCCGCCCAACGCAGCTCGAGGCGCAACACGAGGCGCAACACAACACGAAGCACGATATACGTCGCCCTCGACTTCACACGCACTGTCGTCAGCGCCGTGGTCAGCACCGCCACGTTGGCGTGGTCGCTCGTCGCGATCGGCGTCACGCTCATCATCGCCATTGTCGGCCTCGCTGGCTGCTCGTCCTCGAATCATGGAGACGAGAACTTCACGTGTGCGTTCGGCGAGCTCTCAGGCACGTGGCGCGTGCATTACGAAGAGACGAACGGGAACTGCGGCGCGATCGCGGACGAAACAGTCGTGTTGGGCACTGCACCTGATCCAGCTGCCGCGAGCTGCACGCGCGCCGCTGACGTGATCAGCCAAGACAAATGCCGCGCGGACGAGGATTTCACCTGTCCAACAGCGGACAGCCGAGGCACACAGCACTGGATCGGCACCCTGCACCACACGGCATCGGACCGCGTCAGTGGGTCCTTGACGGTCCAGGTCAATCACCCCGCCTTCGGTCTATGCCGGAGCACCTACGACGTCATCTGGACACGCCAATAAGAAGCCGCCTCCAAGACGAGGAGCACCGCGGGCCCTCGTGTCGAGAAAGCCGGACCGATCCTCGAGGTCGCCGAGGTCGCCGCACCACACCCCGCGTCGAGAACCCGTCGAGAAAAGGCAGACCGATCCTCGAGGTCCGGTGGCGGCGTCAGATGGGCCGCGTTCGTCAGTCTATCCCGCGAACGCATGACGACCACCAGAACGGAAGAGGCGCGGGAGCCGAGTCGGGCGTACGAGGCGCGGGAGCCGAGTCGGGCGTACGAGGCGCGGGCGGCGAGTCGGGAGGCGAGTCACGCACCCGCATACGAAGCAAAGCCGCTTGCGGAGCCGCCTCGGATTGTCGTCCAGGTGTGCGTTCGTGGGCAGAAGCCCATCCTCTTTCGCTTCCCGCGGTCCGAGATCACGATCGGCCGGCTTCCGAGCAACGATTTGCTCCTCGCGCACGCGTCGGTGGACGAACGGCACGCACGCATCCTCGTGAAGGATGGGAGGTACATCGCGGTCGACTTCAAGAGCAAAGGCGGGACGTTCGTCAACCGCAAGGCGATGACGGCGCCGACGGTCCTGCGAGATGTCGACGTGATGTCGGTCGGTCCTTACGACATCAACATTCTCCTTCGTGAGCCGCCTGGCGAGCGTGAGCAGCGCTTCCTCGACATGCTCGACGAATATCCCGACGACGACGCGACACGCACGGTCTACTCCGATTGGCTCGAGGAGGAGGGGCGCTTCGACGAGGCTGCGTTCATCCGCGCGCAGCTCACCATCCGTGACCTCGCGCCCGAGCATCCGCAGTTCCACGAGCTCGCGGAGACGATTCAGCGATTGGGGCCGAAGATGGGGTCGTCGTGGCGCCGGACGATCTCTCGTCCGCCGATCGAGCGCTGTCCTGTTCGCTTCGAGCTCCAGTGCCCCAAGCAGTGGGACCAGCTCCGCCCCACCACCGATCCGAATCAGCGATTCTGCGGTTCGTGCAAGAAGTACGTGCACTACGCCGCCAGCGTCGAAGAGGCGCGCGTGCTCGCGATCGAAGGCAACTGCGTCGTCGTTGACCTCGTCCAGCCGCGTAGGAAAAACGATCTCGACCCGCCGCCGCCGCGCATCCACTACGGCGGCGTGATCGCCCCCTTGCGATGATGCGCCAACCGAAGATGCTCTGACGTCAACCTACGTGTCAGCGCCGGAGAGACACTCGTCGCTGCGGGCGCCGAACGCGAGATGCGGAGGGACCGCGAGGCGCGAGAAAGGCGCGCGCGTGAGGCTATGAACGACGTTCCACAGCAGGACCGCTCCCAGCCACGCCAGGGTGGGTCGGCATGGGGGTCGTCTTCACCGACGCCGGGACTGCGCATCCTCTCGAGGTGCCCTAAGATCGCCGTTCGTGGGTTCGGCATACCGGTTGAGATTGCTGGCGCTCGGTGGGCTCTCGTTTGCCCTCGGCGGATGCTTTCTCCTGTTCGACTTCGACCACTACGAAGTCACGGATCCGGCGGGCCTATTCGTCGGAGGTGACGGCGCGGTCAACGGGACGTTGATCAAGCTCGACGCGATCGCGCCCGTGGTCGTGCAGGTCGGAACGACGGCGCGCGTCGCGATTGCGCTCGAACGACGAGGCTACCGAGGGCCTGTTCGCGTTCGCGTGGCGACGCCGCTCCCGGCGAACGTCAGCGCGAGCGATGTGGTGATTCCTGTTGATGTTTCGTCAACCGAGCTCGCCTTCACGGCGGCGGCGGAGGCGGCAGCGGGCTCCGTCTCCATCACGCTCGTCGCGACCGCCGAACCGGCACCAGGGGAGCCTCCGAGCCCTGCGCGCGATGAGGGCGTCACGACCTTGACCGTCACGCGCACGGGGGAGGACCCGAGCTTCGGGGACGGCGGGCTCGCGCTTGGGACGACCGGCGAGATCCTTCAGGACGTCGCGGTCGACAAACAAGGTCGCGTCGTGGTGATGGTCTATCACCTCGTGCAGCAGACGGGACAGATCGACCCTTCCGGCATCATGGCGCTGTATCGAGAAGAGGGGACGACGTTCACGCGGATCGCAGAAGCGGACGTGACGGCTCCGACGAACGATTGCGCGACCCAGCTTCGCATGGCGATCGAATCGGACGGCACGATCGTGCTCGCGGACAACTGTCGCGAGCGGCTCCTCGCGCTTCACTCCGATGGCGGGATGGCGTGGCAGAAGCCACTTGCCGGGCTGCGAAGCCCGATACGCCTCCTCGCGACATCCGACGACAAGCTCGTTCTCGTCGAGCAGGCCTTCATCAAGGGTGGCGCGGTCGACATCCGGCGCTTCGACGCGCTGGGCGCGGCGGACACGTCGTTTGGTGACGCAGGGCTCTCCCGCACGCCCGCGTTCTCTCCCGCAGATGCGGTGCTCACGGGCGGCGCTCACGTCGTCGTTTGCGCGAACGTCCTCGTCCCCAGCAAGGCGGTCGTCCTTCGATTCAATGCCAATGGGTCGACCGACGCGACGTTTGGCGCTCAGGGCTCCGTCGAGCTGACAGGCAGCCGCGCTTGCTTTGGGGTCGCCCCGGATGTGCCCAACGCTGCCGGTGACGGGCTGCTCGTCGCAGCGAGCGACCCCACGGACACGGGGCAAGTGCTTCGCCTTCGCCAAGACGGATCACGCGACACGACCTTCGCCAACGCGGGAGAAGCACGGTTGGATGGGCTTGGTCCGATGAGGCCGACCGCCGTCGTGAAGAACGAAGCGGCCGGCACCATCTACGTCGGCGGAGACCTTGGCCCCGTTCTCACGCCACGGGCGTTCGTGGTTGGGCGGACGGCCAGTGGCGCGCCTCATCCAAGCTTCACGCTCGATGGCGGAGCACGTCTTTTTCCTGGAACCGCGGTTGGCCGCATGCTGGTCCTTGCGGATGGCCGACTCGTCGTGGCGGGGAACACGAAGGACACCTGGTTCGTGGCGCGGCTCCTCCCATGATGCGCAAAGCCACCACAACGAAGGCGTCGGCCGGCTGTCCACGCGATGGGGACGGCAGCCCGCGGATCGCGGTCCAAGGCCACCCGCGACGGTCTGTTTGCGGTGGCTCGTTCGTGGTCATGGGCCGCGGCGCGTTGAAGGTCCCGGCGGCCGCCCGCGCGCTCATGCTCGGGGCGTTCGCGCTCTGCACGCTCGATGCGTGCATGTTTCTCTTTGACTTCGACGATTACGACCCTTCGCGCCCGCCGCCAGGGCTCGTGGTCGGCGACGGCGCCGTCGTCAATCCGGAGACGGGCGAGGTCGGGACGTTCGAGCTCGTGGTCCCGGAGAGCCTGGAGATCCCCTGGCAGGGGGAGAGCAGCGTCTCGATCGCGATCAAACGAATCGACGGCTTCGACAAGCGTGTGACTGTGTCCGTCGCCGATCCGCAGCCCAAGGGGATCGCCCCCGTGACGGCGTCGACGATCGAAGCGGGCTCCACATCGACGACGCTCACGTTCAAGTCGCTCGGCAACGCGTCCCTCTCTCAGGTCGTCAGTTTGGTCGCCACGAGTGGACCGACGACGAAGACCGCGTCGCTCAAGATTACCGTGGCTGCGCACCCGTGCGCGCTCGACACGTCGTTCGGCGAGCTCAAGACAGGGTTCGTGTCGCTTTGGCCCGATGGCGCAGCGACGGTCCAGTTCCCCACAGAGATTCACGCGTCGGGCTCGGACATGGTCGCGGCGTACGTGGATGAAAACGGTCCCGCTTCGGTCGACCGCATCGATTCGACCGGAAAGGTCCAGCACATCTCCGCGCCTACCGCCACGAAGACCATCGCTGCAGATGGACAGAGCGTGCTCATGGCCGTCGGGCTCAGCGGAGAGCGGATCTCGGTCCTTCGGGCCGGCGCCAATGGCGCTCTCGATACGACGTTTGGAAAAGGGGACGCCTCCGTCAACGGCATCGCTGCTCCTGCGAGCATGGCTGTCGGGATGGGGTCCGCTCGCTATGTGATCTCGGGCACGAACCTCAACTCCACGGAGTGGCGCGTCGCGACGCTCGACAACACGGGTGCGGTCGCCACGACGTTTGGCGACGCAGGTGTCGCGCGCGTCAATTACGCCGCGGGCGTCACCGCTCCCACCACTGTGTTTTTGACGAGCACGAACGGTGTCGTGGCGTGCGGACCCGCCGGCGTGCAGGACAATCGGCCGATGTTGACACGCTGGACGAGCAGTGGCGCGCTCGACGTGACGTTCGGCGGCACGGGAAGCGTTCGGCTCGACGGCTCGGGGTCGGGGGTGAGGTGCGCGCCGCTCGATGGCGATCGCGCTGTCGTGGTTGGCGCGACCAAGTTCTCCGTCGTCGCGCTCACGTCGAACGGCCAGATCGATCCGACCTTCGCGGACAACGTCGCAAAGGCCTCGCCCGCGCTCGCTTCGTTGCCAGGCGCGCAACACGTTACGGTGGATGCCAACGGTCGCATCACCATTCTGCTCGCGGACGGCAAGCTCGTTCGCTTCGAGAGTGATGGCAGGCTCGACACCGTGTTCGGTCCAAGTGGCGTGTGCGACCTCCCTGCCCAATCACCGCCCAACACGACCGGACGCCGCCTCGCCGTCGTGGACGGGGATCGCCTCGTCGTTCTCGCACAAGTAGGCCTCGGTGGTGTGTCGGTAGCGAGGCTCGTGCCATGAACGAGCGTGGTACGCTGAAGGCCCTCGCGATGGCTGTTGCGACTCATCCCGATGCCGAGCCGCTGAGCACGGACGATCTCGTGCTCGAGGGCATTCCGTCGGCGCACGAGCTGTTCGCAGGGCGTTATCGGATCGAGCGTGTCCTTGGCGTCGGCGGCATGGGGGTCGTGCTCGCGGCCTTCGACGAGCACGCTCCCGAGCCAAACACCCGCGTCGCGATCAAGTTCCTCCTGCCCGAGCTCGCCAATGACAGAGACACGCTCTCTCGTTTCTTGAAGGAGGGGCGCGCGGTCATTCGCATGAAGAGCGAGCACGTAGCACGCGTGTTCGAGGTCGCTGAGACGACACCCGAGGCCGCACGAAAAGCCACGAAGCACGCAAAGCCTTACATCGTGATGGAGTACCTCGACGGCTCCGACCTCGACGAAGTGCTCGAAGCGCGGGGCACGTTGAGCGTCGAAGAGGCCGTCGACTACGTCCTCCAAGCGTGCGATGCGATCGCTGAGGCGCACGCGAATCAAATCGTTCACCGCGATTTGAAGCCATCGAACTTGTTCCTCGCGAGCACACGCCATGGGCCGCGCGTGAAGGTGCTCGACTTCGGCATCTCGAAGATGGAGCGCGCGGACTCCAGCATGACGATGACGAAGACATCGACGGTGATGGGATCACCGCTCTACATGTCGCCCGAACAGCTGCGTAGCGCCAAGCACCTCGATCATCGCGCCGACATCTGGGCGATCGGCGTCATCCTCTACGAGCTTCTCTCCGGCAAGCCGCCTTTCGTCGCCGAGACGATCGCCGAGCTTGGTGCGCTCGTCCTCTCGGGCCAAGCGCCATGGCTCGGGGATGTGCGTCCCGATGTGCCACCTGGTCTCGCCGCCATCGTCGCGACATGCCTTCGGCGCGAAGCCGCCGATCGTTTCACCAACCTCGCCGACTTTGCGGATGCCATCGCCGTCTACGGCCCTGCGTCGGCGAGGGCGGACGCCGCGCGGATCATCGCGACGCTGGGCGGTGTGCCGTCCCAACGCGCTTCGCTCGCGAGCCGCGCTTCGCTCACCCGCACGCTCGCGTCTCCCCCTTCCGACACGGGGCATCACGGCGTTGCGTTCGCCCAGACCGTGCCGAGCGACCCCGCCATCGCGACGTCCTCTCGTGGGAGCGCTGCGGCAGAAGCGCGCGGCGAGCCTCGACCCACCCACGCCTCGAACCGCCGGGGCACGCTCGTCGTCGTGTCGAGCCTCATCGGTGTCGCCCTCGTCGCAGGATTCATCGGCGCGGTCTCGTGGCGCGGACGTTCGGCTCCGGCCGTCGACGCACGCGCCGCGGCGCCGATCACGAGCATGCCCTCCATCGATACGGCGCCGTCCGCCAGCCTCGCCTCTCCGTCGGCGCCGTCGAGCACGTCCGAGGCGACGGTCGTGAGCTCTGCGGACAAGCCACCTTCACGCAGCCCTCCATCGAGCTCCACCGCCCGCACCCCAACGCGACGCACACAACCTCCAGCAACACCTCCAAAAACCGCGACGACCCCCACGGCACCGGCGACGAGCGCCGCGAAGAGCGATCCGAACGGCATGGCCAAGAGCGCGAAGGACTAACGCGATGTCGAACCACAAGACCATCGTTGCTCTCCTTACGACGCTCGCCGTGGTGCTCGCGACGTCGCTTTGCACGACCAACGACGCCTTCGCGCAGCCGTCGACGCAAAGCGGCTCCGCCGATCCCGAAAAGCTCTTCGCCGACGCTTCCGCGCTCGCCGAGCAGGGGAAGTTCGCCGAGGCGCTCGTCAAATTCGAGGAGGCGCAGCGACTCGATCCCGGCATCGGCACGCAGTTCAACATCGCGGTCTGTTACGAGAAGCTCGGAAAGCTCGCGACGGCATGGCGCAACTTCGAATCGGTGCGTCAGCTCGCGCAGGCGAGCGGCAAGAAGCAACGTGAAGAGGCCGCGCGGGTGAAGCTCGCCGCGATCACACCTCGACTCTCGGGGTACGTGCTTCGGGCAGAAGAAAAGGCGAGCGATCTCGTCGTGCGGATCGACGGCGTCATCGTCGCGAAGAGCTCATGGTCGTTCTGGCCCGTGGACCCAGGCGTCCACACGATCGAGGCCAGCGCCTCGACGAAGAAGCCGTGGTCGATGCAACGAAACACACCACCGGAAGGGACGAAAGAAGACATCGTCATCCCGGCGCTCGACGTGGTCGAAGGCAAGACCGTCTTGGTGACGAAGGAGACGACGAACACACGCCGAACGATCGGGTACGTCCTCGGTGGCGTCGGTGTGCTCGGCGCAGCGGGCGCGACCATCACGGGCCTCATGCTCCTCTCCGCGCGATCGACCGCCGACCAACACTGCACGCCGAAGTGCATCGACAGCGCCGGAAACTTCGACCAGACCGGCGCGGACGCCGTCTCTCTCGGAAAGACGCTCTTGCCGATCAACGCGATCGCGTGGGGTGTCGCGGTGGTCGGCATCGGCGGCGGCGCATACCTGATCTTCACGTCGCCAAAGAAGACGACGTCGTCCGCCCTCGCCCCTGTGCTTGCCCCGAACGTTCTCGGCGCGTCGGCGACCGGGACCTTCTAGCTTCGCTCCGCCAGGAATAGAGCGCGATTCGCCGGCGTTCGGTGAGCTTGCTTCACGGTGATTTCGTTTCACCCGGAGACCGCGCACAATGCCGCCGATGAAAAGCCGCTTGCCTCGCAGCTTTCCCGCTTCACGCCACGTGAACCGTTCGAAACGGTCGCTCGCTGCGTCCCTTCTCACGTCGACGCTCCTCGTGGTGGGTTGTTCTTCGTTCGGCGCCGTCTACCCGCCGCGGCCACCCGCGACTCCCGGCGCGCCGATCGCCGATCCGACGCCGTCGCGCGTCGTCGCGCACATCTCGGTCACGAGCACGGGGTTGAAGGACGGCCTCGACGATCAGATGCCTCGCACCGGCGAAGGCACCGTCGACATTCTTCGAACGAAGCGGCGCTACACCTGGACACGCGATCCGCTGCAAGTGAGCTTCTCGCAAGGTCGCGTGGTCCTCGACGCACACGTCAAGTCGACGCTCGACATGCCCGTCGGCAGCCTCGATCTGCCGTTCGACATTCACGTCCTCGCCGAGCCGGTGATCAGCACCGAGTACAAAGTGAAGCTTCAATCGCTCGACGTGAAGGTCACGTCGACAGACCGCCGCGTGAAGGTCGTCGACCACGTCGCCGGCGTGTTCGACGGGATCTCGGCCGAGCTGACGACGAAGCTCAAAGACTTCAACTACGACGTCAAGCCAGGCCTCGAAGAAGCCTATGCACGCATCTCGAAGCCCATCGACCTGCCGATCGGTGACGCCAAAGGCTGCGCGACGTTGAAGGTGCTCGGCATCGAGGCAGGTCCCACGGTCATCGCCGACGGTCTGGAAAAGGACATCGCCTTGGTCGTCGCCCCCGAAGTGACGCTCCCATGCGCCGCGCCTGCGACCCCGCCTCCCCTTCCGCCCTTCGCCAACGTCTCGGTCGTTCAGCCTGGACCGTTTACGGTGACGATCCCGATCGCGGCCCGCTACGACGAGCTTCAAAAGGCGATGGGTATGCTGTTTACGGACGGTAAGTATTTCTTTTCGTCCGAGTTTCCAAAGCTCTATCTCGAGAATCCGGAGATCTACGAGTCGCAAGGTCAAATCGTCCTCAAAGTGCATATCAAAGGGCCTGTGCACAAGTTCGGACAGGACATCGATCTCAACGGTGATCTGTTTTTGAGCGGGCATCTTCAAGTCGCTGACAACGAGCTCACGATCCCCGATCTCGAGTCGACGATCGAGACGAAGAATTTCTTCTTGTCCCTCAAAGCCGTCGCGGACGGCGACAAGATCCGCGACCAAGCAAGGGCGGCGCTTCGCCTCGACCTCAGCGAGCGTCTCAAGGGTGTGCGGGAGAAGGTCTCGAACGACCTGACGTTTGGTAGCGCCGCTGCGTGCTTCAAAGGCGACCTCGACAAGATCGAAGTCACCTCCGCGCATGCGCACGGCAACTACCTTCGCGTGTACGTCGCCGTGACGGCGCGCGCGGCCGCGAGGATGCCCTGTCCGGCAGGGCCGCCGTCTCCAGGCGTGGCCTCGTCTGCGCCGTAGCCGCGCGGACTAACCACGCACCTGGATGCTGCTCGCGGCGTACCACCCATCGCGCCTCTCGAGGCCCTCGGTCATGGCCTTGATCTCCGCGGCGGAGCCGTTCGCCTTCGTGTAGAGAAACGCGTTGAACCCTTCGCGAAAGGCGGCATCTTTCACGAAGTCGCGAGCGAGCTTTGGATTCGCCTTGAAGAACGCCTCCGGCGGCAGATGGGAGCGCATCAGCTTCTCGGCCGCGGCCATGCCACGATCTGCGTGCATGCGAAGTGTGGCGAGCCCCTTCGGATCCGCCATGAGCTGCTCGGCCATCTTGAGCGCGCGGCTGTGGAAGCCTTTGTCGACGTTCTTGTAAGGCCCCTCGAGCCGCGCCTTCGCGTAGCTCGTCGGTAAGTCGAGCACCGAGATGAGCGCGACGTGCATGTTGCCTCGCTCGAGCGCGGCCGCCTGCTCTTCGCCCTTGAGGTGCGCCTCGCCGAGCTCGTAGACGCCCAGCGCGAGACCGCTGACGGCACCCGCGATGACCGCCGCGCCGCCGACGGCGCCAGCGGCGTCCCCGGAGCCGGCTCCTGATCCGGGCACGCGGACCCAGGCGTCGACGCCCAACGGAGTGACCTCCGAGATCTCGAATCCTTCGATCGCGGCGTGCTCGACCGCGAGCTTCGCGTAGAGGATGTCCGCGTTTTGCTGGTGTTCTTTGACCTCGCTCCACGTGTGATCGCTGGCGAAGATGTCGACTTTGGCTCCTGTATCCTTCTTGACGATGTCGCTCGTCGATTCGTCGCGTCGAAGCGCGTCCTCCTCGTCTCGAGAAAAGTGTCGCGGCAACGCTGCATGTACTTCGGTCATGAGAGGCTCCTTGTGGTTCGTTCAACCACTTCGGCCTCGCGCGACGTGCGTTGCGTGAAATCGACGCTAGGTCGTCATTTCGGCGCGGTCGTTGGCGCGCACGTGGAGACGCCGGCACCGACGATGTGAAACCCACCAACGTCTGGCATGACCGTGGTGATTTGTCCGTCGCTGGATCGGAGCTGCGTCACTTGCGACGGCGCTGTCTCGGTGGCGGTGTAGAACCAGAAGTCGCCTCCCCAGAACGAGAACGCCCAGGCCTTGCCCGTGTTCACGCTCTGAAGGGACTTGTCGCCCGACGTGGCGCCGCTCGCTGTGTCGATCTGGGCGAGCGTCGCGGCGGGCGACGTCGCGAAGAAGCCAAACAAGCGACCGTCTCCAGTCCCCGTGAGCTCCGCGTTCTTTCCCTTGAGGGCACCCGAATAGTCGCCGATGAGCGTCAGCTTCATCGTCGTGAGATCGATCTTTCCGAACGTCTTGCCGAACAAGATGTTGAGGCCTGCGACGTACAGCGTCTCTTCCTTCGAGGACGGACCATTCGTCGCGAACGCCATTCCAAACTCGGTGAGGCCCTGTTGCGGCTTGTAGTCCGTCGCTTTGCAGCTCGCGTCCTTGGTGCTCACCTCGAACAGGGAGCCGTCCGAGTAGTTCACCCAGGCGGTGCCGGAGCGGTCGACCGCCATCGAGTTCGGGCGGACCCCGCTCGGCGCCTGACAATTCAATGGCCCGATCTTGGCGAACGCCAGCTTGTTGGGCGTGAAGCTGTACAGGTCGTTCTCTTCGGTGACGACGTACACGAGCCGAGCCTCGGCGGTGCAACCATCGTCGGACGGCGCTCCGCTGTCTCCCGTCGTCACGAAGCCGCCACTCGACGTCGCGCCATTGCCGGCGTCGGTCTCCGCAGGCTGGTTGGTGGTCGTCTCCGACCCAAACCCCGATCGGCTCGACGATCCGCAGCCGACCGCGAACGCGGTGATCGCGCAAACCGTCGACATCACGACCGCATGCATGGGGA
Organism: Labilithrix sp.; assembly: GCA_044227045.1. Lineage (GTDB taxonomy): Bacteria > Myxococcota_A > Polyangia > Polyangiales > Polyangiaceae > Labilithrix. The sequence continues at coordinate 52,309 of JBGAFW010000055.1, forward strand.
CCGAACGTCGTCGTGCCATGTTGCCCGCCTTTCGGATGGACCAGATCAAAAGTTGGAAGTTCAACTTCCAGCTTTCGATACTGATCCTTCCAGGCGCCGTCAATGCCCCCGCAAGGGCGCGGTCACTTCTTGACGCTATCGGCTCCGGTATCCGTCTTTTCGCCCGTCGTCGCGCCCTCCTTCTCGGACGAGATCGTGTCGACGACCGGGAAGTCAGCGACGAACTTCGGGACCTCCGGCTCGCCGATCGTGTCAACCACGGGCTCGGTCAACTTCGGCGGCTTCGCACCGCCAGCGTTCGGATCCAAGGTCGATGTGTCAGGTGGTGCGGTGATGATCGGACAGGTGGATAGGTAGCAGTCGTTGAAGTTCGAGGTGCATCGGCGGTGGCACGCGATGTCGATGGCGCTGCTGTGGTCCTGACCGCAATGGGCGTGGCAGGAGACGCTGTTGCCAGAGCACTCGTCACGGCATTCACGCAAGGTCTGCGCAGAGGCGACGGACCCCGTCTTCTCACCCTGCTCGGAGCTTTCCGGCGCAGCGCAAGCGACGCTGGTCCCCACAGCTGCAACGAAAACGACGACTGCGGTGACATTCCAAACGCGATTCTTCATCGATGGCCTCCGGTTCATTCGGAGCGCCCTACAGCAAGGTCGGCGCCATCGACGAACGCCCGCGGCACGGCCAACATCCCCGATTTTCGTGGCTGCGCGCGCGCTTGGCTGCGTGCGCGCGCACATGAGCGGCCCGCCACGTCCGCGGGATTCCGTGCTACCTCTCGCTGATGGCGATCACGTTCTATTACAAGCCGATGTCGAGCGCGACGCGCGTCCATTGGGCGCTCGAGGAGCTTGGTGTCGAGTACGAGAAGAAGAAGATGGCGCTCGACGGCGACCAGAAGACGCCCGAGTTTCTCGCGCTGAATCCGAACGGAAAGATTCCCGTCCTCGTCGTCGATGGCGTGGCCATCTTCGAGTCACTCGCGCAGCTGCTCTATCTGGGTGAGACGTTCGGTGTCGAGAAAGGGCTCTTTCCAAAGGGCGGCCCGGAGCGAGCCGAGGCGTTCAAGTGGATGTGTTGGGTGTCGGTTTCCGTTCACGACGCGCTCGTCCGCGTCATCCTGAACGGCGATCGCGCGCCCGAGGACCACCGCAACGCGAAGGCTCGTGAGGCTGCGCTCACCGACCTCAAAAAGTACTTTGGCATCCTCGACCACCACCTCGAAGGCCGGCAGTTCATGCTCGGCAGCTCGTTCTCGCTGGTCGACTGCGCGGCGGCCTCGTTCGTCCCGTTTGCTTCGCGCCTTGGCGTCGACATCGGGCCTTTCAAGAACGTGCAAGCGTGGTCTGCGCGCGCGATGGAGCGCCCTGCCCTCGCCCGCGTGATGCAGGGTTAGCTTGTAGGCAGACGACGGCGCGCGTGGCTCATCTCGCGCGACGTCCCCCTCGCGCGTGGAGCACACGCGCGGCGGACACGTGGCCGCTCTGCTCGGCGGCGTTCAGCGCTGTGTCGTCGAGCACGACCTCGTTGACGCGTGCGCCATGATTGAGGAGCACGTGAATCGTTTTGACGTCGCCCGCCTCGGCGGCCGCAAAGAGCGGCGTGCGTCCGTCGGGGTGTCGACGATTGACGTCGGCTCCATGTGCGATGAGTAGCTCGATCATCCTCGCGTCGGCGCTCCACTCGTCGCCGGTCAAGCCGTCGATCGCGGCGCTGAGCGCCGTCTGTTCGTACTTGTAGACGCGGCCGGCAGGCGCGCCGCTCTCGAGCATCATGCGGACCGTCTCGTAGTCATGCGCTCGCACCGCCGTGATGAGCGGGAGCGCAGCATCCTCTTCGCCATCACGCCATCCCCAATCGACGCCCTTCGCGATGACCTTCTTCATCGACGATGGGAGCATCTCTGTCCGACTCAGCGCCGTCGCGGTCGCGCCGGGCTCGAGACGCGCCGAAAGAACGGCCTCGACCATACCATCGTGAGCCGCTTCGTGGAGCAAGGTCGCGGGCGAGAGCGCCGAGATCAAGGTGTCACCGTCAGCGCGCGCGCCATGCCGTACGAGCAAGCGAAGGATCGGGATGCAGTCTTCTGGCGTATCGAGCTGCGCTGGATAGTCCACGAGATCCATGTTCGGTTGGCAAGCGCCCACGGCCGCTGTGAGGGCGCGTAGGCTCGTGCCGTCGTCGGCCACTCCGTCGCGGTTCGCTTCGGCCCCGGCGGCGAAGAGCTTCTCGATGATGCGCTTCTTCTTGTCACCGGTCATTCGCGTGGACGCGATAGCGCTCGATAGTGGTGACGCCGTGCTTGGATTGACGGGCATCTTCATGGTGAGGAGTCGGTCGACGCTGTTCGCCGCGCCCGCTTGCGCTGCGGCCGCGAGCGACGCCTCCCTCGCGCCGCGCGCGAGCAGAAGGCTGACGACGTCGGCGTGCTCATCGGCCATCAACACGGGGGCGTGAGGCGTGTCTTCGGCCTCGTGGATGTCCGCGCCGTGGGCGAGCACCCATTCGACCGTCGCCGTGTCGCCCGACTCTGCAGCCGCCGAGAGCATCTCGCTCTTCGACATCTCTTTGCGATAGAGCTTCTCCATCGCAGGGATATCGCCCCGCGCGACGGCGCTGATGAACGCCGCGTCGACGTTCTTGGAGTCTGCGACGCCGTCGAGCCGAGAAATAGGCTCATAAGGGTGGTCGGGGACGGACGTCGTCGGCATCGTGATCGCTGCTTGGGCCGCGAGCGCGAGCTTCGCGGGATCGGGTCGAACCACACCCGACAGGCCGACGACGACAGCGGCGGTGGCGACGACCGTGAAGGCGACCTCGAGCCGCCCGCGTGTCTGCGGGGTGAGCGCCGTCTTCGTCACCGGCTTGTTGAAGAGCCGCGTGATCGTGTCGAGATTGATATTCACGTTGAGGCTCTTCAGGCTTTTGATGCTCATCATTGGAAGAACACCGACAGGCGGAGAGCAAACGACAGAGTCACAGCGGTGAGGCTCGACACGGCGACGAGCAGCGCGTGGTGGCGGCGACGCTTGCATTCATCGAGCGCTGCGCCCGCCTCGGCGATGGATCCTTTGACGAGCACATCCCCTCGCCCGCTAACGCGATAATTGGAGTCCGTCGATCGCGTCCAGCGCTCGGCGCCAATTCCGAGATCGATCGGCTTTGGTGAGCCGGGGTTGTCGGCGGCAACGTCGATGTCGTCGTCGACGCGGTCGAGCCACGCGGCGTCTTTCTTGTAGGTCTCGAACGCAGCGCGCGCCTTGGCGTCGCGGCGCTGAAGGATCGTGATGGCGACGACCGACCCGAGGCATACGACGATGGAGAGCATCGCCTGGACGATGGGGTCGAGCTCGTTCGACACCTCGACGTTGAGGAGCGCCGGGATCTGGGTAGCTCCCGAGAAGGCGACGCCGGCGAGGACGGTCGAGACGACGGTCCGTCGATCCGATCCGGCGACGAGCGAGCCATGGCGTCCTCTCCCCGCCCGCCGAGCTGCCTGAAAGACGACGAGACACGACGGCAAGAAGAGGAGACCGACGAACGCTCCACCGACGGCGAATCGAACGAAGCCGTCGATCCCCCATGTGAAGAGCCCCACGAGCCCGCCGCTCGCGGCGCCGGCGAGGCTGCTCACCATCCCGACGCGAAGTACCATCGCCTCGCGTGGAAGGCGCGGGTGATGTAGGCGGCGCCATCGTCGAAGCACCACACCAGCGAGCGCGCCGATGACCGCCGTGGCGACCATCGGGGCAAGCGGCGAGACATCACGCGCTGCGTCGCGAAAAGAACCGAGCGCCAGGATCGCGAACAACCCAGCCGCCGCGCCAAAGGCTGCGAAGGGCTTCGCGAGCGAGGGCATCTGCGTCGTTGGCGTGGCCTCTCCTTCTAGGAAGCCAGGAATCCCGTAGTCGTTTCCGTAGTCGTTTGGCGACTCCTCGACGTCATACGAGCCCAACTCCACGGGAATCTGCGCGTTGTCCACGGGAATTTGTGGGTTGTCCACGTTCCATGCTTCGCGCTGCGTCGTTGGCTGAGACATCCAACAGTAAAAACGCTCGCGAGAGACAGCGGCTTCCCTCCCGATCACGACGCGCGAAATCGTTTGGCCGAGGGAAGATCCCGCGACGCCGGAGATCACACCGCGAGCGCCGGCGGCAAGCTTCGCGCTTGGACGTAGACACGCTCGTATTCGGAGGCCGGGCGGCTCCAGTCGCGGACGAGCCGCATGGCTCGCACGGCGGCGGCGAGGCGATTTGTTTGGGAGCGCCCAAGCCACCGGTCGACGGCCGCGAGCAGCGCCTCCTTGCTCTCGCCATCGAAGAGAAGCCCATGGCCTTCGCCCGGTCGCTCGTCGAGATCGAGGATCGTGTCGATGAGCCCGCCCGTGCGGCGTGCGATCGGCAACGTTCCATAACGCTGCGCATACATCTGCACGAGGCCGCAAGGCTCGATGCGCGACGGAACGAGCAGTGCGTCAGCCGCGGCGAAGACCCGATGTACCCTCTCCTCCGCGACCCATCCAAGCACCTTCACCGCCGCGCCTGTGGTCGACACGCCGGCAGCAGCCCGCGTGATGGCATCCACAGTCGTGGCGTCACCCGTGCCCACGACGACAACGTTCGCGCCGCGCGTGGCGATCCCGTCGAGCGACGCGGCGAGGATGTCGGCGCCCTTTTCGTAGAAGAGACGACCGACATAGGCGAACAGCGGACGCTCGGCCTGCCCTTCGACGCCGAGCTCTGTGAATAGCGCGTTCTTGCAGCTCGCTTTGGCGGCGTGGACTCGCTCGAGCGCCGAGGGCGGCTCACCATCAACATCATAGCGGGTCGCGATCGCAGCGTCCGTCTTCGGATTCCAGACGTCGGTGTCGATGCCGTTCAAGATGCCGTGGACGGGTGAGCCGCGCTCACGTCGCGTCCGAAGGATGTCGTCGAGGAGCTGACCATGCTCGGGCGTCAAGAGATCGCGCGCGTACGTCGGTGACACCGTGGTCAAGGCATCCGCCGCGACGACGCCGGCCTTCAGCATGCTCGCGCGACCGTGGAAGAGGAGGCGGTCGTCACGCAGATGGATCGCCGGGTCGAGGCCAAAATGCAAAACGGCCTCGGGCGGCATGACCCCTTGAAACGCGACGTTGTGGATCGTCAGCACGCTGCGCGTGGTCGGGGAGATCTCCATCCTCTTCTCGCGCAGCAGATAAGGGATCATCGCAAGCGGCCAATCGTGCACGTGCACAATGTCGAAAGGCGCGCCGCTACGAGCCCTCTCGGAGATCAGATCCATCACCGCTCGCGCCAGCGCGGCATGCCGAAGGCTCTCCTTGCTGGTCTCCATCACGTCGTGCCCGTAGAGGTCGCCCGACGCGTAGCCTTCGATGTCGAGCGGGACGATCGCGACGGACGATGCGTCCTTCATCTCGTACGAGACCCCTTCGCGTCGAGGAACCGCGACCGTGAGGCGATGTCCGCGCGACGCGAGCGCGTGCGTCAGCGCCGCGACAGCGTCGGCGATCCCGCCCACCTTGACCCAAGGAAAGAGCTCCAGTGAAACGAACAGGACGTTCAGCACGACGCAGTCGAGGATAGGCGGTGCCGGGACGATCCGACACCGGCATTCAGCGAAAGTCGCGGAGCTGCCACAAAGCGCGGGCCGTGATGAGGATGTAGAGCGTGGCCATCGCTGGGACAGACCATGCCGCCAAGCGCGGGCTCTTGAGAAACCAACGGCGGGTGATCAAGACGAACGTCGCGACGAGCGGTAGGCCGCACAGAATCCACAACACCGCCGCCACGGCAGCCGGCTCGCCCTCGTTGTTCCAACCCCACGGCCCGCGGTAGGCCGTCTCGAACACGGACGGTGCTTCGAGCCGTTTGAAGTCGTTCGTGACTGCCAGATAGCAGCCATCCCGCGAGACGAGCCACATCCCGCCCGCCTCACGCGCGACAAAGATAGGACGGCGAAGATAACTGCAGCCACCGAGCTTCGTGAGGTCGCCGATAGGCGGGTCGAGCAGCACGAACGAGAGGCGTTCGTCAGTGGTCTTGAGGATGCGCCCATCCAACGACTGCATCGTATAAATGCTCGGAGCCTTCTCGATGACATCCTCGTACGAGAAGGCTGGGACGATCTCTTTGCCCTCTACGCGGTAACCATCCGTATTGAAGCTCTTCTTTGGCCAATTCGGCGGAGGCTCAAGCTTCGTGATGCGGCCGTCTCTTCGGAGGAGATGTCGTGGTGCGAGGTCGAGCCGATTCGGCGGCGTGATGTCCGACACATAGCGAACGTCAGGCAAAACGACGGGCTGCCGTTCGGCCCCCGACTCGGACACCTCGAAGACGTCCGGAAGGGGCCTCGTTGACTTCTTCTCCGACTCGTTCGTGTCGGCCTTTTTTCTCGAGACCCAAAATCGCCATACGCCATCACGCCGATACGCAAGATCGATTCTGTCGCAGTCTCCGCAAATCGCCGTACGTTCGATTTGTCGGACGGAGGTGCTTCCATCGATCTTGAAGCTCACGATCGACGCGACCGGAAGGCTAGGATCCGTGGGGACGTGGAGCATCGAATTCTGGATGTGCGCGAACGCTACTTCGATTTGCCCATCGACCCAATCTGCACCCAGAAATACCCGACTGAATTCCCTGCTCGAGGGGAGCCCCGTCGGTTTGAGCACCCAGCCGTATTGCCCGGGGACCGCGACGGCATAGTCCTTGGGAGACGATGTCTCGTAGACGAGCGCAAAGCTCCCTGACTCGGGACCGCCCGGGAGGACGCTCTTGGGTGTGCGGTAGGGAAGCTCGGCCGGGAAGCGCCAGCGCAAATGGGCTGTGTGCGTCTCGACGTCGAGCGCCGCGAGCTCGCTGGGGTGTCCTTGGCGAACCGTGCAGAACGTCCAGACGCGTGAGTTGATAACGAGCGACTCGAGGTACGCGTCGCCCGTGCATCCCTGATACAAGTAGCCATCGCTGCCGCGCCAATAGTCCTCTGGGACGATGCTTCCTTTCTCGTCGATCCACGTGAAGTGATTCGGTGGTCGCCGGCCGGTCGGAAAGCGCAAGATCGCGAGGGCTCCAAAGAGCCACATACACGTCGCCACGAGCAAGAGTGAGAGCGTGAGACGCCGCGCGAGCACGGGTCGATAGTACGCTGCTCTATCCTGGAGATCAGCTGTCGGCGACGAGCTCGACTCGATTTGCGCCGCGGATCTCGAAGGTCTGGGAGTCCCATAGGACGCCGGCGACACGTCTCGCCTCGTCCTGTGGGATGTCGAGCGCGGCGAGCAGCGCCTCGTGAATGTCGTCGGGGAGATCGGAGGCGTCGTCGGGCGACTTCCCTTGGAGCGCCAGAGCAAATACGCGCATCCGCGGATGGGCATTCACGTAAGCGACGAGATGATACGAAGCGTCCACACCAAGCGGTTCGATCACCGCGTCATCGAGCTTCTCGAGAGTCTTCGAGAGCCAGACGAGGCCTCGCTTGACGTTCGCGAGCGTGAGGATGCGCTTGTCGAGACCGGTCATCCGGCGAAACGATCCATCGACCTTGCGCGATGCGAGCGCCTTTTCGACCTTGCCTCGTCGGCTTGCCGCCGTGGCGGGCGTTGGGCTGTAGATCCGTAGGACCTCCGCGTTCATCCGAATGCGCTCCCCCGCGTTCTTCTCGTGCACCACCTCCTCGAGCTCGTAAGGCGCGATCGTGAGATTGGCGGCGAGCTCGCCGATGCGCTTGGCGTCCTTGCCATCGGCGACGAACGACACGGTGACGCGGCCGATGCCCAGCGTGGTGTCGATCCAGACCGCCCCCGCCTTCTCGATCGGAGCGCGCGCCACTTTGTCAGCGAACGCCAGCGCACGCGGCACGTCGAAGGGATGGCGGTCTTCGCGCAGCTCCTTCTCCGGCGGGTTCATCCGCACACGAACGAGCGCGCCACGCGGCGACGGAGACTTTCTCGTGGTCGCCGCGAACCGCGGATTCACCACGACGGTCACGAGGCCGCCCTCTTCTGCGAGGCAGAGCTGAAGGGGACGCTTCGACGTCTTTGCCGTCGTCTTCTTCGCGATGATCTTCGTGGCCTTCTTCGAGACCTTCTTCGTGGCCTTCTTCGCGACCTTCTTCGCGGCCTTCTTCTTCACCGTCGTCTTCTTGGTCATCGGCTGCGACCATAACACCACATCCGTCGCGCAGGCTGCCCCGCCTTGTTTCACGGAGCGAGGCGCGCTACGTCGTGCACTGTCATGACGACGCTGGAAAAGAGCGAGGGCAGGCCGGCTTCCAAGACTCTCGGCGACGAATGGATCTGCGGCTACTTCAAGATGCCCAAGCCGTGGGCCCTTGGTGATTCGACCGATGACGGATTGTTGGGGCTCGAGGTCGTCGTCTGGCTCCGCTCGACGGACTCGATGGTGCTTGGTTACGACATGATGGGGCTCGACGATCTGCTCGCCCCCGGTCGCCTCACGACGTTCTTCGAGCGCACGCTCGTGGAGATCGAGGAGGCGAGCAAAGCCCCCGATGGTGGGCTCGGTCCCCTCCGCCGGCCATCCGCGATTCGGGCAGCCACGCGCGAGCTCGCCCAAGCGCTCGAACGTGAATTCGGCACGACCAACGATGCGCCGCGCATCATCCACGCCCCCACCCCCGAGATGAAGGAAGTGGAAGATTCGTTCCACGCGTTTCTCGAGAGCAAGGCCACGGAGCTCAAGCGCCAACGGAAGGTGCGTGGCGGCGAGCCATCGACGTACCTCAGCGCGGGCGTGACCCCGGAGATGATGGGACGCCTCTTTCATGCAACCGCACGCATGTATCGCGCCGCGCCTTGGGACGCGCTCCCCAGCCTGACGACCTCCCTGTACATCACGAGCGAAGCGCTCGGGATGCAGCGCTACCTCGCGTGCTTCGTCGGTGAAGTGGGCGATGCGTTCGGCCTCCTCCTCTTCAAGAACGACGCGGACTACGACCGCTACGCCCAGCTGGGTGCGCTCGCACTTCACGATCGGGAGGCGGCGCTCGATCAGGTCGCGCCTCACCTCGTCCTCGATTTCGACGCCGCGCCCCCTCACTTGCGTAAAGAGGTCGAGGATCACCGCTGGGAGACCGCCGATCTCAACGCATTTCCAAGCGTCATGGTCGTCGATGAAGAAGGCGGTCGGCCCGCGAACGCTCGCGAGCTCGAGATCTTCGAGGCCGTGGCGCTCGCGGTCGCCGAGCTCGTCGAGAAGAATCCCTCGCTTGGGGACACGCTCGAAGAGACCGCCATCAACGCCATCGACAGCGGCGCGGACGACAAGCACCTCTCCACTCCGCTTCACTACGCCGCGATCGACGTCGCGCTCCACCGCGGCCCCGTACGCGTCGAGCTGTCGATCGAGGCGCTTCGCAACGCCGACGGCGACGACGATGACGACTTCGACGCGTCGTCGCTCGCTTCGGATTTCGACGATGACCTCGACGAAGACGAGGCGCAAATCCTCGCGATCACCAACGAGTTCTACGAGTCGACGGAGGGACAACCCTTCAGCGACCGCGCGCAGGCTCGCTCCGGCGCGATGGGCTACTCGTACACGTTCCTCACCCATGCCGCGGCCAGAGGCACCTCGTTCGAGGCGCTGACGCCCGCGCTCGTCGAGGACATCGTCTTCGAGGGCTTTCCACGAAGCGTGATCTGCCGCGCCGAGCACGCCGAGCGCGTCATCCACGAGCTCCGTGCGTTCTTTCGATATGTCTCGGGCTCCGTTCCCCACGCCGACGCGTGCTTGGCGGTGCTGAACGCGGAAGGTGCGGTGTCACGACTTCGTACCGGCCTCGCGAATCCGCGGAAGTTCGAGAAGATGAAGACGCTCCTCATGGCGGGCTTCGAGCTCGGCTACGACGTCACCACGGAAGAGGGCGTGAACGCCTTCCTCGACTCGATGGACAAGTCGACGCGATCGCCGGCCCCCTCGCTCTCCAAGGCGGAGCGTGACGCGAAGCGCAACAAGCGCAAAGCCCAGCGCGCCCAGCGAAAGAAGCGCCGCGCGCACTGATTTCGTTTTCCGAAAGAATCACCGCAACACTTTGGTGGTTCGGCCGATGTCCCGGCATGGCAGGTGAAACGTCAGCCGTAGGCAGTGCGCGCAGTCGCTATCGCGAGGACGAGCACGACAACATCCAGAACAGCAGCAGCCCGAGCACGTCGGATCCCGGTGGGCAGAAGCGTGTGGACAGTCAGGCGCGCGCACGCGCCGAGACGTACTTCGCGAGCGGGTCCGAGAGCTCGTCACCCGAGGACGCGGGCTCCTGCGGTCGAGGCAGCTCGAGCTTCGGCCAAAGCATCGACGTCTCGAATCGCGCTGCGGTCGGCCGCGCGTTGAAGCGCCTCGCGGTGCTCGATGCGTCGCCGTCGATGAGCCCGCACGAGCATGCCGCTCTGAAGACGATGGAGCCGGCGCTTCGTGCGGCCGAGCAGCGCTTCGCAGCCGCGGCACGTGGAGCTACTGCAAGGGCAGAGGCTCTCTCAAGGGAGACTGCGCGGATCGACGCGGTGGTTCGTTCGAGCGTGCGGCTGGACGCGATGTCACTCGATGAGCTGACGAACGAGATCGGCCGGCTCCGCGCGGCGTCCTCGTCGGCCGTCGCGGGCGACACGGCGTTGAAGAGCGCGCTCGGAGCTCGGCTCACGACGCTGGTCGACGCCTGGGGTGTCAAAGCGCGCGCCGCTGGGATGAATCCGCCGGCGGCGAGCTTCGATCCCTACACGGCGCGCAATCGTGATCTCGAGAGCGCCTATCTGTGGACGAACACCGCTGGCACTGTCCCGCTCGAAGCTGCGATGCACGACGGCGGCGCGCAGTTTCGCCAACGCATCCTCGAGGCGATCGCGCTTCGGTCGAGCAAGGGAGACGCCCTGATCGCGGCCTATGGCGGCGACCCGAAGAGGCAGCGCCTCTTGCTCGAGCACGAGCTCCATCGATTGGGAGAGCCTCGGTGCAGCGATGCCGCCACGAACGAGCAGCTCGTCGCGCGTCGCGCCGAGCTGCTTGCCAAACGGCAAGCGATGAACACGCCGAGCGATCGCACGCGCTACATCGGGCTCGACGGAAAGCAGGGGACGCTGCAATCGACGGTGGACTACGAAATCGAGCAGCGCATCGTCGCTATGAACACGACGACCTCGACGGGCTCGCTCGCGGCAGGCGCTGCCGCGGCGCGAGGCGAATCGATCGAAGACATCCGCAAAAAGGGCGCGTTGGGCGATCGGGCAGAGACGACCGGCTCGGCGGTGGGAGGCGTGGATGCTCTCCGCTCCAAGATGCCGCACGCGACGCAATGATCGTCAGTTCACGAACACGCTCGGCGCCGGCGCGCACAGGACGGCGCCCGCCGGTGCTCCCAGAGGGCCGTTCACGCGCGTCGTCGTCACCGTACCGCTCGTGCCTCGATGAACCTTGATACGCGCGTTGACCGAGGTCGAAGCGCCAGGGTTGAGCGATGTGCTCGTCGGGGACACGATGATCGACGCCGTCGATGAGTTGTGCTGCAGGTAGACGAGCTTGTTCCCCATGTTCGTCACGGTGAACGGCTTTCCGCCCGTCCCGACGCTCGTCAGCGTGGTGGGGGTGATCGAGACCACCGCGCCAGCGACGTTCGATTTGAGGCTCACGACCTTCGTAAACTGGTCTGGACCCGTGATCGAAAAACTCAGTTGCTCGCTTCGTACGCCGAGCGCCGCGTTTACGGGCTTGGATGTGATTGTGAATGTAGCTTTGCCTGGTGCTGTGGCGGTCGCGATGGGTACGGTGGCCGACTGGGGGCTAACGGCATATGTCGAGGACGCGCCCGATTGCAGGGTTGCCGTGACGTTCGCCGCGGACGTAAGTGAGTAATTCGAAATCTCGATCGTCTGTTTGGCGGTGGGCGTCGAATTGCAGTCCAAATCACCCAAGTCGACGGCGGACGTGCTCACGGTGACGTTCTTGTTCACGCGCGTGCCCTGCAGGACGAGCTTCGGCGGCTCTCCACACGTCGGCGACTCTGTCGTGAGCGACAGCTCGGCGGAGAGGAGCGCGCCGGCTGGACCCGCGATCAACGTCACGCTCGTCGTCTTCTTCTCGCCAGGGCCGAGCACGAGCGACGAGGGAGTGATGGTGAAGTCGGCGTTGTTCGGCGGCGCCACGCCGGTGACCGAGACCGCCTCGTTACCGACGTTCGCGATCTCGATCGTCGCCGGCGTGGAGGCCGTGTCTTGATGAACCTCGCCAAAGTCCACCGTCGCCGGCGTGAGCGTGAGCCGCCCTCCTTTGACCACGGCGCGGATCGGTACCGTGAGCACCTCCTCCGCGACCGTGATGATGAGGTCGTCGGTCACCTCACGCGGCACGGGCGACGCCGCGATGATGACGTCGATCGCCACAGACGACTTCGCGCTCAGGGTGTCGGTCTTCGTGAACGCACCTCCCGCGAGCGTGAGGCCGCTGCTCTCCGAGAGGCGAACCTCGTAGGTGATGGGCGCGTCTCCCGTGTTGTTCAACGTGACGGACTTGCCCGTCGTGGCCCCGCATGCGACGTCGGGCAGATCGAGCCGCACCGGCGACACGACCACGCCTCCAGGGAGCGTCGCCTCCGTCGGAGGCGTGTTCGTCGGGGCCGCGCTCTCGTCGACCGCATAGCCGTCGAGGCCGACGACCTGCGCGCACGCAGCGACGACGAAGATGCTCCCGATCCCCACCAGTGAGCGACGCCACGGACCCACGTTGGCAGAATAGCGCATCTCGCCGTCGACTTCCGCAGGGCTCGTAGGCGCTTGGCACCGGCAGGCGATCCTGCGGATAATCCACGCGTCATCATGTCGAGCAGCCCATTCTGCCGCTACGAGCTCCGCGCCAAAGACCTCGACGGCGCACGTGCATTCTACACCGATCTCCTCGGGACGGACTTCTGGCTGGGGCCCATGACGATCGCTCCCCTCCCCGAGCGCGCCGCCGCGATGGGCGCGCCGCAACATTGGGTCGGTGACGTGGCCGTCGACGACGTTGACGCGAGCGCCAAGCGCTTCGTCGAGATGGGCGCACAGCAGCTCGGACCGACGCAACACTTGCCCGACGGTTCGTCACGCGCGGTGTTTCGCGATCCGTTTGGAGGAGCGGTGATTGGACTCACCAGCGGCCAGGCCGTCACCCACCGCGCGGCCGCCAAAGAGCGCGTCGCGTGGCACATCCTTCACACCCGCGAGCACGAACGAGCGTTTGCTGCCTACGCTTCGCTGCTCGGCTGGACCATCACCGAGGAGCTCGACCTCGGAGACAGAGGCAAGCATCAGATGTTCGCGTGCGACGCCTCCGGTGAGACCGTCGGGAGCGTGGCGAACACGGCGCTGTCACCTCAAATCCACGTCCAGTGGATGCACTTCTTTCGCGTTCCCGACATCCAGCGCAGCCTGGCAAAGGTCGCCGAGCTCGGCGGCATCGCGCTTCCGGCGATGGAGACGCCGACCGGGGATCTCGTCGCGCCATGCGACGATCCCCAAGGCGGCGCGTTTGCGCTTTACCAAGTCGTCTGAGCTCGCGAGCGAGACGGTTATCTCCTGATATCGAGTCGCGACGAAGGACCAACGCGCAAGGACTGCCTTGAAGCGCAATCGGATCGCGTCGCAGACGAGCCGTCATGACGGCTCGCCCGAAGGCGACCACGAAAACTCCGTTCGCGAAAAGGTCCTGGACGGATCCTTTCGACACCGACCTAGCGGTATGTCGATTGCTCGAATGCGCGCCCATCATGCGCCCCTTTATCGTCCTCGCTCCACTTCTCACCGCTTCTGCATTTCTGTTCCTATTCGCATGTAGCTCGAGCGCCAACGACACCGAGACCGACGGCGGTGTCGACGCTGGCAATGATGCCGAGCCCACCATCGATCCATGCGCAAACGTCAACGCGATTCGCGCGACCTGCCAAGCGCTACCGGAGCGCTTCGACGCATCCACCATGCTCGCGAAAGGCTGCTACCACGCGGCGAAGACGCCTGTGCTCGGCCCGAACGTGACGCTCACGGTATCTCCCGGCACGACCCTCATCTTTGCCGACGAGACGGGCCTCGACGTCGGTGAGACCACGTCACTCGTCGCCGCCGGCACGCGCGCCGAGCCCATTTGCTTCACCTCCGACAAGGCCCAGCGCGGCGCGTGGAGAGGCCTCACGCTCGGTCGCACCGAAGGCGGCGATCACAAGCTCGATTGGGTGACCATCGAGTACGCCGGAGGCACGAAGAGCGACTCCAAAGCCGCCGCGATCAAGCTCGAGTCCGACAGTCGCGCCGTTCGTTTCAGCCTCACGAACAGCACCATTCGCGAGAGCGAAGGCTTTGGCCTCTACCTGATCGCCAGCGGACAAGCCAACGCCTTTGCCGCCAATACGTTCACCAAGAACACGCTTGGCCCGGCCTCGGTGGACTCGGAGGTCGTCCGCCAACTCGACAGCGCGTCCAAGTACACGGGTAACGACCGCGATGAGGTCACCGTGCGCACCAATCGCATCGTGACGGCGGGCGCCTGGAAGGCCATCGGTGTCCCCTTCCACCTCAGCGGCAACCTGAATGTCGACGCTGCCTGGACGCTCGAGGCACCCAACACCGTCATCATCCCACCCGACTCGTGGGTGAGCATCAATGGCGACAACGCGGCGCTGCACGCGGTCGGCACCGCCGCGCAGCCGATCCTGTTCACCGGAGAGACCAAGACACGCGGCAGCTACATCGGCCTGGTCTTCGACGGGACGATGAACCTCGCCAACCAGCTCGAGTTCGTCACCGTCGAATACGGTGGTAGTACGGCACACGACAAGGATGGCGCCGCCGTAAAAGCGATAGCCGACAGCCACGGCGTCACGCTCAATTTCGCGAATGTGACCGTCCGGGAGTCCGAAGGCTATGGTGTTTATCTCGCAGCCAGCGCCGTCTTGCCCGCGCTACGTCAAAACACGTTTACGAAAAACACGTTGGGGCCGCTCTACATTGGCTCCGAAGCCGCTCATCAGCTCGAAGCCACGACGACCTACACGGGCAACGACATCGACCGCGTGCACGTGCATGCCAGTCGCGTAAAGCGCACAGTCACCTGGCAAGACATCGGTGTCCCGTACGAGCTCGACGGCAACATGCATGTCGACGAAGTCTGGTCGCTCGCGCCCGGCGTCACCCTTCTCATGGCGAAGGAAGCTTGGATCAGCATGGGCGGCGACGGCGCCGGCTTCTACGCGGTCGGCACCGCGCAGAAGCCCATCACCATCTCGGGATCGCAGAAGACGAGTGGCTACTGGCACAGCCTCATCTTCGACACCACGCTCAACTCGTCGAACCACATCGAGTACGCGACGGTCGAATATGGTGGCTCGAAGAGCGGCGCCGGTGAGCTCGGCATGATCCAAGCGCAGGCCGATAGCCACGGCGTCGCCCTCACCGTGAAGAGCTCCACCATTCGCGGTAGCGGACAATGGGGCATCTTTCTCGCGAAGTCGGCGAAGTACAACGACGACATCACGTCGAGCAACACGTTCGAGAACAACGTCGCCGGCAACGTCAACAAACAGCCGTGAAGGACGCTCGGGGGCCTTACTCGAGCATGAACGAGCCTACCGTCGGTTTTCCAAGGCGCTCGTACGTCGTGAGGATCGCCCCCGTGCTCGAGACCTTGGACGTCTTCAGCTTCATCGCCGCCGGCGTGGTCCCGTCGCCGAAGAGGCGTTTGCCCTTGCCGAGGACGACCGGGAAGAAGAAGACGTTCATCTCGTCGAGCACGTCGTGCGCGAGCAGCGTCTGCGCGAGGCCTGCGCTGCCGTGCACCTGAAGCTCACGCGGGTACTGAGCTTTGAGCTTCTTGATCTCGCTCGGGACGTCGCCACGAAGGATGGAGGAGTTGTTCCACTCCGCCTTCTCGAGCGTCTTCGACGCGACGTGTTTTGGGAGCTTGTTGAGCGCCACCGCGATCGGATCGTTCGGATCGGTCACGCGCGGCCAGTGACCTGCGAAGATCTGATACGTCCCGCGCCCCAACAAGAACGCGTCGGCCCGCGAGAAGATGTCGACGATGAAGGCTCCCATGTCCTGGTCGGCATGCGGGACGAGCCAGCCACCCCACTCGAACCCGCCGCTCGTGTCCTCGGGCGGACCGCCGGGAGCTTGCATCACACCGTCGAGCGTCACGAACGTCGTCATCGTCAGCTTACCCATGTTCATCTCTCCTGATGATCGAACGACAATCGAGCCCAGGCCCGATCGACAGGGGCGGGTGCGTTCGTCGATTTTTCGTCGATCACCCGTTTTAAACGAGCTGGGCGCGCTCGAAGCCGTGCTTGAGGACCAGCTCGCGCTCGTAGCCGTTCACGTGGGCTCGTCCCATCACGACGACCGCGGCGCTGGGCTCCGGGTGCTCGCGCAGCATGCGGACGGTGCCCTCCGCCATCAGCGTGTCGCGGGTGGAGAGGATGGCGATCACCGGCTGGATGACCCACGCCCACGCGTGTGCACGAAGGAAGTACGCGGGCACGAGCATGAGCATGTGCGCCTCGAGCGCGACGAGGAGAACCCGAAGCCACGGCGGATCCATACCGAGCACACCCAAAAGGACGAACGACCAGAACACCGTGAACACGACGCTGAGGTACGCCGAGCCGACGTGCAAGGAGAGCGGTACCTTGTCGGTACGTTCGAGCTCGCAGGTGTGACCCGATCCGAGCTCTTTCGCGTCCGTGATCGT
>JBGAFW010000056.1:0-68444 GCA_044227045.1 Labilithrix sp.
GGGAAAAGCCCTCGGATCGAAGCGCTGTAACCTGCTAGCTAGGTAGCCGCGATGCCGATCCCATCGATCCTGCTCACGCCCCCATGGGAGAAGGTCGCCGAGGCGCGCGCACGATCGAAAGCGGCGTCGAAGACGATGACCGACGCATGGGTCCCGGCGCCTCCGGCGATCGAAGACGCGATCGTCTGGGGCAAGGTGCTCGGTCGCCCGTCCGTTCCGTGGGGATCGAAGAAGGACGAGTCGCCCGAGCTCGACGCCGAGGTGATGGCGGAGGCGAAGACGCGAGGCGTCTCGTACGTCCGGCTCTTCGACGCCTCGACCGACACGATGCTCCGCATCCTCGAGGAGCATCCAACGAAGGTGGACGGCAACCTCGAGGGGCTCGTCTACCTCATGGCGCGGCTCCACGCACGCGCGATCCCGTACGTGCTCGGTGTGTTTCGTGAGAAGCCCTTCGACGCGCTGCCCTACGTGCTCGCGTTGCAGAGCGCCGAGATCGCGCCGGTGGCCGCCGAGGCGTGGCACAAGAAGAAGAAGCTCAAGATGGACGGCGGGCGTTGGCTCATTCGCCACCCCGAGGTCGCGTCGCTCGTCCTGCTTCCGATGGCGCTCGCTCGCAGGCAGCGCAAGCCTCGCGACGCGGCGCTCGCCGCGCTCGCGATCATCGAGGCCGAAGAGCCTGCCGCGTTCGAGCGCGCGCTCGCGTATTACGGCGACGAAGCGCGCGCTGGATGGAAGACCGCCCGCGAAGAGGCGCCAAGGGAGGGTGAGCCCGAACGCGCGCCGCCTGCGCCGCCGTTCCTCGCAGAGCTCACGCCGCCGAGGCTCCGCGACGGTGACGAGCCGTTGCCCGAGACAGCGCTGCGAAACCTGTGTGGTCTGCTCGCGGTGTCTCCGCATCCGAGCATGCATCCCGCGATGCCGGAGATCGTCGAAGCGTGCACGAAGGAGTCGCTCCATGCCTTCGCGCGATCGCTCTTCGACGCGTGGACGCGGTCTGGGCTGTCGCGCGAGCACGGCTATGCCGCGCGCTACGCGATCCATCTCGGCGATGACGATCTCATCGCCGAGGTCGCCGATCTCGCGGCCGAGTGGGGATCGAGCGGCGGTTATGCGCGGGCGATCTGGGTCGTCGACGCGCTCGCCGAGAACGCCTCGTCGATGCTCGCGCTCTCCGAGCTCGATCACCTCCGGCGGGCGCGGAGCTGGTCGCTCGCGTTTCACGCACGGAGCAAGCTTCATCGCGTCGCAGAGAGCCGCGGGATGACGACCGACGAGCTCGCCGATGTCCTCGTGCCGGATCTCGGGCTCGGCAAGCCGTGGTCCTCCGGCCTGACGCCGCCGCCCACGGAGGAGGGCTACCGGCTCGTGCTCGCGAACGATCAGCTCGCGCTCGAGGCGCCGAGCGGCCAGCGCCTGCTGAAGCCATCCGCGCGTGAGGCGCAGGCGGCGTTCGGCACGCTCGCCAAGCAGGTGCGGACGGCGCTCGGCCGACAGCGCACGCGTCTCGAGAGCGCGATGCTCGACGGTCGCGTTTGGCGGCAGGAGACCTTCGCGAGCCTCATCGCGCATCCGCTGCTTGGTCCGCTCGCGCGAAGGCTCGTCTGGATCATGAAGAGCGCGTCGCGTTCGCCCATCGACGTGCGCGTCGCGGAGGATGGCTCGCTCGCGGATCGATCCGACACGACGATCAAGCTCGACGCCGGGAGCACGTTCACGATCGCTCACCCCGTCGAGCTCGGCGAGCGGCTCGACGAATGGCGCATTCGGATGGCGGAGTACGAGCTCATCGAGCCCATTTCGCAGCTCGGCCGCGAAGTCTTCACGCCAGAGGATGACGCGAAGACATCGCTCGCGCTCGAGGCGAAGGTCGACGCCAAGCGCCTCGCCGGGATCGCGCGCCGCGGATGGTCGGCCGGCGAGGTCGAGGAGGGCGGCTACATTCATACGCTGACGCGCACCGTCCGTGACGCGTCGGCCACGCTCGTGCTCACGCCTGGACTTCTCGTCGGCGCGTGGTCGTCGAGCGAGCCGCAGGAGGTGACGGTCGATCTCTCGAAGGTACCGCAGCAATGCCCCGTGCTTTACAGTGAGGTGCGCCGCGATCTCGCGCTCATGACGGAACCTGTCCGATGAAGACCAACGCCCAGCTCGCCAAAGACCTCGTCGACCGAAGCCTCACCGCGACGTTGTGCACGCTCATCACCGAGACGAGCTCCGGCGAGACCTATCCCTTCGGCTCCCTCGTCGCGACCGCGATCGACCCCGAGGGGCGCCCGATTCTCCTGCTTTCGACGCTGGCCGAGCACACGAAGAACCTGAGCACGAACCCGCGCGCCTCCGTCTTCTTCGCGCGACACGACGTCTCGAATCCGCTCGCCGAGGCGCGCGTGACGCTGACGGGCAAGATCGAACGGATGGCCGAAGAAGACGTCGCGGAGGCGCGTACGCGTTACCTCGCGAAGCATCCGGAGGCCGCGCAATGGGCCCAGTTCAAAGACTTCGCCTTCTATCGCCTCGCGGTGCACGAGATCCGCTTCGTCGAAGGCTTTGGCAAGATGGGTTGGCTCGACGTGAAGGAATACGCAGCCCTCTGGCCCTGATGGGGTGCGCCCGAATCACGCGCCGGTTAGTGGACGTAGACGAGCGCGGAGACGTTGTTCTGGATGCGCGTGAGGAGAAAGTGCGCCTCGCCGTGGGAGTCGAGGGCGCTCACCATGTCGCCGCCCGCGAACGCGTGCGCGTCGTTCGACACGTCCTCGATCTCCCATGCCGCGTTGCCGGGCGTGCTCGACGCGAGGCGAAGCGCGCCGGAGGCCTCGTCGATGTACGAGACGTGCGTGCCGCCGCCGCCGAGCATGACGTTCGAGAATCGGCCCACGCTTCCGTTCGACTCGATCATCGAGGATGTCCACGCGCTGCCATCTTTGCGTGCGAAGCGCGCGTCGTACGTGGCCCAATCGAGATCCGCGATGCTCGGCCGGCCTTGCGCGTCGATCGCGATCGAGCATGATCCGCCGCGGTGGCCGCCCTTCGCGACCGTCTCGATCGCGAACTTCGCGGCCCCGATGGGCTTCTGCGCGTATTTGAGGTCGTCGTTCGAGCGGATGCCGGGGATGGATCGCGACTGCCCGTAACAGAGGTGCGGCGCGCCGTTCGCGTCGAGCGCGAGCGACGCGATCCCTGCGCTACCAGCGACCCAACCCGGCTCGTAGACCTCGCCGCAATCGACGATCTCGGTCGTGAATGCGCTCGTCACCGCAGGCGCCGTCGTCGATCCGTTCGCCGACGGTGCGGGGGGTGCGCTGGCCGGCGCTCGCACCGCGTGCTTCACGCATCCACGCGAGGTGTTCGGCTCGTTTGGCGGCGTCGCGAACGCGTTGTACGTGACGTGAAGCGTCCCGTCGTGGGCGATCTCGACGCGGGGCGTAGGGTTGATCAACGACGCGCCGACGTTCTCCTCCACCGTCTCGACCTGCCAGCTCGAGCTCGTCGTCCCCACGCGCGGGCCCGCTCGGTGCGCGAGCTTGATCGTGCCGCGATCGAAGAACGCGATGAAGGGCTCGCCGTCGGCGTCGAGCGCGATCCCCGTCCCCTCGAGGTATGGCGATCCAAACGTCACCTCTTCGAGGTTGAAGCCTGCGCCAGGTGCGCCGCTGGCGGGATCGATCGGGCGCGTCGCGTAGACGACGCGATCGCGGCTGCCTTGGTTCTGAACGAACGCCGCATGCAGGGTCCCGTGGTCGTCGATCCGCATCGCGAGGCCGCGCGGCAAGCCCGCGGTGACGATCTCCACCTCACGATGCCCTGCGCGCGAGCTCAAGTCGTTCGTGGCGATGACGGGCGGAGGTCCATCGTCCTCGGACGAGGCGCCTCCGCACGCCATCGTGAGTGAGACCGTCGCCAAGGGCAGCGCGAGCAACGAGCGACGAAACGAGCAAGCGAGGCGGGTCTTCATGACGAGCGGTCCGATCCGATCCGAGGGTGCATCTGACAGACGCCCACACCAGCATGGGGCCTGCCAAGCATGTTTCCCGCGGTTTAGCGGCCGCCCGTGGGATGAGGTGGATCGGCGAGGGCACAAAGGCCGTCACCCGCTCGCGACAGGCCCATCGACGGGTCGGAATCGCCAGTGAATCTCAGGGACGAAGGCCGAGCCAGCGGTGGACGCGGCCATCGGCGCTGATGCCCCAGAGATGACCGTCGACGCCAACGTCGAGGACCGGCATCACGGTGCCCATGTTCATCGGCTTCCAAGGCGACTGCTCGTTCGTCGGGTCGTAGTGAAACGTGCCGCCGTCGTAGGTGATCCACACGTCGTTCGGCGCGCCCACGGTGACGGAGTCGACGCGCTTCGGCAGGTTGCCAATGTTGTTCGCCGCGCCGCTCGTGAGATCGAAGGCGTAGATCCCCGCGCCCTCGGACGCCATCCATGCTTTGTTGAACTGGTCGATGCCGATGATGCCCGTCTGGCCGGAGTTGAAGAAGCTCTTGTTCGCGTAGCCGTCCGTCGTCCACGCGACGTCCTCGTGGTTCGTCGCGGCCATGTGATTCGCGTCGAACACGTCGAGCCATTCGAGCTGGCGGTCGCCGTTGTTGCAGTCGAAATTGAGCTTGCATTGGTCGACAGCGACGAACGCTCCGGTCGCCGCTTGGCGAACGAGCACCGAGTGATCCGGTCGACGGGCGTGAAGGCCTTCGTCGTCTTGTCGAAGTGGTAAATCTTCTTCGGGTTGGCCTGGTTCGTCGCCCACACGTCGTCGTTGTTGCCGACGCCGATCGAGTTGAAGGATCCCTCGTTGATCTGCGTCATCGCCTTCCATTGGCCGTTGGTCTGGCAGTCGGGCGCGTTGTAGCGGGTGAGGTCGCCGATGCGCGCGACCTTGCGGCTGCCCGAGAGCGTCTTCACCGTGAAGGAGATCGGCACCATCGTGCTCGGCGGCGCCTTGCCGAAGAATTTGCTGAAGTCGCCCGACTGCATCGCCTCAGCGGCGCCGTTCGCGCTGCCGCCGCGTTGAAACTCCTGGTGCTTGAGCGTCGACCACTCCTTCTTCTTCTCGGCGTCGACCGAGGCGCTCGCAGAGAACGCGACGGTGGAGCCCTCGATGAGCGCCTTGAGCTCGTCACGGGTCTGCCCTTGCGTCGACGAGAGCGAGACCATCACCATCCGTCCGTAGGTGACCGAGCTGATGAAGACCGGCGGGTTGTCGGCTGAGATCGTCCCCGCGTCGGCCTGCGCCTTCCAGTCCGCCTCGCTCAGCGACGGATCGAAGAACGACTGCGCCGTCGGCAAAGCCTCGTCGGCAAACGTGACCGTGTACATCGGCTGCACGAGCCGCGCGACGACGGTGTGCTGCGTGAGCCCCATCTCGTGGGTGATGTTCGTGTCGAGGTGCGCTGACGAGAGAAGCCCCGAATACGACGCGTGAACGCCAAGCGAGAGCGAGATCTCTTCCTTCGTCGTGACCTCCTCGACCGTGCGCTCGATGTTGCCTGGGGTGTCGCTCAGTTGATCGGCCTCTTGCTGGAACTTCGAGATCGCGTCCTGAATCGAGGCCGTATCCGGCGAGTCGATCGTGCGGCTCGCCGTCGGGACGGCGAGGTCGATCGAGATCCTGATCGGCGTGCGCTTGACCGGCAGCGGCGAGAGGCGGCCTTCGCGAAACGCCTTGCCCTGGAGGACCATGCCCGGCTTCACCGGCCCAGACTCCTCCGAGAGCCACACGATCTTGTCGTAGGCGCCTCGCGCGTCGTGATCGAAGGAGGTGCACTCGAACACGCTCTCGTTCTGATCCTTGTCCTTCGCCGCGAGCTCGATGGCCTTCGGATTGCTCTTCACGTCCCCTGCTACCGGAGGGTCATCCCATGTGAAGCCATCGATCGCCGCAGGGAGCGCCGCTCCACCAGGACCACCCGAGCTGCTCGCGCCGCTCTCCGTCGTGCCGTCCGAGTCGCATCCCGTCACGAGCCCGGTCATCCCGGTCACGCCCAGAAGCCCCACGAGCACGCACGCCACTCGAACCGCGCCGACGTTCTTCATGAGGACGACCCAGTGCAGCCGCCAGGCCACGCGTCACCCAAACGAGGTCACCCGAATTTCGCAGGTTTAGGCGGGCTCGGTCGCGGAGGTGTATCGGCTGTATCAACCCCGTGTATCGATGCATGTATCGCGAGGTCCGGCCCGCTTCGTCATGCGATGCACGCGCGAAGTCGCGGAGGAATGGTGTCGCGCAGGCGCGACGTCGTATTCATGTGGGTGACATGCGCGTGTGCGTGCCTCCCCGTAAGGTCCGTGCGTGCGCCAAACCACCACGACTTCTTCTCTCACGTCTCTGCCTTTCCTCCTC
This sequence comes from Labilithrix sp., assembly GCA_044227045.1. GTDB lineage: Bacteria > Myxococcota_A > Polyangia > Polyangiales > Polyangiaceae > Labilithrix. Next base: position 6,348 of record JBGAFW010000056.1, read on the forward strand.
GCCGCCGTCACGGCCCTCACCGCCCTCGGCGTCGGCTGCTCGGCCGGTCCAAACGGCGACGACGAGCCGACCGAGACGCTCGGCGAGCAGACCCAAGCGCTCCCTCTCACGCCCGTCCCCACCGGCCTCCTCCCTCCCATCTCGCTCTCCTTCACGCGCGCCACCGGAACGATCATGTGCCGAGTCCCCGACGGCGCGACGACCGTCCTTCGCCCGCTCGCAGACGTCCCCGTCGAGATCGCGGGTCGCCGCGTCACGACGAACGCGAGCGGCGCGTTCGACATCACGGGCGCGACGTTCGGGCTGATCAACAACGTCCGGCTGATCTACGAAGGACCGATCGCGAGCGACGGTGTGTCGACCCGTCTTCAGATCATGGACGACGTGAAGAACACGCGCACCGAGACGCGGAGCGTGACCGGCTCGTCGGCCGGCTCCGGCACTGTGGCCCTTGGCAACGTCGAGGTCCCTTGCGCTCCGCGTCCAGCGCTGGAGTGACCTCCGCGTCGCCACGCACACGTTCTACGACTACATCAACATCTCCCCGGACTGGTTCGACAGCGCAGAGTCGATCTGGGAGCGCGAGGACACGTTCTTCCACGAGTTTGGTCACTCGATCCGCCATGTCGCCGACGGTCCCTCGGATCACTGGAACTGGGACAACTTCCGGTGGGCCTACGCGCGCAGCCACTCGGGCAACGAGATCTTCAACATGCAGTATGCATTCAATGAGGGCTGGGCGGGCTACTGGGCACGCGCGCGCCCCGGCGCTCCGTCGACTCCGGACGGCCCCTACGGCTCGCCGCACGCGCCGGGCTTCCTTCACTGGAACGAGAACCAGATCGCCGATCGCCTGTTCACGCTCTCGCGTCTCCCGGGATCGAGCGACGCGCTGATGGTCGACATCCTCGTCACGAACCCCGGCTCGATCCACACGCTCTTCGAGTTCGAGTCGCGCTTGAACGCGCGCCTCGGCCTCCCCACCCCTCCCACGCCCCCGCAGTGCCCGCCAACCTTCACCGACGACGGCGCGACGTGCCGTCAGGGCGGCGCCGTCGTCGCCAAGCCGAGCTACGGCCGCGGCGTGGGCACCATCCCGCCGAGCTGCGGAGCCGGCAACGAAAAGGACGGCGCGCTCTGCTACCCGAACTGCGCGCCCGGCTACGACGGCGTCGGCCCCGTCTGCTGGCAGATCTGCCCCGCGGGCTACCAAGACGACGGCGCCTTCTGCCGCCGAGACGTGCAGATCATCAACTCGACCAACCACTGCCCGTGGTGGGACGCCTGCGGCCTCGCTACCGAGCGCGGCTGCTCGACCTGCCCCGCCGGCTGGCAGTTCGACGGCTGCACCTGCCGCATCGACGCGCACATCTTCGCGAAGAGCAGCTACGGCCGCGGCGTCGGCTGGGCGCCCAACCTCTGCAGCGGATCGCAGCAGCTCGACGGCGGCCTCTGCTACACGCCGTGCGCGAGCGGCTACAACGGCGTCGGCCCCGTGTGCTGGGGAAGCTGCCCGGCCACCTACACGATCGACGACGGCGCCCTCTGCCGCCAGCCGCTCAACATCCTCACGAAGTATTGAACCGCGCGCGCCGCGCTCACTTCACGACGACGCCGGTCGACGACTCCGTGCATACGGTCGCTTCGAGAAGCACGCCGAGGAGCGCACGCTCCTGCGGCGTGAGCTCGTTCGCGAACGGCTCGGTGTGGTAGCTGCTGAAGAGCACGCGGCCACATCCCTGCTCGAAGCTCACGGTCGCGGGGTGAGCGCCCGTGCTCTTGTTCGCGCTCACCCAGACGCGCGGCGTGACGGTCTTGGGCTGTCCGAGCGCATCGGTCGTCTCGCCCGGGCTCACCGAGGCGATCGTCGTGTAGTTCTTCTGCAACGTGAAGCTCGGGAGATTCTGCGCGCTCATCCAAGCGGAGAGCGACGGATCCTCGATCGTCGCGGGCGCGTCGTAGGAGAGGTGCTCGCATCCCGAGCATGCTGCACTCCCCGCGCCTTGCCACGAGACATAACCGGGGAAGGTCTTCGCGATGAAGTCGTAGTGCCAATCGGTGACGTAGAGGCGGCCGCCAGCTTCGACGAACGATCGCAGGTTGTCTTTTATCTCCTTCTCTGCGGAGAGATCCGTATTGGGTGGAGGTTGCGTGAAATCTCCGCATGGCAAGAACACGATGTGGCGCTGATCGATCTTCGTCTTGTCCGTCAAGAACGAGCGCGCCGCGGCCCCCACGAGCGTGCTCTGGACGACCTCGATCGCCGAAGGATCGATCCCGAGCTTCGCGAGCGACGCTTCGATCTCGTCGTACTGGCCGTGCACCACCGTCATCCGCGGCACCTCATCGCCCGCCGCCACGTCGGTCTTCGACGGAAGCGCGGTCAGCGTCGCCGGCAGCGTGGCATCGCCCTTCGAGACGTAGATCTCACGAACGCGACGAAAGCCGCCCTTCTGGAGCACCAGGTACTGCGCTCCAAGCGCCGTCGGCGCGAGATCGAAGGCGCCCTTGTCGTCCGAGAGCGCGTAGGGAGTGCCGGCCGAGAGATGCACGCACGTATCGCAGAAGACCTTCTCCGGTGCCGGCGCCGGCTTGGTCGCGGTGAGGTAGACCACGGCGCCGGCGATCGGCATCGTCCCATTCGGTGCCGTCACCATCCCGTGGAGGTGCCCAACGGCGTCGGCGGAGGCTCCCGCATTCTGCTCGGGGAAGCTGTCGTCCCCGGGTGCAGGCGGCGCGCCCGCGTCGCTGCCGCCCTCGAAGGCGGTGCGATCGGACGAGCCGCACGCGACGCTTGTGAGGAGAAGGGTCGAGATTGAGAGGAGCGTGAGTGATTCGAGAAGCTGCCGTGATGATGACATGGGCAGCGACTCTGACCGATAGAGGTCGAAACGCCGCTTACTTGCTGCTTACAAGCCTCAACCTCGTGACAGCGGACAAAGCGAGAATGCCGCGCCTCGGGGGAGGTCGCGGCATTCATCGAGCCGTTGCAGCGATCTGGAGATCAGACGCGGCGGCGCTTCGGGGGACGGCAGCCGTTGTGCGGGACGGGCGTGACGTCGCGGATGAGGGTGACCTTGAAGCCGGCCGTCTGGAGGGCGCGGAGCGCGCTCTCGCGGCCTGCGCCGGGGCCCTTCACGAAGACGGCGACGCTGCGCATGCCGTGCTCCATCGCCTTGCGGCAAGCTTCTTCGGCGGCGAGCTGCGCGGCGAAGGGCGTCGACTTACGCGAGCCCTTGAAGCCACGTGCACCGGCGCTCGACCACGCCACGGTGTTGCCGTTGACGTCCGTGATCGTGACGACGGTGTTGTTGAACGTCGACTGGATGCAGGCGATGCCGGTCGCGATGTTCTTCTTGACCTTCTTCTTGCCGCCCTTGCCCTTGAGGCTCGGCGGAGCGCCACTCGTCTGCGTCTTCGTGCTTGCCATGATTCGTTCCTAGCTCTTGAATCTTCTCACTCAGGTTTGTTCGCGTGTCGGGCTGCGTGCCTGTCGATCAGGCCGGCTTGCGCGGACCGCCGCGCGAGAGGATGCCCTTACGCGGACCCTTGCGGGTACGTGCGTTCGTGTGCGTGCGCTGGCCGTTGACCGGGAGGCCGCGGCGGTGACGGAGACCGCGGTAGCAGCCGAGGTCCATCAGGCGCTTGATGTTCATCTGCACTTCGCGGCGGAGGTCACCTTCGACGCGGTACTCGGTCTCGAGCAGCTCGCGGATGCGCTTGATCTCGCCTTCGGTGAGCTCCTCGGTCTTCTTCGTCGGCGGGATGTTCGCGCGCTTGCAGATCTCTTTCGCGAGCGCACGGCCCACGCCGTAGAGGTAGGGGAGCGAGTAAGCGACTTGCTTGTGACGGGGAAGGTCGACGCCTGCAATACGAGCCATGACGAATATTCCTTTTCAGCCCTGGCGCTGCTTGTGGCGCGGGTTCTCACAGATGATGCGAACGACGCCCTTGCGTCGGACGACCTTGCACTTATCGCAAACCTTTTTGACGGACGGACGGACCTTCATGACGCGCTCTTCTTGGTTTCTTGTTCGGACTGCTGAAGCTGGGAATGTTTACTTGTGACGGTAGGTAATGCGGCCACGGCTCGGATCGTACGGGCTCACCTCGACGGTGACGCGGTCGCCGGGGAGGATGCGGATGTAGAACTGCCGCATACGCCCGCTGATCGTCGCGAGGACGATCAATCCGTTGTCGCACTTCACGCGGAACATCGCGTTCGGTAGCGCTTCTTGCACGACGCCATCGAACTCGAGCTTGTCGCCCTTCGGCTCTTTCCGCTCACGACGTTCACTCATCAACGTTTCCCTGCTCCCTACTTTCGTTTCTCGATGGCAGCGAGAACTCGCTGCGTTACGTCTTTCACTTCGCCGACTCCGTCTACCTCTTCGAGGAGACCCACGGCCTTGTAGAAAGGCAGCAGATCGGCAGTCATCTTCTCGTACGTCTCGACGCGATTCCGGACGACGTCTTCCTTGTCGTCCGCCCGGTGCTCCAGATCCGCAGGATCCACGCTCGGGGGCGGCGGGTTATACTTCAAGTGGTAAATCTGTCCAGTGCGTTTGTCGGTCCGGCGAAGGCAGGCACGCTCCATGAGGAGGGTCTTGTCAACGACCAACGCGACCACGACGTTGAGCTTCTGACCTCGGCTCTCGAGGAGGTTGTTCAACGCTTCGGCTTGCGGGACGGTGCGCGGAAATCCATCGAGGAGGAATCCACCCTTCGCGTCGTCCTGCTCGGTGCGCTTCGCGATGAGGTCGATGACCGCCTCGTCCGGGACGAGCCCGCCCGACGACATCGCCTTCACGAGCGCCTCGGGGAGCGTCCCTGCCGCCTTGGCGGCGCGGAGCATGTCGCCCGTCGAGATCTGCGGGATGCCGTACTTTTCGCAAATGACCTTGGCCTGGGTGCCCTTGCCGGCGCCCGGCGGGCCTACGAAGACGAGTCTCATGCCGCTCATGCGAGATCCCTCCGTCCACGGATACGCGTCGCGCGACCACCGCCTCCGGAGAGGCCTTCGTAGTTGCGCGTGATGAGGTGCGCTTCGATCTGGCTGACGGTGTCGAGCGCGACGCCGACGACGATCATGATCGAGGTGCCGCCCCAGCGGAACGGGACCTTGAAGTACTCGCTGATGACCGTCGGGACGACGCAGACCGCAGCGACGTAGAGAGCGCCACCGAGCGTGATGCGCGTGAGCACCTTGTCGATGTACTCGGCCGTCTGCTTGCCCTGCCGAATCGAAGGAATGAACGCCTGCTGCTTCTTCAGGTTGTCGGCGACGTCGACCGCTTGGAAGGTGACGGCCGTGTAGAAGAAGCAGAAGAAGACGATGAGCGAGACGTAGAAGACGTTGAAGAGCCAGTCACCGCGCTCGAGCGACGACTGAAGCTGCGCCATCCCCGGAACCTTGAAGTTCGCGAGCGTGGCGGGGAACATGAGGAGCGAGCTCGCGAAGATCGGCGGGATCGTTCCGCTGGTGTTCACCTTCAGCGGCAAGTGGGCCGTCTGTCCGCCATAGACGCGGCGCCCGACCGTTCGACGTGCGTAGTAGATCGGGATGCGACGCTGGCCGCGCTCGAAGAACACGATCGTGGCGACGGTGCCGAGGACGATCGCGCCGACGAAGAAGAGGTTCAGCGGCTGGATCGAGCCCTTGTGCGTCTGGAAGTAGCCGAACACACCGCCTGGGATGTCCGTCACGATGCCGGCGAAGATGAGCAGCGAGATGCCGTTGCCGATGCCGCGCTCCGTGATCTGCTCGCCGAGCCACATGATGAAGCACGTGCCCGTGGTGAGCGTGATCATCGTCATGAGGCGGAAGCCCCAGCCCGCGTGCGTGACGACGTCTCCCGTGGCGCCAACCGTGTCTTGGTTGTTGAGCGCCTCGAGGCTCATCGCGATGCCGAAGCTCTGGAACATCGCGAGGAGGATCGTTCCATAGCGCGTGTACTGGTTGATCTTGCGCTGGCCCTGCTCGCCTTCCTTGCGGAGCTCGTCGAGCGGCTTCCACACCATCGTGAGGAGCTGGAGGACGATGCTCGCCGAGACGTACGGCATGATGCCGATCGCGAAGATCGAGAGATTCGACAGCGCGCCGCCCGAGAACATGTTGAAGAAGCCGAGCAGGCCTCCTCCTTGTTTGTTCACGACGGCCTTCATCACGTTCCGGTCGACGCCGGGGATCGTGACGAATGCACCGATGCGGTAGACCGCGAGCATTCCGAGCGTGAACAGCACCCGGCGCCGGAGCTCCGGCACCTTGTTGATGTTCGAGAATCCCGCCAAAATGCTCATGCGTGCGGGACCCTACTCACTCGGTGGCAGCCGTGGCAACCGCGACGAGGACGGCTTTTCCGCCGGCCTTCGAGATCTTCTCTTGCGCGCTCTTCGAGAAGGAGTGCGCCGTGACGGTGATCTTCTTCGTGAGGTCGCCGTTGCCGAGCACCTTGATGCGGTCGGCATGGCCCTTCACGAGACCACGTGCGCGGAGCGCGCGCTCGTCGACGTTCGCGTTCGCCTCGAAGGCGACCTCGAGCTGACCGACGTTGATCTCCGCGACGACCGCTTGGTTGTGCTTCTTGAAGCCGCGCTTCGGGAGGCGACGAGCGAGCGGCGTCTGTCCGCCTTCGAAGGACGGCTTGAACGTCGCGCGACGCGCGTACTGACCCTTTTGTCCGCGACCGGCCGTCTTGCCGAGGCCCGAGCCGACGCCGCGACCACGGCGGATCTTCTTTTGCGTTGCGCCTTCCGGCTTCGCAAGCTTTGAGAGCGTATCAGCCACGATCCACCTCCTCGACGGTGACGAGATGAAGGACGCGCTTGATCGCGCCGCGGAACGACGGAGTGTTCGCGACGACGACCTCTTTGCCCGGACGACCGAGCCCGAGGCCCTTCAGGTTGAGACGAAAGCGCCAATCGACGCCGATCGTGCTCTTCAATTGCTTCACGCGGAGAAACGGTTTCATGACGTCGACTTCTCTGTGAGGTTCTGCTTCGCAGCCTTCTTCTTGGTGCTTGGAGCAATCAGGTCGCTGGTTTGCTTCCTGCGTTTGCTCGCAACTTGATCGAGGCTCTTGAGTTGGCGGAGAGCTTGGAGCGTCGCGCGCACGACATTGTGCGGGTTTGCGCTGCCGATGCACTTCGTGAGGATGTCGTGGATGCCGGCGGACTCGACGACGGCGCGGACCGCGCCGCCGGCGATGACGCCCGTTCCCTGCGATGCGGGGCGAAGGAAGACCTTGCCTGCACCGAAGTGACCGTGCGCCTCGTGGGGAATCGTGACTCCCTCGAGCGGAACCTTGAAGAGGTTCTTGCGCGCCTGGTCGTTGCCCTTGCGGATGGCTTCGGGAACTTCGTTCGCCTTGCCAAGCCCAACGCCCACGTGACCGCCCTCGTCTCCGACGACAACGAGTGCCGCGAAGCTGAAGCGACGGCCGCCCTTGACGACCTTCGCGACGCGGTTGATGTGGATGATGCGCTCCTTGAGCTTGTCTTCGTCAATCTGCTCGATCGCCATCTTCGTCTCGATTCTCTAAATCCTGAGCCTAGAACTCGAGGCCGCCTTCACGTGCACCCTCGGCCAGAGCCTTGATGCGTCCGTGATAGAGGTAGCCGTTGCGGTCGAAGACGATCTTGGTGATCCCCTTCGACTTGAGCTGCGCCGCGATCGTCTTTCCGACGAGGGTGGCTGCATCGCTCTTCTTCTGGTCGTCTGCCTGCGGCTTGACGTCCTTCGACAAGGTCGAGACGTGCGCGAGCGTCTTGCCCGCGACGTCGTCGATCACCTGCGCGTAGATGTGCTTCAGGCTGCGAAACACCGTAAGGCGCGGGCGCTCGGCGGTGCCGCTGATCTTGCGACGAATGCGAAGCTTGCGTCGTTCGCGTCCAACAATTTGGAGACCCATGACTTCAGCTCCTTCTTACTTTCCGCCCTTGGAGGCAGCCTTGCCGGCCTTCTCGCGGACCTTCTCGCCTTGGTAGCGAACGCCCTTGCCACCGTAGGGCTCCGGCGGACGGAAACCGCGGATCTTCGCAGCGGTCTGTCCCATCGTCTCTTTGTTCGAGCCGTTGAGGATGACGATCGTGCCCTTGCTGTCGCCAGGGATCGTGACCGTGATGCCTTCGGGGATCGGGTAGTTGATCGGGTGGGAGAAGCCGAGGGCGAGGTTCAAGACCTTGCCCTTCATCTCCGCGCGGTAGCCGGTGCCAACGAGCTGGAGCGTCTTCGTGTAACCGACCGCCGCGCCTTGGACCATGCCGTTGACGATCGAGCGCGCGAGACCTTGGAAGCGCGCACCGTCGCGACCCTGGATGGTCGGCGTGATGATGACTTCGTTGTTCTCGGTCTTGATCTTGACGTTCGGCGTGAGGGGCCGTGAGAGCTGACCCTTCGGTCCCTTCACTTCCACCTTGCCGGCGTTCACCGTGACGGTGACGCCCTTCGGCAGCGCGATCGGACGCTTGCCGACACGCGACTGACGCATCTGGTCCGGACGAAGGCTGACCGGTCCTGCTGTTTCTTGCTGAGTCATGGGATCACCAAACCTCGCAGAGGAGCTCGCCGCCGACCTTCTGCTCGCGCGCCTGACGGTCGGTCATGACGCCACGTGAGGTCGAGAGGATCGAGATGCCCATACCGCTGCGAACGCCGGGGATGCGGTCGTGGCGGACATAGACACGACGACCAGGAGCAGACACTCGACGGATGCCGTCGATTGCGCTGTCTTTGCCGCGGCCATAACGGAGAACGAGCGTGAGGGTCTTCTTGCCGTCGCCTTCGCTCTCGCGAACGTCGTCGACGAAGCCCTCGGCCTTGAGAACATCGGCGATGTTCTTCTTGAGGAACGAGTGGGGCATCTCCACGCGGTCGTGACGGGCCAGGGCGCCGTTACGGATACGTGCAAGCATGTCTGAAATCGGATCGGTCATCATTTCTGCACCTCACCAACTCGCCTTGATGACGCCGGGGATTTCACCGCGAAGTGCGTAGAGCCGCAGACAAACGCGGCACAGCTCGAACTTGCGGTAGTACGCGCGTCCACGACCGCAGACCTTGCAGCGGTTTCGGTGACGCACCTCGAACTTCGGGGGGCGATTGAGCTTCGCAAACTGACACGCACGCGCCATGTTCTTTTCCTTATGCTGCCCGGAAGGGCATCCCCATGTGCTGGAGGAGCGCGCGCCCCTCTTCATCGGTCTCCGCCGTCGTCACGAAGGAGATGTTGAGTCCCTTGATGACGTCGATGCGGTCGTAGTTAATCTCGGGGAAGATGATCTGCTCTTTGAGCCCGAGGGTGTAGTTGCCCTTGCCGTCGAACGCGCGGCGCGAGACACCACGGAAGTCGCGGGTACGCGGGAGCGCGACGGTGATGAGGCGATCGAGGAACTCCCACATGCGATCACGACGAAGCGTGACCATCGCGCCGATCGGAATGCCTTCGCGGAGCTTGAAGCTCGCGATCGCCTTCTTGGCGCGCGTGACGACGGGCTTCTGGCCGGTGAAGGCGCGGAGCTCGTCGACCGCGGAGTCGATGATCTTCGGGTTGGTGACGGCTTGGCCGAGACCCATGTTCACGACGATCTTCTGGAGACGCGGAACCTGGTTCGGGTTCTTGTACGAGAACTGCTTCACCAGCGCCGGGATGACTTCTTTCGAGTACTTCTCGATGAAGCGCGGCGGGACCGCGGTCGTGTTGGAGACAGCCTTCGGCATGACCGCGGATGAACCGCCGCCATGCTCCTTCTTCTCCTTCTTGCCCGGCTTCTTGGCCTTCTTCTCTGCTTGTTCGTCAGCCATGGCTTAGCTCTTCTTCTCGTCTGAAGCTTTGCGGGGTGACGGGATCTCTTCGCCGCTCTTCGCAGCGACGCGGACCTTCACGCCCTTGTCGTCGGTCTTGATCTTGATGCGCGTGCCTTTGCCGGTCGACGGATCGACGAGCATGACGTTCGACGCATGGAAGGGTTGCTCGCGCTCGAGGATGCCGCCCTGCTGCATGCGGGGGTTCGGCTTCATGTGGCGCTTCACGAGGTTCACGCCCTCGACGATCACGCGGTTCTCTTCTTTGAAGAGGCGCATGACCTTGCCCTTCTTGCCCTTGTCCTTGCCGGTGATGACAACGACGAGATCGCCCTTTTGGAGTCGCTGAACGCTCATGATCAGAGGACCTCCGGTGCGAGCGAGATGATCTTCATGAACTTCTTGCCGCGGAGCTCACGAGCCACCGGTCCAAAGATACGGGTGCCGATCGGCTCGAGCTGCGGGTTGATGAGGACGGCGCTGTTCTCGTCGAAACGAATCGAGCTGCCATCCGGACGACCGGTGTCGTCCTTGACGCGAACGACGACGGCCTTCGCCGTATCGCCCTTCTTGACCTTGGTGCCCGCGACCGCTTCCTTGATGGAAACGACGATGATGTCACCGAGGCGAGCGTAACGACGGCGCGACCCGCCGAGAACCTTGACGCACTGGACGCGCTTGGCGCCGGAATTATCGGCGACCTCCAGTACTGTGCGCATCTGGATCATGGCGACCTCTATTCCTCCACGAACTTTTTGACGAGGCGCACGACGATGAAGCGCTTGTCGCGCGAAATCGGGCGGTGCTCCTGAATCTCGACCTGATCGCCAACCTTGTACTGGTTGGTCTCATCGTGTGCCTTGTAGCGAGTGCGCTTCTTGACGTACTTGCCGTAAAGCTGATCGCGCGAGGACGAGACGCACTCGACGACGACCGTCTTCTGCATCTTCGCCTTGATGACGCGACCGACCATCTTGCGACGGAAGCCGTGAACCGTCTTCTCGACGGCGAGCGTGCGGACGCTCTTCGGGGCGTCCGGAACTGCGTTCTTCGGAGCAGCTGTCGCTGCCGCTTTCTTCGCTGCTGCCATGACTACTTGGCCTCGTCCTTCTTCGCGGTCATTTGGGCAAGAATCGTCTTCACCCGCGCAAGATCGCGCTTCGTCTTGTTGATGAGGCTCGTGTCATCGAGACGATTCGTGAAGTTCTTGAACCGGTGCTGAAACGTGTCCTTCGCGAGGCTCTTCTCGAGCTCGCGGAGATCTTCCACGCTTCGCTCGCGCAGATCTTTGGCCTTCATGTGATGCTCCCACGGATGAGGAACTTGTAACCGAGCGGGAGCTTGTGACCCGCGAGACGGAACGCTTCACGCGCCGTCTTCTCGTCGACGCCCGAGATCTCGTACATGACGCGACCCGGGAGAATGTCGGCGGCCCACTCTTCCACGCCGCCCTTACCGCCACCCATGCGGACTTCGAGCGGCTTCTTCGTCACCGGACGGTGCGGGAAGATGCGGATCCAGAGCTTGCCGACGCGCTTCACGTGGCGGGTGATCGCCATACGTGCGGCTTCGATCTGACGTGCGGTGAGGCGGCCGGGCTCGACAGCCTGCATCGCGAAGTCGCCGAAGGAAACATCGGACCCGCGGTACGCGGTGCCACGATTGTTACCCTTCTGCATCTTGCGGAATTTGGTTCGCTTGGGGACGAGCATGTTCGTTCTCTCTTTGAATCCTGATCAGGTGCCCGCGATCTGCGGACGGCGCTGACGACGAGCGAGGACCTCGCCCTTGAAGACCCAGCACTTGACGCCGATGATTCCGTACTTCGTACGGGCTTCGGCTTGGCCGAACTCGATGTCGGCGCGGAGGGTGTGAAGCGGGACGCGACCTTCGCGGTACGTCTCGACGCGGCTCATCTCGGATCCACCGAGGCGGCCCGAGCAGCGAATACGAATGCCCTTCGCGCCGAACTTCATGGCGGTCGAGAGGGCCTTCTTCATCGCGCGACGGAACGCGACGCGGCGCTCGAGCTGCATCGCGACGTTCTCGGCGACGAGCTGCGCGCTGGTCTCCGCCTTGCGGATCTCCTGCACGTCGATGAAGACCTCGTTCTCGGTGAACGACTGGACGCCGGGGAAGAGCGTCTCGCCCTTCGCGGCCGTCTTGAGGTTACCGGTCTTGAGCGTCTCGATGCCCTTGCCGCCCTTGCCGATGACCATGCCGGGACGCGCGGTGTAGACGATGACCTTCGCCTTGTTCGCGGCGCGCTCGACCTCGACGGACGCGATGTTCGCGTTCATGAGGTAGTCCTTCACGGCGCGCTTGATGCGCATGTCCTCGTGGAGCCACTTTGCGTAGTTCTTGTCCTCGAACCACTTGCTGTTCCACGTCTTGATGACGCCGAGGCGGAAGCCGTACGGATGAACTTTCTGACCCATCTGATCTTGTTCCTTGAGGTGTCTTCGCCAGAGCGTCTCAGCGCGTGCCGAGATGAATCGTGATGTGGCTCATGCCCTTCTGAATGCGCGTCGCGCGACCCATCGCGCGAGGACGCCAGCGGCGCATGTGCTTGTTCGGGGCCTTGTCGACGAAGGCGGTCTCGACGAAGAGCGTGTCGAGATCGACGCCAGGGCTCGTCGTGCGCGCGTTCGCGACGGCGCTCTCGATGAGCTTCTTCAGCACGGGTGCGCCCGACTTCTTCGTGAACTCGAGGAGTTGGAGTGCCTCACCCGCTTGACGACCGCGGACGAGATTCACCATGACACGAGCCTTGCGGGGGCTGAGCCGCGCAAAGCGGGCAATCGCCTTCGATACCATCTCTTCAGACCTTCTTTTCCGCGCCTTTTTGAAGGGCCCGGAGTTAGTTCCGTTTCGTCGCTCCGTCGTACCCACGGTTTCTTCTCCTTTAGAGGAGAGTGTTCCGAGGGCCGTTACGGCAGCTAGAGATCGGAGATTGTTTGGGTTTCCCCAAACCCTTCCCCCCTAGAGAGGAAGAAGGACGCGCACTTTACCCATATCCAAGGCTTTAGCAAGCGATTTGGCGGGGAATGTGGGTCCATTCCGCAGACTTCTGGTCCTGCATCCCACGGGACCCCGTGATTCAAGCCCGAAACGCGCGCAGCTCATGTTCAACGCCCCAACGCGATGAACGCCTTCACGAGCTGGTTGAAGACCAGCGACGCCTCGAGGTTCACGTGGTGGCCGACGCCCTGAATGACCTCACGGCGGACGTTCGGGAACGCCTTGGCGTAGGCCTCGGCCATCAGCATGAAGCTCGGCAGGTCTTGCTCACCCGAGACGATGAGGCAGGGGCACTTGATGTCCTTCAGGCGGGCGATCGGATCAGGCTCGCTCCAGACGGAGGTGACCTTTCCCGTCCAGTGGCCGCCGCCGTAGTCGAGGACGATCTGCCGCACCTCTTCGAAGAGGTTCTCGTCATGACGGATCGTCTCGAACAGCGGATCGTCGAGCCACACCTCGGCGGCGGTGGCCCGATCGCCATCGTTTGCAAGCGATACGCAGCGCGCCCAGGCCTCGACGCCGATCCGACGCCCGAGCAGCATCGGCGCGACCAAACAGAGCGAGGCGACGCGATCAGGGTGCTGGAGCGCATAGTCGACGGCCACCGCGGCGCCGTACGAAAGGCCCAGCAAATGCGCCTTCGGGAGCTTCGCGGCGTTCATCGCGCGACCGATCTCGGCCGCGGGCTCGACCTCGCCGACCTCGCGCGCTTGCGGACCGAAGCCCGGCAAGTCGAGCGTGAGGATGCGGTAGTCGCGGTTGAAGGCTTCGACTTGCCTTCGCCACATGCGAGCGTCGAGCGCAAACCCATGAAGCATCACGAGCGCCGGACGCTCGTCCGTCGCTGCCGTGCTCCCCGGACCTCGCTTCTGCGAGATGGTTTGCGTTCCGGTCATCCCTTCACGCTTATAGTGAACCTTTCTCGACGCCGGAAGTTAGTTTCGCTCTTTTCGCGGGGTGCAATTGCAATCGGCGGGCTTTCGCACAGGGGGTGAACGTTGCCTACGTTAGAGAAGGCAGGGTCGGCTCCGTCCGAAAACGAGACCGGTCGGGTGAAGCTGCGCGTGGGCGTCCTCGGAGCCCTCGGCGCGCTCTACCTGGCCCAGGGTATACCGTTCGGATTTGCCACGGAGTACCTGCCGGTCGTGCTCCGCGAGAGCGGGCTCGGCTACACGCAAATCGCTGCCCTCTCGTGGTTGCAGCTTCCCTGGCAGCTCAAGATCCTCTGGGCGTTCGCCGCCGATCAGAGGTCGCTGCGCGCGCGTACGCGCCTCGTCATCCTCACGATGCAGCTCCTGCTGACCGCGACAGTCGCGGCGTTCGCGATCGCTCGTCTGAACGAAGCTCCGCTGCTCTGGTACTCGCTCACGTTCCTCGCGGCGCTCCTCGCCGCGACGCAAGACGTGTTCGTCGACGCCTTCGCCGTGCGCGTCCTCTCCCCCGACGAGCGGGGCTACGGCAACACCGCGCAGGTCGCCGGCTATCGCCTCGGCATGTTGATCGGCGGCGCCGCGCTCCTGCTCCTCGTCGGCCGGCTCGGCGAGCGCATGACGCTGCTGGCTTGCGCTGGCGTCGTCGCGATCACGAGCGTCGGCGCGTTCTTCGGATCCGAAGACGCCGCGCCGGTCTCGATCGACGCGCCGAAGAAGGTCGACCGCGCCGAGAAGACGAAGAGCATCGTCGCGCTCGCCAAGCACACGGTGCGTGACGCATGGCCCGTGCTCGCCCTCGCGCTCACGTTCAAGCTTGGCCTTCACATGGCGGGCTCGCTGCTCAAGCCCATGGCCGTCGACTACGGCTGGACGAAGCAGCAGATCGGCGCCGCGGTCGTCACCGTGGGCTCCGCGTCTGCGCTGCTCGGCGCGGGAGCCGGTGGATACCTGCATCGCGTCCTCAGCGAGCGGCGGGCGCTCGCCGTCGCGCTCGTCATCCAGGCGCTCGTCTGCGCGCCGCTCGTCTTCGTCGATCTCCTTCACGCGCCGCTCGTGCTCACGACGATCGCGATCGCGGTCGAGCACTTCGGGAGCGGTCTCGGCACGACCATCCTGTTCGCCGCCCTCATGACGGCCACCCGACCGGCACAGGCCGGCCTCCACTACACCATCCTGACGAGCGCCAACGCCGTCGCGATCGGGTTCGGCGGCCTCCTGGGCGGCCTCTTCGCCGATCACGCGGGAAAGCTGGTCACCTTCGTGATCGCGACGGTCGTGAGCCTGGCGCCTGCGGTCCTCCTCGGTCGCTGGGACAAGGCCGCAGAGGCGTCACGGACCGAGTAAAGCTGCTACGACTTGAGTCTCGGTGCTCGGTCCGCGAAAAAGGCTCGTACGCATACGGCTCATCACGATGGCGCTCGCCAGCGTGTCGGCCGTGCTCGCCGCGTGCAACGCGATCGTGGGTGTCGAAGACGTGCGGCTGGCGACGCTGGGCGGATCGCGCGAAGACGGCGGCGATCCCGATCCGGGTGACGCCGATCCGAACCTGCCGCCGATCGACGGCGACAAACCCGCCGTCGACATCGGCACGCTCGCGCTCGGCTTCCTTCACGCGTGCGCGCGGATGCCAAACGGAACGGTTCGCTGCTGGGGAGACAACGGCGCCGGTCAGCTCGGCGACGGAATTCCGTTCGACGGCCCGCGCGACGAGGCGGTCGTCCCTCAAAACGTGCCCGGGATCAAAGACGCGGTCGGGATCGCCGCCGGCCTCTCGCACACGTGCGTGATCCACAAGGGCGGAGCCGTCTCGTGTTGGGGCATCAACAGCTTCGGCCAGCTCGGCGACGGGACGAAGCAGCGCTCTTCCTCACCGGTCGACGTCACCGGGCTCACGGACGCGATCGAGCTCGCCGGCGGGACGAGCTTCATGTGTGCGCTCCGCAAAGACCACAGCGTCTCGTGTTGGGGCGCGAACTACTCCGGTCAGCTCGGCGACGGGACGACGACCGATCGGGGCTCGCCTGCGTCCGTCAAAGGAGTGTCCAAGGCCGTGACGATCGCCGCCGCCGAGCATCATGCCTGCGCGGTGCACGACGACGGGACGGTGTCGTGCTGGGGACGAAGCGACGACGGTCAGATCGGCAACGGCGTCGTCACGAAGGCGGCCGATCCTCCCGTCCCGCCGACGAAGCTCGGCGGCCTCAGCGACATCGTTCAGGTCGCGGCCGCCGCTCGCTTCGCATGCGCGCGGCAAAAAGGCGGACGCGTGTTCTGTTGGGGCAACAACCAGTTTGGTCAGCTCGGGAACGGCAACGCGAACACGACGCCCAACCCTTCGCCGATCATCGTCCCGTCGCTCGGCGACGCGATCTTCATCTGGACCGGATACGAGCACGCATGCGCCGTTCGGAAATCGGGCGCCGTCGCGTGCTGGGGATCGGCGGAGGAAGGCCAGCTCGGCTTCGGCTCGCCTTCGACCGACGCTTCGATCGCGTCGCCGGTCGCGGTCATCGGCGTCACCAACGTGCAGTTCGTGTGGACTGGCGGCAATCGCTCGTGCGCGCTTCGTAGCGACGGAAAGGCCTTCTGTTGGGGCCAGAACACGCTCGGTCAGCTCGGCAATGGCACGAAAGATCCCGCCTACGGCGCGACGCCCGTGTCGGGATTCTAGGATCGCGTCGCTCAGCTCGGCGGGACAGCAGGCGTGTTCGACGATAGCTCGAGGAGCGACGCCGCCTGTGCGCCACACGGCTCGCTGATGACGTAGACGCGGCCGAACTCGTCGTCGGGAAGCGCGTCGCCCGTGACGCCGCGGAGTGGTTTCCCCTCCGTGAGCGCGCTCGCGATCTCGGGGACGACGTTCGAGTGCGTGGCGACGACGATCACCGAGCCGTCCGGTGACGCGCGGAGCTCGCTCACGAGGTCTTTCGTCTTGTCGGCGGGCCTCACCTCCACCGGAAGCGACACGCGCTCCCCGAGCGGCGCGACCGTCTCTTGCGTGCGCTTGTACTGCGTCGCCACGATCCGCGTGACGCCCGCGTTGCGGAGCATCTCGGCGAGCTGCGTCGCGCGCGCGCGTCCGCGATCCGACAGCGGCGTGTCCTTGTCCGCAGACGCCTTCTCCGCATGCCGGACGACGATGAACGTGCGTCCTTTGGCACATGTGCGCGGCGGCGATGCGATCTCGTTCGGCGACGGGCACGAGCCTCCGCAACCCACGAAAGACGCGAGGGACGAGGCGAGCAGCAAGCTCGCGAGGGCGATCGTCTTCATCGGCAAATCACCTGGCCAGTCACTGGATCGTCAGCTTGCGCGGCGCGGCGGTGCCGGCGGAGTGGTAGCGGCGCGCGTCCGGGCCCGTAAGCTCCTCGACGAAGCGGAGCCCCTGGTAGCTCCGGGCTGTCCACGTGTAGCTCCCCTGCATCGCAGGCATGCCGAGCGCGGCGAGATCGGGGAGGCGCGCGTCGCGCTGGCGAACGATGACACGGATCGTCGAGGACGGCGCGCTGTCGGGGACGAGCACATGCTCGATGACCCCAGCGCCCGTCGCGAGGAGCGGATCGGTCTTGGCGATCGACGGCGCCGTCTCGAGCACGGGCGGAGCCGGGAACTGCGCGGTGTTCACCGCGAACGCGTCGAGCGACATCTCTCCGGTGTCGCTCTCGGAGCCATCGGGCGCGGTGATGTGCCCATGGTACGTGTAGATCGCGTTCGGCAAGAGCGGCAGCGTCTTCGGGACGTTCGGCTCGAGCTGCGTGAGGACTGCCGCGCTCGCCCCCGCGTACCCGGCGATCACGTCGATCGTCTTCGGCGGCGCGAACCCAGGCGGCACCGTGACGCGGATGGTCGTCGTCGCCGTTCGCGTGATCGGCGTCATCGCGAGCGACGCGAGCCTCGGGGAGCCTGCGGTGTAGAGGACGTCGGCGGAGCCATAGCGCACCGCGCTCTCGAGGCCCTTGTCTTTGAGGTACTCGACCGCGTGGATCGTCCCCGTTCCGGTGAACTTGCGCGAGACGAGCGAGATGCTCGCGTCTCCCGTCGTCGTCATCTGCCCGACGGCCGAGAGGACCGAATCGCCGTTCGCGAAGAACGCGACCGCGTGGCCTTCGGGGATCGGCGAGTCGAACGTGGCGTCGACATGGCTCGTCCACGCATTCGGAAGCTTCGTCGTCGCGATCTCGAGCGAAGGCTCGACATGCCGCGCGGCGACGCCACGCACGACGACGACATCGCTGTTCGCTTCGTTCAGCGCGGTGCCGATCTTCGCGGTGACGTCGTAGCGCAGCGCGATCGGCCGCAGGTTCGTGAAGGCGCCGACGTTGTCCGTGACGGCGGTGACGATCGGCGCAGATCGCGTGGTCGTGAATTCGAGCCACGGCTCGACGCGCACGATCGCGCCAGGGACGGGATCGGGCCCACGCCAAACGACGCCGCTGATCTCACGCGAATGAATGTCCTCGACCGGAAAGGTCGAGTCGAGACACGCCTTGCTCCGGCTGCCCGCGGCGAGCGAAGGATCGTCGGCGTACGTGCAGTCCTCGAATTCGGAGCTGCTGTCGCATCCAAAAACGATGACCGCACAAAGAAGGGAACGAAGAAGCAGCCTGACCATGACTCGTCGAAGAAGAAGAAGAGGGGCGTCAGCCTACCACGAGTCGCGATGGAGCTCGCGTTAGCCGCCTGCGCCGCGTCCGACCGACCCCGGCGCGTGCTCCTCCTCGACGAGGATCTGCGCGTCACGGCCAGCTTCTTTCGCCTGGTAGAGCGCGCGATCGGCGAGCGTGATGACGTCTTCGACGGTCCATGCGCCAATCACGGACGCGACGCCTGCGCTCAACGTGACGACGCCACGGGCGCTGCCTTCGTGCGTGATCGCGAGCTCGCGCACCGCGGCTCGCAGCCGCTCGGTGAGCAGCGAGGCGCCCTCTTGCGAGGTCCCGGGCAGCACGAGCGCGAACTCTTCGCCGCCGTAGCGCACGGCGAGATCGGCCGGCCGATGGACGACGGAGTCGAGCGCGCGCGCCACCTCGACGAGGCATGCGTCTCCCGCTTGATGGCCGTAGCGATCGTTGTAGCCCTTGAAGTGATCGACGTCGCAGAGGACGAGCGTGAGTGGCTCACCGCTGCGTGCGGCGCGCGCGACCTCCGCGCTGAAGTGCTCGTCGAAGCGGCGACGATTGGCGAGGCCGGTGAGCGAGTCGGTCGTCGCGAGCTTCTCGAGCTTCTTGGCGAGCTCGATTCGCTCCGTCACGTCGACCGCGAAGCCGCACACCGCCATCGGCTTGCCGTCGGGGCCAGGTACGGGGAAGCGAACGCCCGCGAAGTGATGCGGCTTGCCTTGTACCGGCACGGCGTACGACACGCTCGCCATCTCCTTGCCTTCGAGCACGCGCCGGTCGCTGTCTTCGAAGCGTTGCGCGAGGGCAGGCGGAAAGAGATCCTTGTCGGTGCGCCCGATCGCTTGTTCGTGCTCCACGCCGAAGAGCCGAAAGCCGTGCGGACTGCCGTAGATGTAGCGATGCTCGAGATCCTTCACGTAGAAGATCGTCGGGATCTGCGAGAAGATCGTCTCGAGGAGGAGGCGCGCCTTGTCGAGCTCCGCTTCGAGGTCCGCCGCGCGCTGGCTGAGGACCGCCTCGCTTACGGGAGGTGGCGGGGTCTTGGACCCACGACCGCCCTCATCGCCATCCCCATCCATGGTCATGCGGACGCAGACCTATGTGCAGAAGAGGGCATGGGATTGGTTTACCCGATTCGGCGGGTTCCTGCATTTTCATGCGTGTATCCACACGCAGGGGGATGGTCGCGGCTCAGCCGTGCCAGACGCTACGATGCCGTAGGGCGGCGAAAACGCGCGCTTTACGAGCTGAAATCGTCTCGGGCCGGGAAAAGTTTGGAAATGTTGGTCACGAAATATCTCTGGACCGTCACTCGGTTCGTTCGGCCCCCCGCCTTCGGCCGGAGCACCGAGATTCGAGCGACATGACGATTCGCGAGATCACCACAACGAACGTCGCCGCTGTCGGCGAGACCGTCGCCGCCTCGACCGTCAACCAACGGGTCTGGGAGGCGGATGGCTCGGCGGAGCAGGCGCTCGCGCGTGGTGATCATCGGGAGGCGCTCGCTCGCTGCGCGCGGGATCACGGCGCGAGCCTTGGACGCCTCTGCATGGCGCTCACGGGCTCACAAGCCGAGGCCGACGAGCTCGTGCAGGAGGTCTTGCTCGCTGCGCACGACTCGTTCGACAGCTTTCGCGGTGACGGCTCGCTCCGAGCATGGCTCTTCGGGATCGCGCGACGGGTGTGCGCGCGACATGTCGAGACGCGTAGCCGCCATGCTCGCCTGAGGCTCGTTCATCCGCTCGGACGTGCGAGCGAGACACGCGCGCCGTCGACCGACGAGGTCGCGATCCGGCGCGAAGACGCGGCGCGGGCACGTCGGGCGCTCGAGACGCTGAAGCCGACCGAACGCGAGGCGATCCTCCTTCGCTACGGATCGGAGCTGCCCTTTCGTGACGTGGCGGAGGCCTGCGGCGTCGATGAGCCCACCGTCCGCAAACGCGTGAGCCGCGCGCTCGGACGACTCCGTGAGTGGCTCGCGAACGAAGAGACGAGCGGACAAGCAGCGACGAAGACGAGGACGAAGAGCGAGGCAGGACGATGAGCACCCACGAAGACCATCTCGAACCGTGCGCGGCGCTCGATGACGCGCTCGCGGACGTCCTCGATGGCACCGCCCCCGACGCCGTCATCAACCACCTCGTCTCGTGCGATCGCTGCCGTGATGCTCGTCACGACGCCGAGCGCGCACGCGACGTCGTCGCGAGCGCGGGCGATGACTATGTCGTGCCGACGGACCTCGTCACGAAGGTCATGGCGAAGCTCGACGCGCGCCGAGACGATGCGCCCGTGCCCGGCATGCGCTCGGCTGCCATCGTCGCTCGCGTGCGTGCGCTGCTCGATCCCGAGCGGCCACGCACCTGGCTCTTTGCGTTCGTCGCCGCCGCGAGCGTCGCCGGTGCCGTCGCGCTCGCCCTGATCGTGACGCGCCCCACGTCGCCGGCGTATGCGCCTTTCCGTGGAACGATCGCGCTCGTCGCTCGGGCGTCGAAAGACGAAGCCGCCGGCCTCTCGATCTGCAAGGGCTCGCGCGAATGCCGCCCTGCTCGGATGGGAGACGTCGCAGAGCCCGGTGATCGCGTGCGCACCGACGAACGAACACGCGCTCGCCTCGAGCTCGCCGATGGCAGCGTGGTCATGCTCGATCGCGACACCGAGATCACGCTCGCGCCGAAGTCACCGCGAACGGCGTCGATCACGCGGGGTCTTGCCTCGATGGAGATCGCGAGCTCGAGCGGCTCCCACGCGACGATCCAGCTCCCGCACGGACGGGTGGACGCCGCGGGAGGCTCGCTGAAGGTCACGGCGACGGACGCGATGAGCCTCGTCGAGGTGACACGCGGCGAGGCCGCGATCCATCCGTCGGTCTCGACCGGCCCATCCGAGCCAGCCGTCGTTCGTGCAGGCCATGAAGGTCGCGTGCTCGCAGGCGGCTCTCGCGCCGTCGTGTCGACCACGACCGCCGAGGACAGCGAAGACCTCTTCACCGCCGATCTCACGAAGCACGACTCCGGCGACGTCGTGCGCGGCGTCGGGCAGCTTCGCGCGAAGAAGCCCGGCGAGACAAAAGAGGACGAGCAGCGCGTTCGCCTCGCCAAGCATCACGTGAAGGTCCGGATCTCGGGCAACGTGGCGCGTACCGAGATCGACGAGAGCTTCGCGAACGACTCGAACGACGAGCTCGAAGGCATCTACCGGATGCCGCTCCCACCTGACGCGCAGATCGAGCGGCTCGCGCTCGAGGTAAACGGGAAGCTCGAAGAGGGCGCGTTCGTCGCGCGTGATCGCGCCAAGGCGATCTGGGGAGGCGTGATTCAGCACGCCGCGCCGCAAGCGACGGAGAAGCAAGGCGAGATCGTCTGGGTTCCGGGTCCTTGGCACGATCCCGCGCTCCTCGAATGGCAGCGCGGCGGCCGCTTCGAGCTCCGCATCTTCCCTATCCCCGCGCATGGCGCGCGACGTGTCGTGCTCGCCTACACGCAGCGGCTCTCTCTTCATGCCGGCGCGCGCCGCTACACCTATCCGCTCGCCTACGATCCCGCGGGCTCGACCACGATCGACGACTTCGACTTCGACGTTCGCGTCGCGGGACACGACAAGCAGATCGGCCTCGTGCCTCGTGGCTACACGATGGAGCGCGCGCAGCAACAGCAAGCGGAGGATGGCGCGGATCGCCTTCACATGAACGCACGCGCGTTCGTCCCCGCCGGCGATCTGTCGCTCGAATACGCGCTCGGCAGCGACGCCTCCGAGCTCACCGCGTGGTCGTACGTGCCTCCCCAGTCGACGCTCGGCGGGGATCACGATCCGTACGTCGCGATCGCGCTCCGCCCAAAGCTTCCACCGTACGCAGAGCGACGCGAGCAGCTCTACACCTTCGTCGTCGACTCGAGCCGCTCGATGTTCGGCGAGCGCTACAAGCGTGCATCGAGCGTCGTCGGCGCGATGGTCCGCGAGCTCGATCCACGCGATCGCTTGCTCGTGCTCGCGTGCGACACCGAGTGCCGCGCGGTGACCGACGGCGCGATCTCGCCGAGCGCGTCCGCCGCCGCCGACATCGAGCGCGGGCTCGCGGCCATCCTCCCCGACGGCGCACACGACGCGGCGTGGACGATCGGAGCCGCGATCGACCGCGGCGCGGCGCTTCGTGATGGCAAGAGGCAGGTGCACGTCGTCTACCTCGGCGATGGCGGCGTCAGCGCAGGCAGCCTGCGGCCCGACCGCGTGGCGAAGAGCCTCGAGCCGATCGCAGCGAAGAACGGCGCGACGATCACCGCGGTCGCGATCGGCTCCGACGCCGACACGAACATGCTCGGCTCGATCGCGCATGCAGGCGGCGGCGGTGTTGTTCGTGACGTCGGGCAGAAGGCGACCGCGCTCGCCTCGAACGTGATGACGATGACGAGCGGGGTCGTGCTCCGCCGCCCGGTCGTCAAGCTCCCGCCCGGCCTCCATGCGGTGGCGGGTGCGAGCCTCGATCCCATCGCGGAAGGCGGCGAGGCGTTCCTCGTGGCGCGTGTCGATCCCGGTGCGGAGGCCGCGCGTGGCACGATCGAGCTCGACGGCGACGTCGGCGGAGAGGCGTACCACCAGACGTTCCCGCTCGACGCGCGCCTCGTCACGTCCTCGGGCAACGCCTTTCTCCCGCGACTGTATGCGGCGATGCGCATCACGGACCTCGAGCGAGAACAGGGAGACCGTGCACGCGAAGAGATCGTCCGCCTCTCCCGCGAGCATCACGTCGCGAGCCGACTCACCTCGCTCTTGGTGCTCGAGAGCGAGGCGATGTTCCGCGCGTACGGGATCGATCGCGGCAAGAACCTCGCGGGCGCGACCTCGTGGACGGGCGAGGAGGCCTCGGTGAGCACGAACGCGGAGGGGGATCTCCACGCCGCTGGATCCACGACGACTCCGCCGCCGTCGTTCCTTCATCCGCGGCCAGCGGGTCGACCCACCCACGCACCAAACGCGTGTGATGTCCCCTTCACGATCGATCCCACGGGGCGCAAGCACTACCGGGTCGAGTGCCTCTCGGACGCGCCGCCCCCGCCGCCACCACCGAACCTCGTCCCGATGCGGCGCACGTTCGTCCGTCATGGAGCCTTCAGCGCCGCCGAGAGCAGCGCGCCGATCAAGATGGTCTCGGCGGCCGAGGCGGCGATCGCGACGGATCCGAACAGCCGAACGAAGACGAGCGTGCTCGTGCGGGCGTATGCCGCGGCCGGTCGCGTCGAGGACGCCGCGACGCATGTGCGTGAATGGCTCGCCCGCGATCCGCTCGACCTCGAGGCGCTGCTCTTGCGCTCCGAGCTGGCGGCGCGCTCGGGGGATCGTCACGAAGAGCTCCGCTCGCTTGCGGGGATGGTGGATCTCGAGCCGAGCGACGTGCAAGCGCAGCTACGGCTCGCGCGCGTTCTCGACGCGCGCGGCGACACACGCCAGGCGTGCGCGCATCGCGTGAGCGCGGCAGAAGGCGCGCTGGCGGCGCTGCCCACGGCGACACCCACGAGCAAGGTGACGCTCAAGCCCGAGACGATCGACGCGATCGCCGGCGGCCTGCGATGCGCTCGTGACGATCGGGGAAGCGACCTCGCGAGCGATCTCCTCGCGAGCCTCGCTAGCCTTGGCGACGATCCGCGAAAGAAGATCGAGGACGCGTCGTCGAGCCTCACGGCCCCCGACGCGCCGCTTCGCGGTGACGTGCAGCTGAAGGCGACGTGGGACGGCGCGATCGACGTCGACATCAGCCTGATCGACAGCGCGGGGCGTCGCTATGCATGGACGAGCGTGCAAGGCGGGCCGAACGTACAGGACGCGACGAGCACCTCCCGTGAGTCGATCGCCTGGACCACGCTGCCCCCCGACACTTACACGATCGAGCTCACGCGCCCGCGCACCGCCGACGTCGCACCGGTAACCGGTACGATCGAGATGAAGATCGTCGATCGCACCATCCCGAAGACGCCGTTCACCCTGACGGGCGCGCGCGCCGCGATCGGAACGCTCACCATCACGCGCGAAGAGCGCCTCGTCCCGGTCGTGCGGACCTTCAACCCGTTCCGCCGCAACGACATCTTCTGACGTGTAACGATTCGCGACACTCGGACGAGCGCGATTGCGAGCGCGGCCCGGCGGCGCCTATCGTGTGCGTATCTTGCGATCTGCCTTCGGAACGCCAAGCGAATGAGGAGCGCGGTCGTCGTCGTCGCGCTCTTCGCCGTCGCGACCGCCGTCGCGCTCGTCGCACGTCGCTGGAAGCTGCCCTACACGGTGGCGCTCGTCATCGCGGGCTTGGCGCTTGGCAGCGCGCAGCTCTTCGAGGCTCCTCACCTCACGAAGGACCTGCTCTACACCGTCTTCTTGCCTGGCCTGCTCTACGAGGCCGCCTTCCATCTCGAGTTTCGCCGCTTCTTGCAGAACAAGATCGCGATCCTCTCGCTCGCGATCCCTGGGGTCATCGTCGCGATCGTCATCATGGCTTCGATCCTGGTGCCCGTGATCAACGCGTCTGGCATCGCCGTGCGCGCTTTGCCCAGCGCCGAGGCCCCCGACGTCTTCACGCTGACCTCTGGGCTCGTCTTCGCCGCGGTGATCGCGGCGACCGATCCGATCGCGGTGATGGCGCTCTTCAAGAGCGTCGGGGCGCCCAAGCGACTCGCGGTGCTGGTCGAGGGTGAGTCGCTCCTGAACGACGGGACGTCGGCGGTGTTCTTCTCGCTCGTGCTCGGCTTCGCCACCGGCGAGACGACGACGATCGCGGCGGCCAGCCTCGGCTTTCTTCGCGTTGTCGGGGTCGGGATCCTCATCGGCGCGGCGATCGGCTACGCGATCTCGTTCATCATTCACAAGGTGGATGATCCGATGATCGAGATCACGCTCACCACGATCGCCGCGTACGGATCATTCGTCGCCGCAGAGTCGTTTCATTTCTCTGGCGTCATGGCGACGGTGACGGCTGGGATGCTCGGCGGCAACTACGCTGCGCGAACCGGCATGTCTGCGTCTACGCGCGTCGCCGTGACCTCGTTTTGGGAGTACCTCGCGTTCGCGCTCAACTCGCTCGTCTTTCTCTTGATTGGCTTCGAGGTGAAGCTCGAGTCCCTCCTCCACGTGTGGGCTCCCATATTGGTCGCGTACGTGGTCGTCACCCTCACGCGTGCCGTCATCGCGCTGCTCGTCGCCGCTGCGCTTCATCGCACCCGCGAGAAGATCCCGCGAGCATGGATCGCCGTGCTGACGTGGGGCGGCCTCCGTGGAGCGCTCTCGATGGTGCTCGTGCTCGGGCTGCCGCCAGAGGTCGCGCATCGCGAGCTCATCGTGTCGATGACCTTCGGGGTCGTCATCCTCTCGATCCTCACGCAGGGGCTGACGATGGCGCCGCTGCTCCGACGTCTTGGCCTCCTCACCCAGGCGTCACAGTCCCGCGCCGAGCGAGACCGACTGCGCGGGCTCCTCAAAGGCGCTCGTGCCGCCCTCGCCGAGATCCATCATCTAGGAGCGCGTCATGGCTACAGCGAGCAAGCGCTGAACGATGTGCGTGCAGATTACAACGAACGCATCCTCCAGACGGAGGCCGCCCTCGCGAGCTTGCATGCGAAGTCGGAAGAGATCCTCGACGAAGAGCGGGTCCTCGTCCGGCGGCAGGCCCTCGTCGCCGAGAAAGACGCCCTCTTCGAGGCGCATCGCAGCGGCGAGATCGGGGAGTCGAGCTTCGAGTCGCTCCTCGCCGATGTCGACGCGAGGCTGTTCGACCTCGATGAAGGTCGTGACTCCAGCTCGACGGCGACCGCCAATGTGCCGCGGTCGCCCCGCGCCCAATAAAAGACGGCCTCCCTCGCTTTCGCGAAGAAGGCCGTTAAGTGTGCTCCAAGCCGCTCACGAGGAGCAACTCGGTAACGTCTGTTTACTTCGCCGGCGCAGGCTTCGGCGCGCCGCCGACCTTCGCCTTCTTGTCGCCCGAGTGCCCGTGGAACGTGCGCGTCGGTGCGAACTCGCCGAGCTTGTGACCGACCATGTTCTCCGTCACGAAGACCGGCACGAACTTGCGGCCGTTGTGGACCGCGAACGTGAGGCCGATCGCTTCCGGAGTGATCGTGCTGCGGCGAGACCAGGTCTTGATGACCTTCTTCGACTGCGTCGCTTGAGCGGCCGCAATCTTCTCCATGAGGTGGCCGTCGATGAACGCGCCCTTCTTGATTGAACGAGGCATCTTCTACTTTCCCTCTCAGCCCTTCTGGCCGCGTCGCTTGACGATCATCGAATCAGTTCGCTTGTTGTTGCGGGTCTTGAGACCCTTGGAGAGCTGTCCCCACGGCGAGCATGGGTGACGGCCACCGGACGTACGACCCTCGCCTCCACCCATCGGGTGATCGACCGGGTTCATCGTGACGCCGCGGTTGTGAGGACGCTTGCCCATCCAGCGAACACGGCCTGCCTTGCCGAGCGAGATGTTCGCGTGGTCACCGTTCGACACGAGGCCGACGGTGGCCTGGCAGTCTTGGTGAATCATGCGGACTTCGCCCGAGGGCATGCGGAGCTGCGCGTAGTCGCCGTCCTTCGCCATGAGAACGGCGGCGGATCCGGCAGAGCGAACGAGCTGAGCGCCCTTGCCCTTGCGCATCTCGATGTTGTGGATGTTCGTGCCGAGCGGGATGTGGCGCAGCGGCATGGAGTTGCCGGGCTTGATGTCCGCGTTGCGGCTCGAGATGATCTTGTCGCCGACGAACATGCCGTCGGGCGCGAGGATGTAGCGCTTCTCGCCGTCCACGTAGTGGAGGAGCGCGATGCGCGCCGTGCGGTTGGGATCGTACTCGATCGAGGCCACCGTCGCGGGGACGCCGATCTTGTCGCGGCGCCAGTCGATGATGCGATAGCGCTGCTTGTGTCCACCGCCACGGAAGCGGCTGGTGATGCGGCCATGCGCGTTACGACCACCGGTGGAGGTCTGGTGCTCGAGGAGGCTTCGCTCGGGCTTCTTGCCCTTCGTGATCTCCTTGAAGTCGTAGCCCGAGTAGTAGCGCCGTGCTGGCGATGTCGGCTTGTAGTTCTTGGTACCCATGATCAGCTCTCAGCGCTCTCGGCGAAGAAGTCGATGTTCTCGCCGTCGGCGAGCGTCACGACTGCCTTCTTCCAGTTCTGCATCTTCGCGTAGCCACGGCCCATACGGCGATCCTTGCCGCGGTAGACCATGGTGTTCACGCTCTCGACCTTCACGTTGAACATCTTCACGACGGCGTCGCGGATCTGGACCTTGTTCGCGCCACGGAGGACCTCGAACACGACCTGATTCTTGCCACGGAGCGTGTTGCTCTTTTCCGTGAGGAAGATGGGCCTACGGATGATGGATTCGGGAGTCATCATTTCCCACCAGCCTTCTTCTCAGAGGCCTTCTCTCCGCTGCCCTTCGCGAGGCAACGCGTCTCGAGCGCCTTCGCTGCGTCCTTCGAGAGGACGAGCGTGTCGTGACGGAGAAGGTCGTAAACGTTCACGCCCTCGGGGGGCAGGAACTGGTGATCCGCGCAGTTGCGGATCGACAGACGGAGGTTCTCGTTCGACGCAGCGTCCACGACGAGCGTGTGACGATCCGTCTTGAGCGCACCGAGCGCCTGGAGAACACCCTTCGTCTTGATCTCACCGAGCTCGAAGCGATCAACGATGACCAAGCGGCCTTCCTTGTTGAACTTCGAGAGGGCCGCCTTGAGCGCGCCGATGCGCACCTGGCGCGGCGGACGGTAGCTCCAGTCGCGGTTGCGCGGCGGGTGGGCTTGACCGCCACCGACGAACACCGGCGCACGGATCGAGCCGTGACGCGCGCGCCCCGTGCCCTTCTGCTTGTAGAGCTTCTTCGTGCTGCCACTGACGGCAGAACGGTTTTTTGCGGTTGCGGAGCCCTGACGCTTGCTTGCGAGCTGGGCCTTTACGACCTCGTAGAACAAGTGCTCCTTCACCTCGGTGGCGAAGACCTCGTCCGCGAGATCGAGCGTGCCGACCTTCTCGCGCTTCAGGTTGAAGACATCAACGGTAGCCATGTGAACCTCTAGTCCTTGTTCTCGGATCAGCGCGGTGACTTGATCTCGACATCGACGCCAGCAGAGAGATCGAGCTTCATCAAAGCGTCGAGCGTCTGCTGCGTCGGCTCGAGGATGTCGAGGAGGCGCTTGTGGGTCCGGATCTCGAACTGCTCGCGCGACTTCTTGTCGACGTGCGGTCCGCGGAGGACGGTGTAGCGGGAGATGTGCGTGGGAAGCGGGATGGGACCCGCCACGCGCGCGCCGGTACGCTTCGCGGTCTCGACGATGTCGTTGGCCGACTTGTCGAGAAGCTGATGATCGAATGCCCGGAGGCGGATGCGGATCGTGGTGGCGGATGCCATTGCTAGTTTCCCTTAGCCTTACTCGATGACCTTGGTGACGATGCCTGCACCGACGGTGCGGCCACCCTCGCGGATCGCGAAGCGCATCTGCTCTTCGAGACCGACGGGCGTGATGAGCTCGATCGTCATCGTGACGTTGTCGCCCGGCATGACCATCTTGGTGCCCTCGGGCAGCTGGCAGGTGCCAGTCACGTCCGTGGTGCGCATGTAGAACTGCGGGCGGTAGTTCGTGAAGAACGGCGTGTGGCGGCCGCCCTCTTCCTTCTTCAGGACGTAGACCTCGCCCATGAACTTCTTGTGCGGCGTGACCGAGCCCGGCTTGCAGAGGATCTGCCCGCGCTCCACGTCGTTCTTCTCGATACCGCGGAGGAGAACGCCGATGTTGTCGCCCGCGCGGCCCTCGTCGAGCAGCTTGCGGAACATCTCGACGCCCGTCACCGTCGTCTTGCGCGAGTCGCGGAAGCCGATGATCTCGACCTCTTCGCCCGTCTTGACGATGCCACGCTCGACGCGGCCCGTGACGACCGTTCCACGGCCCTTGATCGAGAACACGTCTTCGATCGCCATCAAGAACGGCTTGTCGATGTCGCGGACCGGATCCGGGATCTCGCTGTCGAGCGCCGCGATGAGGTCGCCGATCGACTTCTCCCACTTCTCTTCGCCGTTGAGCGCCGGGAACGCAGCGACCTGAACGACCTTCGCCGTGTCGCCGTTGAACTTGTTCTTCGAGAGGAGCTCGCGGACTTCCATCTCGACGAGCTCGAGCATCTCCGGATCCTCGACCGCGTCGCACTTGTTGAGCGCGACGACGATGTGGTTCAAGCCGACCTGGCGGGCGAGCAGGACGTGCTCACGCGTCTGCGGCATGACGGAGTCGAGCGCGCTGACGACGAGGATCGCCCCGTCCATCTGCGCGGCGCCCGTGATCATGTTCTTGATGTAGTCGGCGTGGCCGGGGCAATCGACGTGCGCGTAGTGGCGCTTCTCGCTCTCGTACTCGACGTGCGAGACCGCGATCGTCACGGTCTTCGTCGCGTCACGGACGGTGCCGCCCTTCGCGATGTCCGCGTAGCTGATCACCTTCGCGAGGTTCTTCTTCGACTGAACCTTCACGAGCGCCGCCGTGAGCGTGGTCTTGCCGTGGTCGATGTGACCGATCGTGCCGACGTTCACGTGGGGCTTGGTGCGGTTGAATTTCTCTTTTGCCATGGTCTTCTCCGGCTATCGAAGCTTCTTCAAATTCGTTGGCTCACCCGCGAAGCGCGGGCGAGTGGATTACTTGCTGGCGCCCTTCACCTTCGCGACCACTTCTTCTTGGACCGCGGCGGGGACAGGAGCGTAATGCGAGAAGTGGAGTGACGACGTCGCGCGGCCCTGCGTGAGGGAGCGGAGGTCGGTGACGTATCCGAACATCGAGGCAAGCGGCACCTCGCTGTCGATGACCTGCGCGTTGCCGCGCTGGCTCATGCCGAGGATCTTGCCGCGGCGCGAGTTGAGGTCGCCGATGACGTCGCCCATGTACTGCTCGGGGACGACGACTTCGTTCTTCATGATCGGCTCGAGCAGGTGGAGGCCTGCGCGCTTGGCGCCGTCCTGGAAGCAGAGCGACGCTGCGATTTCGAACGCCGCGGCGCTCGAGTCGACGTCGTGGTAGCTGCCGTCGTAGAGGCGCGCCGTGAGGTCGACGAGGGGGAAGCCCGCGAGGACGCCGCGCTCCATCGCCTCTTTGACGCCCTTCTGGATCGCCGGGATGAACTCCTTCGGGATGACACCGCCGACGATGTCGTTGACGAAGGTGTAGCCCGTGCCGCGCTCGCCAGGTCCGATCTCCATGAGGACGTGACCGAACTGGCCGCGACCGCCGGACTGCTTGGCGTACTTGTATTCGCACATCACGTTCTTCGCGATGGCCTCGCGGTACGCGACCTCGGGCTTGCCGACGTTCGACTCGACTTTGAACTCGCGCTTGAGGCGGTCGCAGATGATGTCGAGGTGGAGCTCGCCCATGCCGCTGATGATCGTCTGGCCCGACTCCTCGTCCGTGTGGACGCGGAACGACGGGTCTTCGGTCGCCAGCTTCTGGAGCGCGACGCCGAGCTTCTCGACGTCGGCCTTCGTCTTCGGCTCGACGGCGATCGAGATGACGGGCTCCGGGAAGACCATCTTCTCGAGGACGATCGGGCGCTTCTCGTCGCACAGCGTGTCGCCGGTGCGCGTGTCCTTCAAGCCGACGGCCGCGTAGATGTTGCCGGCGTCCGCCTCGGTGAGCTCCTCACGCTTGTTCGCGTGCATACGGAGAATACGACCGATGCGCTCGCGCTTTCCGCGGGTCGAGTTCGACACCATCGTGCCGGACTGGATCGTGCCGGAGTAGACGCGGAAGAACGTCAAGTTGCCGTGCGGGTCGTTGATGATCTTGAACGCGTAACCGGAGAACGCTTCCTTGTCGTCCGCCTTGCGCTCCTCTTCCTTGTCGGTGTCGGGGTTGATGCCCTTGACCGGGGGGATATCGAGGGGCGACGGGAGGTAGTTGACGACCGCGTCGAGGAGGAGCTGGACGCCCTTGTTCTTGAACGCCGAGCCGCAGAGGACCGGGAAGAACTTGAACGACGTGCATCCCTTGCGGATGGCGGCGACGATCTGCGCCTCGGTGATCTCGTTCACCTTGCCGTCCATGTACTTCTCCATGATGGAGTCATCCATGTCCGCGCAGGCTTCGATCATCTTGTCGCGGTAGGTCTGGCACTTCTCCTTGAGGTTCTCGGGGATCTCGACCCACTCGTACTTCTGGCCCTTCGACTCTTCGTCGAACATCGCGGCCTTCATCGTGATGAGGTCGACGATGCCCTTGTGCTGATCCTCTTCGCCGACCGGCCACTGGATCGGGACGGGGAGGACGCCGAGGCGCTCGCGGATCGAGTTGACGTTCATCTCGAAGTCGGCGCCCGTCTTGTCCATCTTGTTGACGAACACGATGCGCGGGACCTTGAACTTGTCGGCCTGGCGCCAGACGGTCTCCGTCTGCGGCTCGACGCCGTTGCCACCGTCGAGGACGGCGACTGCGCCGTCGAGCACGCGGAGCGAACGCTCGACTTCGATCGTGAAGTCGACGTGGCCTGGCGTGTCGATGATGTTGATTCGGTGGGTGACGTTTGCGTGCGGGCCGTTGTCCGGCTTCCAGAAGCAGTTCGTCGCCGCGGAGGTGATCGTGATGCCACGCTCCTGCTCCTGAACCATGTAGTCCATGGTCGCGGCGCCTTCGTGGACCTCACCGATCTTGTAGTTGACGCCCGTGTAGTAAAGAACACGCTCGGTCGTCGTCGTCTTGCCCGCGTCGATGTGGGCCATGATTCCGATGTTTCGCGTTCTCTCGAGCGAGTATTCGCGGGCCACGTGTGTCTCCTAGGTTCGATTCTTCGAGAAGGGGTGTACGGGTTGAGGAAGGACTTGGGCGCGAGATGCAAGAAACCCCCTCTGGTCCTCCCGCTCGCATTTTCGAGTGGGCCCGGGTCAGCCGGGTGTTCCAGAGAGGGTGTCGGGGTACAGCTTCGGTTGTTGTTGAGCCTCGTTTTTGGCTCACCGGTGTAACCCGATCCTTATGTCGCGTTATGCATGCGCTTTTTCGAGATTCCTCGGCTACCCCAAAAGCTTTGGGGGAGCGCGTTATTACGAATAGGTCCGAAGAAGTCAAGCCGATCAGGCGAGGTGTTTGCAGGGAGCCACGAATTCCCGTCGATTTTCGGGGTGAGCCAACGGAGCGCAGGGTTCGAAGTGGGGGTTTTCGAAGGTGCTGCGGTACTCTGGCAGGGTGCGCGTCTTTGCTGCAGCTGCGACCTTCGGCCTACTCCTCTCCTTAACAGTCCTGAGCGCGAGCTGCCTCCTCAAGGCGGACGGCTTCACCGGAGGCGCGGAGGACGCAGGGGTGGATTCCTCTTCGGGTGGAAGCTCGAGTGGAAGCAGCGGCTCCAGCGGCTCGAGCGGCTCGAGCGGATCGAGTGGGTCGAGCGGGTCGAGCGGATCGAGCGGATCGAGCGGACAGCCGGACGGCGGAGACGCAGCCACGCCGATCAACCTCCTCACCAACGGCGACTTCGAGCTCGGCTGCGCCGGGTGGGACGCAGGGTTCGGGTTCATCTCCGACGTGCCCACGCCCACGTTCAGCCACGGCGGCACCCACTCTTGTAAATTCTGCATGGACACGAACTTCGAGGCGGTCCTGACGAACGTCGTCACCCTGCCTGTAAAAGCGGGCTCGAAGTACTACGGCGAGGTCTGGCTGCGGACCGCGTCGATCCCGACCGACGCCGGATTCGTCGGCGATCGGCTCAACATCCTCACGAAGACCGACGCCGATGGCACGGACGGGCCGTTTCCGCTGACCGAGAACTGGGTGCGCCTCACGACGATCATGACCGTCCCGCGCGATAGCCCGGAGGTGGCGCTCTCCGTCCACCTTCAGCAAGTGGGGAATCCCGCGCCGAAGGGGAACATCATCTGCGTCTACGTCGACGATGCCATTCTGCGTCCACTTTGAAACAGAGTAGAGTCCGCACCGGAGCATCGGATGGCCGAGGTTGACCTTCCTCCGGACGAGCCTCCGATCTCGGAGAGCGGTGAGCGTCATTCACGTGAGCGGATCGCGCGGCCCACGCGCACCGAGCGACTGAAGCGTCGCGCGTACGCGCTGCTCGCCCGCACCGTTCTCTCGACGAAGACACGCACCGTCTGGATCCGTGCGCTGATCGTCCCGCTCATCCTCGCGATCGTTCCCCTCTTCTGGGTGATCGACGCCACGCAGCGCGCGTCGATCACGACCATCGGGCGCGACCAAGGGATCTTCCACTACATCGCGTGGGCGGTGAAGAACGGCGACATCGACTACCGCGACGTGCGCGACGTCAACGGTCCGCTCACCCATCTCATCCACATGATCATGCTGTCGCTCGGCGGCGGCGACGAGCATCGCTTCCACGTGATCGATCTCACCGCGACGAGCATCGCGTTCGCGATCGTTGGGCTTCTCTTGCCCGGCATCGTGATGAAGCATCGGCCGTCCTTCGTCGAGCGCGTGGGCTGGGGCTTCGCGTCGTGGACCGTCTTGATGGCGCAGTACGGCCTCTACTTGTACTGGAACCAGGCGCAGCGAGAGAGCTTCTGCAATTGGTTTCTCTTGCCGAGCATCGCGCTTCAGGCGATGGCCGTCCGACGCGCCGAGCCCGACGACTCCGAGCGCCGCGAGCGCGTCGCGTTTCGACGCGTGATGCTCATCGCAGGCCTCTCCACGATCACGTGGTTCTCGAAGCCAAGCTTTGCCCTCCTCACCGCGGCGCAGCTGCTCGCGCTCCTCCTCGACGACGAGCACCCGCTCTCGCGGATGAAGCGCGTCACGAGCTTCTTCATCGGCGGCGTGCTCGGCACCGTCATCCCGCTCGTCTACTTGTTCCGCTACGGCGACATCCTCGCGTTTCTCCAGATCACGCTCCGCGACGTGCCGCAGATGTATCGATTCATCTGGGCGCGATCGCCGCAAGAGATCCTCGGCGACGACGGACCGCTCGGCGTCGCGACGATGGGCATCGCGATCTCCTGCTTGATCACCGCGCTCGTGGTGCTCAGGAGCTTGCCGCGACGTGCGCTGGTCCTGGCCTTCACGCCGCTCGCCGCGCTCGCGGGCGCGATCGCGCAGAAGAAGGGCTTCGGCTACCACTTCCACCCGCTCACCGCGACGATGCACATCGGATGCATGCTCGTGATCGCGATGATGTGGGAGCGCTATCGCTTCACGCCGAGGCATCGCCCGATGGGACGCTTCGTGGCGCTCGGCCTCGCGGCCGCCTATGCCCTCGAGGTCGCGTCGGCGATGCGCGCGAGCCCGCACACGCGCAATCACTGGCTGCTCTCCGGCGGAGAGACGGAGGAGAAGCGCGCCGATCGCGAGTGGTTCGACTCCTTCAAGACGCACGACTTCTTCCCGTGGGAGATGCGTCAAGGCGCGCGCTACCTCACCGATGTCACGAAGCCCGACGCGCGCGTCCAGATCTACGGCATGGATCCGTATCTCCTCTTCCTCGCTCGCCGAAAGAGCGCCACGCCGTACATCTACGCGTACGACCTCAACTCCGACGCCGCGGTCGAAGGTGGCTGGTCCGCGAAGCCCACGTGGTTCCAGGCGGAGCACATTCGCGCGCTCCGATCGGCGCACGAGCGCGACATGCTCGCGCGCCTGAAAGAAGCGCCGCCCGAGGCGTTCGTCTTCATCGACAAGTCCCCGCTCATCACCTACCAAGACGCGTGGGAAGACTTCCGCCACTGCTGCGCCGAGAGCGCGGCATGGGTCGCGACGCATTACCACTCGGCGCGCTCGTTCGACGAGGTGCATGTCTGGCTCCGCGATGACATGCCGGTCAAGGATCGCGAAGGCGACATGCCCTGATCGCATCGTCGATGCGTGAGTGAGAGAATGCCTCCGTCGCCAGCGCCAGCGTCCATGTCGAGATCGGGTCGCCCGCCAGGGTCGATCCCTCACCTGCCCGCGCTCGATGGTCTACGCGGGCTCGCGCTGCTCGGCGTTTTGTTCTTTCACTCGAACAAGCTCCTGCCGGGCG
The DNA here is from genome assembly GCA_044227045.1 of Labilithrix sp. Lineage (GTDB taxonomy): Bacteria > Myxococcota_A > Polyangia > Polyangiales > Polyangiaceae > Labilithrix. Next base: position 41,699 of record JBGAFW010000056.1, read on the forward strand.
GGTATCTCGGCGTCGATCTCTTCTTCGTCCTCTCGGGCTACCTCATCACGTCGCTCTTGCTCGCCGAGCATCGCGACACCGGCAAGATCGCGCTGAAGGAGTTTTGGATCCGGCGCGCCAGGCGGCTCTTCCCCGCGCTCCTCTCGCTCATCCCGGCGGTCGCCGCGTATTGCCGCTTCGTCGCGCAGCCCGACGAGCTCGCGCGCGTTCGTGGGGATGCGCTCGCCACGCTCGGCTACGTCGCAAACTGGCGCGCGATCTTCTCGCAGAAGAGCTACTGGGAGCTCTTCGCGGCGCCCTCCCCGCTCGAGCACACGTGGAGCCTCGCGATCGAGGAGCAGTTCTACGTGATCTGGCCGCTCGTCGTGTTCTTCCTCCTTCGCAGGAAGACCGGCTCGCCGCGATCGATCCTCGTCTTGTCGGTCGTGCTCGCGGTATGCTCGATCGCGGCGTCGCTTCTTCTGTTCGACCCCGCGAAGAGCTCGCGTGTCTACCTCGGCACCGACACACGCGCGACCAGCATCCTCGCTGGCGCAGCGCTCGCGACGCTGCTCCCGCCAGCCACCTCGTTCACGAAGAGCGCGGCGCGTCGGCTCGATCTCCTCGGCGTCGCGTCGGCGATCGGCCTCGCCTTCGCGTGGTGGAGGCTCGAGGGCAAGAACCCGTTCCTCTACAAAGGCGGGTTCTGGATCACCGAGCTTGGCTGTCTGTCGCTCATCGCCTGCGCGGTGTGCGGGACGAAGAGCAGCTATGTGGCTCGCGCGCTCGCGTGGAAGCCGCTCACGTGGGTCGGGATGATCAGCTACGGCCTCTACCTCTGGCATTGGCCCGTGAACGTCTTTCTCTCGGGCGAGCGCTTTCATGGGGTCGGCAACTGGATCCGCGTCATCCAATTCGCCGTCTCGTTCGCGATCGCGATCGTCTCGTACAAATTCTTCGAGCAGCCGATCCGCCGGCGCGGGCTCCCGTTCGGCAAGCCGCTCTATGTCGTCCCTGCTGCGGTGGGACTGTGCGTGCTCCTCATCGTCGGCGCGACACGCGCGCGCCCGGCCTCGGGCGACGCGCCGAATCGAGCCGCGACGATCGGTGACCCGAGCGAGATCAGCTCCTTCGCCGAGCCCACCGCCGAGGCGCAGTTCAAGGTGCTTCTGGTCGGTGACTCCACCGCGAACTCCCTCGGGTGGACGATGCGCGGCGTGCACAAGCGCGGCGTCACGATCGACATGATGGGCAAAGACGGCTGCACGATGCTCTGGGACACATGCAACGGCGACAAGTGGGCCGACACGACGAAGGCGATGCACCCGAACGCTACGCTCTTCTTCGTCGGCGGCGCCTTCATGCACGGCATCGGCGCGAAGGACGGCCAGTGGGTCAAGGCTTGCCACGCCGAATGGGACGAGAAGTTCACGACGACGCTCACGCGTCGCCTCGCCGACCTCCTCGGACCGAAGACGCGCGTCTGGGCGGTGACGCTGCCTTACGGTCTCGGTCCGTGGGGCGGCGACGACTTCCGCGCCGAGGTCGACTGCATCAACGCCGACATCACGAAGAGCGCCAGCGCCGTGCCCGGCGTGAAGGTGCTCGATCTCAACGCGCGGCTCTGCCCGAAGGGCGTGTGCGAGCGCGAGTCGAACGGCGCGCAGATTCGCCCCGACGGCGCGCACTACGACATGAAGGGAGCCAACGAGCTGTCGCGATGGATCCTCGATCAGCTCCTGAAGGACCCCGCGCCTCCGCCTCCGTCCACGCCCTCTGCTCCTCTCGCGCCGTGAGCACGCTCAAGGCACGAGGCAGAGCCGCTCCTCGTCGAATGCGACGCCGCTCGTGCTCTTCGCGAGCGCGACGGCGAGGCCGGCGAGGATCTCGCGGAGCTCCCATTTGTCGCTGAGGTAGTAGAGGATCTCGATCCGTCCTTCGTACGCGCTAGCGGCCTCTGCGAGGAGCTGCGTGGATGCGCCGCCGCCCCGTAGCGCACGAACGACGCCGTCGGTGTGTCGAGCGTTGCCCGCCTTCTGCGAGACGGTGATCGTGATCGCATCGCACGCGCGATGAGCTCGGCTCGCCACCGTCAGCTCCTTGCGCGCGACCGACAGCGAGAGCGCGTGCGTCGTGATGAGGTCGCTCGCGTCCGCTCGCAGCGCGCGCTCGAGCTCGTCGACCGTGATCTTCTTCGACGCTGGCGGGAAGACGATCGTCGTCTTCCCGTCCGGCCCGCCGTTGACCTTCGGGTGCATCGTCAGGGTGTCGAGGATCGGAGCGAGGTCGCGCTCGAGCGTCGTGTGCTCGAAGACTCCGCCCACGTCGATCTCGACGAGGTTTGGGAGGTGCTTCGGCGCGAGCTCGGCGAACGCGCGAAGCCCGCGCGCGCGCACGCCGTTCATCGTGATCGAGAGCTCGGCGAGCCGCGGCAACGACGCGCCCGCGATCACGCGTGCGCCCTCGTCGCCGATGCTCGAGGATGTGATCGTGAGGGACCGCAGCGTGGCGAGACGTGGCGACGAGACCAAGCGCCCGACGGCGGATGGCTCGAAGAGATCGAAGCCCTGGAGCTTCAGCGAGCGAAGCGTCGATGCGCCTTCGCTCGACGTGAGCGCATCCAGCGCATGAGGGGCGTGCGGCGGAGATCCGGGGAACCGGACGAGCGAGAGCGAGCGAAGCCCGTCGCCCGCCGAGGCCCCGTCGCGCGTTCGATCGACGTGTCCCGCGAAGAGCCCCTCGAAGAAGGCGGGGCGAAGCTCCGGAATGCCCGAGAGATCGAGCGTCGTGAGCTGGTGTGCATGCGTCGCGAGCATCGTCGCGACGCGCTCCGCTCCGCTCGTCGAGAGGGCAGCGCTCGCGCCGAGACGCAGCGTCCTGAGAGCCCGGCAGGTGCGAGCGAGCACGACGGCGCTCTCGTCGTCGAGCCCCGACCCGTCGGCCTCGAGATGCTCGAGCGACTTCGCGATCGGGCGGAGCACGAAGAGCGACGCGAGGCTCTCCGGCGAGCAGCGGTTGTAGCGAATGTCGAGCGACCTCAAGCCAAGGGCGGTCGTGGAGGTGAGCCGCGCGAACGCGTCTCCGCTGAGGTTCGTCCCGGCGATCGCGAGGTGCTCGAGACGTGCGCGAGCCGGTGACGCTTCGAGCAGGGCCGCCGCGCCGTTGTCCGCGAACGGGTTGTGACTCACGTCGAGCGAGCGAAGACGCGGGATGACGGACGTCGCCATGATCTCGGCGAGCACGTCGTTCGTGATCTTGGAGCTTGGCACCACGAGCTCCACGACGGACTCGGGAGCACACGCGACATGCTGCGCGGTGACGGGGTTCGTCCAGCTCCGCAGCTCGAGCGTGCGAAGGTGTGGCGTGAGCTCGAGCAACGCGCCGAGCGACGCCACGGGCAACGCGCCGTCGGGGCTCACGAGCGCAAACCCCAAGAGCGATCGCAAGAGACGCGGCGTCGCGCTGAGGATCGCAAGCGACTCGTCCTTGGCACACCAGATCTCGATCGACCGCAGAGGCGGCGTGGTCGACGCGAGCCTGCCAAGGAGCGCCGCCACGTCGGCGTAGGTGGAGACCCGTTCGATGAAGCCGCGTCGAAACCCGAAGTCGGTCGCGCCGTTCGTACGCACTCGATCCCGCACCACCTCGGGCAAGTCGCCGCCAAAGCTCTCCGTGATCCACCGCTCACGGTGCGCCGCCAGGAGCGCTCGCTCCCTTCGCAACAACGTCGCCGCGCGCGCGAGCTTCGCGCTGTCTTCCTCGTCCCAAAGGGCAAGGGCTCGCGCGCTCGTCACGCCGAGCCGCGCGAGCTCGATCTGCACGACGATGAATTCACCACGCGGATCCCCGCGCGACGTGAACCAGTCGGCGTAGACGAGCCGAAGGTCGTCGTCGTCCGGCGCGTCGAGGATGGCTTGGAGGAGGTCGCGATCCGAGCTCATGACGCCTCGCGCTCCATCATCGTGTCGAGCACGTGATCGCGCACGCCGGAGTCCGGTGCGCTCAGCCACCCGACCACCTTCTGGATCATGGGCCAGATCGCATGGCGATCGCTCACGAGATAGGTGATGCGAAGGCGACCACCCGCGTTCGTATGTGATGCGGTGATCGTCATCGCGATCGGATCCACGTCAGAGTACGTCGCGGAGAGCGCGACGTGCACCTCGTCGTTCATCAGCGTCACTCGAAGATCGCGCGCGCCATCCTGTTCGACCATCGCCTCGAGGTGTCCTGCGACGTCCTCGGCCTTGAAGCGCCCCGCGAGCGCAGGCCGAGCGATCGACACCTCGCCATCGCGCCACGTCCAGTACGGCTCGCCCGACGCCATCTTGATCTCCACCGTGTCGGAGAAGACGCGGGTGCCGAGCGCGCGCGAGACCGCTTGGTACGACGGGGTATCGCCGAACACGCCAAGACGCAGCTGGCCGAGCAGAGGGAAGCGCTCCTTCGCGCGAGCGAACGCGCGGATGCCATGGCCGCGAACGCCGTTGGCGCCGAGGTCGATGCTGACGAGGCTCGGCGCAGCAGACTCGCTGACGATCCGCGCGCCGCCATTTCCCATCGCGCCGTGCGTGAGCACGAGGCGTCGTAGCTTCGAGAGCCTTGGCGCGCGAACGAGCGCCGCGACGTGCTCGTCGCTCGTCAGGTCGAACCCGCCAAGACGAAGCGATCGGAGCGTCGCAGGCGCGTTCGTCCCGATCGTCGAGAGGAGATCGCGGCGTTGGATCGGATGCACGACCATCGCCCCGAGCGCGAGATCGCGCAGCGTCCGGTGCGTCACGAACAGCGCCTCGAGCACGGCTGCGTCTTCGATCGCGGCGAGGTTCGCGACGCGAAGCGTCCCGAGCGCGAGGTGCCTCGCGTGCGCGATCTCCGCGAACCCGGCCGCCGTCACGTCGGGGAGCGTCAACGCCTTCAGCTTGCCGAGACGTGACTGGCGTGCGATCGCGGCGACCGCGCCATCACGAATCCCGGCGCCGCGCACGTCGAGCGACTCGAGCGTCGGAGGGAGAGCGTCGAGCAGCGCGCCGAAGAAGTCGCCCTGGGAGCGCGGTTGCTCGTCTTCGAAGCGAAGCGCGGTGATCTTCGGCCATGTCCTCGCTGCCAGCGGCGTCGCATCGAAGGCGGGCATCGTGCCCACCGTCGAGCTGAAGTCCTGCGGTCTCCGAAGCGAGACGCGTGCGAGCTCGGGACACACGGATGCGTCGAGGAAGTCGACCGCGCGTGCGCCGTATCCGCAGAGGTCCAGTGACTCGACGGCGCGAAGGCACGGAGTGCGCGTCATGCGCTCCGCTGTGAGGCCGCGTACCGAGAGCGATCGCAACGACGACACGCACGCGTCGAGATGCTCGCCGAGGGGAAGGTACGTCTGACCTTCGTCGATCCGCTCGAGGCGCGGGCAGCTCGCGAGAAGCCGCTCGAACGTGGCCGCGGTGACCTCGTTCGTGTCGATCGCGAGCGCGCGAAGCCGCGAAAACACCGGCTTCGTCTTCGCGAGGAGCTGCAGGGCGCCGTCGCCGCCCGCGCCGTCGCTCGCCAAGCGCCGCGAGGAGCTCGAGGTCTCGCCCGGTCGCGACGTCGGCGTGATGCACGAACCCACGACGAAAGCCGACGCGATGGAGATCGATGTCGCCGAAGGCGTCGTTGATCCACGTGAGCTCGTGCTCGTCGAGCAGCTCTTCCTGGCGTCGCCAGAGCCGGCCCGCGCGCATCACGTCCTCGTCGCTCGGGAGGTCGATGAGATCCTCGAGCGCCGTCACCCCAAGCTTCGCGAGCTCGACCTGCACGACGATGAATTCCCCGCGAGGATCCCCTCGCGACGTGAGCCAGTCGGCGAAGACGAGCCGGCGATCGTCGTCATCGGGCGCGTCTTCGATGCCCTCGAGGAAGGTTCGCTCGTTCATTCGTCGCACGCCGAAATGCAAAACGCCCGCGAATCCGAAGACCGCGGGCGCTCATGGTACGACGAGACGGGACTACCAGCGGTAGTGCGCGAAGGCCTTGTTGGCCTCAGCCATCTTGTGCGTGTCGTCCTTTTTCTTCACCGCGTTGCCACGGCCCTGGGCCGCGTCGACGAACTCGGCGGCGAGGCGCTCGCGCATCGTCTTCTCGCCGCGATCGCGGGCGTACGTCACGATCCAGCGCATCGCGAGCGCGACGCGGCGCTCCGGACGAACTTCGACCGGAACCTGGTACGTGGCGCCACCGACACGACGGCTCTTCACTTCGAGCTTCGGCTTGACGTTGTCGAGGGCCTTGCGGAAGACCTCGACCGGGTCCTCCTTGAAGCGCTCACCGATGACGTCGAACGCGCCGTAGAGGATGCCCTCTGCGACGGCCTTCTTGCCGTCGAACATCAGCGTGTTCGTGAACTTCGAGACAAGCTTGTCCTTGTACTTCGGGTCCGGGATGATTCGGCGCTTCGGGACTTCTCTACGTCGGGGCATCGGTCGCTTCTCTTACTGGTTCTGGGAAAAAGATCAGGCCTTGGGGCGCTTCACGCCATACTTCGAGCGCTTGCGGTTGCGGTTCGCCTTGTTGGTCGAAGACGGACCGATCGCGCCGGACGCGTCGAGCGTGCCGCGAACGACGTGGTAGCGAACGCCCGGGAGATCCTTCACGCGGCCACCGCGGATGAGGACGACCGAGTGCTCTTGGAGGTTGTGTCCCTCGCCCGGGATGTACGACGTCACTTCCATGCCGTTCGTCAAACGAACACGGCACACCTTTCGAAGCGCCGAGTTCGGCTTCTTCGGAGTGGTCGTGTACACGCGCACGCACACGCCGCGCTTTTGCGGACAGCTCTTGAGAGCGGGCGACGCGGTCTTCACGCGCGCTGCGAGTCGCCCGTGGTTGATGAGCTGATTGATCGTCGGCATCGGAAGGAAATCCTGCGGAATTTATGCCCTCCCGACACCTCATGTGCCTAAGGGGGCTTTGGGGAGCGCGCACTCTAGTCGCGGCCCTTTTCCTGTCAAGGGTTTAGGCGGGCTCCGAAAAAGCTCGGACCGTTTTCGAGAATCCTCGGCCTTTTCCGCCTGCATTCTCGCTGCGTCAAGCGGCAGCCCGGCGTTCTCGATCGCGAACATGAGCTTTGGTCTTTTGTGCGCGATGAGGAATCGTGAAAAATTGCAGTGTCTCTGCTCGCTTAGCCGCGGATTTCGTCTCAATCGTGTGCCGTTGTCGATCCGATTCGACGACCGGGATCCCCGCAGTAAAGTGGGCCTGTCACGCTCACGCTCGGCTCGGAAACGGTCTGAACGTGAGGACTCCAGTCTCCCTCACTCGGCGGCTCACTCCTCTATTTTCCACGAGGAGGTCGGGTGGAGGACGCCTGGATGCGTCGAATCCGCCGGTAAGAACGGGTGTCTCCGAGTCCCAGACGGGCGAGTGAGGCATGGCACGGAAGGCGCTTGTGGGCAGAACCCTTTCGCTCGGAGCTTGAAGAAGATGAGTGTCCGTATCCTTGGTTACGTTGCAGGCGCGATTCTCGTGGGATCGCTCGGCGCTGCCGCTGGCGGCTGCAGCAGCAACGACACAGAAGGACCGACGCGAACGTCCTCCGCTGCGATCCAAGCGGCGAACGTCTCGCTGACCCTTCACGACGCGAATGGAACGCGCGTCGGTGATGGCTCGGGCATCCTCATCGCTCCCCGCCTCGTCCTCACGTCGGCGCATCTCGTCTCGGGCAAGGCGAGCTGGATGGTTCGCACGTCCACCGGCGCGACGGTGAAGGCCACGCGCGCGATGACCTACGACTGGATGGTCTACAACTCGGACAAGGCCCATCCGCGCAAGCACGACGTCGCCGTCATCTACCTCGATGAGCCCGTGAGCCTCGAGGCGTATCCGCGCTTCGCGTCCGGCAAGCTCGCCGAGGGATCGAAGGGCACGCGCATCCGCGGGACCGGCGCGAGCTTCGAGTCGATCACGACGACGCTCTCGAGCGTCCGATCGTTCCCGACCGCGTACGTCACCGAGATGAACAACAGCGAGACGCTCGACACGGGCGGCGCTGTGCTCGACGAGAACAACGACATCGTCGGCGTCGTCACCGGCCGCGGCACCACCACCGGCAAGCTCTACATCGCGCGCACCGATCAGCTCTCGGGCTTCCTCGCGCCGAAGGTCGCGTGCGCGAGCAGCGCGAACGTCCGCACCTACGGTCTGCCGCCGGGCTCTTCGTCGGGTAGCTCGGGTAGCTCGGGATCGTCCGGCAGCTCGGGCAGCGCTGACGGATCGAGCGGCTCGACGGCAGGCTCGTCGGGCTCGACGTCACCCACCAACCCGACCGGATCGTGCAGCGGCAACGGCGGAGGAGTTCCGAACGGCAGCGGCAGCTCGAACGGAACGCCGAACGACGGATCGTCCGGCTCGTCATCGTCGAACCCGAACGGCGCGAGCGGCTCGAACCCGACGAACCCGAGCGGCACGGGCACCGGAACCGGAACCGGCACGGGCGGGACCGGCGGCACCGCAGGCTCCTCGGGATCGAACAACGTCCCGGCCGGCAGCACCACGGGCGGGGGCGGCACCGGCGGCGCGGGCGGCTCCGCGAACGGCAACACGGGCGCGAACAACAACACCCCGACAACAACAAGCGCCGGCGGCGGCGCGGGCGGCTCCGAAGAGGTCTGCAGCGGCGAGAACGACAACCCCGACGTTTGCCCGCCAGAGTCGAACGGCTGCGCAGGCTCGGCTTGCGGCGGCGGCACGCCCGACGACACGATCGACTACGGCGCATGCGCCTGCGGAACGACCGGCGGCGCCGGCCCGAACCCGCGCTGACAGGGGCTCACTTCACGACGAAGGGCGTGCGGAAATCGCGCGCCCTTTCTCGTTTACTTCGTCAAGGTCGTGAACCAGGCTTCGGTCTTCACGCCGTCGAAGTCTTTGTCGGTCGTCGCGCGCTTCTTCGCGCCGGGATCGCGCTCGATCGCGTAGGCGAGCGCGTCCTTCGCGCGCGGGTCCTTGAGGCGCGCCCACGCGCACGCGAGGTTGTACGCGGGCGTCTTGGCGGAGGGATCGGCGGCGACGGCCTTCTCGAACAGCGCGGCGCTCTTGGCGAACTCGTTCTTCTGATGATGACGAAGGAAGCCGGTGTCGTTGTAGATGAGGGAGGCGAGCGCATTCGCCGTGATGCGCTTCATCGCGAAGGCGTCCGAGAACTCACCGCCGAAGAACGTCGCGACCATGCCGATCTCGGATTTGTCCGGCGACGACGACAGCGAGTTCATCACCGCGAAGTGCGGCGGCACCTTGTCGGCGTTGGGCGAGACGAGCGTGATCGGGTGAACCGGCTGGGTCTCGCCTTTGACGAGGCCGCCCACCTTCACGTGCGCCGACGATCCCTTCTTCGGGCTATCGCCCGGATCTCCCTTCGCGTCGATCCGCGCGACGTCGAGGGTGATGTCCGTGAACGTCCAGGTGCCGGCGAAGGCGGGGCCCTTCACCTTCGAAGGATCTCCTCCGCCTGCGTCGAGCTTGATCTTCGGGAGCGGGTTCGCCTTCAAGAAGTCGTCGATCGCCTTCTTCTTCGCCTTCTCGGCAGGGGTCCCCTCGCCTTCGGTGCTGCTCATCTTCGTGACCTTGCCGGCGCGATCGACGAACTCACAGCGCGTCGACTCGATGCCGCCGCCATGCGCGCAATAGCCGAAGACGGAGCCGTCCTTCGTCGAGAAGCCGGCCGTGTCCGCCGGATCGTTCATGCCGTTGCGGATCTCGTGCGGGTATCCGGTGACCGCGATCGGGCCGGCGGGGAGCGGCGCGACCTTGAGGAACGAGGGGACGCCGCCTGCGGTCGTGGTCGCGGGCGCGTCGCTCGCGGCCGCCGAGGGCGCGGTGGTCACGGCCGGCGACGCGGACGACGCCGCGTCACCGTCGGACTTCGTCAGCTTGGGGCATCCCGTCAGGACGAGGGCAGTGAGGACAACGAACGGTACGAAGCGAGATACGTGCGTGCGATGGAGCATCGAGATGAATGCACTCTACGTCAACGCGCCTGCTCAGCGCATCAAGAGCGCGAAGACGACGACGCCGAGCGCGATGCGGTAGACGCCAAACGGCACGAGGCCGCGCTTCTTCAAGTACGCGAGGAACGCCGCGATGACCGCCCACGCGACGAAGAACGAAACCACGAGACCTATCGCGAGATTGAGCCCGCCCACGCCCGCAAGCTCATGGCGTGACTTGTACGCTTCATAGAGCGTCGCGGCGCCAAGCGTTGGCAGCCCGAGCAGGAAAGAGAACTCCGCGGCGGTCGCCGTCGAGAGACCTGTCAGCTGGCCGCTGACAATCGTGCACATCGATCGGGATGATCCCGGCCACATCGAGACGCACTGCCCGAGCCCGATGACGAACGCTCGCCACGGCGTGACGTGGTGAAGCCCGACGAGCTCACCGCCGTCGTCGTTCGTGCGCTTTCGCTTCGACGCGCGCGCGAGCTCGATCGCGATCATCACGACACCGCCAACGACGAGCGCGATCGCGACAGGTCCCGGACCGAAGAGCAGCGCCTTGATCTTCTTTCGCAGGAGGAGCCCCGTCACCGCCGTCGGCGCGAAGCCGAGGACGAGCGCGATGAGGAGCTGGATGCTCGCTTGCTCTTTCCGAAACAAGCCGAGCACACGCTCGGTGAGGAGCCGCCGGTAGTGAACGAGCACCGCGAGGATGGCGCCGAGCTGGATGACGATGTCGAACGCATCGGCTCCTGCGTCGGTCTGGCCGAGCACGTGGCTCGCGAGGATGAGGTGCCCGGTGGACGACACAGGCAAGTATTCGGTCAGGCCTTCCACGACTCCAAGCAGCGCCGCAACGACGGGGCTCATTGGTTCGAGCTGTGTATGGAGCACGCGCTAACATCTACCACGCTTCTCATGGCGCTCGTCTCTCCACTCAACGCCACCACATCCGAAGTACGCGAGGCCCTCGCGCCGCTTCGAAATGATTTCGCGATCGCGCTTCATGCCGCAGAGAACCCGTTCGCGGTCGGCGCCGTCATTCGCGTCGCGCACAGCTTTCTCGCGCGCGAGATCGTCCTCATCGGTGAGGGGCGCTACTACGAGAAGGCGTCGATGGGGATGGAGAAGTACGAGTCGATCGTTCGGGTGCCGAGCGACGACGCCTTCCTCGAGCACGTCGCCGAGCGGCCGCTATGGGCGGTGGAGAAGGACGCGCCGAAGGTGGTGAGTGTCCACGAGGTGACGACGTTTCCGAAGAACGTCGTCCTTCTCTTCGGCAGCGAGCGCTTCGGCATTCCCAAGCCGCTCCTCGAGCGTGCCCACGCCACGATCAGCATCCCGATCTACGGCGTGAACAACTCGCTGCCGCTCGTCGTCGCCGCCGGCATCGTGATGAACGAGTGGGCGCGCCGTCATTACGCGAGCGGAACCGTGGGTTGACGCGTCAGCGCGGCTCCACGTCTTTTCGAGTCCCAGCGCACCCGGATCAGTTTGGGATCAGGGAACTGGGTTCTGCGCGAGGCGCTTGGCCTTGTCCATGTCCGCCTGCGTATCGACGAACACGACGGTCGCGACGTAGTCGACGGAGCGTGAGGCGCGCGGGAGCGTCGCGTTCGCGAGGAACGCGGTCGGCGAGTAGTTGCCGATGTTGCCGACGCCTGCGTTGAGCTGCGCCGCGGGCCCGCTGAGCGCAGCGGCCGGCGCGCCTTGCGCCTTCGCGCCGTAGTATTGCGACAGACCGCTCATGAGCGGCGCGACTTGCTCGGCGACCGCGCGGTGGCCGGAGGAGAGGCCGCTCGCGTTGCCCGTCGCGAAGATCTCTCCGATGAGCGGCGCGCGGTCGGCCGCGGGCGCGACGAGCAGGGTCTGGAGCGGACCTTCGGCGAGGCCAAGCTGCCCTTCGGTGGTCGAGACGAGCGGCATCGGCTCGAACACCGGATCGACGCAGCTCGCGCCCTCGGGCGGTGCGTTGCGGATGTCGTCTTGGCTGCAGTTCGAGAGGGCGATCATGTGCCACGCGAACTCGGAGCAGTACATCGGGAGCTTCGTCGTCTTGTCTTGCTCGAGGATGATCTGACCGAGCTTCGTCACCGTCTGCTTCGTCGTCATGTGCGTGGCGGCGAAGATCGGCGTCAGGTAGTCCTTCTGGAACTTCACTTGCAAGCGCTCGCCGTTGATGCGGCCGAGGTTCGACTTGAGCGTGGAGATCCATTTGCCGAGCGTCGCTTTGCGCGTGTCGGTCATGTTGCGCGGGCGCACGATCTGGAGCGCGTCGAGGCCGTTCTCACGCTGACCTTGCGAGTTCGTTCCGCCCGCGAAGTGGATCGTGCTGAATTGCCCGACGTACTCACCGTCGAGCGGGCTGTCGATGTTGAACGCCTCGCCGTTGACCGTGTAGACGAGGCTCGCGTGCGTCACGCCCATCTGGATGTGCGGATACGCCATCGTGCCGGCGAGCTCGGGGCGGAACGTGAGCGCGATGTCTCCGTCTTGAAGGACGCCCGCGCGCGCGAGCTTCTTCGCCATGTCGATGCGCGCCGCCTTCTTCTTGCCTGGCTCCTGCCCGCCCTGGTTGATCACGATCGCGCGAAGCCCTGCGTCCGCGATCTCGGGCGACGGGTTCCACAGCGTCGGGTACGGGTACGCCTGACGGTTCAGCGGAACGTCGACGGACGACTTCGGCACCGAGAAGTAGAACGGCGTATCGAGGAGGCGATCGTTCGATCGGCTCGTCGTGATCGCGTCGGTCCCCACCTCGGGATCGGTCGCGTTGTCATCCTCGCCCTGCTCGGCCGCGCATCCCTGCGCCAACGCGAAGACAGAAGAGAGGAGGAGAAGGGCCTTGAGACGAGCGAGACGACCGAGCATGGGTGTTTTCCTTGTGAAAGGCGACGCACCCACATCAATGCAGCATGTGTGCTAAGGTATGCTCATAGCAATTTCATATATTTAGAAACGTCGCTGCGATCCGCCAGATCCGACTAAAGTGGATCAATCCACCCACAGTGAAGCGTCCCTTCCGCCGAATCGCGTTAGCCCAAACCCTGAGCGGTGGGTCAGGGGCGCTGCGGAACGTCATTGCTGCAGGTCACGTCGCTAGGGATGTTGGTGCGCGTGGAGCACCGGTCCGGAGACGCGCACTGAACGGCATCGCACGCTTTGTCGTAGGCCATGCATCGAGGTTCGACCAACTTTGGATCGAGCAACCGGAAGGAGTAGCAAGTCGATCCATCCGGACAGGCGACGCTCGGTCCCCCATCGAGACAAATGGGCCCGAGCTTCTCCATGTTGACGCTTGGTGCATTGAGCGAGCTGTCACGGTCGCTCTCGCAGGCAAGGAGTGAAAGGCATGCTGCGGTGAGAAACGCGAAAGCCATGGCGAGTGCTTGTCTCAATGCGACCTCCTTCGTGAACAAAAGCGAGAAGGCCGACTCCCCTTCGGGATCGGCCTTCTGGCGCGGAGGTCCGGGTTTACTTGCGGCGGCGGCTGACGAGCGCGGTCAGGCCGATGAGGGCGAAGATGCCGAGCGACGAGGAGGTCGTGTGGCCCGGGGCGGCCGAGCAGCCGGTCGTCGTCGTCTTCGTGACCGTGGGAGCCGCGGAGGTGGGATCCGTCGCGGAGGTCGATTGGCAGGTGTCTCCCGTGCACTCTTCGCCCGGCGTCGCGGGAGCGGAGTCGTCGGCGGGCGTGGGCTCGGGCGAGAGCCAGGCGGGCTTCGGGTAACCACCGGCTTCGGCGGCCTTCTCACCGGCGGCGATGATCAGGTCGGCGTGCGCGTCCGTGCGCGAGTAGATCGCGGCGAGGCACGTGGTGGCGGTCTGCGGGCCACGCGAGAGGGCGCCGAGGACGTACGGGGCGCCGTTCGTGAAGCTCTCTTGATCGAAGGCGCCGCCGCCGGAGTCACCCGAGCACACGTAGCCTTGCGTGATGAACTCGCGATCGCTGTCCTGCATCGACGCGTATTCGGTCTTCTTGCAGTCCTTCGTCGTGTCGCCGGGGACGCAGACGATGTCGATCTTCTCGCGGATGCGGCGGATGCCGGAGTCGTTCGCGTTGGGGCTCGTGATGCCGTAGCCCATCGCGGTGATCTGATCGCCGATCTTGGTGTGATCGGTCATCGAGAACTGAACGACCGGCGTCGCCGGCGTCGCCTCGCTGTCCGGGATGTTGTCCTTCAGGCGGATGAGCGCGATGTCGTTTCCGCAGAAGCCCGTGTCGGTCGGCGTGATGACCTCGGCGGCGTCGTAGAAGTTCTTCGCGCCGCGGAGGCTCGGCTCCGTCGTGACGAAGAGCGCAGACGCGGGCTCGTTCTTGCCGAACTTGTTGGCGCAGGTGACGGACTCGTCGCCGCTCGGCGGGACGACGCAGTGACGTGCGGTCAGGACGAGGTTCGGCGCGATGAGGGTGCCGGAGCAGACGGCGCCGTAGCGGCTGGCGATGCCGACCGCGAAGTTGTGCGCCTTTTGCGTGTCGGACTTGCCGCCTTGAACCGCGCTGGCTTGATGGCCAAGGGCCTCGTGCTTGGCGTCTGCGCCTTCATTCGTGCATCCAGCGCCGAACGCGGCGACGGGGAACAACACCAAGGCGAGCAGGCTCGAGGTCCGCATGGTTCCGATTCCCTTCGGTTTTCACCAGCTCAGGAAGCGCGTGGATCGCACATTCCCCACCGGCGAGGGCAGCTGACTGTATCCGACTTCCCCGAACGTGCATCTCTCGAACGCGTCTCATGACCTCTTGGTTGGGAAGCGGGTCTGGATATCGGCTGGAGCGGATTTTTCGTAGGCTTTCGGCCATGTCCGCCTCCTCGAACGGCAAGAACCAAAACGGCAACGGCGCTGTCGGCAAGCCCCAACACCCCGCGCAGGACGCCCGCGTCTTCCTCTTCCATTGCGACACGTACGACGCGGCGAAGATCCGTTCGATCGTGCGCGGCGCGATGACCGAGCTTGGTCTTCGCCCGAGCGGCCGCACGCTGGTGAAGCCCAACATCGTCTGCGCCGGCGAGCCGTTTGCGCACGCGTACACGCGGGCGGAGATCGTCGAGGGCGTGTTCGGCGCCCTTCGTGATCGGGAGGACGCGGCGAAGCCGATGACCGAGCTCGCGGTGGGCGAGCGCTGCGCGATCACGATCCCGACGCGCTTCGTCTTCAAGGAGGCGGGCTACGACGACATGATCGACCGCTTCAACACCTCGAACAGCGGCGCGCACGCGAAGAAGTACTGCTTCGACGAGGTGCCTCAAGTCGAAGTGCCGCTCACGCACGAAGGCCGCTTGCGCGACTACCTCTTCACGCCCGAGCCGGTCGCGAAGGCCGACTTCTTCGTCAACTGCCCGAAGCTGAAGGCGCATCCGTGGACGACGGTGACGTTCTCGATGAAGAACTACATCGGCATTCAAGACGATCGTCATCGCCTCATCGATCACGATCACGCGCTGAACCGAAAGGTCGCTGACCTCCAGTACATCATCCAGCCGCAGCTCATCGTGATCGACGGGATCATCGCAGGCGAGGGCCGGATGCTCACGCCGATCCCGCGCAACATGAACTTGCTCCTCATCGGCAACAACCAGGTCGCGATCGACTCGGTGGGCTGCGAGATCGTCGGCCTCGACCCGATGACGGTGGAGCACATTCGCCTCGCGCACGAGCGCGGCTTCGGCCCGGTGTCGCTCGAGCAGATCAAGCTGGGTGGCGATGTCTCGCTCGACGAAGCGAAGAAGCGCGCGAAGGGCTTCCAGGTCGGCCTCGTGCGCGTCGAGAAGTACTTCGAAGGCACGAACATCCAGGCGTACGCCGGTCCGCCGCCGAAGGGCTCGACCGACGACTACTGCTGGGGCGGCTGCCCTGGCGTGATGGAAGAGGTGATCGAGGTCCTTCGTCTCGCCGACGAGCACTGCGATCGCAAGCTCCCGCGGATCCATCTCGTGTTTGGTCGTTACGAAGGCGCGCTCGACGTCGGCTATGGCGAGAAGGTCGTGTTCGTGGGCGACTGCGTCGAGTGGGACGGCAAGATCGACGGCGAGCTCGTTCAGATCCGCAGCAAGTACGTCGAGCGCGAGCACCTCGATCCGCACGAGGCGAAGCACAAGGACGTCTACGCGCGCATGCTCAAGATGGCGAAGGCGCTCCGCACGCTGAAGACGAAGCCGTACATCCATCTCGAAGGATGTCCGGTGAGCGTCGGCGAGCTCATTCTGCTGCTCGCCGAGCTCGGCGGCATCAACAACCCGTACTTCGATCGCCGGAGCGTCATCGGCTTCAACCGCGCGTACCTCGCCTGGCGTGGCACGGACGTCTGGAAGCGGCTCACCGGGTCGAGCTACCAGATCCCTGGCGCGACCGAGCGCGGCGCAGCGATGCCGATCGTGACGCCGCTCGACTCGTCCTCGCCGGCCCATGACGACGCGAAGCCTCGCGCCGCCGACACGAGCGCGGAGTGACGAAGACCACATGACCCTTCGCGTGGCGATCGCCGTGATCGCCGATCCGCCGATCCCTGGTCGTTGTCTCCCAAGCTTGCTCGCCGCGCATGCCGCGTCGTGGGCAAGCGATCTTCACGCCGCGATGCTGCGCGACACGCTCGACGGCCTCATGGCGCTCGACGCGGGTGAGCATCTCGTCCTCTGCCCGCCCGACGAGGACGGCGAAGGCAAGCGCGTGCTCGAACGTCATGCGCCAGCGCCGTGGAGCGTGTTCGTACATGACGCGATCCCCGCGAGCAGCACGCTCGAGGAGATCCGCACTTCCCATACGGGCGAAGGCCTCGCGCTGATGGTTCGCGCCGAAGCGCCTTCGGCGCTGATCGAGCCGTTGATTCAGCTCTTGAGCGCGAAGGACGCCAAGGCGAACGACGGCGAGGACGACGACTTCATCGTGATGGGCCCTGGCGAGCGCGGTGACGTGTGGCTCTACGGCGGAACGTCGAAGGCGTGGACGCTCCTCGTCGATCTCCCAAGTACGCCGCACGAGTGGGCCGCGACGATCCGTGTACGATGCACGAAAGCGAACATGACGCTTCACGAGCTCCCCGCGGCGACGATCGTCGACGAGCCGAGCGCCGTCCTCACGCTCCTCGAAGAGCTGCGCCGTCATCCCGAGCGCGCGCCGCGCACGGCCCATTTCGTCGTCACGAAGGGCTGAGGCACCCCAAAGGGAGAGTTGAGGCCTCCCAAGCAACGAACCACGCGTGTGACGCGGTTGTGATCCGGTGAAGGGGCAGGCTCCGATCCAAACTTACATGTGGGCCTCACGGGCTGACCGCAGGCTTTTCGCGGCGGATCCGCGTGAGCCCATCGACGAGGAGCGGTGGGCATGTCCGGTGCACCGAGGTCCTTCATGCGGCTCGCTCTCCTCGCTACGGTCTCCTCGTTCGTCATCGCAGGCGCGGTGTTCGCTTGCTCGAATTCACCGCCTCAAGCCGAGGAAGACGCCGACTCGGGGACGACGCTGCCGCCCAAGAACGACACGCCCGCGCCCGCGGCCAACAACGACACGAACGGCGACAACAACCCGACCGACTCGACAGGAAGTGACGCGAGCACGGAAGGTGGGATCACCGACGCAGGCGCAGGCAACGTCGGATCGACCGACGGTGACGGAGGCTCGCGTTGCCTCGCGACATCGATCCGCGAGTCCGAGCCGAACAACGACGTCGCCGGCGCGACGAAGCTCCCGTCGACCACGCATACGTTCTGCGGGCGTCTTACGGCGAACGACGTCGATTTCTTCACGTTCACGATGCCCGACAGCGTCGCGAACTTCGGATTCAACATCGAGAACTTCACCGGCAGCCAGCTCAAGATCGAGCCGAGCGCCGACGGCGAGCCGTTCAACTTCTTCGGCAACTACCCGTTCAAGGCCGGCAAGCCGTACGTGATCAAGATCTCGGCAAAGGGCACGGCCGAGTACCGCTTGAAGGTCGAGATCGATCAATAAGCAGATCGATCGTCTTCTTCGAGAGCGAGCGACGCGGCGTGGGAGCACGCTGCGTCGCTTCGTTTTGTTCGTCACCACGCTCGCGTTTGCGCGAACGAGCGATGGATGTGAAGAGGACGCGATCCAACGGGGGCAGACTCCGATCCAAACACACATGTCGGCCTGCGCCGAGGATCGTGGTTTCATGCGCGTTTTTCACTGAGAGCGGCGGCATTCGGAGTGCATGAGGACGGCCATGCGATTCGTTCTTCTGATGACGGCCACTTCCATCCTCGTCGCCGGAGCCGCTGTTGCGTGCTCGAGCAGCAGCGACAGTCCTGCCGCCGAGGAGGACGCGGGCTCGCCGACCACGTCTTCGAGCAGCGGCAGCTCGGGCAGCTCCGGTGATCAGAGCTCCTCGGGAAGCTCGGGTAGCTCCGGCTCGTCGGGCAGCTCCGGTTCGTCGGGTAGCTCGGGCTCCTCGGGCAGCAACAACTTGCCCGACGGTGGTTCGGACGGCGGCTCGTCGGGGAGCTCGGGATCGAGCGGATCGAGCGGGTCGAGCGGATCGAGCGGCGACGCGGGGACCGGCAACCAATGCCAGACCGGCGACGTGGCCGAGTCCGAGGCCAACGATGACGCCGCGAACGCCGACCCGGTCGCGGGCGTGAGCGACAAGTTCAGCTTCTGCGGCAAGATCGCCTCGGGCACCGACGTCGACTTCTTCAAGTTCACGTCTCCAGCCGACGCGGCGACGATCTCGTCCAACTATGGGACGTCGAGCGTGGCGGCCTTCAAGGCCGAGGGCACCGCCGACGGCGCGACCTTCGCGCTCACGTCGCCGGTCCTGAAGAAGGGCAAGGAGTACGTGATCAAGGTGAGCTCGAACAACGCCACCGCGTACGACTACCGCATCACCGTGACCTTCACGAAGTAGCCGAGCGGTCGATTCGAGGGCGGCCTCTCGATGCCCTGTTTTCCAGGCTAGCGTCGCGACGCCGCCACGATTACGAGAAGCTCATTCGCCATGGGCTTCTCTTTTCGTTTCGGGGTGGGGTCGAGATCTCTCACGGCTCTCGTGCTTTGCGCGGCGGCGGGGGCATGCGCGGGCGCGGGCCCGAACGCGAAGGATCCGATCGGCGAGACCACGCACGAGCGGGCGGCTCCGGCGAACGTCACGACGACCGCCACGGCGCCGTCCGCCTCAACCACCGCAAACCCCGCCTCGGACACGCTCGAGCAGCGCGCCGCGGCGCTTCATCGTCGCGCGATCATCGTCGACGGTCACAACGACATCCCGTCCATGATGCTCGGCACCAACATGGACATCGCGGACAAGAGCCCGTGGACGCACACGGACCTCGGCCGCATGAAGACCGGCGGCATCACCGGCGAGTTCTTCTCCATCTACGTCGAAGGTGAGCTCGCGGAGAAGCCCACGGTGATCGGCGGCGGCGCGCTCCGTCGCGCAGTGGATCTCATCGACCTGACCTACCGCACCGTCGAGCGGCATCCCCAAGATTTGATGCTCGCCACGAGCTCGGCCGACATCCGCCGCGCGAAGCGTGAGGGCAAGATCGCGATCTTGATGGGCGTCGAAGGCGGTCACGCGATCGAGAACTCGCTCTCGGCGCTGCGGGTGCTTCACCGGCTCGGCGTTCGCTACATGACGCTCACGCACTCGAACACGAACGAGTGGGCCGACTCGGCAGGCTTCTCGGGTCCCCCGAACGTCCGCCATCACGGCCTGACGCCGTTCGGCGAGGAGGTCGTGCACGAGATGCAGCGCATCGGCATGCTCGTCGACATCTCACACACGTCCGACGAGACATTCCGTGCGGTGATGAAGATCGCAGAGTGCCCCGTGATCGCGTCGCACTCGTCGTCCCGTGCGCTCGCCGATCATCGACGCAACATGAGCGACGACATGCTCCGCGAGCTTGCCAAGAACGGCGGCGTCGCGATGGTGAACTTCTGGTCGCTCTTCCTCTCGAACGAATACGGCGCCGCCGCACGTGTCTGGTTCGAGCAGAACGGCAAGGCGTTCAACGAGCTCCGTGCAAAGTACAAGGACAACCCGCCCGGCTTTCGCGAGGCGCTCGCGAAGCTGAAGTCCGAGGGAAAGCCGCTCCCGAAGGTGCCGCTCTCCGTCCTCATCGATCACATCGATCACATGGTGCGCGTCGCCGGCGTCGATCACGTCGGGCTCGGCTCGGACTTCGACGGCGTCGACGCGCTCCCCGAAGGGCTCGACGGCATCGACGCGCTGCCGAAGATCACGCTCGAGCTCCTCCGTCGCGGCTACAAAGACGAGGACGTCCTCAAGATCCTCGGCGAGAATTTCCTCCGCGTGTTCGACAAGGCCGAAGCCTTCGCGAAGACGAAGCCGTCGCGTCTGTCCGGAGACGGCAGCACGAAGCGCATCGATCGCATGGAGCGCTAGAGCGTTTCTACACGAGACTTCCTCATGCGTTACGAAGGTCGCATCTTCCGCCCGCCGTCCGAAGCCGACGCCCTGATCGTCCAGGCAACGATCGGCTGCTCGTGGAACCACTGCACGTACTGCGACATGTACCGTGACAAGGAGTTTCGCGTCCGCGATCGGAAGGACACGCTCGAGGATCTCGATCGCGCAGGCGCCGCGGGGGACGACGTCGAGAAGGTGTTCGTCGCGGACGGCGACGCGCTCGTCCTCTCGATCGACGATTGGATGGCCATCCTCGAGCGCACGAAGAAGCTCTTTCCTCGGCTCCGTCGCGTGTCGTGTTACGCGATGGCGCGCAACGTCCTCGCGAAGACCGACGACGAGCTAAGACGCCTCCGCGAAGCAGGCCTCTCTCTCCTCTACATCGGTCCGGAGTCGGGAGACGACGTCACGCTGAAGCGCATCGCGAAGGGCGACAACGCCGCCGAGCACGTCGAGGCGGCCCAGCGGGCGCACGCCGCGGGGATGGAGATCAGCGTCATCGCGCTCCTTGGCATCGCCAACCTCGGCACGGAAAATCGCACCGAGGAGCACGCCCGCGCGACTGGCGAGCTCGTGACGAACATGGATCCCGAGTACTTCTCGGCGCTGACCGTCACGATCGTGCCCGACACGCCGCTCGATCGCCTCGCCAAGAAGGGGCGGTTCGAGGTGCCGCCGATCCCCAAGCTCCTCGAGGAGCTCCGAACGATGGTGAGCACCGCCGCGCCGACGAACGCGCTCTTCCGCACGAATCACGCGTCGAACTACCTGCCGCTCGGTGGCCGCCTGCCGCGCGATCGCGATCGGATCGTCGAGGTCATCGACGCGGCGCTGGCCGGAAAGATCCCGCTTCGCCGCGAGTCGATGCGTGGCCTTTAAATCTCGCGCGCTCGCGAGAGAAAAGGGAAAGCCAAGGAAGCAGAGGGTCACGCCTTACGTGGGAGTGGTAAGGCGCGAGTCTTTGGCGAGGTCACGTGCAGAGGTGCACACGCTCACCGCTTTCGCTTGAGGAGACGGTTCACCGCTCCTCCCATGAAGGGCTTCTTCGCGTTGATCGGCCGGGAGGCGTTCGCGAGCGGCTTCTTGATCGCGTCTTCGGCGCTTTGGACGTCGGCCTCGGCCTTCGCGACGGCGGTGTTCGCCGCGCTCGCGATGAGGGTGCCGCGTGAAGGAGGCGGCGCGCCGAGCGCGTCACCCGGCTTCGTGAGCGCCACCTCGTAGAGGGTGTACTCCTTGGGCTTCTTGAGCTGGCGGCCGAAGATCTCGATGTCGGTCGCCGCGTTGACCGAGACGCCTGCTTGCGCGTCGAGCTTCCAGGGCGACTTCGACGAAGGACGGCTCGCGTCGAGCTCGACCCACGGCTCGACCGAGAGCTTCGCGCCGATCGAGTGCTCGAGGAGGAGCACCGCGGTGGGCTGGAGGCTGCATTTTCCCTTGAGGCTCTGCTGCTTGCCTTCGACCTTGAGGTACGGCTTCGGCGCGAGCTCGAAGTTCGGCGCCTTCGCCTCGAACTGGAACTTCGACTTCTTCTTCTTCTTGCCGCCGTCGGTGCTGGCAGGAGCGTTGTCTTGCGGAGCGGCCGGCGCGGGTGCTGCGGCCGAGGCCGAGGCGGCCGGAGCCGGCGCGGCAGATCCCTCGGCCGGCGCGCCTTCGCTCGGCGCGTCGTCGTCATCGGCGGCGGAGTCGGCGGCCGGGACCGGAGCGGGCACGGCGGCGGCGACGAGCGGAGAGCCCGTGATGCCCGACGGCGCGGCGGGAGGCGCGTCTTGCGTGGCCTTGTCGAAGCCTGCCTTCTTGTAGCGGGCCGCGAGGCGCACGTCACCGCGAATGCCGACGCCGGTGGTGGCGTGCATGCGGCCTTCCACGCCGAGCTCGCACGCAGCGGTGAGATCGAAGTGGGCGTGGAGGAAGAGCGGCCCGGCGATCGGGATGTTCGTCGGCATGACGTTCTTCACGATCGTGAACGGCTTGCCGCCGACGGCGGTGCCTTCCCAGTCTTTGTCTTCGGCCTTCTTCGTGTCGCCTTTGACCTTCACGTCGACGTCGACCTGGACGTCTGCGTCGTAGTGACCTTCCGCGACGAGGTTCGCCTCGATGATCGAGAAGCGTCCCATCTTCTTCTTCACGTAGGTGACCGTGCCGGTGATCTTCGCGTTCTTCACGTCGAAGTGCGCGTGCGCGTTCACCTCGGAGTCGACGCGAACGCCCTTCTTCTCGAATCCGTCTTTGAAGGACTTGTCGAAGTCTTTGTTGGCGATGTCGCGGTCGAACACGTACGCGACCTGCACCGTCTTGGCCGCCTCGGGCGCGTCGTCGGGTGACTCGAGCTGCTTGACCTCGAGGTGGCCCATCGGCGCCTTCGCGTCGGGGCCTCCACCGTGATGACCGCACGCGACGCTCGACGTCACGAGGCCTGCGAACAGACAACCAAAGAACGCCCTCTTGAGACCCGCTCCGCCACCCATACCCTGGGTTCAGCACACGTTGTACCACATGCACACCTGCCATTTTGTCGACCTTTTTTGGTTGTCGGGAGGGGATCCTGGATCGTTCCCTGAGGTCCGGTTGATCCAAACTCACGGGTCCTCTGCGCAAGCCGAAGAGACACTTGATCGGGATGGACAAAGGGCGCACCAGCGTCGTCACGGACACGCGATGCCAGCGCGGCGAAGACCAAACGCGTCGAAGGTGACGCGTGGGGATCACGGATCGCTCGCGAAAGTCGATGCCTCGCGCTCACGACCAAGAGGCACGACGCGTGAAGTAGCTCCGAGCATCACGCGGTCGGTACGAACCGACTCACTTGGAACCCCGGAGGAGTCACCATGTCATTGTTCGCTCGCTCGTCACGCTCGTCATTCGTTCTCTTCGCCGCTCTGTCCGCCGTCGTCGCGCTCACCTCGGGATGCAGCAGCGCGGAGGACGGAACCGGCTCGAGCAACAAGGTCACGCTCACCGGCAACATCAACGGCGCGGGGAGCTCGGGGACGAAGACGCAGACGTTCGGCAACGTGAACGTGTCCGGCAACGGCAGCTCGCTCCATGTCTCCGCTCGCGAGCTTCATGCGCGGAACGCCGACGGTCGCAACGTCGACGTCGCGGTGAATCCGGATGGCTCGTTCCGCCTCGACGTCTCGCGCGGCTCCCGCTGGGTCGTCACCGTCGACGACGCCGAAGGCAAGAGCGCGATCGTGACGTTCGGCAACGGCACGAGCGCCATCTCCGTCAAGGCGTCGGGAGACGGCTCGAACGCGACGGTCGACGTCGGGAGCGTCCATGTGGTGGGCGGCCAAGCTCGTACGAGCATCACGTTCGACGGATCCCTTGGTCTCGACGCGACGACCATCGCCGCCGACGATGTCTTCCTCGCCGCGAACGGCGCGCTCATCGCTGCGCAAGACGCCGTCGCCGAGGCGCAGAAGGCCGCCGAAGAAGCGCTCGCCGCCGCGGCTCAGGCGGAGGCCTCCGCGCAAGACGCCGCGAAGAAGGCCGAAGAAGCCGCCGCCGCTGCGCAGGCCGCCGCGGGCGCTGCCGCAGGCCACTGATCCGAAGACGAGCACGCCGCCGCCCTCGTGATGAGGGCAGCGGCTTCGTTCGTCAGACGAGGACATAACGGCGACCGCGACGAAGCGCCTCGAGCGGGTAGTGCGTCCCGCGCCACCGGACGCCTCCTCGCGCGAGCGTGAGCACCATCGAGCGTGTCGCGGCGAAGATCATCGTCGCGATCCCGAGCGGCGCGAGCAGCGACGGTAGCAGCGGGCGATCGAGCCACTTCGCGACGGCGACGTGCGTGCCCACGAGCAGGGTGATCGCGAGCGCGGCCATGACGCGCGCGAGCCCCTCGCCCCACGCGAGCGAGGCAAACGCGCCGAGCTCTGCGAACGCGAAGAAGCCCGCGAGCGCCACGAAGCGCGGGACGCTGTACCCCATCAACGCAAACGCGTTCTTCTCCATCCCACGCACCGCCTCCGGGAGCGAGCGATAGAAGTGCAGGCCCACGAAGCCGCGGGCGTTGAACAGCGCTTGGCGTGCGCCGGCTCCCTTCAGCATCTGACCGAGCGCGACGTCATCGACGACCTCGAGCGCGAGCGGCTCGAGCCCACCCGCGCGCTCGAGCGCCGATCGTCGCATCAGGTTGAAGTTCCCTCCGCCGATCGACACACGCGAGCGCGCGTCGCCGATCTTCCACGCGCGAGCGCCGACGACGAACTGGCGAACGAACGCATTCATGACGACGTCGAGCGCGAGGGTCGATGACCATATCGATGGCAGCACAGCGACGTGATCGATCCTCTGCTCCTCGCAGTGGGCGATGATGCGCGCGAGTGTGCCCGGCTCGTGGTGAATGTCAGCGTCGCTGAAGAGGATCCACTCCCCTCTCGAGCGGGCGACGCCTTCGCGAAGCGCATGAACCTTGCCGAGCCACCCATCCGGCAGCGAGTGGATGTGAAGCGGGACGACGCGACGGTCGCGCGCCGCGAGCCGATCGACGATCGCGCCGGTCTCGTCGGTCGAGCGATCGTCGACGATGACGTACTCGGCATGCGGGTAGCCCTCCCCGAGCCTCGAGACGACGGCCTGCTCGATCGTCTCGGCCTCGTTGCATGCCGGGATGATCACCGATACGCGTGGCAGCACATCGGTGCGTGACGGGATCGGCATATCGGCGACGAGCGGCACGCTCCGCATCGCGCGCACGGCGCTCATCGTGATCAGGACGGCGTAGAACAGGACGAAGACCGCGATGAGCCCAGTGATCATGAACCGCTGAGGTTCAACCTTCGTGCCTCCGCGGCCGCTCCTGATTTCGAGCAGAAAGGACGCACCAGGTCCCCCGAAGGCTGCCAATTCGGCGAAGGTCCGGGCATGCGCACGCCATGGTGACATCTGCCTTCTCGACAGGCGTGCACCGAAGCGTACGGACGTGGATAATCGGCGCGCGCGCCCATGTCCGAACGAACCCTCGTCGCCTCTGCCACGAACCTCCTCGCGCGAGGCTTCCTCGTCGTGCCCACCGATCGCGTCGGCCGTGACAAGGCGCCCGTCAACGCGCTCTTCGCCGTCGCACGCGCGATCCATCGCGTGATGGCGTTCAAGACACCTGCGCGCGCGGTCGCTGTGATCGACGCCAACGCGAGCGCGAACAAGGCGTGGCCGGCCATCCTGCAGCAGCAGCTCGCGCCGCTCCCCGAGCTTCTCCGCGCGCTCGGCCTCCATGTCGTCGTCGCGCCCGACGAGATCCAGATGGTCGCGAGCTATGCGCGCGCCGCGCTCGACGCGGGCGACGACGTCATCATCGCGGGTGTCGACAAGCGCTACGCCCAGCTCGTGAGCGATCGCTTGTGGTGGTACGACGCGAACAAGGACGTCCGCTACACGCCCGACATCGTCAAGAAGCGCTTCAACGTTCCGCCCGAGCAAGTCGCCGAGTGGCTCGCGCTCGTCGGTGACGACGATCAGATGCCGGGCATCAAAGGCATCGGCGCGAAAGGCGCGACCACCCTCCTCGAGACGCACGGCTCGGTCGCGAACGCGCTCGGCGAGCTCGACAAGGTCGAGAAGCGACTCAGCAAGGCGCTCTCCGCGGCCGGCGACGATCTCACCCGTGAGCTCGCGCGTGGACGGCTCGACGCGCCGCGTGCGCTGCCGGTGAAGCTCGACGAGCTCACGTTCGTTCCCCCGAACATCAAGGCCCGCAATGAGCTCTACGACAAGCTCGGCTTCACCGAGCTGCTCACGGCGGACGGAGAGGCGTTCGCGGTCGAGATCTGCGAGTCCGCGAGCGACCTCGAGGCCGCTCTCCCGAAGCTCCGCACGAGCGACGCGGCGAACCCGATCGCGATCCATCCTTTGATGGAAGACGCCGAGCCCGAGGCGACGATCGCCGGCGTCGCGCTCTCGAACGGCGCGGCGTCGTTCTACGTCCCGTTCGGCTCGCCCGCCCTGGACGGTGCTCGCCAAGACCTGGCTCGTCGACGCGTCGATCCCGAAGGTCGGACACAACCTCGTCGGGACGGTGGTCGAGCTTCGACGCGCCGGCACCGATCTCGGCGGCATCGTCTTCGACACCGCGTGCGCCTCTCACCTCGCGCATCCGAGCAACTGGGCGCCGCATGATTTGCCCATCGTCGCCAAGCACGTGCTCGGCCGCGCGCTGCCCGAAGACGACGCGATCCGCGGCGTCGGCAAGCAACGAAAGACGTGGAAGGCGATCTCGGTCGGCCGCGTCGGCGAGCACGCCGCGCGTTGATGGCCGACGCGATCGTCGATCTGCGCAGAAGTTTCCTCGCGCCTGTTCACCGATCGCGATCAGCTCGCCGAATACCTCGAGCTCGAGCACGCTCGTGAGGATGGAGCTCACCGGGCTCCTCGTCGACCCGAAGGAGCTCGCCGACGCCGAGGCCGCCTTCGCCGACATCGAGGC
>JBGAFW010000166.1:0-7505 GCA_044227045.1 Labilithrix sp.
GAGGGGGCGCTCAGCCGCGCCGAACGCAAAGCGGCCGGCGGCTCGAAGAGCGCCGCGAGCAAAGAGAAGGCCTCCGCCGCGCTTCCGGAGACCGAAGAGTCGAGCACCTGAGATGGGTCTCCCGACGCCGGAGCATCTCATCTTCATCCCGGGCGTCCTCCTGATCGGGCTCGCGATCGGCTGGATGCTCGGGGGTCGCGCCGCGCGCGCCCAGATCGAAGAGAAGCGCCGCCGCGCCAAGGAGTAGCGCGACCGGGCCGACCGGGCCGTGCTCGGCGTCTCGGGAGCCTAATTTTCTCGGTGCCCGTTGTGATTTTGCTGGCGCCGACTCCTGTACAATCGTACGGTTTTTATCGTACGTTCGTACGGGTTTTATGGGTACGGCCGTACGCTTTTTTTCGTACGATCGTACGGGCGAGAACATGGAGCGAAGCCAGACATCGAAAGGTCAGATCGCGCGCCAGCGCATCCTTCGCGAGGCCGAGACGCTCCTCGCCGCGCGTGGCTTTCACGGCACGAGCATGCGTGACGTCGCCGAGAGCGCGGGCATCGCCCTCGCGAACGTCGTCTACCACTTCCCGCGCAAAGAGCAGCTCCACGCTGCCGTGCTCGACGGCATCGCGGCGGTGCTCTCGGAGCGGATGCGGCGCTCGCCGCGCGATCCCATCCGCGAGCTCGTCCGGTGGTCCGCGAGCCATCCGCGGCATGTCCGTCTGCTCGTCCGCGAGCTGCTCGACAACCCGGCGCGCGTCTCGAAGGCCTCGCGCCTTCCGCTCGCGCCGGTGCTCCTTCTGCTCGCCGACGTCGTGCGCACGAAGGCGCCAGGACATCCCGATCCCGAGCTCGCCGTGCTCCATCTCATCGGCGCCCTCAGCTACATCGTCATCGCGCGGCCCACCGTGCGTCGCATCCTCGGCGCGAAGCGCGATGACGCGATGATGTCCGGCTACGAAGACAAGGCGGTGGCCTTCGCCGAGCAAGCCCTCGCGCCGCCGGCGCCTGCGCGATCTTCGTGTCTGGTGGGCGCCGCGTTCGCCCGTCAAGCTCGCGCGACCACACGCCGGTCGGACCGACAACCCAAGGCAACACCATGAAGCAAGAGCGACAGATCGATCTCGTGAGGCGCGTCCTAGCCCATGTCGACGCGAAGACCACCGACACCGATCCACGCGGCGGAGCGACGATCGGCGTCGACGCCTACGCGAGCGAAGCGCGCCTCGCACGTGAGATCGACGTGCTGTTTCGCGATTTGCCGCTCGCGATCGCGCACAGCTCCGAGCTCGGCAAACCTGGGGATTTCCTCACGCACGATCTGTCGGGCGCCCCGCTCCTCGTCGTTCGACGTGACGACGGCGGGCTCGACGGGTTCTTGAACGTCTGCCGCCATCGCGGGACGCGCGTCGAGGGCGCGTCACGCGGAACCAAGCAGGCGTTCTCGTGTCCGTACCACGGCTGGACGTATGGCCGCCGCGGCCAGCTCGTCACCATCCCGCACGAGCGCGGCTTTGGATCGTGCGTCGACAAGGACAAGCGCGGCCTCACACGCGTGCTCGTCGGCGAGGCCGCCGGGATGATCTTCGCGCGCCCACGTCCCGTCCACGCTGGGAGCTTCGCGACCGAGGGCCCCACGATGGAGAGCTGGCTCGGCGCGGAGATCGCCGAAGACTTCGAGGGCTTCGGTCTCCCGAAGAGCGTCGTGTGGGGTCCGCGGTCGATCACGCGCGACATCTCGTGGAAGCTCGCGATCGACATCTTCCTCGAGACCTACCACCTGCGCCCGACGCACAAATCGACGATCTACCCGATGTTCTTCGACAACATCGGCCTCGTGGATCGCGTCGGCGGGCACCACCTCCGCAACGTCTTCCCGAAGCGGAGCATCCGCGAGCTCCGCGATCAGCCGGAGGCGTCGTGGCAGCTCCGCGTCCACGCGAACGTGCTCTATCACCTCTTCCCGAACACGCTCGTGCTCGTCCAGCCGGATCACGCCGCCGTGCTCCACGTGTGGCCCGCCGGCACCCGGCGAACGATCATCGCGTCGTACATGCTCATCCCGGAGCCGGCGCTCGGGCCGAAGGCCAACGCGTACTGGCAAGCGAACGCCGACATCCTCTACGGCGCCACCGACGAAGACTTCACGATGGGCGAATCCATCCAGCGCGGCCTCGGCTCCGGCGCCAACGAGGACCTCGTGTTCGGCGCCTACGAGCACGCGCTGACCTACTTTCACGACGAGATCGCGAGGCAGGCCTCGAAGGCGTGAGGAGCGCTCCCGATCGCTCGCGCTCGATGTTTCGAGCGGGTTTTCGAGCACGAGCGAGGCCTAGGCCGTTGCCCGCGAGGCGTCGTCATGCGAGCCTTCTCGGCCCACCATGATCGACTTTGAATTCACCGAAGAACAGCGCGCGCTCATCGACATTGCGAGGCGCTTCGCGAAGGAAAAGATCATCCCCGTCGCCGCCGAGTGCGACAAGAAGAGCGAGTTCCCGCGCGACGTCTTCAAAGAGGCGTGGGGCATCGGCCTCGTCAACCCGACGCTCCCGTCGGAGTACGGCGGACCCGGCCTGAGCGATCTCGACTCCGTCCTCGTCACCGAGGAGCTCGCGTACGGCTGCAGCGGGATCCAGACGAGCATCACCGCCAACACGCTCGGCCTCACGCCGATCAAGCTCGCCGGCAGCGAAGAGCAAAAGAAGAAGTACTTCGGCTGGCTGATGAGCGAGCCGACGTGGGTGAGCTACGCCACGACCGAGCCTGGCGCTGGAAGCGACGTCGCCGGGATGCAGTGCCGCGCGACGAAGCAGAGCGACGGCGGCTACGTGCTGAACGGCACGAAGGCATGGATCACGAACGCGAACCTCTCGAGCTTCTACGTCATCTTCGCGACCGAGAACCCGGAGCTCCGTCACAAGGGCATCGGTGCCTTCATCGTGCACCGCGACGCCAAGGGCCTCAGCATCGGCAAGCACGAAGACAAGCTCGGGCAGCGCGCGAGCGACACCGCGCAGGTGATGCTCGACGGCGTCCACGTCCCGCCGGCGCAAGTGCTCGCGCCGCCCGGCCACGGCTTCAAGCTCGCGATGGAGACGTTCAACCAGACCCGTCCCGACATCGGCGGCATCGCCTGCGGGATCATCCGCCGCTGCCTCGACGAGAGCATCGCGTACGCGAAGGAGCGGAAGACGTTCGGCACCGCGATCGCCAACCACCAGCTCGTGCAAGCGATGATCGCGGAGATGGCCATTCGCCTCCACGCCACGCGCCTGCTCGTCCACAAGGCGGCGTGGAGCCTCGACAAGGGCATCCGCGATCCGCTCACGTCGTCGTGCGCCAAGGCGTTCGGCGCAGACGCGGCGATGCAGTCGGCGATCGACGCCGTGCAGGTGTTCGGCGGCAACGGCTACGTCAAGGAGTACCCGGTCGAGAAGCTGATGCGCGACGCCAAGATCCTCCAGATCTACGAGGGCACCGCGCAGGTGCAGCGCATCGTCATCGCGAAGCAGCTCTTCACGGGCTGATCCCAGCTCGATGGCGACGCCGGACAGAACGAGGATCGGCGCGATCGTGATCGCGCTGATCATGTCTGGCGGGACAGGCTGCTCCCCTTCCCCGCGCGACGTCGTCCCCGAGTCACGTGACGTGCGCGTGACGCCGGACGGCGGCGCCACGACACCGAGCGAGACGTACGTCTACGTGGCGCGACGACCCCACGGCATCGTGGGCCTCGCCGAAGCACGCCACATGAAGGACGACGAGGCGCGCTCGCTCGTCGATCGCATCGCCGACGAGCTCGAACGATGCGCGACGAACCTCGACGCCCAGGGCCTGCTCGTCGACGGAGCGGCGCGCGTCGTCGCGATCGCGAGCGCCTCGGGCGCCCCGGCGCTGAACGTTCGCTTCGCGCCGGGTGACGCGGTCGCGCAGAACGCGCTCCTCTGTTTGGTCGCGCCGATCCGCGCGACTCCGTTTCCTCCGGCGACCCAACCAAACGCGCCGCCAGGTCTCGCGATCGAGGCAACGTGGGGACGAAACGCGCAAGGTCCTGCGCCAACCAGTGTAGACGCCAGTACGCCGATGTAATGAAGAATTCCAGGCTGTGCGGAACGTTGAGTCCTCCGCAAATATCCGTTTGGACTGCTTTTTTTCAGCCTCTTTGCGCCACCTGGTAAGCCAAGTGACCGAAGATGCTGGTTCTTTGCCGACTCAGGTCGGCGGCGATCCAGCCCTCGGCTGTGGATTTCCCTCGAGCCTTTCCAATCGGGAAACGATGCATGTCATGGGCATGCCGTTGTCGAAACCCGCTTCGAGGGGCACAACGCTGCTCGCGGTCGGATGGGAGGGTTCATCCGAGCGTGCGAGACGGTGCCTTGGCTCTCACCCGCCGAGGCAGCACGAGGAGGAGCGGTCTGATGCGCACATCGACGGGACTTGGGCTCATTGCGATCGTTGGTTTGGTGGCCTGCGCGACGACGGAGACCGTGACGATGCCTGGCGAAGGCAACGCGTCGGGTGATCCGGGCGTGCCGGACGACAACACGAGCCAGTCGGGCGACGGCCAGAACCCGAGCGACCCCGCGAAGGCCGATCCGACGAACCCCGAAGCGCCGCCCGGTCCGGTCCTCCCGAACATCGCGATCACGGACGTCGCGGTCTTCCAAGCGGTGAAGGTGCCCGTCGTCACCGGAGGCGCCGTCGTGAAGCCCTCCGCGCGCAACGCCCCCGTCGTCGCGAACCGGCCGGGCCTCGTCCGCGTGTACGTGAAGCCGGCCGCCGGCTTCAAGGCGCAAGACGTGACCGCCGAGCTCCGCCTCGTCGGCGATGACGGCACCAAGTTCCCGCTCGTCAAAGAGACGAAGCGCATCAGCGCCGCCTCCACGGACGAAGATCCGAAGACGACCTTCAACCTCGAGATCCCGGCGACGAGCGTCCCCGTCGGCGTCACCTTCCAGGTGTCGCTCACCGGCGCGGGCGGCGAGGACGTCGGCGCGAACAAGAGCGACGGCCGCTTCCCGCGCGACGGCAGCTTCCAGACGCTCGACCCCGAGGTGAGCGGCAAGCTGAAGGTCGTCGTCGTCCCGGTGAAGTACGACGCCGATGGCTCGGGCCGCGTGCCCGACGTGAGCGCCTCGCAGCTCGAGGTGTATCGCAAGATGATGATGTCGCGGTACCCCGCGTCCGACGTCGAGATCTCGGTCCGCGCGCCGTACTCGTGGACGACGGTCATCTCGCGCAACGGCTCGGGCTTCAACAACGTGCTCAGCGCGATGCACCAGCTCCGCCAAGCGGACAAGGTCGCCAAGGACGTCTACTACTACGGCGCGCTCGCGCCCTCGTCTTCGTTCAACACGTTCTGCCAGAGCGGCTGCGTGACGGGGCTCAGCACCGTCGTCGACGATCCGAACACCGCCGTGATGCGCGCGAGCGTCGGCATCGGCTACGCCGGCCTCGACTCGGCGAACACGATGGCCCACGAGGTCGGCCATGCGCACGGCCGCGAGCACGCGCCCTGCGGCGGCACCTCGGGCGTCGACCCGGACTACCCCTACTCCGGCGCGGTCATCGGCGTGTGGGGCTACGACATCTTCGCCAAGACGCTCATCTCACCGACGAAGGGCCACGACATGATGGGTTACTGCCCCAACGAATGGGTCAGCGACTACACCTACAGCGCGCTCTTCGACCGCATCGCCGCGGTCAGCCTCTCGAAGAACGTCGTCGTTCCGCACAGCCTGAACACGGCGAGCGGGATCGATTCGATCAAGAAGCCCGCGAGCTACCGCGTCGCGACGGTCCTCGCCGATGGCTCGCTCGAGTGGACGAACGACATCGACCTCGACGAGGAGCTCACGGGCGGCGACGTTCGACCGGCGCGCTTCCTCGACAAGAACGGCGTCGAGCTCATCACGCGCTCGTCACGCTTCTACCGCTTCGACCACCTGCCGGGCGGCTTCCTCTTCGTCCCGAAGGAAGCGAAGACGGACTGGACGACGGTCATCGTCAACCACAAGCAGCTGTCGCGATGAAGCTGTCGTTGACGTCTCAGCGTCGAGGAATTGCCTCGATTTCTGAGAGTCATATTGACTTTATTTCCCGCGGTCCCATGCTGGCCACATGCCGATCGGGACACGCGCTTCTCTCGTCGACCGCCTGGCCGCTGGTCATCACGTCGACTTCCTCTTCTTCTGGGGACACACCCCCAAGCAGCCCGGGGCCGTCGACGCGTCGTGCCTGAGCCAGTGGTTCCCCGCGAGCTTCACGCTCGATGGGATCACCTATGCGACGGCCGAGCACTTCATGATGGCGGAGAAGGCTCGCCTCTTTCGTGACGACGAGGCGCTTCGCGCGATCCTCGCCTCGAAGACGCCCGCCGAAGCGAAGGCCGGCGGCCGCGCCGTGAAGAAGTACGACGACCGGGCGTGGGCGCGCGCGCGCTCCGAGAGCGTCGTTAAAGGCAATGTCGCGAAGTTCGGCCAGAACGAAGCCCTCTGCGCGTTCCTCGCCTCGACGAGCGAACGCGTCCTCGTCGAAGCAAGCCCCCGCGATCGGATCTGGGGCATCGGGATGGGCGCTTCGAACCCCGACGCGCGTGACCCGAAGAAGTGGCGTGGAGAAAACCTCCTCGGCTTCGCCTTGATGGAAGCGCGCCTCGTGCTGTCTCGCTCTTCCTAAGCAGGTGCTATCGTTGGCGCTATGGGGAAAGGGGGGCTTGGCGCTCTTTGGGCGTTGCCGATCTTGGGCGTCTGGCTGGCGTGCTCGTCCACGTCGACGGAAGAACAGCTCGCCCCATGCGCGACTCTGGACCGGTGCACGATCCACTGCAGCTGCCCCGCTGGCACCGATTGTGTCCAGCACGGCTACTTCGGACACTGCGCGAAACCGTGCGCGGCGGACACGCAATGCGGTGCCGACCTCTGCAGCTTGGGTCACTGCGTTGCCGCGTGCGGTGTCAATACGACGAAGAACGACTGCGAAGGGAACCCGTACAACGGCTCGCACTCGTATCCGTGCAACAGCACCATCTGCTTCCCGGACGAGAAGTCCGACTGCAGCGCGGAGAACGTCGCCCGCGAGGGCGTCGTCTACTACCAATGCAGCTACTCGAACCCCCCATCGAGCACGTCGTCCTCGTCGTCCTCCACGTCTTCGAGCGGCAGCACCTGCAACTACAGCAAGTGCGTCGAAGCCTGCAACCAAGCCGGCGGCACGAACTGCGGCCAAGACTGCAAGTGCCCTTGAAGGTGCAGTCTCGGCCGCGGTGGCTCGAGGCTCAGAACGTCGTGCCGATCGAGGCGCGCCAGAAGAAGCCCGAGAGCGCCAGCTTCTGCTGGGTCGTGCTCTCGTCGGTGCCGAGGGCGAAGTCGGGGTTGCGGTTCGGGTTCACGTCCACGTTGGCCTTCGTCATGAACGAGTAGCCGAATTCGGGCGTGATCCAGAAGCGGACGCCGCGCTTGTCCATGTTCGCGCGCGGCCCCATGAGGATCGACGCGCCGATGCTCGCGTCCGCG
>JBGAFW010000057.1:0-66897 GCA_044227045.1 Labilithrix sp.
ACCGCGATCTCGATCGAGTCGCCGGGCTCGGCCGCCCGCGAGAACTTCGCGTTGTTGATCCCGACGAGCAACGCGCGAACGAGCGGCTTGTCGTCCGCGTTGTGCGTCACCTCGAGGAGAAACCCGGCGAGCTGCGCCATTGCCTCCACGAGCAACGCGCCAGGAAGGATCGGGTAGTCGGGGAAGTGATCGTGAAGCACCTCGTCGGTGAGCGTGACGTTCTTCACGCCGCGCGCGGACTCACCAGGCACGACATCGGTGACGCGATCGAGCAAGAAGTAACGCATGGAAGAGCGCGCGAAGTGTCTTTGCATCTCCGCGCGAACGCAAGAGCCACCGCACCGCGCCGTCTCTTTCGCCGGGGACTTTGCGCGCTGCGGATGACCATCTTTCGTAGACATCTTTCCTATCGTCTTTCGTCCACATCTGTGGACCGCGCGAGGTTGCGCCCGTCGTGATCACACGATGATGGTCGGACGGACCGATCCTCGCTACACCCATCCCTATGAAGATCGTCGTGACCGGGGGCACTGGCTTCATCGGCGAGCGCCTGGTTCGCGCGCTCGGCAAGCGCGGCGACGAGGTCGTCATTCTCAGCCGAAAAGCAGGCAAGTCGGAGCACGCGAACGCGCGCCTCGCCGTGTGGACTCCGGAGAAGCCGGGCCCGTGGCAAGACGAAATCCAGCAGGCCGACGCGATCGTGCATCTCGCCGGCGCGAACATCCTCGGCAAGCGATGGACCGAGGCGCATCTCCGTGCATCGCGCGCGAGCCGCGTCGTCCCGACGAAGCTCATCGCCGACGCGATCACGGCCGCGTTCCGCGCCGCTGAGGCGAAGCCCGAAGCGACGTTCCCGAAGACGTTCGTGTGTGCGTCTGCCGTCGGCTACTACGGCTTTCTCGAAGACGATCGCGTCTGCGACGAGGCGGCGCCACCCGGCGACGACGTGCTCGCGAACCTCGTCAAGGACTGGGAGGCCGCGTGCAGCGCCGCCGAAGCGTGCGCCGGCGTTCGCGTCGTGAAAGCGCGCATCGGCGTCGTGCTCGGTCCGGAAGGCGGCGCGCTCGAGCAGATGCTCCCGATCTTCCGTATGGGCCTCGGCGGCCCGCTTGGCACGGGCAAGCAAATCCTCCCGTGGGTGCACGCGGACGACACGGTGAAAGCGCTCGTGTACGCGCTCGATACGCCATCGCTCGTAGGGCCCGTCAACGTCACGTCCCCCATCCCGATCACGATGAACGCCTTCGCCAAGGCGCTCGGCGAGGTCCTTCATCGACCATCGTTTCTGCGTGTCCCTTCCTTCGCGCTCCGCCTCATGGTGGGCGGCGGCGCCGAGGTCGTGCTCACAGGACAAAACGCCGTTCCGAAGAAGCTCCTCGAGATGGGCTTCTCGTTCGACTACGCCGACATCCACGAAGCGCTGCGCGAGGCGGTCGCGCGCACCTGAGCGTCGGGCGGGCCGATCGCTCAGAAGGAGCGCATGCGCGTGGCGAGATCGTGAAAGGCGGCGCGGCTCGCGCCGTCGCCGAGGGCGTCTTGGAAGCCGCGGCAGGCCGTCCAGCAGTCCTGGCAACGGGAGACGACGTCGCGCGTTTGCCGGAGCTTCGAGAAGAGCTCCGTCATCGAGCTGGTCTTCACGTTGCCGACTGGCTCGCCGATGCGTTCGATGCAGGCGGCGACGTTGCCGACGTGATCGATGTTCATGCTTTGAACGCCTGCGGTGCAGGTCGGTAGCTCGGTCGTGTTGCCCTCGAGGAACGTCTTCATCTTGTCGAAGTACGACGCGAAGAAGCGCATGTGCTCGTTCGCTTCGAAGAGACGGCGGAGCTCTTCGGCGGCCTCGGGCGGAGGCATGCGGTCGACGAGGCTCTTGCCGCGTCGATAGCCTGCGATGCTGATCAGCGTGGCTTGATGGCCGACGCCTCGGGCTTTGCTTTGCTCGAGGAGGCGGCCGAAGTCTTTGTGGTTGTCCTCCATCAAGACGGTCATCACGTTGACCTGCTTGCCGCCTCGCGGGGCGGTGTCCTTGAGGATGTCGACCGCACGCCACGCGCGCTTCGTCGTGCCCGGGACGCCTCTCTTCTTGTCGTGACGTTCTTCGTCGGGGTAGTCGATCGAGACGCTGGCGTGGACGAGTCCCGCGTCCCAGAGCGCCTTCGCGTTCTCCTCGGTGATGTACCAGCCGTTCGTGAAGAGCATCGGGACGTGCTTCTTGCCGAACGCGCGGACGATCTCGAGGAGATCGCTGCGCGCGAACGGCTCGCCGCCTTCGATCGAGACGGCGAAGCAGCCGATCGCGGAGAGCTCGTCGGCGATGCGCTGGAAGTCGGTGGTCGTCAGCTCGTCTTTCTTCGGCGCGGGATTCGGCCAGAAATCGCAGAAGCTGCACATCATGTTGCAGCGATTCGTCACCTGAAGAAGGAGCGAGAACGGCTTCTTCATGACGAGGCCCGCGGTGAAGCGCGTGTCGCGTACGGCGTCCTTCGCGCGCGACCGGAGCTTCACCAGGCCGCCGAGCCCCGAGCCGAGCGCCGAGCCAAGCCCTTCCGAGTCGCCATGTCTCTTGAGAAAAGCCATCGATCTAAAAGCTCCAACCGCCGAGCGCTTGCGAGCCGATGCGCTTGCTGACGTCGGCCATGATCGTCGCGAGGTTCGTGTACTCGGCGAGGATCGAGGAGATCGCGTCGACGACGCGGTCGATCTCGGCCTCGCTGACCGTGAGCGGTGGCTCGATCTTGAGGACGTTCCATTGGAGCGACGCCGGCTGCGCGACGATCCCTCTCTCGAGGAGACGCAGCGCGAGCCATTGGCCGAACACACGCTTGCTGACCCCTTCGACGACGCCGGGGAGGATTCGGCCGAGGAAGCTGCTGCTCGACTTCGTCTTCGTCGGGCCGAGCTCGAGACCCACCATGAGGCCGCGGCCGCGGACCTCTTTCACGAAGGGATGATCGAGGAGGGAATCCTTCAGGCGCTCGAGGAGCTGTTCGCCGCGCTTGGCGGCGTTCTCGGTGAGCTCGTCGTCGCGCAAGATGTCGAGCCCCGCTCGCGCGACACGGCAGCCGAAGGCGTTGCCGCTGAAGGTCGTGGAGTGGAGATCGAAGCGATCGATGCGGCCGTATGCGCGGTCGTGGATCTCCGGTGTCGTCAGCGCCGCCGAGATGGGGACGAGGCCGCCGCCGAGCGCCTTGCCGAGGACGAGCACGTCGGGGACGAAGCCGTCGCCTTCATGCTCGTAGGCGAACGTCTTGCCGGTGCGGCCGAGGCCCGTCTGGATCTCGTCGAGCACGAGGAGCGTCCCCGCCGTCTTGCAGAGCGCGAGCGCTTCGCGGAAGTACTCGCGATGCGGGATGATGACGCCTGCCTCCGCTTGCATCGGCTCGACGACGAACGCCGCGGGCTTCTTCTCCTCGAGCTCCTTCTTGAGCGACGTGATGTCGTCGAACGGGATCTCGTAGCACTCGGGGACGAGCGGCTCGAACGGATCGCGCATGCGACCGTGGCCCATGATCGAGAGCGGACCGAGGCCAGTGCCATGAAAGCCGCCCTTGCAGTAGAGGATCGGCTTTCGCTTCGTCGCGGCGCGCGCCAGCTTCATCGCGCTCTCCACCGCCTCACCACCGCTCGACGAGAAGAGGACGCGATCGAGCGGAGGCGCCAGGCTCGCGAGGTACGAGGCGAGGTCGGCGGCGTGGACCTGGATCCCGACATGGCAAAGGTTGATCGCGTCGTCGGACATGATCTCCTTCACGCGCTCGGCGAGCTTGTCCGAGTTGTGACCGATGTTCATGACGCCGAACGCCGCGAGGCAATCGAGGTACTCGTTGCCATCACTGTCCCAGAGCGTCGTGTTCTTCGCACGCGTGAACACACGGCCATAGCCGAACGTCCCGAGCAGCTTCACGAACGCTGGATTGACGTGCGCCGCGTATTTCTTCGCGGCCGGATGTTGAAGCTGGCCGCTCGTCGATGGAGTGCTCTTGCCGCCGCTGCTGCTCATGAGGATGCGCGGAGGATACATCTCCTTTCGATGGTGGCGTATCGGCACGGAGGCATCCGGTGGCGTATCGGCACGAGGCATGCGGCGGGTCGATGCACAGCGTCGATGCGGAGCGTGAAAAGGAGATGAATTCCCGGGGTCAGCTCTTGCGTCTTGGCGAAGACCCGGCGACCCTCCCGCACCGCCATGTCTGTGACCCTTCCAGGACCCGCTTGCTCGCCGTGCGCGACCTCTCCTCTTCGAGAGCCAACCAAGCACGTGTACTACGGGCTCACGAAGAGCCTCTGCGCGACCTGCAAGAGGAGCGTCGACGCGAAGATTCAGTTCGAAGACGGCAAGGTCTACTTCGACAAATATTGCCCCTCGCACGGCCACGAGAAGGTGATGGTCTCGTCGAGCGTCGAGTGGTACCTCGACGCGCTCTCGTTCGTCGCGCCCAATACGCCGGTCCGCGGTGAGACGAAGCCGGTCAAGGCGGGATGCCCGTTCGACTGCGGCCCCTGCAAATCACACCAGCAGAAGGTGTTCATGCCGGTCGTGCCGATCACGAGCGCATGCAACCTCGACTGCCCCATTTGCTACACCGTCAACAAGAACGACGATGCCCACATGCTCTCGAAGGAGAGCTTCCAGAAGACGCTCGACCACTTGGTCAAGAACAACCAAGGCGGCGAGATGGACATCATCAACTTCACCGGCGGCGAGCCCACGCTTCATCCCGAGCTCCCCGAGCTGCTGCGCATGTCACGGCGCGCCGGGTTTCGTCGCCTGACGATCTCGACCAATGGGCTGAAGCTGAAAGACGAGAAGCTCGTCAAAGAGCTCGCCGACGAAGGCGCGCGCATCGTCCTCAGCCTCGATACGTTCGATGACGCCGTCGACATGAAGCTCCTCGGCGCGACCACGGTGAAGCGAAAGCTGGCCGTGCTCGATCTCCTCGAGAAGCACGACGTCACCACCACGATCCTGCCCGCGGTCGCCGCCGGCTTGAACGACAAGGATGTCCCGAAGCTCCTCGAGCTCGTGCTCCAGCGCCCGAACATCTGCTCGCTCGAGATGCACACGCTCACGTTCACGGGGCAGGGCGGCGTCGGCTTCGAGCGCTCGGCGCGGATCACCACGCCCGACCTCCACGCGATCGTCGAGGAGGCGTCGAAGGGGCGCATCGTCGCGAAGGACTTCGTCCCGTCGCCGGTCGCGCATTCGCTCTGCTACTCGATTTGCTACGTGCTGATGCTCGATCCGATCGACGGAGAGAAGCCGTCGATCACCGATGGCTACGTCCCGTTCACGCGGTTCATGTCACGCGAGCGCGTGTTCGATCTGCTCTCCGACTCGCTCTACATGCAGCCGCGCGAGAAGGTGGAGCGCTACCTCGGTGAAGCAATCGACGACATCTGGGCAAACCAGGACGACGGTGATCCGACGACGAGCGAGCGGCTGCTCTCGACCCTGAAGCGCCTCATCCAGGCGATGTTCCCGTCGTCGGGTTCGATCCCGCTCGAGGAGCGCCAGAAGATCGCCGAGCGCGCGACGAAGGCGATCTACATCCACTCGCACATGGATGAGGAGAACTTCGACGTCTCGCGCATCATGAAGTGCTCGATCGGTGTCCCGGAGGAGGACGGATCGAACATCCCGACGTGCTCGTACAACGTCCTCTATCGCGAACGCGACCTCCGCTTTGCCGATCCCGAGATGGTCGACCGGATCAAGCAGCTTCGCGGGCCTGCGTTCGAGGGCTCACCGCTCGAGCAAGCATCGCCAGCGCTGACCAACGGCAACGGCAAGCGCTCTCTCCCCATCGTCTGAGCTCGAGAAACGAAGGCACCCATCATGATGAAGCTTCCGATCGTCAATCCCAAGCTCACGGTCCTCGAGCCGCCGGCGGGCGCGTCTGGGCACAACGAGACGTTTCATTCGTTCTCGAAGGGCCTCTGCCCGTCCTGCAAAAAAGCGGTCGACGGCGTCCGCGTCATTCGTGACGGGAAGGTGTACCTGCGCAAGCAGTGCCCCACCCACGGGCAGAGCGAGGCGATGATCAGCGGCGACGCGGACTGGTTCTTGAAGTCCCTCACGTACATCAAAGAGGGCTCCGTCCCGCTCAAGCACTCGACCAAGGTCGACAAAGGCTGTCCCGACGACTGCGGGTTATGTCCGGATCACGAGCAGCATTCGTGTTTGCCGATTATCGAGATTACGAACCATTGCAATCTCGAGTGCCCGATTTGCATCGTCCAGAACAAACACAATTACAACATGACCAAAGAGGAGCTCGGCCGCATCCTCGATGGCCTCGTCGAGAAGGAGGGTCAGATCGAGACGATCAACTTCTCCGGCGGCGAGCCCACGATGCATCCCCAGTTCTTCGAGTTTCTCGATATGGCGCGCGCGAAGAAGGAGATTTCGCGCGTCTCGATCTCGACGAATGGCCTCCGTTGCGCCACCGATTATGCGTTCTGCGAAGAGATCGCGAAGCGAAAGGCCTATATCTCGCTGCAGCTCGACGCGCTCAGCAACCCCGCGCTCCGCGTCCTCCGCGGCGCCGGCGACCAGCGCGCGGCGAAGGAGAAGGCGCTGAGCAACCTCGAGCGCGCCGGCGTGAAGACCACGATCGTGTCGACCGTCGCGAAGGGCGTGAACGACGACAAGATCGGTGAGTGCATCGAGCTTTTGTATTCACGCGACTTCATCTTGTCGCTCACGTTCCAGCCGGCGGCCTATACCGGTTACGGCGGAGAGCATTTTGCGCCGCATAACCCGATGAACGTCGTCACCATCCCGGACATCGTTCGCGGCGCGGCCGAGCAGACCGGCGGCAAATTGAAGAAGGAGGATTTTCTCCCACTTCCTTGCTCGCATCCGAGCTGCTTCGGGCTCACCTATCTCTTGAAGACGGTCGACAAAGAAGGAAAGACCGAGTTCATCCCGTTTCCGCGCTTCCTCGAGCTCGAGAAGTATCTCGAGATCCTCTCGAATCGCGGCACGGTTCGCCCGGACGACCGCTTCGAAGACGCGATCAAGTCGACGATCGACGAGATGTGGACGAGCGCGGGCCAGGTGCCCGATCAGGACAAGATCATGAAGGCCCTCCGCCGCGCGATCTTCCTCATGTACCCCGAAGACCGCGCCCTCGAGCTCGAGGAGCGGCTGCATGTCGGCGAGAGCCTGGTGAAGACGATCTTCATCCACGCCTTCATGGACGTGCATACGTTCGAGGTCGACCGCATCAAGAAGTGCTGCACGCACTACACGTTGCCGGATGGCCGGCTGATGCCGGGCTGCGCGTACAACAACATCTATCGCGAGCGCGACGCGCGCTACACCGGCCCCGCCGGCGACTCGAAGATCTGGGGCAAGGCGTGACCGGAGCAGCAGCTGTCGCCAAGCGCGTCCTCGTCACCGGTGGATCTCGCGGGCTTGGCCGGGCGATCACGTTGGCGTACGCAAAGCGTGGCGCGAGCGTCGCGTTCTCGTACGTGAAGAACGAAGAGGCCGCGAAGAAGACCTGCGAGGAGGTCGAGGCGTGCGGTAACGGCGCGAAGGCGCTGTCGTTCGTCGCGAACGCGTGGAACGGCGAAGAGACGGACGCGATGGTCCGCGCAGTCGAGGCGGCGTGGGGAGGGATCGACATCCTCGTCAACAACGCAGGCGTCACGCAGAACCTCCCGCTCGCGCTGATGGAGGAAGACGATTTCGACCACGTGATGCGCGTCAACGTGAAGGGCGTCTTCGTCACGTCGAAGTCGGTCCTTCGCGGCATGATCCGTCGTAAATCAGGCGTGATCGTGAACATCGGCTCGCTCGTAGGGAGCCGCATGATGGAGGCGCCCATCCACTACTGCACGTCGAAGGCGGCGGTGGTCGGGATGACGCAAGCGATGGCGAAGGAGGTGTCACGTCACGGCGTTCGCGTCGTGTGCCTCGCGCCTGGCCTCCTCGAGGATGGCCTCGGCAAGAACCTCCCCGAGCATCGCCTCACCGACTACCTTCGCCACTGCGCGGTCGGCCGCGTCGGCACGTTCGACGAGGTCGCCGAGGCATGCGTGTTCGTCGGGTCGGACGACGCGAGCTACTTCCAGGGCGGCACGCTCATCATGGACGGAGGCGTCTGATGACCACGCCCTCCGCGAAGGTCTTGGTCATCGGGGCGTCGAGCATGCTCGGCCGGGCCACGTGCCGCGAGCTCGAGCGTCGGGGCGCGCGCGTCGCCGGGACGTTCTTTCGCGGCGAAGAGAAGGCCGCCGCGCTCGGCGCCGAGATCCCAGGCATCGTCCTGCGACGGCTCGACCTCAGCGCGGCGAAGGACGTGGAGCGTGTCGTCGCTGAGCTCGCCAGCGAGCTTGGGGGCGCAGACGCGCTCGTTCATTGCGCGAGCGTCGCGTCGGCTGCGGCAGACGGCGACCGCTACGACAAGCTGAGCGAAGTCGACCCGGCGCGGTTCGCGACGATGCTCGCGATCAACGTGACGAGCGTGCTCCTCTGCGCCCGCGCGTTCGCTGCGATCGCGCCCCCGAACGTGCAGCGACGCAACATGGTGCTCGTGGGATCGATCGACGGCGCGAAGTCGGTGCCCACCGTCGTCCCCTATGCGACGAGCAAAGGCGCCGTCGTCGCGATGGCGCGCGCGCTGGCGAAGGAGCTGTCGCCGTCGGGCATCCTCGTCAACGTGGTCGCCCCCGGGCTCCTAACGGGTGGAATCACGAGCGTCGTCCCCGAAGACGTGAAGCGCGAGTATCTCAAGCACTCGGCGCTCAAGCGTTTTGGTACCCATGAAGAGATCGCGCGCTCGATCGCGTGGCTCTCTCTCGAGAACACCTACGTGACCGGCCAGACAATGGTGCTCGACGG
The DNA here is from genome assembly GCA_044227045.1 of Labilithrix sp. Classification (GTDB taxonomy): domain Bacteria; phylum Myxococcota_A; class Polyangia; order Polyangiales; family Polyangiaceae; genus Labilithrix. The sequence goes on from JBGAFW010000057.1 coordinate 8,852, forward strand.
AGGGCTGTGACCGCGAGCAAGGGCGAGGCCGGCGCCTCTCCTCGTGAGGGCACGTACCTCCGCGTCCTCGGGCTCTTCGCGGCGCTGTTCTATGCCGCGCACGCAGGATGGCACATCGCGCATGGCCACCCGTGGGATTTGCTCTGGGCATGCAACGTGTCGATGCCCGTGCTCATCGCCGGCTGTTTTCTTCGTAGCGCGCGGCTCGTCGCGTCGACGTTCATGATCTTGATGTACGGCACGCCGATCTGGATCCTCGACTTGATGACCGGGTCGAACATGGTGCTCACGTCACCGCTCGTCCACTTCGGCGGGCCCGTCCTCGCCGCGCTCGCCGCGCGACGCCTCGGCTGGCCGAAGAATTCGTGGATCGTCGCAGGGGCGATCACGCTCTCCGCGCTCTTTCTCTCCCGCCTCATCACCCCGAGCTCGGAGAACGTGAACCTCGCGTTTCGCGTGCATCAGGGATGGGAACGCTATTTCTCGAGTCACCCCGTGTACGTCGCGCTCATGTGGACGAGCAGCACGTTCGCGTTCTTCGTCGTGGAGCTCGTCGCGCGGCGCGTGCTCGTTCCACCCGCTATTCGCGCACGCGATTGACCTCGACGAGCAGCGACGAGACCGGCACCGCCGGAAGGATGTCGTAGGCGATTTCGCCAGGCTGCAGTGGCGTCGCGGCCACGCTGCATCCGGCGTTGTCTCCGTAATAGGCTGTTACCGTGGGCGCCGCGCTAAGCGGTTTGACGTTCACGTCGAACGCTCCGCCCTGGCACGATACGTCGCCCGTGAGGATCAGCCGCGGCGGCGTGCATTGCTGCTCGACGACGATGGGCTGTTGGCAGGCGGCGTCTTTGTAGTGGATCGTGATGCCTCCGCGGAGCGAGCTCGTCGCGCAATATCGTTTGCCATCCGAGAAGGGGAGCGGATCGCAAAGGCTCTTCTCCTGATCATCCCATAGGCCGTCATGCTCGAGCTGGGCATCGCCACTCACCGTCGCGAGCAGGCGAAGCCGCCCGCTGCCGAGAGGCTTTCGAACCATCGCCGGCAAAGACGATTTCGCGATCTCAGGGCCAAGGGCGAAGAAGGTCGAGTCGCTCGCGAGCGAGCTTGGCGAGCACGTCCCGGCGCTCGATTGGAATCCTGCGTCGACTGCCTGCCCCGTCTCGAACAGCGTTTGGCCATGATCCGCCCCGCAGTTGGAGCCACCGTCGGGCCGCAACGTCTCGAGGATGGCGTCCGGATGAGGACATGCGCTTCGCTTTGGGCTCGCGAGAGGAGTCGTGCATCCCATGTCCTTGAACGGGCCGCTTATCGCGTCGTGATTGCCCAACCGCTGCGGGATGCACTGCAAGTCGAGCGGATAAGACAGAGGCGTCCGCGGCGCGACGAGACGGGCTCCGTAGCAGCCGGCGTCGCGCGTGACGTCGAAGAGGGTCGGCAGCGCGAGCTCGCTTCCATCCGCGCCGACGATGCGAGAGCGACGTAGCCCGGGCGCGGGATTCTCGAGGACCTTTTTCCCCGCGACGTACTCCGTCAACGCGACGGGGGCGCCGAGCGAATGAAGCTTGATATAGGGCGTCACGGCCTCCGGAACGCAGCCGCCGCCCGTCGTGTCCTTTCGATAGTAGACCGTGGCGGCCAGCAGCGCGCCGACGGGACGCAGCTCCTTCAGCGTCTCCGTGGATGCGTCGCACGTGACAGCCTCGTCGATCACGGCGGCGAGCGGAAAGGCGTCGGTGCAGTCGTCCGTGATCGCGATCGGCGTCGTGCACGTGTCATCGCCAAAGACGGCGAACGTATGCTTCTTCGGAATGCAGATCGCATCGGTCGCGGACGTGTCGACCCAGTCGCACTCCTCATTCTTCAGCGTGTCGAAGAACGTCTCGAATTGCCCGGTGTCGCTTCCGGCGCCGATGAGGAGCTGCGCGCGAAGTCGCGAGCCGCTCTTGTAGCGCGCACCAGGAGGAGTGCCACCGTCGTTCGACGTGGCGACGTCGGGCGCTCCGGTGTCGGACACGTTGCCGGTCTCGGCCCCGCCGTCGGCGGTGGTGCTCGCTCCGCCGTCGTCATCGCCGCACGCATTGATGACAAGGAATGCGCCAAGGACCGGCGCAGCGGCGACGAGCAAGGGAGAGCGTCGTGCGAGCATGCTGCATGATCCCGATTCCTTTGCGGCCGATCAAGCGACCAAGCGGAAGGTGAGGGGAACGGTCGTCGTGAAGCGACCGTATGATCTCGTCGAGGCGCTCCCCCAGAAAGGGGACGTTGACGCGTCGCGATCGCTGCGCACCAAGCCCAAGGGCGAAGTGCAGACGGTTGCACTTCGCGTGAAGATGACGGCTTTTGCGCTTGTTTTGTCGCCTATTTGGGCGGCGAAGCGGGTTGGCAGCGTCGTTGCACGAAGGTCTGTCGCGAGCGCGATGTGACGCGCAACCACGAACGCAAACGAACGAACGAGGCGAGCAAACGTGAGAATGAATCGACTTGGTGGACTCGGCGTGATCATGATGACGGCGTGTGGGCTTGGTGCATGCGGCACCGGCGGCGCACACGGCGGCAAGGATCCGAAGACGGCAGGCGCGGGCGCGCCGGTCATCTCTGCGCAGGGCGGCGCTGCGTGCAAAGCGCCGTCGACGGCCCAGCCGCTCACCAAGAACGCCGGCGCGAGCTCGACGGTGGCGCTCGCGAAGGTGGGGACGAAGCGCGTCGCGTTCGTCGCGGATGAAGACTCGAAGTCGATCCTCACGATGGACCTCGACGGCGCATCACAGATCGCAGAGACGCGTCTCGATGGAACGCCCGGGCAGATCTGGATCGCGTCCGATGGTCGCGTGCTCGCGACGTTGCGCGACAAGGCGCAGATCGTCGTGCTCTCGGCGGCGCGCGCCGACGCGCCTCTCACGCGCCTCTGCAACGTGCAGACGGCACCCGAGCCCGTCTCGATCGCGGCGACGCCGGACGAGTCGACGATCCTCGTCGCGAGCGGTTGGGGGCAGCGATTGACGGCGTTCGACGCCTCGACGCTCGCCACGAAGTTCGAGGCGCCGCTCTCCCGTGAGCCGCGCGCGGTGGTCGTCACCGACGACGGCAAGAACGCATACATCTCGCACGCCGTCGGATCGGTGATGAGCGTCGTGGAGCTCGCGACGGCGAAGCACGAGACGCGCACGATCGCGATGCGCGGCTTCGAAGCGGGTCAGCTCAACATGATCAAGCAGCAGCGCGACATGATCGAGATGATGAAGAAGCAGCAGAAGACGAACCCGGCGTTCAAGCAGCAGCAGGCCGACATGTTCGCGGCGATGGACCATCAAACGAAGCGACTGATGGAAGGTCGTCAAAGTTGCCAGGGCTTCGCGCTCGCGAAGTCGACCGCCGCGGTGCCGGGTCGTGTGTTCGCGCCCGAGGTGCTCGTCGATCCGGGCGACTTCGAGCAGAGGCCTGACGGCTACGGCAGCGATCGCGGCCCGACCGAGGTCCCCGCCGTGGCGGTGATCGACGAGAGCGCGGCCGAGCCGCTGATGTCGAGCATCACGATCATGGACTCGCGTCGCGCGTCGTTCTTTCGCAAGCGCCAGGACGCTCGTGAGGAGCATCCGGAGTGCCTCCTCCCGCGTGCGGCCGCGATCGACGCGAAGACGAAGTCTCTCCTCGTGACGTGCTTTGGCATCGACGCCGTCGTCGCCTACGACGCGACCGCCGCAAACCCGTTTGGTGCCGAGCGCCGTCGCTGGACGGTTGGGTCGGGCCCCAACGGCATCGCGGTCGACGAGACGACGCATCGAGGCGTCGTGTGGTCGCAGTTCGATCGCACGCTCTCGACGTTCCCGATCGGTGACGGCGAGCTCGTCGACGAGAAGACAGCGCCGGTGAAGGTGCAAAAGACGGCCGCGAACGCGCTCTCCACGAAGCTGCCGGCCGAGTACGCGCTCGGTCGCATCCTGTTTCACGCGACCGGTGACACGCGCATCTCGGGCGATGGCCGCGCGTGCGCGAGCTGTCATCCCGATGGACGCGACGACGCGATCACCTGGGCGACCCCCGAAGGCCCGCGCCGATCGATCATGCTCGCCGGCCGCGCGTCACGCACCGCGCCGTATTCATGGAACGGCAACGAGAGCTCGCTCCACGGGCACCTCGGCAACACGTTCGACCGCTTGAGCGGGAAGGGGCTTCGCAGCATCGAGCTCGACGCGCTCGTGACGTACATCTCCGAGATGCCCGCGCCGCAGACGGGCACCATCCTCGTCACCGACGCGAAGGACAAGGCCAAGGTCGAACGCGGGCGCGCGATCTTCAACTCCAGCGAGGCGCAGTGCTCGAGCTGTCATGCGGGCGCCACCTTCACCGACGGAAAGAACCACGAGGTCGGCAGCAAGCACAAAGCCGATCGCGCAGGGGCGTTCAATACGCCCTCCCTCCACCTGATCGGCGGCACGGGTCCCTACTTCCACGATGGTCGCTACACCACGCTGTCGGAGCTCCTGACGAAGAGCGACGGCACGATGGGACGTACGAAGCACCTCACCAACGCCGATCTCGACGCGCTCGAGACCTTCTTGAAGACCCTCTGACGGCACCAGGAACACGAGAAAAACACGATGAACAAGACCACCATCGGCCGTCTCTTCTTCACCTCCCTCGCCTTCGCGAGCGCTGTCGCCGTCACGCAAGACGCACGCGGCGATGAGCCCAAGGCGAGCGCGCCTTCGAACCCGACGTTTGCAGATTTGACGGTTGGGCGACTCACGGCTCCACCCGCGAAGAACGTCGGGTGGGTGTCGGCGCGGGAATCCGTGCCTGGGCTTTACGTCGTATCGCCAGCCTTCAACGGAGGTCCTGTCGCCCAGCGGCCGGTCATGATCGTCGCCGACGAGCGGATGGCCGCTCAGTTGAAGAGCAACCAGCCCTTTGGCGGTCGTGAAGAAGCGCCCGCGGCATGCGTGACCGAAGCCCATCTGGGCCTTGGGTTCGACTCGGACCCCACCAAGCCCAAAGAGTGGCCCGAGACGATGACGTCCGAGACGCACGCATACCCGAAGTCGGCCGAGAACCCGATGTCCGGCGTCATCGCGGTGCACAGCGAGCGCATCGTCGAGAACGGCTCGTCGGTCTCGCTCGAGTCGGTCGACGCGTGGGTCGATCCGGCGACACGCGGCGCGAAGCTCATCTCGAAGTCGAGCCTTCCGCTCAAGCTCGTTCGTGGCCCTGGCTTCGGGATCAAGGTGTACGCCGGTCGAGACGAGCGTCCCGATGGCCGGCGCTTCGTACAGTTCGTGGTCGCGCACGCGAAGTCATCGAACGCCTCGCAGCACGAGGTCGCGCGCACCAACCAGATGTGGACGATGCGCCAGGACGGAAACATCAACCACGCGAGCGGCTGCGGCCACATGCGCGTGGGCCTCCCCATCGACGGCAAGGACGGCAAGAACGGCGAGATGGCGACGGTCGTCGCCACCGTCATCCTACCTTCGCTCGGCGACGGTGAGCCGCCCACGACGACGCCCAGCACGACGCCGCCCGCACCGACGCCTCCGCCGCCGCCGCCGGTCGTGAATGCGAAGGGGAAGAACGCCGGAAAGAAGCCCGCGCCGCCGCCCTCGCTGTCGACGCTTCTCTCGATGGTCAATGCAGACGGCACGGCAAAAGAGGTGAAAGAGCGCGAGATTCGCTCCCGCATGGTCAACATCCAGGTCAGCGTCAGCCAGATCTCGCGCGAGAAGGACCCGCTCGTGTCGGTCAGCTCGACCTGGGGCGGGCGTGAGCAGGTCGACCGCGTCGCGGATGTCAGCGGCGGCGCCGAGCTGAGCCCGTTCTGAGGGCTAGAAGAAGAGAGCCTCGCCCTCACGGACGACGAACGGCGCGTTCCGTGATGGCGGCGGCATCGAGCAGAGCAGGGCGCTTGCGTCATCACACCAGATGTCAAAGCCGACGGTGAGCACGGCGTTGTCGATGTGAAATCGGTGCCAGGCGCACGACGGTAGCTCCGAGCCCAGTCCGATGACGGGGACATCGCTTCGGATCGAGAGATGGGGGTGGGCGATCGTCAGCGCGTTCTTGAGACGACCAAGGAGCATGTTCGCGAGCTCCCCGAGCGCGTCCGAGAGCGCGGCGTCGGAGAAGGTGTCGATGTCGGGCGGCGCGAGAGCGCGAGCGCTCGTCCGTGTGACGACGACCGCGATCACCCCATGAACGTCGGACGCGCGCGTCTCCGAGAGAGAGCGCCGGCTCGCGAGCTTGCCTCGGTAGGAGATCTGCGCGCTGAAGGTCGAGAACGAGGTTGGTGAGGGTGGCGGTGAGACGAGGCCCGCATGGACCGCGTGAAGCCCTCTCGCGGCGAACGTGGCATCGACGCCCGCGAGGAGCTCCTGCTCGGCCTCTTCGAAGAACGCGGGGGTCATCATGCGCGTCTTATCGTCGCCAGGTTAGGGCTGGGGAAGCGTGAGGGTGCAGAGCCCAGTCTCGGCGATCGCGTTGGCGATGCTCAATGCGAGACCTGCGATGACCCCCGACCCGAGAACGATCGACCACGTGAACATGCGCCTTGTTGCCCTTTGGTTGGTTGCCTGTGTCGGTTCGGCTTGTGCGCTCTAGCGGGACGCGCACACCGGTCCGCGTAGTGGCTTCAACGGCGCGTTGCATCATCCCGTGGAGGCCTGGCAGTCCAAATGCTAGACGTTCCTGGAGAATCGCTCGCTTCGAGAGAGCAGCGAGCGAGGGAGGCCGAGATGTTCGTGTCCGTTCGGAGCGCCGCACTACGTTCCTTCATGCTTTGCCTACCCGCCGTTGGCGGCCTCGCCGTCATCGCGGCGTGCGCGACCTCGAGCACGCGCGACGGCTTCGACAACGCGCAGCCCTCGAGCTCATCGGGCGCGACGAGCAGCGGCGGATCGAGCGGCGAGCAGTCGAGCGGCTTCGGCGGCGGCGGCGTTGACGCCGCGAGCAACTCCGATGGCTGCAGCGAAGAGGCGAAGCTCGTGTACGTGCTCTCCCTCGAGGGCGACCTCTACTCCTTCGCGCCTGCCGACAAGAAGTTCACGAAGGTCGGCCCGCTGAACTGCAAGTCCGGCAACACCCCGTTCATTCCGATCTCGATGGCCGTCGATCGCAACGCGGTCGCCTGGGTCAACATGCGCGAAGACACGATCCTCGGCGGCGGCGACGACACGATGTTCAAGGTCGATACCAAGACCGCGAAGTGCGAGCCCACCGCCATACACGGCGCGATGGGAGGCATGGGCTTCTCGACGAACGACGGCTCGAACAAAGAGGAGACGCTCTTCGTCATCGGCGCCGGCACCCCGAGCGGCTTGGGGTTCAAGCCCGCGCTCGTTCGCGTCGACTTCGCCGGGCAAGCGCTCGTACCCGTCGCCGACCTCCAAGAGCAGGTCGACCTCGAGCTCACCGGAACGGGCGATGGTCGACTCTACGGATTTTTGATCGATACGCCGCTCGCGCTCGCGAAGGTCGACAAGAAGACGAGCGCGTTCTCGGACAAGGTCACCCTCACGGCGGTCGAGCATCCGCTCGCGCCGATGTTTGCGTTCTCGTTCTGGGGTGGCGACTTCTACTTCTATACGGCGACGGATAAGTCTGCGTCGAAGACCACGAACGTGACGCGCTACCGTCCGTCGGACGGAAGCATCGACACGAAGTACATGCAGAACATCGGCTTTCACATCGTGGGCGCTGGCGTCTCGACCTGCGCGCCCGTCTCCGTGCCGAAGTAAAAGGCGTTACGCCTCGCGCGTGAGCAGACAGGTCTTGGTGTACAGATCGCGTAGCCGATTCTGCGGATCCGTGATCGCCTTGACCGCGTCGTAATGGGGCTTGTTCCAGGTCTTCCAGAACGTCGCCTCATCGTAATAGTTGTGTGAGATGAGCGTCTTGATGCCTTGAAGGCGCGGGAGCATTCGCTCGATTTCGGCGTAATAATTGCGCCCCTCTGGCTGTTTGCATCCGTAAATCGCAATGTCGATGAAGAGGTCATCCTTCAATCCATCGAGATATCCGTCGGCGATCCATTCGTAGTCACGTACGCGCTTGTACGGCACGACCCAAAGCGGAAAGAAATCGATGGTCGTGCGATACCACGCCATGAGCTCGCCGAGCTTCGATAGGGGAAGGAACATATCGAGCGTGACGTTCGGCCTTCGCGGAAGCAGGCGATCGAATCGCGTGACGAGGCGAAGGAGCCGCGAGGAGTCGAGGAGCTTGCCGAGAAAGAGCCGCCCGAGAAACGAGCGAGGCGTGGGGTTCGTGACCCCGCGATCGTAACGGAAGAAATAGTCGGCGGTCTCGAGGTAGTCCTCCTGGCGCGACGCCGTGGTCCGGTAATAGACCGTTACCCAGTCGTAGCGATGCGTGTAGGGCGCCTCATCGACGAAGTGCCCAATCGAGAGGACATACTGCGTTGGCGAGTGGATGATGCCATCCATGAAGTCGAGGTCGCCGCTATCGGCATGGCGGCGAATCGCGTCCGTGTAATCGTCGAGCGTGCTGTACGTCTCGTAGGTCACCTTCACGTAAGGTCTTGCAGGAACGAGTCGAAACTTCAGCTTGGTGAGGATTCCGAGCGTCCCAAACGATCCATGCATCATCTGGAAGACGAGCGCATGTTCGTTGTGCGGGGTGCACTGCAAGACGGTCCCTTCGCTGGTGAGTACCTCGTATTCGAGACACGAGTCATGGAACCCTCCATGACGAAAGGACATCGATTCGAGGGAGCATCCTGTCACGGCGCCGCCGACGGTGATCGTCTCGAGCTCGGGGACGACCGTGGGGACGAGGCCGAGCTCGAGCGTCTTCTCTACGAGCTCGACGAACGTGACGCCGGACTCTGCGGTGCAGGTGCGCGTGACCGGATCGATCTCCAGGATGTGGTGAAGGTCGCTGAGATCAACCGCCTGCTCGTCGCGCCGCTTGTCGCCGCGCTTCGGAACCTGATGCGACACGACGCGCTTTTTCAGCGTGAGCGGCTTCGTGCCGTCGTACGCGCGAAGCTGCTGCACGACACGTGCGACCCGCGCGCGATGGGACATCACGAGCTCCGACGGCGGCTCGTCGCGGCCACGCTGCTGGGTCACTCGATCATGCTGGGAATCGACGTTCATCTCTCTCCGGGCGAGGGCGTCGCCCTCGTCTCGAAGCCACGCACGAAGCGATCCGTCCATGAAATGACGTACGTTCGCGCGGTTGCGACCCGAAGGATCCCATCCGGCCGCGCAAAGCGTGCGCGACACCCATTCAGCCCCACTTGCCTGGTCGCCACAACCGCCTGCTGCGCGCACTGTCGCGCGTCCAATGGAGTGCCACGCGCGGTTTCCGGGTGACGTAGGCCGAGCTTGCCCGCGGCCTTTCGTTTGCTCGCGACGTGGAACCGAACCGAGAGAGAGAGAGGGGAGGGAGAACGAGATGAAGACGCAACGGCGAAGGGCCTCCGCCCCATGACCGCGCTCGCCGAGACCATCCGGCGGTCGGCGCTTCCGCTGCGTGATGACGAGCTCACGACGAGCGCATCCGAGGCGCTCGATCCTCTCCTCACGCAGATGGGCGACGCCCGCTTCGTGCTCCTCGGCGAGGCGACGCACGGCACGCACGAGTTCTATGCATGGCGCGCGGCGATCACGAAGCGGCTGATCGTCGAGAAGGGCTTCGAAGCGATCGCGATCGAAGCCGATTGGCCGGACGCGTATCGCGTCAACCGGTACGTGAGGAACGTGGGCTTTGCCGCCACAGAGCGTAGCCCTGACGCCGACGGAGCCGCGGCGCTCGCAGGCTTCGAGCGCTTTCCACAGTGGATGTGGCGCAATGCCGACGTCCTCGACTTCGTCGAGTGGCTCCGTGCTCACAACGACGGTCGACGTTCTGCCGAGAAGATTGGCGTGTACGGCCTCGATCTCTACAGCCTCCACGCATCGATCGAGGCGGTGCTGCGCTTCCTCGAAAAGGCCGACCCCGAGGCGGCGGCACGCGCGCGTGAGCGCTATGCATGCTTTGGGCATTATAGCCAGGAGCCAAGAGACTATGGTTACGCCACCGGCGTGGGCATCACCACCTCGTGTGAGCGCGAAGCGATCGCGCAGCTCCTCGAGCTGAGGGAGCGCGCGACGCGATGGGCGAAGGCCGATGGAATGCTCGAGGAGGCGATCTTCGAGGTCGAGCAAAACGCGCGCGTCGTACGCGACGCCGAGGCGTATTACCGGCATATGTTTCATGGTCGCGTATCGACCTGGAACCTTCGCGATCGACATATGGTCGATACGCTCGTGGATCTCGCTGCGCACCTTGATCGTGTGGGGAGCCAGCGCGTGGGAAGGGCGACGCCCTCACGCCCGTCGAAGGTCATCGTCTGGGCGCACAACTCTCATCTGGGCGACGCCCGCGCGACCTATATGGCCTCGCTTGGTGAGCACAATATCGGCCAGCTCGTACGCGAGCGATTTGGCCGGCAGGCATTCTTGCTCGGCTTCATGACGTTCGAGGGCACGGTCACAGCGGCGTCGGATTGGGAGGGGCCGGCCGAGCGCATGACGGTGACGCCGGCGATGGCGGGGAGCTTCGAGGCGCTCTTTCACGAGACCGGGCTCGCGCGCTTCGTCCTTCCGATCCATCCCATTCACGACGCTCGATCGTCTTCTTCAAGCGAAGAGCTTGAGGCCATTCTGCGCACGCCGAGGCTCGAACGCGCCATTGGCGTCGTCTATCGACCCAAGACCGAACGTGCGAGTCACTACTTCGAAGCCCGCATCGGCGACCAGTTCGACGCGATCCTTCATCTCGATCGCACGAGCGCCGTCGAGCCGCTGGAGCGGGTCGCGCGAGAGCCTTCCCGCGAGCCTCCGGAGACCTACCCGTTCGCTGTTTGAGTCGTTGTAGGATGCGCTCGATGGCATCCTCCCCGACGACGTCGATCTCGAACGACGAGCTTCTCACGTTCCTCCGCAAGTACAAGCTCGCGGTGCAGGCGTCGGTGACGCCGAGCGGCGCGCCGCAGTCGGCGGTCGTTGGATTCGCGGTGAGCGACTCTCTGGAGATCATCTTCGACACCGTGAAGAGCACGAGGAAGTATCAGAACCTCGCCGCGAATCCTCGGATCTCGCTCGTCATCGGATGGGATCACGACGCGACCGTACAGATCGACGGCGTCGCCGACTTCCCGGAGGGTGACGAGCTTGCCCGGATTCGTGAGGTCTACTTCGTTCCTTATCCGGACGGTCGCGATCGGCTCTCGTGGGACGGCATTACGCACGTACGCGTGCGGCCGAGATGGATCCGTTACAGCGACTTCACGGCGAACCCACCTCGGATCGTCGAACGCTCGTTCTGAGGCCTACTTCTTCGCGCTGCTTCGCTTCTTCGCGCTGCTTCGCTTCTTCGACCCAGATCGCTTCTTCGGCACCTTCGCGCCGCGCTTTCGCGCCTCGGACAGTCCGATCGCGATCGCTTGTTTACGGCTCTCGACCTTCTTGCCCGATCGACCGGACTTGAGCGTTCCCTTCTTCCGTTCGTGCATGGCGGCCTTCACCTTCTTCCCAGCACTCTTTCCATATCGACGTGTCTTCGCCTTCTTCTTTGCGGCCATGGTGTGTCTCCTCGTGTGGAGACGAAACGCAAGGCGTATGCCTCATCCTTGGCCGTCCGTGCGACAGCGATGACTCCGCGAGCCGGTGGTGGCTCGTCCCATGCACCCCGGAGCGACCGCAAGCTTCGAAAGCGCGGAGGAATGACGAATGGCTGAAGGTGAAGCAGGTGGATCGCGATCGTTACGTGTGGCACTTCTCTCGACGTGCGCCGTCTCGACTCCACCACGGGCATACGGTGGAACGGAGCTCGTCGTCGCGGAGCTAGCGAGAGAGCTCGTCAAGCTCGGTCACCGACCAACCGTTTACGCGACAGGCGACTCGACGTGCGCCGGCGATCGCGGAAGAGCGATCTTCGATCGTCCGGTCTGGCCGCCGGACGCACTCGCGGAGCTACGTCACGCGAGCGCCGCTTGGCAAGAGATCGCGGCACGACGTCACGAGCTCGACATCGTTCACGCCAACGATGCGCGGAGCTTGTCCTTCTCGCAGTTCGTCTCGCTACCCACGATCGCGACGGTGCATCATCACCGAGACGACAGTCTGACGAAGCACTACGTCGATCACCCGAATGTGTCGTTCGTCGGCATCTCGAAGCGGCAGACGGATCTCGTCTGGGAAGTACCTTTTCGAGCGGTCGTTCATCACGGCTTGAACGCGGACCTCTATCCGTTTGGTGAAGGCGGCGAAGCGTGCGCGTTTTTGGGGCGATTCGCGCCCGAGAAAGGCCCGCACACCGCGATCGACGCGGCGAGCGATGCAGGTGTGCCGATCATCGTCGGCGGCGACGCGCAGTCGATCTACGGTGACTTCTTCGCGCGGGAGCTCGCGCCGCGGTTCGAGATCGACGGGCCCAACGGAAGAACGAAGAACCCGAAGGTGGACTGGCTCGGCGAGGTGGGTCACGAGCGGAAGGTCGAGATGCTGCGCCGTGCCCGCGCGCTCCTCTTTCCGATCGAATGGGAGGAGCCGTTCGGCCTCGTCGTCATCGAGTCGATGCTCGTCGGCACGCCGGTGATCGCGTACGACTGCGGCGCTGTCTCGGAGATCATCGAGGAAGGCGTCACCGGCTTCATCGTCCATACGCGCGAGGAGATGGTCGCGAGGATCAAGGACATCAAGAACCTCGACCGCCGCGCCTGTCGAGCGCGCGCGCAGGAGCGATGGAGCGCGGCACGAATGGCGCGCGAATATGTGTCCGTATACCTCGACGCGATCGACCGGTTCCGCGGACGTCATGGCAGCGGCACGTGGCGTAAGGCCCTAATCCCCAACGATGAGGTGTCATGTGGCAACGCAGCCCCTGTCCTCCAGCTCGCGAAATAGCTCACCACCCCTCGTCGAACCGCCGGCGCCGCAGGCGGCTCCACCGCCGAACGGGACACCGCTCGTCCTCACATCGGCGGGCGACGTCGAGACGCTCGTGCGCGCCAACGGCACGCGCTTTCTCGTCACCAATCGTAATGGGGATATCACCCCGGCAGGTTCGCGTGAGCTTGGGCTGTTCGCCGACGATACGAGGTATTTGTCGCATTACGAGCTAAGCGTCGCCGAGCTCAACCTCGTCTATTTGTCGTCGAACACGTTCGACCCTTCCTGCAATCGAATCGACTTGATGGTCTCGGGGCTCGGCAATGACGAGTTCCTCGATGATCCGCAAAACTTCCTGCATATTCGGCGGCGGCAGCTCGTCGACGAGGTATTTCGCGAGCAAATCGAGCTGGTCAATTACCTCCAGCGAAGGGTGGATTTGGAGATCACGCTTCGCTTTGCCGCCGACTTCGCGGACGTCTTCGAGATTCGCGGCGCCAAGCGCGCTCGGCGCGGCCTCCAGCGCACACCGGTCGTTCGCGAGGCGGCGGTGGAGATCGCCTACGACGGGCTCGACAACAACCTCTATTCGACCCGGGTGACGTTCAACCCCGAGCCGGATCTCCTCACGTCGGATCGCGCGGCGTTTCGCCTCTCGGTCGAGCCAGGTCGCTCGCACACGATCGAGGTGATCATCGCGCCGGTCGCCGCGACCGGACGCATTCGGCCCGGCGTCGACTTCGACGAGCGCATCCGCGCAGAGCACGAGGCCGCCGACCGGTTCCTCGAGAGCTCGACGCGCTATCACTGCGACAACGCCATCATCCAGCACGTGCTCGAGCAATCGACCGCAGACCTTCGTGCGCTCGCGATATCGATGCGAGGCCATCGCGTGCTCGCCGCGGGCATCCCGTGGTTTTGCTGTCCGTTCGGGCGCGACACGCTCATCGCCGCGTACGAGGCGCTCACCCTGAACCCCGATCTCGCGGCGTCGTCGCTCCGCGCGCTCGCCGCATTTCAGGGCAAAAAGCACGATGTCTTCACCGAGGAAGAGCCCGGGAAGATCTTCCACGAGCTCCGCTTCGGGGAGATGTCGGCGACGAACGAGATCCCGCACTCGCCCTACTACGGCTCGATCGACGCGACGCCGCTCTTTGTCGTCGTGGCGAACGCAGCGTACAAGGTGACGGGCGATCGATCGCTCCTTGGAGACCTCGAGGGCGCGATCCGCGGCGCTCTTGGCTGGATCGACGCGCGAAGCCAGGAGGGCAAGGCGCTCGTCACGTACGAGCGGCAGAGCGAGCGCGGCCTCGACAACCAAGGATGGAAGGACTCGCGTGCGGGCGTCTCCTTTCCCGACGGAAGGCGCGCCAAGCCGCCGATCGCCCTCTGCGAGGTGCAAGGGTACTGCGTGGACGCGTACCGTCGCGGCGCTTCGCTGCTGCATGCCTTGGGCGACGACGAGGCCGCGGCGCGCTACGACGATCGCGCGCGGACGATGGCCAAGACGGTGGAGCGACGGATGTGGCTCGAGGAGCTAGGTCGCTATGCATTCGCGATCGACGGCGAGGGCAAAGCCCTTCCGACGGTCGTCTCGAACATCGGCCATCTCTTGTGGTCGCGGGTGCCGAGCGATGCTCATGCCAAGCAGTGCGCGGCGCTCTTGACGGCGCAAGAGTCGCTATCGGGTTTTGGCGTGCGGACGCTCGCCGCCGGACAGGCAGTCTACAATCCACTCAGTTATCACAATGGGACGGTGTGGCCGCACGACAATGCCCTCATCGCAAAGGGCTTTGCCAACTACGACTTGATGGATCAAGCATGCATGATCTTCGAGTCGATGGTCAGCGCGATGGGGCATTTCGCGAACCGGCGATTGCCGGAGCTCTATTGTGGAATGGCGAAAGAGGGGACCCTCGTTCGCTATCCCGTCGCATGTAGCCCGCAGGCGTGGGCGGCCGCGGCGCCATTCTTGTTGCTCCAGGCGGTCCTCGGGATTCACATCGACGGCGTGAATCAGCGCCTCTTCATTCGGAATCCGAAGATGCCACGATCGATGAGCCGCATCGAAATCGAAGGGCTTCGCGTCGGAAAATCGAGGGTGTCGTTGCGACTCCACCGGCGAGGAGCGCGCTGCCACGTCGATCGTCTCGACGTGACAGGCGAGCCTCTACGGACGCTCGTCGAGATCGAGTGAGGGAAATTCCTCGAGGAGCGCGAGCTCTTCGGCTGTAAACACACGAGAGCGCGTGAGGAACCTCACGCCTTTCGGTGCCTCGAGCGAAAAGCCACTACCACGACCAGGTACGACGTCGATCATGAGCGCCGTGTGTTTCCAGTACTCGAATTGAGAGCCGCTCATGTAAAACGGGCAATCGACGATCTCGCCAAGCAAGACATCTTGCCCGCCGATGCGAAACTCGTTCAGCGGAAAGCACATCGGCGCGCTGCCGTCGCAGCACCCGCCCGATTGGTGGAACATGAGCGGTCCATTCTCGCGGACGAGGACGCGAATGAGCTCCGCCGCCTCCGGCGTGACGTCGACCCGTCGTGGCCGTGATGGCGCTGGCGGCGCCGGCGACCGCGCCGGAGGTCGACTCGTGGGCCTCGCGTCCTCGTCCGCGCTCATCAGAAGAAGCCCATCGGCTTGGGGTCGTAGCTGACGAGCAGGTTCTTCGTCTGCTGGTAGTGACTGAGCATCATGCTGTTGTGCGGGGTAGAGGTGATAGCAGTTCGTCCACACGCGGCCTGCCTCGATCGCGCGGCCAGCGCGGAAGGCCTGGTTCGTGTCGCGCGTCCAGACGCCTGCGCCAAGGCCATAAAGCGTATCGTTGGCGATCGAGATCGCGTCGTCGAAGTCCTTGAAGGACGTGGTCGACACGACCGGGCCAAAGATCTCCTCCTGGAAGATGCGCATCTTGTTGTGGCCGGCGAAGATCGTCGGCATCACGTAGTAGCCGTCCTTCAAATCGCCTTCGAGCTTCGCTTGCTCACCGCCGAGGAGGACCTTTGCGCCTTCCTTCTTGCCGATATCGAGGTAGCTCAGGATCTTCTCGAGCTGATCACGCGAGGCTTGCGCGCCGACGGTGGTGTTCGTGTCGAGCGGATTGCCCGGGACGTGCTTCTTCGTGCGCTCGACCGCGCGCTCCATGAATTGGCCGTGAATCTTCTGATCGATGAGCGCACGCGACGGACAGGTGCAGACTTCGCCCTGGTTGAGCGCGAACATCGCGAAGCCTTCGAGGACCTTCTGCGCGTAGTCGTCGTCCTTCGCGAAGACGTCGTCGAAGAAGACGTTCGGCGACTTGCCGCCTAGCTCGAGCGTCACCGGGATGAGGTTCTCGGAGGCATACTGCATGATCAGCCGGCCCGTGGTCGTCTCGCCAGTGAAGGCCACCTTGGCCACGCGACGGTTCGAGGCGAGCGGCTTGCCCGCTTCGACGCCAAAGCCGTTCACGATGTTGAGGACGCCCGGCGGCAACAGATCCTGAATCAGCTCCATCATCATCAAGATCGACGATGGGGTCTGCTCTGCCGGCTTGAGCACCACGCAGTTGCCTGCGGCGAGCGCCGGCGCGAGCTTCCACGCCGCCATGAGGAGCGGGAAGTTCCACGGAATGATCTGCGCGACGACGCCGAGCGGCTCGTGAAAGTGGTACGCGACCGTGTTCGCGTCGAGCTCGGACGTTCGGCCTTCTTGCGCGCGGATCACGCCTGCGAAGTAGCGGTAGTGGTCGACCGTGAGAGGAAGGTCGGCCGCGAGCGTCTCGCGCACGGGCTTGCCGTTGTCCCACGTCTCGGCGATCGCGAGCATCTCGAGGTTCTGCTCGATGCGATCCGCGATCTTGTTGAGGATGCTCGACCGTTCGGCAGCCGAGGTCTTACCCCACTTGCCTTTGGCGGCATGGGCGGCGTCGAGCGCGGCCTCGATGTCTTCGGCGGTGGAGCGCGGCACCTCGCAGAAGGGGCGACCGTTCACCGGCGAGATGTTCTCGAAGTATTGCCCTTTTGCCGGTGGTCTCCATTCGCCGCCGACGAAGTTCGCATAGCGCGACTTGAAGGTAACCTTCGACCCATCCGTGTTCGGTGCTTTGTAGACAGTCATTGTCCAAGACCCTTTCTTGTTCGCCGCTCGTTCGAGGCACCCGCGCGCATCGTTTGCGCTCGGTCGCTCGGGGCGTCTCGCAACGAGCGCGCCAGCCGAGAATCAGGCGATTTGCGAACGCGATGGCGCGTCATGACCGCGTGACGCGTAGGACGCTCGCCCAGGTGTTCGAAAACGAGACAGTCAGTGACGCGGCGCGACGCGACGCGGATGCTCACCCTCGCAAATGGCCAAACGCGAGACAGCGTGCGGCCGACCTTTCGGTGGCCAACCGCCGTCCGGTGTGCGCTGACAGCGCGCGGATGGCGTGCCATGCTTGAGAGAGCTTCGCGTGACGACATGTTGATCTTCGAGCCGCCCTCTCAAGCCGACCACCAGCCCGAAGCGCTCCTCGAGGCATGGTCACGTGCGAGGCGGCTTGGTGTGTCACCCGACTCCGACGCCTACCCGCATGCGACGAGCGACTCCGATCTCGCCGAGCGTCGTGACCGTCTCGCCGAGGTCTTTCGCGAGAAGCGCGCGCTCCTCACGCCGCTCTCGGAGCAGCTCGCCGCGCGATCGCTCGTCGCCGTCGTGGCCGATCCGGATGGAGTCATCCTCGCGTCGCACGGCGGAGGCGCGTTCGACGATCCGGCGGCGCGCGTGCGCCTGATCGAAGGCGCGAAGTGGAGCGAGGACATTCGCGGGACGAACGCGATCGGCACGGCCATCGCGGAGCGACAGGCGGTGGCCGTGATCGGCGCCGCCCACTTCGAGCGGAGAAATCACGGCATCTTCTGCTACGGCGAGCCCGTCTTCGACGGCTACGGCGACCTCGCCTGCGTGCTCGACGTCACGGGGCCGATCGAGCGGCACGACCGCGCCGTGGGCAAGGCCGTCCACGCGGCAGCGACCTCGATCGAGCAGGCACTTCGCCGGCTCGCGTACGCGCAGTCGGGCGCGGGCACGCTGTCGGCGATCGAGCGGCTCGTGCATCGCTCGTCGTCGGCGTCGCTCGTGGTCGAGGCGAGCGGCCGTGTCGTCGTGATGAACCATCACGCCAACCAGATGCTCGGGCTCGCGAGCCACACCACCTGCGAGAAGATCTTCGGCCTCTCGTTCACGGACCTTCATCGATTGCTGATCAGCGGCGCACCGGACCTTCGCTTCGAGATGGCGTCGCATCGGTATCGCGTGGAGCTCGATCCGATCAACGGGATCGGGGCGCGCACCTTCGCGATCGTCGTTCACCTCGAGCCATCATCGTACGCTCCCGCTGCGCCGCCGCCCGCGTCGAGGCGACCATCGCATCCTGCGTTCGCCAAGATCCACGGAAGCGACGCGGCCTTGCTCGCCGCCAAGGACGCCGCGGCGCGCTTCGCGAGGACGCCGCTGCCTGTCTTGTTGCTGGCCGAGACAGGGACCGGAAAAGAGCTCTTTGCCCGTGCGATCCACGGCGCGAGCACGCGCGCACAGGGGGCGTTCGTCGCGCTCAATTGCGGCGCATTGACGAGCAGCGTCCTCGAAAGTGAGCTGTTTGGGCATGCTCCAAACGCGTTTACGGGAGCCTCGCGCAACGGGGCCGACGGCAAGATCGCGGCGGCGAACGGCGGCACGCTGTTCCTCGACGAGATCGCCGAGATGCCCGAGAACGTGCAGGCGGCCTTGCTTCGTGTCCTCGATGAGGAAGGTGCCTATTACCGTGTTGGCGACGCGCGCCAGCGGCACTCGGATTTCCGGCTCGTGTGCGCGACGTGTCGTGACTTGCCGAAGCTCGTCGAGAAGGGAGCGTTTCGGCGCGACCTCTTCTTCCGTATCCACGGCGCGTGCGTGACGTTGCCCACCCTACGCCATCGTTCCGACCGGGTGGCGCTGGCCGAGGCGCTGCTCGCCCAAATGACGACCGAGCCCACCGTGCTCGCCGAGAGCGCCCGTCGATGGATCGAGGGGCATGATTGGCCGGGTAACGTGCGCGAGCTGAAGTCCGCGCTCGTGCATGCGCTGGCGATGGCGGATGGTCAGGCCCTCGCGAGCGAGCACTTCCCTCGCGTGCTCGTGGGCCTCGCGCGTAACACGCCTGGCGCCGAGCCGGACGCCCAACCGAGCACGCACGAGCCACGCACACGCGTCTCGATCATCAACGAGGCGATCATGGATGCCGTTCGCGCCTCCGCAGGCAACGTCAGCGAAGCCGCGCGCCGCCTCGGGATCGCACGAAGCACCGTGTACCGCGTCCTGCGCTCGATGCGATGACGGACGGACCTCGAGCGGACCACGATCCATTCGCGGGACCGAGACCCAAGCGTTCGTGGTCGGGGCTGACGATCGCGCTCTGGGCGACGGGCCTCAGCACGTGCATCACCGCGCCGGTGTCATGCTCGTATGTCGGTCATCATCGCGCGACGACCTTCTGCGAGGAGACTCCGATCGGATCACCGGTCGAGGAGTTTCGCGCGCGCGCAAAGACGCGGATGGATCTCTTGCTCGAAGACCCTTCGCTTAGCGTCGAGAAGCGTCAAGACCCACAGGCGAGTGGCCATCTCGCGGCGATGGCCTCGGGGTTCGTCTTTCTCCGCTATTTCTGCAGCGTGGATTACGTCGAAGGCAAGGTCACGAGCAAACGCGTCACGTCGCTCGATTGATACTTAGAAGAGCGGGAGCTCCGCGTGCGCGAGGTCTTCCGAGCGAAGGGAGCGCGGCGCCATGAAGAGCGAATGGTCGCTCCTGCGCTCCGGCTCTGCCTCCGTGCTCCATCCGTCGATATCGACCTCGCCCTGCGCTGCGCCTAACGCTTCGCCAGCGTGGCTGCGCTTCGTGCGCTCACGCTCTTCGGTCGAGACATTCGTACGGGCAGTGACCTTGCGATTCATGACAATCCTCCGCTCGATGGGCAGGGTTCAGCGAGGCGACGACGACGCATGAGGCCAGCGGTTGTAGGCCACGAAGGTCGTAAGGCATCCCGTGACGAGCGGCACGAGGACCACGATCACGCCAGGCATCGTCGCGACGGTGATCGACACCGCGCCGATCATGATGAGCGTCAGCCCGAGCGCGGCGAACGCGGTGAGCTCCGTCCGAATGCGAAGCAGGCCGGGGAGGATGAGCCCGAGCGCGCCGAGCACTTCGCACGTCCCGAGGAAGCGAACGAAGAGCCCCGGGAACGCGATCGGTCCTTTCATCGCATCGAGCGGGAGCACGAGCTTCATCGAGCCGGAGAAGAGAAAGAGCGCGGCGAGGAGCACCTGCGCTGTCCACAGCGCGACGCTGAGCTTCTTCGAGAGAGGGCGCACGCTCTTCGGCGCAGGGGCCGCGCCGAGGGTGCTCCCGGCAAGGGCGAGGGTGTCGATCGCGTCGTGTCGCATGGTCTTCGTTGCCTCCTGTCCTGGAGACAAACGACGTCGCGGCAGATCGACACGCGACCTGCAGAGTGTGCATGCATTTCGAGATAGTCGAGCGTTTTCGAGCTCTTGGAGCCGGCTAATTCGCCGTGCCTTCGGCGACGACGTCGCTCGATTCGAGCGTCACGTCGTCTGTCCCGCGCATGGACAAGACGCGCTCGAACACGAGGATCCAACGGACGCGTGCGATCGCGACGGGTGAGCTCGCGCCTCGATCCGATGGGGGCTTCCCTCCCAAACCCCGATCGAGCGTCACCTCTTCGGTGAACCGGCCTCGGATCCTCGTGTCGGAGACCTCACGGCGGAGGCCTGCGAACGGACCGCCCTCGACGTGGCCCCAGGTGCGGCCAAACGTTCGCTCGGACGATGCGACGATGGTGCCTTGTTCGTCGTCACCGAAGAGGAGGAGCTTCACACGGCGAAACATGTCGCCGGTCGGAAACGCGTGCCCTGCGTCCGACCGGATGTCGACGCGTACGCGGTCCGGCCCTGCGCGCTCGACGATGACATGAACGCTGCGTCCGATCCACGACGGCGAATGGCCGGCGACGAACGAATGATCGCGATGTGGGCCACCCGACGGAAGGTCGCGGCTCGGCATGTGGCATTCGACGCATGACACCCCCGCGAGCTCCGAGGAGGCGTGCTCGTCGAGCGTCTTCTGGACGAGGTCAGCGCGGCCGTCGTGGCGCGGGTCGAACGTGAATTGATGGCATGTCGCGCATGCGGAAGGCGCAGAGAGCGCGGCGTCGACGGTGACGCGATGAGGAGCGGACGGCGAGGCGTGCGCCGCGATCGGTGAGGCGTGGTCGCTGCCATGACACGACGTGCACCCGACGCCGCGCTCGGCGTCGCCTTCCGGGGCGTGGCATTGTGTGCAGAACGCATGCTCCTTCGTCTCCTCGAGTCGAAGGCTTCGCTGGAAGGTGCGATCCGAGAACGACGCCCGATGAAACGAGGAACGCCATTCGAGCGCGATCTGGCGATGGCAGGCCTCGCAGTCGTTCTTCACGTCGCGCGGGCGCGCGGCGCTCGACGGACGAGGCTCGCGCTTCGTGCAAGCGACGAACATGACAACGAGGAGAATCCCGCCGGTGCACGCCGCGACCCGCCCGCGGGCGCTCACGGGATGGCGTCACCGGTGGTGAGATCGATCGCGATCGTTCGCAGTACCTCGGAGGGCTCGCCGCAGACGATCTCGGGCCGGAGCCGATCTTTGGCGGCCGCGAGCTCGGCGATCTTCTTTGCGCTCGGGAAGTCTTTGGCCTTCGTGCCGACGAACGTGCGATCGCCCGATTTGAGCTCGACGAGCTTTACCTCGCCGAGCTCCGTATGACCTTTGAGCCCTGCTCGGATCTTTGGCCAGTCGTGAGGCGGGGTCTTGAGCGCTTTGCTCTTTCGCGCGAGCACGACGAAGGGCGTCGCGCACGAAGGCCCGGTCATCGCCGTGAGCGTGGGCGGCCAAGACTGGAATCCACGGCCGATCTCGATGTTGTTGTTCTCGGGGTCCGGCTCATTGCAACGTAAGGTCTCTTTGGGAGCCTTCGTCCGCACGAGCGCTTGATGCAGCTCTTGCTCTTTCCACCCCAAGCCGCGCTCCCAATACATCCCGAGCAACAAGACATCGTCGGGCGCGATCACCATCACGTTCTTTGCTTTGAACGCCGGGGCTGTGCCGTACGAGAACGCGGGGGAGGGGAGCTTCATCTCCTTCCATGCGTCGCTGTCTCGTTTGTAGGCTTTGCCCGATTGCGCGACAGCCCACACCGCTCCTCGCTCGACGCCGTCAATGACCGCGATGGGCTCGGGAACGGAGACCGCGCTAAGTCCTTTTGAGCCGGGGGATGTCTTTTCGACACTTCCAGTCTCGGTCGTGATCCAGAGCTCGTCGGGAGCGGCGCGGCTTGCAGACTTGATCTTCGTTTTGGCGCTACCTAGCAATGTCCATTTCGTGCCATCCCAGCGGACGATACGCTCGTTCATCCATGCGTACACCTCGTCGGGCGCCGTCTCGACGAGCGTGGGCCATCCGTCGGCGCCGAGCATCGAGAGGTTGTGGTGCTTCAGCGGCGATTTGGGCGACCATGTACGCGCGACGTAAGGTGCCTTGAAGTCATCGGCGGCGAGCTTGCCAATGACCACCACCTCGCCGGTTGGGAATGCAGAGAAGGCGAAGCCTCGCATGAGATCGCTCGTCATCGCGATCGGGGGTTTGGTCTTCGAGTCTTCGACCCAGAGGACGCCGTCGGGCGCGTTCATCCCTCCCGTACCGATGATTCCGCCGTCGAGCCAGGCGTGGAGGTTCGTCTGATCTTTTACGTACGTCTTCCAGGTCGTACCCACCCGGCGATGAAGCACGGCGCCTTCGGACGAACGCGAGCCGGTGCTGTCGGCGATCCAGAAGTCTTCGAACGACTTTCCTGCGATGCCGGTCGGTGAGGCAATGAGCGGATCGCCGATCGATTCGAGCCCGCTTTCCCGTAGCGCGATGAACGAGGCGAGGCCGGAGCGTTCGTTCGAATACATGCTCGTTCCGCCGTAATGAACGACAACGTCTTTGCCGACGCGGCCAAATCCGAGCTTCGAGCAGAGGCCGTCGAGCACGACGTAGAAGCCGTTCTCCTCTTTGGGCACCGTCTTCCACGTCGCCTTGCCTTCAGGGACCGCCATCTCGGCGGAAGCGGCGCTCGCGTCGATCGCCGCGGTCGCGGATCCGGAGTCCGTCCCCGGCGCCTTTGCCGTCGCGGTTGCTGACGTCGAGGGCGCGGCCGTCGTCGTCCCTCCACCACCACCCGACGTGGGGACGCACGCCGTGAAGACGATCGACGGACCAGCCAAAGAAGCCAAACCCACCCGAAAACGAGCCCACCACGTCATGAGGACCGACAGCGTAACGCGTCGTTGTCGCCCTCGCCGGAAGGAAGAAGTGCTAAAGGAGAATGTCGTGGAGTTTTCACTCCATCCCGCGCTCCTCGAAGACGGTCGCTTCCAGGTCAAACATTGCATTGGCTCTGGTGGGTTTGGCATTGTCTACGCTGCCTTCGACACACGCACCAAAGCGAACGTCGCGCTCAAGTGGCTACGCAACAGCGACGCGGGGACGATCGCTCGCTTCAAGCGTGAGTTCCGCGCGCTGGCTGACGTCGCGCATCCAAACCTCGTTGGCTTCCGTGAGCTGATCACGGTCGCTGGTGAGTGGTTCTTCACGATGGACCTCGTGAATGGCGTGGACCTGATCCAATGGGTTCGCCCTGCGTCTCCTCAGGTCCCGCACGAGCCGACCGCGCCCACCGCGTCGATGAAGCCGGAGGACGCCTTTGGCAGCACGGTCGTGGCCACAGAAGGGCTCGATGGGAAGCCTCGCTCTGCGCCGGTGAGCAGCGAGAACGACGGACAGCAGGACGGCGCGCTCGGCGGAAAGGTGCGCCCGCTGTGCACCGCGGATCTCCCCCGCTTGCGGGCGACGCTCGAGCAGCTCGCCGAAGGGCTTCATGCGCTTCATTCCGTCGGGCTGCTTCACCGTGACGTGAAGCCTTCGAACGTCCTCGTCACGCGCGAAGGACGGGTCGTGCTCCTCGACTTCGGGCTCGTCACGGAGATGGGCCAGGATGACATCGCGCAGACGAAGACCGGTAACATCGTCGGCACGCCCGCGTACATGTCGCCCGAGCAGGCGATGGGAAGCTCGGTCGGCCCTGCGTCGGATTGGTACTCCGTCGGCGCGATCCTCTTTCAAGCGCTGACGGGGCATGTGCCGTTCGAGGACGAGGCGGCGCACGTGCTCATCCAAAAGCAATTGCGTGATGCGCCGCGCCCGAATGCCCTCGTCCGCGGCGTTCCGCGCGAGCTCTCGCAGCTGTGCACCGAGCTCCTCGCGCGCGCCCCCGAGCAGCGCCCTCACTACAAGGAGCTCCTCGAGCGCCTGCGCGCGGCGATCCCACGCGATGAGGCGGTGGATGGCACGCGATTGCCGGCGAGCAACCCGTCGCTCGTGGTCGCGCCGATCACGCCGCGGCTCGTCGGCTCGTCGCTCGGTCAAAGCCATAGCCTCGATCCGCTGAACCGCTCGATCGCGTTCGTCGGGCGTGAGACGCACCTCTGGGCGCTCGACGAAGCCGCCGAAGAGGTGGAGCGAAGCGGCAAGACGGTCGTGTCGCTCGTGTACGGCACGTCCGGCATTGGCAAGAGCGCGCTCGTGCGTCGCTTCCTCGACACGTACCGCGCCGAGAGACCGGAGGCCGTGATCCTCGAAGGGCGATGCTACGAGCGAGAGTCGATGCCGTACAAGGCGCTCGACTCGTTGGTCGATGCATTGTGCAGGTATCTGCAGCGGCTGCCCGACGTCGAGGCCGCCAAGCTCTTGCCTCGCGAGCGAGATCTCGCCGCTCTGGCGCGGCTGTTTCCCGTGTTCTTGCAGTTCGAGGTCGGCAATCCGCGTCGCCGCTCGACGTCGCGATCCATCGACGCCGTTCAGGAGCGCCGGCGTGCGTTCGAGGCGCTTCGCGAGCTCTTCACCCGCGTCGCCGACAAGAGCCCCACGATCCTCTTCATCGATGATCTCCAGTGGGGAGACGGCGACAGCGAGCCGCTCCTTACCGCGTTGTTTCAGCCGCCCGATCCTCCGCCGCTCCTTCTCATCGTGGCGTATCGCGCGGAGGACGCGGCGACGTCGCCGCTCGTCAAGGCGCTGCGGAAGATGACCGGAGGCTCCTCGATCGAGGTGTGCGAGATTCCCGTCGCGGAGCTGTCGCCCGAGGCGGCGCGCGGCTTGGCGTCGTCGCTGCTGGGCTCGAACGCCTCTCCGCGGAGAGTCGACGAGATCGCGCGCGAGTCGTTTGGCAGCCCGCTCTTTCTTCGCCAGCTCGCGGCGATCGTCGAGCATCGACGCGCCCAGCAGCAAGAGGCGGGGCGGAACGGATCGAACGGCGCGAACGGATCGACGAAGCACGAGGGCGCGGTCGACCCGTTCGCGACGACGCAGCTTCAATCGCTCCCGCCGTCGCGTGACGGGTCGGCGCGCGTGGACCTCGCCACCTTGCTCAGCTACCGCATCGAGGCGCTCGAACCACCAGCGCGGCGCCTGCTCGAGACGCTGGCGGTCGCCGGCAAGCCGCTCCCCCTCGCGCTCGCCGCGCGCGCCGCGGGGATCGAGGCCGACGCGCAAGGCGTGCTCGCGACGCTCCGCGCGGAGACGCTCGTTCGGTCGCGTGGCGGCGAGGCGCAAGCGCGTGACGAGGTGGAGATTTACCACGACAAAATACGGGAGACGGTGCTGTCCACGCTCTCGGAAGAAGAGCTGAAGACGCGACACCGTCGCCTCGCGCGTGCGCTCTCGAGCACCGACGGTGATGCCGAGATGCTCGCGGCGCACTTCATGTACGCCGGTGAGAAGGCGCTCGCCGCCGAGTACGCGGAGAAGGCCGCCGAGCGAGCGACCGCCGCGCTCGCGTTCTCGCGTGCCGCCGAGATGTACGAGATGGCGCTCGACGCGAACGTCGGCTCGACAGCCGGCAAGAGCGGCGGTCTGTACGTGAAGCTCGCCGAGGCGCTGCTCAGCGCAGGCCGGAGCCGTGACGCCGCCGATCGCTTCCTTCAAGCCGCCAAGGCCGCGCTGCGGATCGGCGCCGGCAAGACGATGTCCGCCGACGCCCTCGAGCTCCGGCGGCGGGCGGCCGAGCAGCTCCTCTTCTGCGGGCGGATCGACGAAGGCTTGAAGGTCGTCGAGCAGATCCTCTCGGCGATGAAGATGCGCGCGCCAGCGACACGTTGGGGCGCCGTGCTGTCGCTCCTGTGGCGGCGTATCGTGCTACGGCTACGTGGTATTCGCTTCAAAGAGCGCAATGCCGATCAGCTCGCGCGCGAGCACCTCATTCGAATCGATACCTGTTACAGCATTGCGCTCGGGCTCGGGATGGTCGATCCCGTTCGGGGCGCTGATTTCCAAACACGTTATCTGCTCCTCGCGCTCTCCGCGGGCGAGCCCTTGCGCGTCGCAAAGGGATTGTCGCTCGAGGCTGCCTATCGCGCCGCTGACGGCGCAAGGCAGAAGCCCGCTATCTCGTATTTGCTCGCCAAAGCCCGCGCGCTCGCCGACAAGGTCAATCAGCCACATGCCCAAGCGCTTACGACGTTGATGAGCGGCGTATCGCGCGTGATCCTCGGCGAGTTTCGAGAGGCCATCCCGCTCTGCGATCAGGCCGGGACCGAGCTCCGCGAGAAATGCACGGGCGTGGCGTGGGAGCTCGACAACGCGGCGTTCTTTGCAGGGTTCTCGCTCCTCGCGTGTGGCCGCGTGCGCGATCTCGCCCAGCGCCTACCGGAGCTCATCGAGAACGCGCGAAGCCGCGGCGATCTCTACGGTGAGGTGCTCCTTCGACTGCAATGCGCTTGGTTCGTCGCGCTCGCTCGAGACGACGTCGCCAAGGCCGAGGCCGAGCTCGCGGTGGTGACCGACGAATGGAGCAAGGATCGATTCCTCCTCCAGAACGCGTGGCGGCTCGTCAACGCGATCGAGGTACATCTCTACAAGGACGAGCCCGAGCGAGCGATCGAAGAGATCGACCTCACGTGGCAGCGTCTCGAGGAGTCGATGTTCCTTCGCGCGGCGTCCATGCGTGCCCGCATGCACAACGCGGTGGGCCGAGCCGCGCTCGCGGCGTACGACGCGACGAAGGACGAGGCTCATCTCGATCGCGCCGCGCGGGCTGCGGGCATCGTCGCCCCCGTAAAATGGCCGCTTGCGCGTGGATTTGCCCACCTCCTCGAGGCGGGCATTCACGTCCGTCGCGGCCAGCGCGACGCCGCGATTCGCTCGTTCGAAGAGGCGTCGACGGAGCTCGACGAGCAGGGCGCGCGCCTCTACGCGATGGCGGCGCGCGCACGGCTCGGCGCGATCCTCGGCGGCGCGAGGGGGAATGAGCTCGTGACGCGCAGCTTCGCGGAGATGATCGACGAGCACATCCTGGTGCCGGCGAAGATGGTCCGCGTGTTCGCCCCCGGCCCCGAGATTTCGTCCCCCGCGAACCACGTCTCGTCGAGCGCAGCCTCGGTCAGGGACGGCGGGGCGTTGTGATCGTGATCAGTGGATGCTGGCGCGCAGCTTTCGCATGAGGCCGAGGGCTTCTTTCGGATCGAGCTGGCGCCCGGACGCGAAGAAGGAGGCCTTCTGCTCGATGACGTACTGGATGCGCTCGGCGAGCGGCAGCGCGAAGAACTCACCTGGCGAGAGGTTGCGGCGCGCGCCCGTCTTGTCCGCGACGATGATCTCGTCGAACGGATACGGGCTCGCAGCTGCGGGTGAGGTGGATTCGATCATGCTCGCCTTTGCTGCGTCTCCAGGTGCCTCGTTGTCTCCACGTCCGTGACTGCTCATCGCAACCGAAGATCGATCAGGGTGAGGGGGTCGAAGCGGGCGTCCTGCTGAGGACGTCGTCGCGGGTGCCGTCGATGATGCGAAGCACGTCGGTGATCGTGGCCTCGTCGACCGCCAGCTCCTCCAACGTCTCGCGAAGGTGCTGCGCGATGGCGTCGAAGTGTTTGTCGTTCAGGCCTTGCTGCGCGACCAGCTTGGCGTGCGACGTACGGAGGTCGCGGCCGGTGTATTGGTTCGGTCCCCCGAACGCCATCGTCATGAACGCGATCTGCTTTTTGACCTGCGCCGCCATGTCGAGGTGGGCGAAGAACGGCGCGAGGGAGTCGTCCGACATCACCTTTTCGTAGAACGTCACCACCGCCGCTTCGATCGCGGCTTCTCCTCCAAGGCGTTCGAAGAGGGACTTCTTCCCGGAGGACTCGGTGGCGGGGGCTTGCACGATGCCCACCATCGTACCGCTATTTTCAGGCCGGTACTCCAGAGCAGTCGACAAAAAGATGGAGACGGTCGACGCCAGCTGCTCGCGCCGCGGCCCTGAGGCTCCGAGCTCAGGGAGGGCACATCGTCGTCGTCGTGATCCAGCTCGAGATCAGCGACGTGGCCGCGGTGTGGGTGATCGTTCGCCCGATCGGCGGCATCCGCACGCGCGCGTCGGTCGTGAACGTGCGCCAGTAGATGACGGAGCGATTGGGATCTCCGGGCGCGAAGAGGCGAGGCTCGGAAGGAATGAAGTCGGTGAGATCATCGATCGTCGGGCGCTGATCGCAGATGCCCATCGCCTTCAGGTTCGTGAAGTAGCGGAAGTCGATCGGCGTGAACGTCGGCCCGTCGGGGCGGTGGCAGTTCGAGCAGTTCGAGTGGAGGTAGGCTCGCACGCGCTCCTCTTCGGGACGGGCCGCGTCGGCGATGCCAGGGAGATCCGGCCAAGGCGCCACGGGCATGTTCGCGATCATGCCGATGCTCGCGAGCGTGACGAGCTGATTGGCGGTGCGACCCGTGGCGGGATACGTGATGTCGTTGTTGAGCTGCGCGATCTCGAGGCCGAGCGTGGTGTTGGCGACCTTCGTGTGGCATTGGCTGCACTGCGCGCGGCTTGGGAAATTCCAGGTCTGCGCGCCCACCGTCTTCTGCGACCCTCCCGGTCCGAGGAGCACGGCGTCGGTCTGCGCATCGTTCCAGACGTAGGTGTACGCGGCCCAGCGGCTGTCGGCTTCTTGCCGGACGAAGAAGCGCGTCTCGACCTTCGTCGTGCCGAGGCTGAACTCTTTGACGAGGACGCTTCCTGGCGGGAAGTCGAAGTCGCCGTCGGAGAGCTGCACCGTGATCTGCTTCGAGTCTGGGAGCGCGAGCCAGCGTCGCTTCAGCGCGCCGTCCGACCAGAGCTCCGCGCTCGGCGCGTACGGGACGAGCGCAGCGACCGGGTTCTTCGGATCCGCTTTGTCGAAGCATCCCGTCTCCGAGAGCAGCTGCGGTGGACCATCGATCGCGCCGCCGTCGCCCGCGTCGACGCCGCCATCGCCGGCCGGCGAGGCAGGCACCTCTTCGAGCGCGAGCACCTTCCCCGCCGGATAGGTCGCGGTCGGATAGAGGATGGTCGCGAAGAGCTCGCCGTCTTGATCCTCGGCGAACGAGGACACCGGCGCGCCTTCGAAGAGGAGCTCTTTGGCAGGAGGCGGGCTCGCGGGGATCGTGTCGACGTTTCGCACCGCCCAGATGCGACCGCCGGAGGAGTCGCCAAAGATGTACGAGCCCGTCAGCGAGGGGACGGCCGTACCTCGATAAACGAGGCCACCTGTAACCGCATTACCCTGCTGTTGGCCGCTCCCGTGCGAATAAGCGAGTAGCGGAGCCTTGAAGGCAAACGTTGGATCGGTGCACGTGGCGTTGGGCCAGCCGTTGGCGCAATTGAAGCCTTCGATATAGCCCCAGCCGTAATTGCCGCCTTTTTGAACGTCGCGATCGATCTCCTCGAACGAGGAGTTGCCGACGTCGCCGAGCCAGATGGCGCCTGTCTGACGGTCGAAATGCCATTGCCATGGATTGCGGAAGCCAAACGCATATACCGCGGCGTGACCGCCTCCGCCCACGAAGGGGTTGTCGGGCGGAATATCGGCGGCGATGCGTTGCCGGTTGGCGACGAAGTCTTTCGTGAGCTCCTTCGTGAGGTCGGAGACGTCGAGCCTGAGCAGCTTTCCGCGCAGATCGTTTTTGTCTTGGGCCTGTTGGCCGCCGACCTTGCCTTGCGGACCGCCGTCACCGATCGAGGCGTAGAGGTAACCATCTTTGCCGAAGCGCATCGCGTCGGACGTGTGGAGCCCGATGTTCGGGTGAGCGGCGTCGCCGGGATGATCGAGCGCGAGGATGACCTGCTCGCTCGCGCGATCGAACGTGAGGCCACCGTCGTTGCTCGCGAAGCGCGAGATGCGCACCTGCAGCTTGTTGCCGGTCTGCGGGCCGGAGTAGCAGTAGCCCACGTAGGCGTGCTTCGCGGTCGCGAAGTTGGCGGGGAAGGCGAGGCTGCCAAGGCTGCAGTCCCATTGCGTCCACGTGACGTCTTTGAGATCGAGGGCCACCTTGAGATCGGCCGCTGTCGCCGTCGGATCGTTCGGGAAGCTGAGGATGCGTCCTTGGCGCTCGAGCGCATACCAGCGCGCGTTGTCGCCCGGTCGCTGCACGAGACCGGTGGGCGTGGTGAGCGGCACGTTCGGGAAACGGTCGACGAGCCGCACCTTGCCGGTGGGTTTTGGCGCCGTGAACGCCTTGCACGATGTGTTCGTCGGGCGGCCATCGAGCCCGATGACGACGGGTGGGGTCGCGTCCGCGTCCGTCCCCGCATCACCTCCGCCGCCGCTGTCGGTGGCCGACCCGTCGTTGGTGGTCGACGAGTCCCCGCCGCCGCCGCCTTCGGAGGTCGAGGCGTCGTTCGTGGCGTTGGGGCCCGAGTCTCCTTCGAAGACGTCCGAGTTGTCGTCGCCGCCGCAGCTGGCAAACGCAGCGACCAACCCTGCGAGCGTGAGCACACCAAACGTCCACGGAGCGTTTCGAGGGCGATGACGAATCATGGGTATCTTCATCGATTGTCACCGAACCCGTCACCCGCCGCGACTAGAAACGTGGCTCCGGTGAGATGGATCGAGAGATGGGGATCGAGCGATCGTTTCGGTGCGTATCCCGCCTGACCGCACGCGTTACGCGCGCCGGCACACGCGCCCACACATCCATTCGATGCCATCCGATGCCATTCGATGCCATTCGATGGGAGTGTCCCTCACGACGACCGCGGGGCGCCCGAGCCCGACGCCAGACGAAGAGAGAGAGAGAAGCGAGAGAGAGAGAGAAGAGAGAGAAGAGAGAAGAGAGAGAGAGAGAGAGAACGCGAGGCCGATTTTCGCCTCTGAAAATTCGTTACCGCGAGCATGCCGAATCGTTGACTGTTACCTGGGAGTACGTTCGGATGGGATCATGGGTTATTTCGCGTCGCGTGCAGCTCGCGCGGTAGTGGTCTCGTCGATTGCACTTGGTGTAATCGCAGCATGTGGATCCGAAGATGGGTCCGCATTCCAGGACAACGGACAGGGGGACTCGGGTGCTCCACCACCGAGCCTCGGCGATAACACGCCGATCGGCACGGCGGACGGAGGAACAGGTAGCTCGGATTGCAAACCCCGCACGTGTGCCGAACAAGGCATCGAGTGCGGACCGGCCGGCGATGGATGCGGGGGCATCATCGCGGATTGTGGAAAGTGCGGAGATGGTCTTCGGTGCGGTGGACCCAATGCGCTCTCGAAGTGCGTGTCACCCAGCATCGGCACGGCGTGCGTCAAGAAGACGTGCGCCGAGCTCAGCGTCGAGTGCGGTCTCGCGGGCGATGGATGCGGCGGCATCCTTCAATGCGGAACGTGCGCGAGCGGACAGCAATGCGGATCGACGACGTCACCTTCGAAGTGCGTCGCTGCGAACGCGACCGCGCCTGACGGCGGTGCGTGTGTCCCGAAGACATGTGCAGACTACAAGGCCGAAGGCAAAGACTGCGGCGTGCAGAGCAACGGATGCGGAGGCACCATCAACTGCGGCGGCTGCCAAGCTCCCGAGTTCTGCGGTGGCGGCGGTCCGAGCAAGTGCGCTGTCTCTGGCGGTGGAACGTGCACGCCGAAGACGTGCGCGGACTTCCCCGGCAAGTGTGGACCGCAGCCGAACGGATGCGGCGGTGTCACGACGGACTGTGGCTCGTGCGTCGCGCCGGAAGTGTGTGGTGGCGGCGGCGTCGCGAGTGTCTGTGGTGGTGGCGTCGCGCTCGGCCCCGATGGCGGCGTGTGCAAGCCCCTCACCGTGTGTGGTCCGCAGCAATGCGGAAAGGTCGCCGACGGTTGCGGCGGCATTCTCGATTGTGGAACGGCGGCATGTACGGGCGGGACGATCTGCGGTGGCGCGGGTACTCCGAACGTCTGTGGTGCGCCCGCCTGCAAGCCCATCGCGGCATGCCCCGCGAACATGAACTGCGGAAGCATCGCCGATGGTTGCGGCGGCATCGTCGACTGCACCGTCGGTGCAGGCTGCAACCCTCCTCAGATCTGCGGTGGTGGTGGCCAAGCGAACGTGTGCGGTGGAGGCGGTATCGCGGGTGACGGCGGTGCTCCTTGCCAACCGATGACGTGCGCGCAGACCGGCAAGCAATGTGGACCGGTCGCAGACGGCTGCGGCGGCATCGTCGATTGCCCGATCTGCACCTCGCCTGAAATCTGTGGTGGTGGCGGCGTCGCGAGCATGTGTGGTGGTGCGAACCAATGCACCCCGCGCACGCAAGCGGACTGCACCACGCTCGGCCTCAACTGCGGATTCATCGCAGACGGCTGCGGTGGCCTCGTCCAATGTGGCGCGTCCTGCCCGAACGGCGGCGTCTGCGGCGCGACGAGCCCGAACGTGTGTGGCGGAGCGGTCGCGACCTGCACCGGCTTCTGCCTCAACCAAGACAAGACGTGTGCAGCGAACTCGAAGACGCGCATCACCGGCAAGGTGTACGCGCCTAACGGAACGCTCCCACTTCCTGGCGCGCTCATCTACGTGCCGAACGGCGCAGCGACCTCACCGTACGGCGTCACGCCGATCACGTCGGGCGTCGCCAACGGTGGTACGTGCGAGCAGTGCAACCAGCAGGCAAGCGGCAACCCGCTCGTCAGCACGACCAGCGCGTTCGACGGATCGTTCACGCTCGCCGATGTCCCGGCTGGCGTGCCGTTCCCGATCGTCATTCAGCTCGGCAAGTGGCGCCGCATGGTGACGATCCCCGCGGTGACGAAGTGCACCTCCGTGACGCTCACCGCAGCGCAGTCGCGCCTGCCGGTTCGCCAGAACGAAGGCTCGAACAACGTCGACAACATCCCGTTCATCGCGATCTCGACCGGTCAGGTCGACGGTCTCGAGTGCGTGTTCAAGAAGCTCGGACTCACGAGCAGCGGCAACACGAACCAGTTCGGTAACCCGCCGGGCACGTCATCGGCCGACCGCGGACGTATTCGCCTCTATCGCGACAACGACGTCGGCAACGCGGCGGGTGGTGCGGTCATCGACAACAACACGCCGCGCACCGACTCGTCGCTCACCGACACGCAAGGCCACCTCGATCAGTACGACGCGGTGATCTTCGGCTGCGCAGGCGCGCGTAACGATCGAAGCACGAACATCCTCGATCGCGTCCGCTCGTATGCGAACAAGGGTGGCCGCGTGTTCGCGACGCACTTCGAGTACGTCTACCTCTACAACCGCGACCCGTGGAACCTCACGGCCGCGTGGGACGTCCCGAACGCGCGTTCGTCCGGCAACGGCAACACGGCGACGTGGACGGGCCTCATCGACACCGCCTCGACCAAGAAGCTGCTCTTCTCGCAGTGGCTTGGCGCGACCGGAGTGAATGCGCTCTCCGCGACGAACCCCCCGCGCGTCACGATCGTCGAAGCGCGTAACAACGTCGACGAGCCGGTCACCACCCCAGGCGCAGAGGAGTGGATCTCGCGCTACAACGACAACCCGCCGTCGGGTGGACATGCCGTCCTCCATTACACGTTCAACACGCCGTGGGGCGCCGCGCCCGCCAACCAGTGCGGACGCGTCCTCTTCAGCGATTTCCACGTGAGCATCGGCAACACCGCCGGCGACTCGTTCCCGAACGAATGCGGAAACAGCAACACGCTCACGAACCAGGAGAAGATCCTCGCGTTCTTCTTGTTCGACCTCACGTCGTGCATCCAGGTCCCGAACCCGCCGACCTGTACGCCGAAGACGTGCGCGAGCTACCCGAACACCTGCGGCGTCCAGAGCGACGGCTGCGGAGGCACGACCCTCGACTGCGGACCTTGTACGTCCGGTCAGACCTGCGGTGGTGGCGGCGTCATCAACCAGTGTGGTGGCCCGACCTGCAACCCGAAGACGTGTGCGCAACAAGGCGCCGAGTGTGGTGTCGTCCCGGATGGCTGTGGCAACACGGTGATCTGTCCGCCGTGTCCGGCGGGCACCACGTGTGGTGGTGGCGGCGTCGCCAACAAGTGTGGCGTCTCCACGTGCACCGCGCAGACGTGCGCGCAGCAGAACATCCAATGCGGCCAGACCGGCGACGGTTGTGGCAACGTGATCACCTGTCCGGCCTGTCCGGCGGGCACGACGTGCGGCGGTGGCGGCGTCCCGAATCAATGTGGCGCGCCTGCATGCACTCCTCTCACGCAGTGTCCGGCAGGCAAGAACTGCGGATTCGCGCCCGACGGCTGCGGTGGCAGCATCTTCTGCGGCAACTGCCCTGCGGGTCAGACCTGCGGCGGCGGCGGCTCACCGAACGTGTGCGGAAACGCGAACTGCACGCCCAAGTCGTGCATGGAGCAAGGCGCACAATGCGGAACGATCAGCGATCAGTGCGGTAGCACCACCCAGTGCCCCATCTGCCCCGCGGGTGACTTCTGCAACGGCCTCAACCAGTGCGTCGCGCCAACATGTACGCCAAAGACGTGCATGCAGCTCAACGTTCAATGCGGTCCGATCGCCGATGGTTGCGGCGGTCTCCTCCAATGCGGCGACTGCCCGGCCGGTACGGGATGTGGCGCGGCAGGTGTCCCTGGACAATGCGGCAAGATCCCGTGCACCCCACGTACGTGCAACGATCTCGGCGCGACCTGCGGCCAAGTCGCCGACGGTTGCGGCGGGCTCACGCCGGACTGCGGTACGTGCGCAGGCTCACTGTCCTGTAAGAACGGCACGTGCGTGACGGCGTGTACGCCCATCACATGCGCTCAAGTCGGGGCGCAATGCGGTCCAATCGCAGACGGCTGCGGCGGTATCGTCGATTGCGGACCGTGCCCGCCAGGCCAGGAATGCGGATTCAACAACCACGCAAACCAGTGCGGTTCGTCGGGTCCGAAGTGAGCTTGGTCCTAACCAAGTAACGCCTAGCGCAACGAACGACGACCACTCACCGCGAGGTGGGTGGTCGTTGTGTTTAAGCCGTTCAAGCCGATAACGGCTTAGGGCTGGCGGGTCCAGGAGCCCGAGCTGCCTTCGCACTCGATCGTGTCGATGTGCGCAAGGGCGAGCGTGGCGTTTTGGGCGTAACGAAGCTTCTGCGAGAGAACAGCATGACCGCCGGGCGCGATTTGCTTCTCGAGCTTCATCGGCGCGATCGCGACGAAGGACTCACCGTGTCGATTCATCGTCGTCGCGGCGCCTTGGGGCGAAAAGCCATACGCGACGCCAGACGCGCCGGTGATCTTGCAGGACTTGCTCTTGTTCTGCACCGTGACGTGCAGCTCGAGCTCGCCGCCCTCGCCTTGGCCGACCGAGGCGACCGTCACGACGGCGGGGTCGGCGGCGGTCATCGATCCAAGGACCGCGCGAGACTTGCCGATCGGCATCGCCCGAAGGAGCTTCGCGCCGATCTTCGGGACGGGGTCGGCGTCGTCGCGCGAGTACTTCGCTTGATCGATCGGCGTCATGATCAAGAACGGCTGCGACCATGTGCGCTCGAGCGTGCCGCGACCTACCGCGACGCCGATCGCGATGCCCACGACGACGGCGCCTGCGGCCGCGCCCGCGATCTTGAGCAAGGTCGTTCGGGAGGACCTTCCTCCCGGATCGTCCATCGGGACGGAGGCAGGCGCGCTTTGTTCGAATGCTTCCATTCAACCCGCGACTCTACACGAATCGTCAGGCTCAGTCGCGTGGTGGGGTGGCGCTGGTGCTCCGCGGCGGCGTGGAAGGAGGCGGAAACGTGAAGAAGAACGTGGCTCCTTCGCCCTCACGGGCTTCGCCTCGAATCTGTCCACCGTGACGTTCGGCGATGCGATGGCACGTCGCGAGACCCACGCCTGTCCCTGGGAACTCACGCTGGTCGTGAAGACGACGGAATGGCGTAAAAAGCTTCGATGCGTGGCTCATGTCGAACCCGACGCCGTTGTCCTTCACGAAGAACGTGCTCCCATCCTTGGCACGACCAAACTCGATCAGGGGCTCCTTGGTCGTCTTCGTGAATTTCCATGCGTTGCCGATCAGGTTCTCGAGCAGGGTGCGCGCGAGCGCGGGATCGACGAATGCCTCGAGCCCTTCTTCGATCACGAACTTCGTGGGCGGATGAGGAAAGGTCGGGGGAATCTCTTCTTCGACGTTGAGGACGAAGCTCGGGCCACTCCTCAGCGCGGCGGGGGCCGTGAGCTGCTCGACGATCGAGCGGGCGAGCGCGGTGAGGTCCGTGTAGGTCGGGTTTAGCTGCGAGCGCGTGACGCGTGAAAGAGAGAGGAGGGCGTCGATGAGGTTCGACATCAAGATCGCGTTGCCGCGGATCTTGTCGAGATACCTGACTGCCTGGGCGTCGAGCTTGTCGGCGTAGTCTTCGAGCAAGATCGACGCAAAGCCACTCATCCCTCGAAGCGGCGAGCGAAGATCGTGAGCCACCGAATAGCTGAAGGCTTCGAGCTCTCGGTTGGCCGCGCTGAGCTCCGCGGTGCGTGCCTGCACGAGCTGCTCGAGGTTCTCGTTCAATCGGCGGACCTCGTCTTCCGCTTCTTTGCGTCCGGTGATGTCGACGTTCACGCCGATGAGCCGTCGCGCTTTGCCGGCGGCGTCTCGAACCGCGCGAAAGCGGCCGACGACCCAATGCACGCTTCGGTCTGGCCATACGACGCGCCATTCTCCTTCGACGGGCTCGTCGCACTTCAGCGCAGCCTTTACGCTCGCCTTGGCGGAGGCGAGGTCGTCGGGATGAACGAGCCCCTCCCAGCTTCCTTGCGTCTTGCCGAACTCTCCAGGGGCGAGGCCGTACATCGCCTCGAGCTCGGGCGACCACTCGTTGACGTCGTCGTCGATCCTCCACTCGAACGTGCCGATCCGCGCGGCTTGATGCGCGAGGCGCTGGCGCTCCTGCCCGACCTGAAGCTGCTCTTGGACGGCCATGATAGCCGTCTGATCTTTGTACGTCGCGGCGACGTACTCGACCTTGCTCGTCGTCTGGTTGAAGAGAGGAAAGATCGTCATCGAGATCGCGACGCGCTTGCCCTCGGCCACCTTGACGCTCTGAAGATCGCGCGGGTCGTACCAAAACGTCGGCACGCTCACGGTCTCGCCGTGGAAGAACACCCGCTCGAAGAGCGCGAGCATCCCGCTCTTCGCCACGACGTCGTCCTTGAAGACGTTGTAGTCCGGCGGTGGCCGCGAGCCGAAGAGCTCGAAGAACGCGTGGTTCGTCAGAAGGACGCTGCCATCGATTCGCCACACGGCGAACGCGACGGGCGCGTGGGTGAAGAGGTTGACCAAAAAGTCGACCGGGCTCGGTACGAGCTTCAGTCGCTCGTGGAGGTCGTCATTCTGGTTGGACATGCAGCAACATCCTTCGCGCTCACGCGTCGGCTGACGCGGTACACGGAGAAGAGGTCTCCGAGTATCTCAGACCGTGCGCGGATTGGCACCCACGCGATGGGGAATCCGCTGGTCGTCATCGCTTGTCCAGAATCTGGACGACCGTCTCTATTGTGTCGACCGTGCTAGCGAGGACGCGCGTCCCACGGTTCAAGCCGCGATCTTTGCCGAACGCGGTGCCCTCTCCGAGCCGCTGATCGGAAGTCTCATCACGAACTCCGTCCCGTGAGGGGACGTCTCGAAGCTGAGCTCACCGTGATGTTTGTCGACGACGATCTTGCGCGCCAGCGCGAGGCCTTGGCCGGTGCCCTGGCCGACGTCCTTCGTCGTGAAGAATGGATCGAAGATCTTGCCGCGAATGGCCTCCGGGATTCCCCCGCCCGTGTCGGCGACGGCGACGCACGCGAAGGCACCGTCACGCCAGGTTCGAATGAGGATCTTGCCACGCTCTCCCGCGCTCGTCCTCGCGGCGCCGATCGCATGGGCGGCGTTGACGATGAGGTTGAGGAGCACTTGATTGATCTCCCCGGCGTGGCACACGACGAGAGGCAGCCGCTCGTCTTCGTCCTCGCGCGCGCCCGAGAGCTGAAGGTCGACGTCGGCGACGTCCTTGTATTCGTTCTTCGCAATCGTCAGCGTGCTCCGGATGCTGAGCTCCAAGTCGACCGCGCTCTTGTCCGTCCGATCGGGGTGGGAGAAGTCTTTGAGCGATCGCACGATCAACGCGATACGTGCGAGCCCGTCCGTCGCCGCGTCGAGCGCGCTGGGGACGTTCTCGAGCACGTAGTCGGTGTCGGCTTCTTCGTCGACCTCGCGCGCCTGCTCTGCGCGGCACTGCGCGTCGGACGCCGCCGAGGGAGGGGCGAACGCATGGCGATAGGCCACGATCACCTTGGCCAGCTCGACGAACGAGGTGCGGATGAACGACACACTATCGGACACGAACTGGATCGGCGTGTTGATCTCGTGCGCGATCCCCGCCGAGAGCCTGCCGAGGGACTCGAGCTTCTGCGCGGAGTGCAGCTCCGCTTCGAGCTCACGTCGCGCGGTCACGTCGATGAGCACGCCACGTCGCACGAGCTCGCCCGATGCATCGGCAGATGCGCTGACGATCGCACGAAGCCACACCTCGCGCGACTTGGACACCACCATCCGCATCTCGACCTCCGTCTGCGCGCCGTCGCGAAGGTCAAGGAGCTTGGCTT
Source organism: Labilithrix sp. (assembly GCA_044227045.1). Lineage (GTDB taxonomy): Bacteria > Myxococcota_A > Polyangia > Polyangiales > Polyangiaceae > Labilithrix. Next base: position 47,692 of record JBGAFW010000057.1, read on the forward strand.
TGACGCGCTTCGTGTCGTCGGGATGGAGACGCTCTTCGAGGAAGCCTTCCCGTAGCCATTCCGAGGCCTCGAAGCCGACGAGGCGCGTCGCCTGCGGTCCGACGTACGTGAAGCGCAGCGATCCTGGCGCCATTCCCCATGGGATCGCGTGCGTCGTCTCGAGCAGCTCCTTGTATTCACGCTGCGTGGAGGACAGCTCGCTCGTGCGCTCTTCGACGCGGCGCTCGAGGCTTTGATTGAGGCCAGCGAGCTCTCGTTGCTTCTTTCGCAGCTGCTGAATCATCACGCCGACGAGCGCCACGAGCGCGACGGTGAGCGCGATCAACGCGCGGCGATAGATGTTGGCCCTAGCATTGACGGCGTCGCGTCGCGCGCGGGCGACGACATAAAGCTCGCTGTACGCATGACCATTGTCGCTGGTGAGGCGCCTCACCGCGTGCTCGACCGCCGGCATCCCGCGAACGAGCACACGGCCATGCCGGACGATCGCGTCGAGCTTCGTCTTGTCGCCTTCGTCGCTCAACGAGGCTCGCTCGTGCGTGAGCGCCTCGACGCTCCGCTCGAGTCGCTCGAGCGTCTTGTCGTCGCACGCCGTCGTGCACGCGATCACGTAGGAGAGAAGCGCGTTGAGCTCGCGATGAATACGAAGGTCGGTGCCGCTCTTCGACGCGGACGCGCTGAGCTGGAGGTTCTTCGCTGCCAAGGCGATGTACGTGAGTGAGTTCTTCGAGATCGAGCTCGCGGTCTCGAAGTCGTCGACGAGGCGCTCGTTGCTGCGTGTCTGCTCTGAGGTCCTGAGGAACGCTTCGTCGAGCTTCGCATCGGAGCCGCGCCGGCCGTGGGCGGCGAGCTTCTCCTGGGTCGCGTTCATCTCACGCAGCGTGGACGAGAGCGTGTCGTAGTCGAGGGACAGCCCTCCCTTGGCCTCGAGCACGGCGGTGTCGAGACGGGCGTCGAGCTCGCGGAGCTGCCTCGCGGCTTCGAGGACTTCATCGAAGTCGTCTTCTTCGCGCACATGACTACGCATCACGATGACGCCTACCCCAACGAGCAGGAGCAGCAGCGCCGCGAGGCGGCTAAGGAGCCTCAACATGGACATCCTTGGCCACCGAAGTCGCCACGTGCGTGTCGGCGATAGCGGGGTGATACGAGCCCGGGAGCGTGCGAAGGAACTTCACGATCGCCTCTTCGTCCGAGACGGGCATCGTCGTCCCGAGTTGGTACTTCGCCATGAGACGCACGGCCTCTTCGAGCGTGCTCACGCTTCCGTCGTGAAAATAGGGTGGTGTGAGGATCGCTGTGCGGAGGCTCGGAACGCGAAAGCGGAATTTGTCCTCGAGCCGCTGGGTCACGTTGTAACGACCGAGATCCGCCTTCGTGATCTCTCCGCCGCGATCGGCGAAGTAATCGCCCATGACGCCCATCGTCTCGAACATGTTGCCGCCGACATTGCGACCTTGATGACAGCTAATGCACCCGTAGGACTTGAAGAGCTCGTAGCCGTCACGTTCCTCGCTGCTCAGCGCGGCTTTGTCCCCTTGCAGGTAGCCGTCGAATCGTGACTCCGTCAGCACGAGGGTGCGTTCGTAGCTCGCGATCGCGTCTTTGATCGTCGTGCTCGAGATCTCGGGCTTGCCGAACGCATACGTGAACGCCTCGACATACGACGGATCGCTCTCGAGCTTCGCCACGGCGGCGGACCAGCTGCCGCCCATCTCGTCGGCGTGCTGCAGCGGCCCATCGATCTGCGCCTCGAGCGAGTCGGCGCGGCCGTCCCAGAATTGCCTCGGATTCAGCCCAGCGTTGAACACTGTGGGCGTGTTGATCGCGCCGACGCGCTGATCGACGCCGACGGCGAAACGCCGGTGATCGGCGCCGCCATGCTCGAGGTCATGGCAGTCGCTGCATGCGATGGTGTCGTTCCTCGAGAGCCTCCGCTCGAAGAACAGGCGACCACCAAGCGTGATCTTCGCGGCCTTGTCGGGTGATGGTGGGGCGATCGGCTGGATGGGCTCCCGCAGCGTCGCGGCGTCGGGCTCGCGCACGGTCGGTGGCCGAGCCTTCGGGTCCGCGGCATGCGACTCTTCCGCCGTCCACCATCCGTTGGCGCACCCCAAGGATGTGACGCCTCCGGCCGAAAGGACGAGCAGCGCCGCGAAAAGGACTCGCCAAAAGCGCGACTTGCTCGTCATGGATCGACTAACGACGCAGCACGCCCACGCCTTAAGCGAGCGCACATCGCGGCCGTTTCTATCTCTGTCGAAGTGCAGCGAGTGAACGAACGGATGAACGCAAGAGGAATGGGCGGGAAGAGATCGTGAAGCGGCACGTCCTCGTCGTCGATGACGAGAAGAAGATCGTCGAAGGCTTGAGCCGTGCGTTTCGAAGGTACCGAGACCGGTGGGAGATCACGACCGCGACGTCGGCCGCGCAGGCGCTCGAGGTGCTCTCGCAGGACAGCGCGCACAAGAGCTTCGACGCGATCGTCAGCGACATGCGCATGCCTGGGATGGATGGCGCGGCGCTTCTTGGCATCGTGAGAGAGAAGTATCCCGCGATGATGCGTGTCGTGCTCTCGGGCCAGACCGAGCACGCGGCCGCATTGCGGGTCGTGCCCGTCGCGCATCAGTTCCTCGACAAGCCGACGGATCCGGGCGCGCTCATCGATCTGTTGACGCGTCTCGTCGACGCCAAAGACGCGGTCGTCGACGGGGAGCTGCGACGTGGCGTGGGAATGCTCGAGTCGCTGCCCAGCTCCGTGAGCACGTGCGCCGCCATCATCGAGATCGCCGCCACCTCCGACAACAGCGGTAAGGCGCTCGACGGGATCGCTACGCTCGTCGGCAAAGATCCGGCGCTCGCGGCCAAAGCCCTCCAGCTCTCGTGCTCGTCGTTCTTCGGAGCGCGCCGCAAGGTGGCGGACGTAGGCGATGCTGTGTCGTCGATCGGCGTCGAGCTTCTTCATGCCTTGCAGAGCTCGTCGACCATCTTGACTCCTCGAACGATCGAGACGCCGCTGTTCAACAGGCACAGCTACCGCCAGCGCGCGCGCCTCACGAGCGAGATCGGGCGCACGATCGCCGAGATCCTCGCGCCTGGAAATGCCGATATCCGCGCGACCGCCTCGTCGGTGGGGCTATTGCACAGTATCGGGGAGCTGATCCTCGCCGTCGTCGCGCCCGCGACGTTTCATTCGATCGCATCCGCCGCGGCAGCGAACAGCCAATCGTTCGACGCCGAACAGCGACGAACCACCGGATTCTGCGGCGTCGCGAAGCTCGGCGCCTATTTGCTCGAGCTTTGGGGCCTTCCTCCCGAGGTCGTCAACGCCGTAAGCCAACAGCTCGATCACGCATCGGCGTGGAGGACCGACGCCATTCGCGTGACGGACGCGACGGAGGGGCCGCCGCACAGCCCGCCGCATCAAATCGTCTCCGACGCGCTCTTCATCGCCAAGCGCATCATCGATGACGAGTCGTTTGGATCCAGTGACGTGGACAGCTATCACCTCGAGCGCCTTGGGCTCTTGACCGCGCTACCCGCCATTCGCGCAAGGCTCCGGACGCTCCGCGTGGCGATGGCGACGTCCGCGGTCTCGGAGGCCGCGTGACCCAGGGCGCCGAGCCTGGCCCTCACGGCGCGACCCCGAAGCTCAAGCTTCTCGTCATCGACGACGAGCCTGCGGTCGTCAACGCGCTGTCGCGAACGCTACGCGGGCTCTACGACGTCCGCACGGGGACGTCCGCCGCCGAAGGCCTTGCGGTGCTCGGTCGCGAGCCCGACGTCGCGATCGTGCTCTCGGACATGCGGATGCCCGGCATGAACGGCGCGACGTTCCTCTTCGAAGCACGCAAGATGGCTCCGGAGACGGTTCGCGTCCTCCTGACGGGGCAAGCCGACATGGATGACGTGGTCCACGCGATCAACGAGGGGAACATCTACCGCTTCCTCCGTAAGCCGTGCTCACCCGATCTCATGCGCGCCACACTGCTCGCTGCGGCGGAGCAACACCGTCTCATCGTGGCCGAGCGGCAGCTCCTCGAACAGACCTTGCGTGGCTCGGTGCAAGCGCTCGCCGACGCCTTGGCGCTATCGAGCCCGACCGTGTTCGGCGCGTCCGTCCGGGTGAAAGAGACATGCACGAAGCTCGCGTCGAAGATCGGGCTCAAGGTGACGTGGTCGCTCGAGGTGGCCGCGACGATGAGCCACATCGGCGCCATCTCCTTGCCACATGGTCTCTACGAGCGCCGTTCGAAGAAGATGATGTTGACCGTCCACGAGAAGGCGATGCTCGACCGGATCTCGACCGTGACCGCGCAGCTGCTCGCGCCGATCCCTCGTCTCGAGCAGGTGCGTGAGATCATCCAACGTGCTGGCCCGCCATCGCCGGCGACACCCTCGGCTCCAAAGCCGGAGGACGAGGGAAACATCGCCGTCCAAGCAGGCCACATCCTTCGCGTCGCGCTCGACTTCGAAGAGCTCGAATGCGAGCTGTCCACGACCGGCGCGCTACATCGCATTCGGCATGCTCCTCATGGGGTTTACGACCCGACCGTCGTCGGCGCGCTCGTCGAGATCCATGCCTCGCAAGCGACGATGACGACGATCGATGTCCCGATCAGAGGCGTCTCGGTCGGCATGGTGATCGCCGCCGACGTCTTCTCGAGGTCGGGCGTCCTCATCGTCGCGCGCGGTCATCGTGTGACCGAGAGCGTCATGGAACGCCTTCGTAACTTCATGACGACGATCGAGAAAGAGACGATTCAAGTGACGGCCGCTCGGGCGTCGTACGCGAATCGGGTGGCAGGCTAACCCTTTGAAGTCGAGCACCTGGTCGGCGGGACAAATCGGGACGCACGCGTCGAACGCGGCCTTCCACTCACGGCCCGCCGGGCAGCCTTTCGCGTTCGCGCTGCTGGCCGTGACGACGCACACCCCTTTGTCGTCGAGCACGCGCCCTGGCGGACAGATGGGCGCGCACGCGTCGAGGTCCGCGCGCCACTCGCGGCCCACCGGACAGACGACCTTCGCGTCCGCGTCAGCCTCAACGGTCGCTGGCGGCTGCTTGGGCTGCGGTTGTGGCGGTGGCTGCGCGGGGCGCGGGGCCTCGCGTGGAAGGCCGATGCACACAGCACCCTTCGCGTCGGGCACCTTGCCGGGAGGGCAAAGGACCGCGCAGCCGTTCAAGGCCTCGCTCCATGCCTTGCCGGCAGGGCATGCGGGGGGATTGGCGTTCGACGCGCCGGCCGGTGGGTTCTTCTGCGGGTTGGCGACGGCGGGATCGGTGACGATGCAGACCTCCGGCTTCGCCTTATCGTGCACGGTGCCGGCCGGGCACACGGGGCCGGCGGTGCATACGCGCATGCTGCTGTCCCAGGCGAGCCCCGCTGCGCAGACGCATCCGTTCTGCGCGTCGCTCCACACCTTGTCGTGCGGGCATGCCTTGTAGACGGGCTTGTTGTTGGCTGCTTGAGGGCCTTGGGCGTTCGCGCTCGCGCCGGTGAGCAAGAGCGCGATCGCGAGCGAGCCCAGGCCGAAGCCCGAGAGGTGCGAGATGCGCGAGATGCCTGAAGCGCGGTTCATACGAAGCCAGCCCTGAACAGCCGAGTGGCCACTCTTCCTGTGTTTGCGGGGAAAGGCAAGCCGGGGGCGATCGAAGCGCCGAAAAGCCCGGTACGATGGGACGCTGAACCTTGTCGACCGAGCTCCATCCCGCGCTCCTCGCCACTGGACGATTCCGGGTGAACCGTTCGCTCGGTACCGGGAGCTTTGGGAGCGTGTTCGATGTGCATGACGCCGAGCTCGGCGCGAACGTCGCCCTCAAGTGGCTTCGAAACAGCGACAGCTCTACGCTTCAACGGTTCAAGCGAGAGTTTCGTTCCCTCGCCGATCTCGTTCATCCAAACCTCGTCCGCTACCGCGAGCTCCTTACCGTGGCAGGCGAGTGGTTCTTCACGATGGATCTCGTCGACGGCGGCGTCGAGATCGTCGAGTACGTGCGCTCGAGCGCCGCGAGCGGCCTCGACTCGCCGCAGGTGCCGACCGCGACGGACGGCGACGGCGCGAGCGGCGGCGTCGTCGTTCAAAGCACGATCAACATCCAGAACCCGCTCGTCATCAAAGCACCCCCCACGGGATCGCCTCATGTTGGTGCGAACGGCGCTCCTCCGCGCGCGAGCGAGGGATCGTTCTTGCAGAGCGCTCTCCCTGCGCCGCCGCATCGCCCCTTCTGCTTCGCCGACTTTCGCCGCCTGCGTCACTCGCTCGAGCAGCTCGGTGAGGGGCTCGACGCGCTCCATGCCGGCGGCCTCATTCATCGTGACATCAAGCCCTCCAATGTCCTCGTCACGGGCGATGGGCGTGTCGTCATCCTCGACCTCGGGCTCGTCACCGAGATTGGCAAAGACGGCGTCGATGTCTCGAAGAGCGGCTTGGTCGTCGGCACTCCGGCCTATATGTCGCCCGAGCAAGCGCTCGGTAAACGTCTTACGTCCTCGTCGGATTGGTATTCCGTTGGCGTGATTCTTTATCAAGCATTGACTGCCAAGTTGCCATTCGAGGGTAGTGGTCATGCGCTTTTGATGAAGAAGCAGCTCGAAAAGCCAATAAGCCCCTCCGAGCTCGTACGTGGCATTCCAAAGGAGCTCTCCGAGCTGTGCCTCGATCTCTTGAATCGCGCCCCGGAGCTGCGGCCGGTGGGCGTCGAGTTTCGGGAGCGGCTCGGGCGCGCGATCGAGAAGATCGGCGAGCACGCCGACAAGAACGACGCGTTTCGGATCTCGCAGTCGGTGTCGTCATCGTCGCTTCGTCCCTCGAAGGCGCCGACCCACCTCGTGGGGCGTGAGGCGCATCTCTTCGCGCTCGAAGAGGCGCTCGATGAGTCGATCAAAGGGAGCACGACCGTCATCGCGCGCGTGCCTGGGCTCTCCGGTCTCGGGAAGACGACGATCGTCCGGCACTTCCTCGATCATGTCCGGCGCACGCAGCCGAACGCGCTCGTGCTCGAAGGCCGCTGCTACGAGCGCGAGTCCGTTCCGTACAAGGCGCTCGACTCCCTCATCGACGCGCTCTGTCGCTACTTGAGCCGGCTCCCCGAGGTCGAGATGACGAAGCTGCTTCCACGTGACATGGAGGCGCTCGGCCGCATTTTCCCCGTGCTGATGCAGCTCGCTTCGCCCACGCGCAGGCGCATGCGCGCGCCGGTCGACGCCCACGAGGAGCGGCGGCGCGCGTTCGAGGCGTTGAAGGAGCTCCTCTCGCGGGTGGCCGATCGGAATCCACTCGTCCTCTTCATCGACGACCTCCAATGGGGCGACGCCGACAGCGAGCCGCTCCTCCTTACCTTGTTGAGCGAGCCCGATCCGCCGCCGATGCTCTTCATCGCCGCGTATCGCTCCGAAGACGCGGACAAATCACCGCTCGTCTTGGCGCTTCGCTCGGTCGAGAGCAATGGCCACTCGATCGAGACGTGCGAGATCCCGATCAAGGAGCTCTCTCCCGAGGACAGCCGCGATCTCGCGCGCGCCTTGCTCGGCACACGGGCGCGCGAGCGAGAAGATAGCGCGATCGCGACGCTCGCGACCGAGGCGTTTGGTAGCCCGTTGTTCTTGCGGCAGCTCGCGGCCTTCGAAGAAGAAGAGGAGACGCGCGTCAATCTCCCAAAGGCGATCGCCAAGCGCGTCGCGACGCTCCCGGCAGACGCGTGCCGGCTCTTGAACACGCTGGCGGTCGCAGGTCGGCCATTGCCTTTGGCGCTCGCTGCGCGCGTCGCGGATATCGAGCAAGACGCGCCAGGGATCGTATCGCGTTTACGCGCAGAGACGCTGGTGCGCACGCGCGGTGTCGACGCGAGCGGCGAGGTCGAGGTTTATCACGACCGCATTCGCGATATCGTGATGAAGGGCCTTCCGCCGGAGGAGGCAAAGCGCCTTCATATGAAGCTAGGGCGCGCGCTCTCCGCCGAGGGCGACGCGGCCGACGCGGAGGCGATCGCGACGCACTTCAAGCTCGCCGATCAAGTCGCGCTCGCGGCGCAGTATGCCGAGAAGGCCGCCGATCGCGCGTCGAACGCGCTTGCGTTTGGGCGCGCTGCCGCGATGTACGAGATGGCGATCGAGCTCCAGTCGGGTGTGAGCGAAGGCAGCAGCGAAGGGAGCGACGTTCTGCTCCTGAAGCTCGCCGAGGCTCTCGTGAGCGCAGGTCGCAACCGTGAAGCGGCCGATCGGTTCTTGCAGATGGCGGAGGGCGCATCGCCGATGGACGCGCTCGAGCTCCGGCGTCGCGCGGCGGAGCAGATGCTCTTCAGCGGGCAGCTGGCGCTCGGGATGAAGATCATCGAGCAGCTCCTCGACGCGATGAAGATGAGCACGCCGACGACGCCGCTCGCCGTCGTGTGCTCGCTGCTTTGGCGCCGTTTCTTGCTGTTTGTGCGAGGGCTACGCTATCGAGAACGCAGCCTCGACGAGCTGCCACGGGAGCTCATCGTACGGATCGACACGTGCTTCAGCCTCGGGGCGGGCCTCGGGATGGTCGATCCGGTCCGAGGTGCAGACTTCCAGACGCGTTATCTCCTCTTGGCGCTCGACGCCGGTGAGCCGCAGCGGATCGCGCGCGGGTTCGCGGTCGAGGCGGTGTACCGCGCGTCGGAGGGTGTGCGGCGGCGCGAGACCGTCGAGCGGCTCCTGACAAAAGCGTCGTCCCTCGCCGAGCGTGTCTCCGAGCCTGCGCTGATCGGTCTCGTGAAGCTCATTCGCGGTGGGGCGGCCTTCTTGATGGGCGAGAACAAGAAGGCGCTCGAGCTGTGCGATGAGTCGATCTCCATCTTGCGGAGCAAGGCGTCGGGCGTCACGTTCGAGATCGACAACGCGAGCCTGCTGTCCGATTGGGCGCTCTTGGCGCTCGGGCGCATCAAGGAGCTCGGCGAGCGATTGCCGGGGCAGCTCGACGACGCAAGATCGCGTGGCAATCTCTATGGGGAGACGCTGCTGCGTCTTCAATGCGGTTGGTTCATGCATCTCGCGAAAGACGATGTCGTCAAGGCGCGCGCCGATCTCGGCAGCCTCGGGGAGGAGTGGATCCTCGATCGCGCCGTGCTTCAACGTCTTTGGCAAATCCTCAATGGCGTCAGCGTCGACCTCTACGAGCTGGAGCCCAAGCGTGCCTTCGAGTCGATCAGCGCGGGGTATCTGCGGATGAAGGCAGCGCGCTTTCTCCGAGCCGAAGGTATTCGCGTCCAGCTCACGGATGCACGCGCCCGCGCCGCGCTCGCCTATGCCAACGAAGACGCCTCGAAGCGAGCGGAGATGCTTGGCCACGTCGAGCGACACATCTCCGAGCTTCATCGCGAGGTGTTCCCGTCCGCGCGCGGCCTGCGTCTTCTCCTCGAGGCAGGCGTCGCGATCGTGGGCAAGCAGGATCACGACAAGGCGATCGAGATCCTCCGCGAGGCGCTCGCTGAGCTCGAGGAGAAGGGCCTCGGGCTCCACGCGTCTGCCGTTCGCTACCGGCTCGGTCAGCTCCTCGGCGGGACCGAGGGCAGCGCGCTCGTCCAGCGTGCCGAAAAGGACCTTCGCGACGAGGGCGTCGCCCGGCCCGAACGTATGGTCCGCGTGTTTGCGCCGTTCGACGCGCGAGTGCGACGCTGAGCCTCCGAGAGAACGCAATGGGTGAAGGCACGCATCACGGCGTTGCTCGATGACTTCGGGTTCGACACCGTCGACGCGGGACCCTTGAGCGAGAGCTGGCGAATCGGCGCGACACACCCGGCTACGGTCCTCGACGGAACGCAGAGGAGCTCGAGGCCGACTTGGCCGCCGCGAAGCGTTAGCGTCGCCTCTACGCGGCGTCTTGCTTCCGTGTGCCTTTGCAGTGGCTATCGCGCTTTCGCGCAGGTAGCTCGATCGTGAACGTGGTGCCTTTACCGATCGCCGACTCGACGGAGATCGTCCCGCCGTGGTCGGCGACGATCGCGCGCGTGATCGACAGCCCGAGCCCCGTGCCGCCGCTCGACGCCTTCGTCGTGAAGAAACTGTCGAAGATGCGCGTCAGATATTCGTCCGGAATGCCAGGTCCCGTGTCGCTCACGGTGATGAGCACCCGGTCGCCTTCGCGCCGCGTGTCGATCGACACGGTCACGCGGTTCGGCGACGAGGTCGCGGCCTGCGCAGCATTGACGAGCAGGTTCACGAAGACCTGACAGACGCGTCCCGGATTGCCGCGCACGAGCGCGAGCTCGCCCAAATTCGTGGTCACCGAGACGGAGCTTCGCAGCGTAGAGCCCGCGATTCGAAGCGCAGAGCGGATCGCGTTATTGACGTCGACATCCTCGAGCGCGGCGGTGCCGCGGGCGAGCATTCGGAGATCGCTCGCGATCGCGCGAATACGCTCCGCGCCTTCGTTGGCGTCTTGAAGAGCGGCGCAGAGGTCTTCGCCCAGCTTGCCCGGCAGCGCCCTCGCATCGTCGAGCGCATTCCGGCAGTTCTCGAGGACGTACATCAGCGGGCTGTTGATCTCGTGAGCGACGCCGGCCGCGAGCTCTCCGATCGCGGCGAGCCGTTCGGTCGCGACGGTCTTCTCGAGCAGGCGTACGTTGTCGAGCGCGAGCCGGAGCTGCGAAGCGAGCACGCCCGCGCGCTCTGCGTCGCCGCGACGAAACGGGCGGGGGTCCGAGGAACGCTCCATCACGAGGACGTTGGCCAGGTGTCCCTCGATCGCGAGAGGGCACAGGATGGCGGAGCGAACATGGCTCTGCGCGTCGAGGATATCGTGCGCGTCGTCCGGCAGAAGAACGGGCTCACCGGTCGCCAGATAGCCCTTCGCCACGGCGTGTCGTACGAGCGCCAAGAGCTCCTCGTCGACGTGAGGAGCCTTCACGCCAGCGCCTCCGACATCGACGATGTCGCTCGAGACATGGGATGGCCTCGATGTGTCGCCCGTGCAGCGGATGAACCTCACCGCGTCGGCCTCGAGCAGCTCCGAGGCAAGGCTCACGATCAACGACGGCAGCTCCTTGCCGTTGGTGTTGGAGAGGATGGCGTGGCTAGCCTCGTAAATCGCGGTCGATGTGCGTACCTCGCGACGGCGCATCGATCGCTCGAGGACGGAGTCGAGCTCGGGGCCTTGAAGCGGCAAACGGAGAAAGTCGACCGCGCCATGACGCACACAGTCGACCATTCGATCGCGAGAGCTCACGTCCTCCTGGCTCAAGAGAACGATGACCTCGGTGTCCGGAGACAGCTCGCGCGCCACCCTGACCAAGTCGACGCCCGAGCGAGGTGGCAGCTCGAGCGCGACGAACATGAGATCGAACTCGACTCCGTGAAGCTCCGCGATCGCGTCGATCACGCCCGACTTCGAGACGACGACGCACGCGCGAGACTCGAGCTCTCGCCGGAGCTGCTTCGACAGCGTCGCGTCGGGAGCCACGATGAGCGCGAGCGACTCGGCGCGTGGCGCGGACGAAGGCGTCACAAACGAAGCAGGGCTCGACGCAGGTGGCGCGGACATGGCCGCCGCCTGCAAGCTCGCGCTACTGCTCCTGGCTCGTCGACGCGGAATGATCATGTGTCGTCGGTGACGGCTAGCGACCTGTGGCACATCGTGAGGCAGCAAACGGAAGCGATGGGGTCTCCTGCTTTGTTACAAACGTCCGCGGCCTGCAGTTCTTCAGATCAGAAATCGTATTGAAGACCCAGTGTTGCGTCCCACCGGCGAACGGGCGCGAGCGCCGGCTGCATCGCGGTGGGAAGTGGGCGATTGGCGGGGCCAACCCCGAACGGCGATCGATCGTGGAAGGCGTGATTGACGATCAAGCGATAGCCAAGTCTCTTGACGAGGGGCGCTGGTCCGCTCACGGTCGCACGCACATCGAGCTCGGGCGGCGCCGTGGGGATCGGGGTATATCCCTGATCGTAAGAATGGTCGGCGATCGATCGCCCCGCGAAGGACGCGGCGAGCGCGAGCACAGGAAGCGCACGATTGGGCGGCTGATAGGCCACGCGAGCATTCCCGAATACCTGCGGAGCGACGGGAACGGCCTCGATCTCGGCCACCCGCGCGACCGCACCCGTCACGCTGGCACCGTAGTGCAGCGCGCCGTCGGCCAGCGCACCGTCGAGCGCCGTCGTGAAGCCATGGGTGGTAAAGCGGTCTTCGTTTTGGAATTGAAACAAGCTCCCGTTGGACGCGAGAGGCACGGAGCTGCGACCGGTCGCGATCGCCGCCGCGGTCTCCTCGGGCGTGAGGAGGACCCGATTGATGATGTTGTGATAATGGCTTTGGAAGAGATTGAAGGTTAGCCGCTGCGCCCTCATGCGTTGTTCGAAGATCAGCTCGGTCGAGTCGGTGCGCTCGAGCGCGAGCCGGCTCGATTGGATCAGGATGGGGTGTCGCGCGTCCGACTCGTATGCGTTTGGCGCACGAAAGGCCTCGGAGTAAAGCGCTTTGAGGGTCGCGCCGTCCCACGGGCGTACGGCGACGGACACACGAGGCGTGAAGACCGGCGGGATGTCATGCGGCTCGTCGTCTTGGAGCTGGCGCCAATCGAGACGACCACCCGCGTTGAGCGTGAGCCACGAGGTGGGGCGAACGACCTGCTGCGTGTAGCCGGCCACGTAGACCGCCGACTCCACATCCAGGTCATGGAAGGTGGGGGCGAGGAGATGACCGGAGTCGAAGTCGATGGCGTTCGTGATGGTGTGAAAGTGGTCGATCGCGCCCATCGCTCCGAACATGCTCGTCACGCGGCCGTTGTAAAACCAATCGAACGTGGACTGCACCTCGGCTCCGGCGCGATTGGCGGAGTCCGCGTCGCGGTAGCGGCAGGTGCGCGTGGTCGGCCACGCGCAGGCGCTGGCCGCCGAGGTGATCAGGTTGCCCTCGGACGAGAAGACGTCGCCGTAGATCCGCACGCTAGCTTCGCCCAGCTTTCCAAGGGACATGCCCTGCTTCGCGGAGACTGACGCACGTCGCTCGAGCGTCGTGCTCTCGGGGCGATCGAAATCACCAGGGCCGCTCGGGTCGGCCTTCTTCGAGACCACAGCGCGAGCGGTAAGCTCCAATCGATCGCGGACGACGCGAACATACGAAGAGGGGACATCCAAAAAGAGCCCGCGGCTGACGTGTCCGCCCCACATGCCCGTTGGCGTGCCATTCGGTGACGAGCGATAGGGCATCCCGCTCATCGGATCGATCCCCATATCGACGAGCGGGAGATCCGTCGAGCTATCCATTCGATAATAGGAGAGCCCGGCGGTCAGGTTCGAGCGCTTACCGAGGAAGACAAATGGATAATTGCCCGTGAGCGTCGCACGCCCATAGCGGCCAAACGAGCTCTCCACCGCCGCATGCGAGCCCTCGTCGAGCGCGGTGGACTTCGTGACGACGTTGATCACCCCAAGGACGGCATTGGACCCATAGACCGCCGAGCCTGGCCCGAGGACGACCTCGATATGGTCGATGAGCTCGAGGGGAGCTCCGAGAGAGGGCCCAGTGGAGGCCGAGCCAAAGAGCGGGTCATTGATCACATGGCCGTCGACGAGGAGGAGCATGTGGTTGCCCTTGTCGCCGCTGAAGCCAACTCCCCGGGCGCTGACGTCCGAGTCGACGAGGCCGCGTTGCGTCTGCACGCCAACACCGAGGAAGCCAAGCGCTTCGTCCACCGACGTGATCCCGAAGCGCCGGATGTCTTCGGCCGAGATGACGCGCGAGAGCGCGGGGGCGTCCGCCGTCTGCTCCGCCGATCGCGAGGCGCTGGTCACGACCTCTTCTTCGAGCAGACCTTGCAGAGCGCTCGTGTCGTCATCGGCGTAGGCCGACGGGACGACGCCGAGGACGAACGCGGCGCTCACGACGAAGGTGGCTCGACGGCTCATTGATACACAGTCATGAGCTTCATGACCTCCGCCGAAATGACCACGTTCTGCCGCGTGGCCTGCGGTTGATGGAGGAACAGCTTGGGCTTGCCGGAGACGAGCTCGAAGCCGAGCACGGCGCCTCCACGGCGCACGAGATCCTGATCGGGCGTCACCGTGAGGACGTTCGCGCCGTCGAACGCGACGCGCATTCGCTCGGTTTCACCGCCAAGTGACGGCGCGAAGACGACGATCGAGATCCGTTCGCTCTTGCACTGCGCCGCGAGCGCGTCGGCGCGGCGGTAGGTGACGGTCGTCTCACCGTGTGGCAGACCTGCGATGCGCTCGCTTCGCCCGAGCGCGGCGGCTAGCTGGGCCGCCCATCGTGCGTCGTCGTTGCTGTCATCCCGCGTCACGATGAGCACACGCACCTGCTCGCGTGCACGTATGCGCATATTGCGGTCGTAGCCCGCGAGCTTGACGATCAGCTCGGCTTGCAGCGACGTGGGCAGCGGGTCCGCAGCGGCGGCCTTGGCGATCAGCAGAAGCGCCAAGAAGAAGCCGATGAACGCAACGCATGCGCGTTGGTGGACTCGAGAGAGCACGACTGAGTATTTCCTTGGATACACAACGGCTCGAAAACCCAGCGCGTAAGCCGTGAAGGGTCACGGCTTTAGGCCGTAATGTCCTGCATGAAGCTTTCGGTCGGCACCCAGCTGGCCATCGTCACCGTCGCCGTCCTTCTTGCCGTCACGACCCTCCTTGTCTTGGTGTTGGCCGCGGAGGAGCGGCGGCAGACGCTCGAGCACAAGCGTGCCGCCGCGACCACGGTGACCGACCTGTTCGCCGCCTCCGCAGCCGCGGGCGTCGTCTTCAAAGACGAAGACGCAGTGCGCGCCATGCTCGACCACCTCCACGCGACGGACGATGTCGTCGCCGCCGCCGTCTTCGAGCTTCCGCAGCCAGGCGATGATGCGCTGGTGGGCCGGGGACGCTTTATCGGCAGCTTCGGCGAGGCCATCGACTTCGAAGCCGCGCGTGGCGCTGTGTTCGACGGTGAACCAGGCCACGAGCGCCTCCTCGTGACGCAGCAGATCTTCGACAGCGATCACAAGGCGGTGGGGGTCGTACGCATCGTCTTCTCGCTCGAGCGCGAATATGCGTCCGCCGCGCAGACGCAGTGGAACCTGGCGCTCGGTGGCCTCTTCGTCATGCTCGTGACCGCAGGGCTTCTGATCGGGTTTGCGCGCGTCTGGCTGGTGCGCCCGCTGATGAACCTCGTACAGACGGCCAAGCACATCGAAGAAGGTGAGCTTTTGAAATCACGCGCACCCGAGACTGGAAATGTCGAGGTGGCGACGCTCGCGCGCGCACTGAACAGCATGGGAGATGCCATCACGGACCGCGAGCGGCAGCTACGCGGAGAGCTTCAGGTCGCCGCCGATCTCCAGATCTCGATCCTCCCGAAGCTCGAACGACGGATCGGAGTGGAGCCGGCGGAGCGTGAGGCCCGAATGGCCGCGATCATGAAGCCCGCCACCGAAGTGGGAGGCGACTACTACGACATCATCAAGGTGTCGGACGGCTATTGGCTCGGGATTGGTGATGTGAGCGGACATGGCCTTGGCGCGGGGGTCATCATGTTGATGATCCAATCCGCGGTCGCTGCGCTCGTCGCCGCCAGGCCGGACATCACGCCTTGTGAAGTGGAGTGTGCGGTCAACCGCGTCCTCTACGAAAACATCCGCACGCGCATGGGACGGCGTGACCACGCCACGTTGTCGATCCTGCGTTACCACGACGACGGTCGCGTCCGCTTTGCAGGCGCCCATGAGGATATCATCGTCTATCGCGCGGCGTCCGGGACCGTCGAGACCTTCGAGACGCCCGGCACGTGGGTCGGCGCGAAGAAGGACGTCGCGAGCGCGACCGTCGAGTCGACGCTGCAGCTCGCCCCGAACGACGTGATGGTCCTCTACACCGACGGCATCACCGAGGCGAAGAGGTCCGGCGCACGTCAGGGCGAACAGTTCGGGATCGAGCGATTGATCGAGGTCATTCGGAGATCGGCGTCGTCCCGCGCGAGCCCGAGCGAGATGTGCGACGCCATCGCCGAGGCGGTCAATCAATGGACCGACAAGAGCGAGCCGTTCGACGACGTGAGCATCGTCGTCATGAAACACCCAGACTTCCTGATGGAGTCCCTGTCGGGAGGCTCCCATCCGACTGAAGAAACCCTTGTGCGGGTCGTTATCAAGGAGAGGCTGAATTTCGATGTTGGCGGTGAATAGTCCCTATCTGGAAATCTGCTTTCGGCCGACAGTCGAGACCGTCAACGAGGCACGTCGCATGGTGGCTGCGCTGTATCAGCCGCTCCTTGGCGACCCTGATTTCGCGAGCCGTATTGCCCTGACCGCCCACGAGCTCCTCGAGAACGCGCTCAAGTATTCCATCGACGGGACGACGGTCATTCGGGTCGAGCTCTCGCGTCGCGAAGGTGCTCACAAAGTGAAGGTGGAGACACGCAATGGCCTCTCGACCGAGCGCCGCGCTGGTCTCGACGAGGTCTTCTCCGAGATGCGCGAAGCGCCAAACGCGGACGCCTATTACCAATACGCGATGCGCCGAACGCGCTCGATGCGGCACGGGTCGGGCCTGGGCTTGGCCCGCATCTGGGCCGAAGGAGAGATGGCGATCTCGCACTCCTACGATGGTGATCAAGTGCGCATCACGGCCGTCGCGACCGTAAGCCAGGATTTGGTGAAGTGATGGAAGCCTTTCACATGCCGATGTTGGCGCCGCCGGGTTTTGCGATCGTCCCAGAGCTGGGCGACAAGGCTCTTACCCTCCGATTTCGTGGTAACGCCGATATGTCCAGTATCGAGCCGCTCGATGACTATTTGCGTAATGTGCATAACGAGGTCTCGACGCGTGGGCTTGGCGCCGTCGTCGTAGACTTCCGCTCCCTCGAGTTCATGAACTCGTCGTGCTTCAAATGCTTCGTCGAATGGCTCGGTAAAGTGCAAGACCTGCCGGCGCCAAAGCGCTACCGCGTTATCTTCGATTCGAACCGAGAAATGCACTGGCAGCGCCGCAGCTTGAACGCCTTGCGTTGCTTCGCGATGGATGTGGTCGCCGTCGAAGCGCACTGACGAACCGTCCGATGTCTCTCCCGTCTTCGATCGTCGTGCTCGCCGTCTTGGGGGCGGCCGGCGTGCTCGGCGCGATCGACGCTCTTCGCAGGCTCCGGAGGCGGGTACGTGCTCACCTCGCACGAATCGAGCATCTCTCGGTGCACGTCGAGGCGCTCGCGCGAGGTGACATCCCTCCTCTCGAGCTCAGAGGCGGCGGCGGGGGGCGTGAGACGACCGCGCTCGATCACCTCGAGCGCAACATGGCAGCGCTCACGACCAGCACCGAGCTTCGCATCGCAGAGACGAAGCGCGAGACGGCGCGGCAACGCCTCGATACGCAGGTGCAGCGGGCGCTGTCGATGGCCGAGACGGAGGACGAGGCGCTCGACGTGGCGTCGCGCGCGTTCGCGGAGGCCGCGCCGTCGCATCCCGCCGAGCTGCTCCTCGCCAACGAGTCGGAGTCGGAGCTGCATCTCGCCGCGGTGGCCGCGAACGGGACGCCTGGATGCCCGGTCATGACTCCGTCCGGCTGCGCCGCGATGCGCGCCGGCCAGACGCTGCGCTTCGACGATGTCGGTGCGCTCGACCTCTGTCCGCATTTGCGCCATCGTCCCGGCGGACCCAAGCCGGCGGTGTGCGTACCGCTGGCGCCGACGCGCGGCGCGACCGGCGTGCTTCATGCGACCTCCGCCAACGACACGCCGCTCTCCGAGCACACGGTGACGCAGCTCGAGGTGGTCGCCGCGCATGTCGGCAATCGGCTGCGCATGCTCCACGTCTTGTCCGTGTTCCAGACGCAGGCCGAGACCGACGCGCTCACCGGCTTGCTCAACCGGCGAAGCTTCGAGCAGCGCGCGACGAACATGCTCCGCGCTGGCTCGAGCCGACTCCTCGCGATCGCGATCGCCGACGTCGATCACTTCAAGAAGCTGAACGACACCCACGGCCACGCCGCGGGAGATCACGCGCTCCGTCTCTTCGCACGCGTGGCGCGCGCGTACTGCGCGGCGCGCAACGGGTTCGCCGCGCGTTTGGGCGGGGAGGAGTTCGCGATCGTGCTCCCGATCACGCGCGATCAAGGGACGTCGAGCTCCGGCCTCGAGTCGCTCAACAAGACCCCGAGCCTCGAGGCGCTCAAGGCGACCTACGATCAGCTACGGAGCGATCTGCAGGACGCGACCAACGGAGGCCTCACGCCGTTCACGATCAGCATCGGCGCCGCGCTCTCGTCCGTGCACGGCGCGAGCTTGAGCGAGCTCTTGGCGGCGGCCGATCGCGCGCTCTACGAGGCGAAGGGGACGGGGCGCGATCGGGTCGTCATTCAGGGGGCCGCGAAGCACCCAATGCCCCTCACCACCTCGGCCGTGTCTGCGGCATCGAAGACCCTCTCGATGTTCCCTCGGATCCGGAACAGCTCGAATCCAAGCGCGGCGTGACCGAGCGCGACCGCTGGACGTAAACGAGCGTAAACCGCGGCATGTCTTGGGCGGGTGCTGCGTCTGTCTCTTCGAAGAAGGAGATTGATAGACCATGCTTCGTTCGAAAATGATTCTTGCTGGTGTGCTCGCGCTCGGAACCCTCGCCACGATCCCGGCGTTTGCCGACGAGAGCGGCGCGAAGCCCTCGTTTCCGATGCCGGCGGCGACCTTCAAGCAGCACGTGGACGCGCGACAGGCCAAGGCGCGTGCCCACATGGAAGAGCGCGCGAGCAAGCTCTCCGCCGAAGAGGCGAAGGCGCTCCGCGCGAAGTTCGATCAACGCCTCGCGCAGGTGAACGCGGAGGTCGCCAAGGCGATCGCCGACGGTACCGTGACGAAGGAGGAGGCGCACGCCGTGCGAGCCGCGAGCGGTCATGGCGGCGGCGGTCATTGCGAGAAAGGCAAGGGCGGCGAGAAGTCCTGACGAGTACCGCGCGGCTCGCAAGCTCCGAGCGATGAAGATCACGCCGAGCGCCATCGAGACTTCGAGGGCGCTCGGCGGTTTTGTTCGCTGCCGCTGATGCCGGGCAGGTCGGCGATCGCCTCTCGCGCCGCGTCGATGAAGGCGCGCACTCCGGGCGTCGGCGGGTTCGGACCGGCGTGGACCGCATGGATCGGCACCGCGACCCAATGAGGCTCGAGGATCGGGACGAGGTCGCCTCGCGCGACGAGCGGCTCGGCGAAGACGGACGCGATGCGCACGATCCCTGCGCCCGCCGCCGCGAGATCACGCGCCACGCGGAA